>CAYJKG010000004.1:34480-49284 GCA_964370685.1 uncultured Faecalibacterium sp. | reverse complement strand
TGTAATTGCAATTTATTTCAGACATCGCATAAGCGTACCGCTTAACCAATCCCATATTTTGCTTTGAATTAATAATTAATCGCTTTAACTGGGCAATTTATATAACAATCACCACATTCATCACATCGGTTAATATTTATCGAATATACATTATCTTTAATACTAACGGCTGAAAAAGAACATTTCGTTTGACAGACACCACATAATATACATTTTTCGTTATCTATTTTTAAGCCTCGTGTTTTTAGATTTGCGCCGTTGTAACTAAAATAAATGCGTTCCAGTTTGTAATCCCGATTAATAAGTTCAAAATCATAATCAAAAATATCGCCTCTGCCAGAGGTTATGCAAAAAACTACCATAGCATTATATTTTTCGTAATCTTTAATGCACATATCAAACATAGGATTATTTTTAGCTTTTATTTCTTCAATGGAAACCTCTTTTGTTTTACCTGTCATACGCATAGCATAACCGCCTTCAAAAACAGGCATACCACTTGCATCGTGCTCAACCTTAGCGCTTGCACCAAGTCCGCATAAAGAAATCTTAGCATGTGCTTTTAAATCTTTATAAAAACTTTTGGTGTACATTGTCATAAAATAAATTCCGTCGTCATCAAAAGCCCTTAAATGTGCAATTCGAGATTCTGGGTCGCCATCTTCGTTAATAGTTGTAAACGATAAGCATCCTATTTTTTCAAATTTTTCGTAAATTTCTTTAATTGTCATTTTACTCTCCTATTCGTAACTATAATACTATTTTAATATGTATATATTACCGCTGTATAATTTTTTTGTAAAGTATATCGTTTCATTTTTTAATTTAACAAAAAGTGTCATTTTAAACTTTTCAGGCATTTTTTCTATTTTATGTTCGATTTACACATCAAAATAGTTGCATTTATTTAGCTTAATATAGAGCCTTGCCGAAAACAAGGCGTGATTTTTCATTAAATTTAGTGAATTATGCTGTTGATTTTAAACACAAATAGTGGTAAACTAGAAAAAACAAATAAATTTAACTACAATTTCATTTGTTTTGAGGGATGCTACAAAAAAACTCTTTATGTAGCGCTTATTACTTAACCAACCCAAACGGCGCAAGCCGTTCTCCTCCCTCTATTCTTTTCTTTGATACCTCCCCAAGGTGTCGAAAACTCGTCCAATGTTTGCTTAAGCTAATGTTGGGCGTGTTTTTTTTACTTGTTTTATATAGTAGTAACTTTGAGCATTAGCTCAAAGCGTTACTGCGATATCAGCATCGCAAAATAACAAAAATTTGCTTAGATATGCTTTTCTGAAATTTTTTCTTTTTATTATTTATAGAAAATTTTACGAAAAATCTATACCCCTAGATACAACATTATTAAAGTGTTCACAATATCATAATAATTTTGATAACATTCTGTGCTAATAATACTATTAACAGATAAAAGAAAGGAGATTTATTTTGTTTGATTCAATAATTATCGGCAATGGCCCTGCTGGCATTTCCGCTGCACTATATTTGCTACGTGCAAAGCGCACCGTATTAATAATAGGCAAAGATGTAGGCGCACTAGAAAAAGCCCATACAATAGAAAATTACTATGGTTTACCAGCACCAATATCAGGTGCTGAACTACACGCCAATGGTTTAAAACAAGCTGAAACTTTAGGCGCTGAGTTTTCTAGCGAGGAAGTCCTTGGCCTTGGTTATGGCAGCGAAGGTTTTATTGTGCAAACCAAAACACAAAATTTGGAAGCTAAAACCGTTTTACTCGCAACAGGCGCGCCACGCTCAAAGTTAAACATAAAAGGTTTAAACGAGCTAGAGGGCAAAGGTGTTAGTTATTGCGCTATATGCGATGCGTTTTTTTTCCGTGGAAAAAACGTTGCTGTTATAGGCAATGCAGAGTTTGCCCTACACGAAATATCCGACCTTGCCCCACATGCCGCAAAAATAACACTTTTAACCAATGGCAAGGAATTAAAAATAACTCCACCTGAAAACGTAGAGGTTATTGAAACCGCGCTTGAAAGCTTATCTGGCGAGGATCGCCTAAGTGCTGTTCATTTTAAAGATGGCACAACACTAGAGCTTGACGGTATATTTTTAGCTTTAGGCCAAGCTGCCGCTAGTGATTTAGCGCGTAAAGTTGGTGCTATGGTTGATGGCAACTCAATAGTAGTTGACGCTGAAATGAAAACCAATGTACCCTCGCTTTTTGCCGCTGGCGATTGCATAGGTGGAGTGTTACAAGTTTCGACCGCAGTTGGCGAGGGCGCAATAGCTGGGCTTAGTATGATAGCTCAATTACGAAAAACTAAGTAGTAAATTAATTTTTAAATTATTTACACATATATTTGCAAGCTTATTCTGAAAGGAGAATAATTATGGCTGTTAATGTTATTACAAAAGAAAATTTTAGTGCTATTATTGAAACAGGCACTACACTTATTGATTTTTGGGCACCTTGGTGTGGACCTTGCCGAGCAATAGGCCCAATTGTGGATGAAATTTCTGAGGAAAACCCAGATGTAAAAGTTGGCAAAATTAATGTTGATGAACAACCTGAACTTGCTGCACAGTTTGGTGTTATGAGCATACCAACTTTGATTAGCTTTAAAGATGGCGAAAAATACAAAACAATGGTTGGCATGCGTAGCAAAGCCGATTTGTTAGAACTAATAAAATAAAACTCTATACAAACTTAGGAGGAATCAAAATGACATACGAAATTTTAGGCGATAACTTACCAGTAGTGTTATGCAAACTAGAAAGCGGCGAAAGTGTTATTAACGAGAGCGGTTCTATGGCATGGATGAGCCCAAATATGAAAATGGAAACAATAGGTGGCGGCCTAGGCAAAGTTTTTGGGCGTATGCTTTCAGGTGAAAACATGTTCCAAAACCGTTATACAGCTCAGGGTGGCCCCGGCGAAATTGCATTTGCCTCATCTTTTCCTGGTGCTATTTTAGCTATACCTGTTAGTGGTGGCAGTGAAATTATTTTACAAAAATCCGCATTTTTAGCCGCAACTTCTGGTGTTGAACTTTCCACATTTTTTAACAAAAAACTTGGTGCTGGCTTTTTTGGTGGCGAAGGCTTTATTATGCAAAAAGTTACTGGTAACGGCCTAGTTTTTGTTGAGGTTGATGGCTATGCACACAGCTACGATTTAGCCGCTGGGCAATCTATGATAGTTGATACTGGCAACTTATTAATGATGGATTCTACTTGTTCTATGGATATTAAAACTGTCCCTGGCGTTAAAAATATGTTGTTTGGTGGCGAAGGTGTGTTTAACACTGTTGTTACTGGCCCTGGCAGAGTATCTTTCCAAAGCATGCCTGTTAGCGGAGTTGCCGCAGCCTTGCAACCATTTTTAATTACTAAATCTTAATTGATAATATTTTTTTGCGAGGCCAATGCTAGAACAACTAAATAATTAGTTTAGAAAACCCGCCTGTTATGGATATTTTAATCCTATAACAAGCGGGTTTTTTAATGCATTATTTCAATTATGCATCAACTATTTTTTTATAAACATTTGATGTTATACTGTACATAATAATATAAACCAGTATAAAAATTGCTATTGTTACAAGCAAAACGTTAAAAAACAAAGTAGTGTTTGTTAACCCTAGCATACTTAAAATTATGGTTAATGGTCTAAACGCAACAAGGCTATTTATTGCGCTAGCTATAACTGGCAGTAAAAACACCATTATTATTTGGCGGTTTACACTTTTGTGTGATAACCTGCTAGACATGCCAACTTTATGCAGTATTGCGTAGTTCGATTTATCCTCATAACCCTCTATAATTTGCTTGTAATAAATAATTAGCAAAATGCTAAAAATAAAAAGCACACTTAAAAATATACCTGCAAAAAATAGCGAACCATATAGCGAAAAATGATGAGCAATCTGTGCTGATTTAACAGTAGTAGTTTGTGCGTGCACCCAGCTTTTAGCATAGCAAAAATCGTTAAAAGTGGCTAGAGTTTCAGCGTTTACATTGTTTTGCTCTTCGAGGTTAAAATATAGGCTATAATCAACGAGAGCGGTGTTGCTTTGCTCATAAAAATTTGCAAAAGTTTCCTCGCTCATAACAATAACATTTTTTACGTAGGTGGCGGCAAGGCTTAGTTTTTCAAACAACGTGTCATCTTGTTTTACCACTTTAAAACTCATGCCTAAATACGAAATTTCACCAGTAAATTCTCCGCCAATTATAATATCATTATTTTTTAAAACTATATCTTCGCCCGTTAATGCGTTATAGCCACTTTGCGATATAACTGTTATAACATGTATACCCTCATCCGCAATTCTTGTATACTCAGAGCCACCCTCACCATCGCTGACTAAAAAGCTTGTTTCGTTATAAATATTTGATATAAAATTAAACTGTGGGCAAACTTTAACATCTTTTATACCTGTAAAAAATTTATTTGCGCCTTGCTCTAGCTCGTTTACAGCGCTTTGTTCTAGTTCCTCTGACATTGTATTAAACTTAATGTCGTGGCTGTAATTTCTATCCATCATTTCATCAAAACCGACATACATAGAGCTTGTTGCCGCTATCATAATAATTATACCTGTTGAAAGCACAGTTATAATTGTTAACCCCATAGCATTTTTCTTTATCCTAAACAATAAACCAGAAACAGCTATAAAATTTTGGGGTTTAAAATAAAAGCGTTTATTATTTTTAAGCGCCTTTAAAATCAGTGTACTAAAAGCGGCAAAAAAGCAAAAATTACCAACAGCCACAAGCACAACTGCAAGCATAAACATGCTTATAGCAGACATTATATCCTCAATTGTAATTGCAATTGCATAGCCAGAAATTAAGGTTACTGCGCCTAGCAAAATAAGCAAAATATTACTTTTTGGCAAAACTTCGCCAATTTTTTCAGCCTTTAGCATTTCTACAGCTTTTGTTTTATAAACAATAATAATATTGTTAAAAGAAATTAAAACAAATATAGCTGTAAACAATGTGACAGTAATAAAAACTGCACTTACATCTATGCTAAACTGATACTTTAAATCAAAGTTAATTATTTTATACATCGCAAAAATAATTAATCGTGAAAATAATATGCCAAAAACCAAGCCCAAAATAATTGAAACTGCACTAATTATTGCGTTTTCAATAAAAACAATAATGCTTATATGCTTTTTTTCTAGGCCTAGCACATTGTATAAGCCAAGCTCTTTTTTACGCTGTTTAATTAAAAAGGCACTTGTGTAAAACAAAAACACTCCGCTAAACACACCAATCAAAAACACCATTAAGCTCATAATAGCAAATAAGTTGTTCGAGCCTGTTGCATCGTTTTTCATCAAATTTACCACATTATAAAACATCATAACAGAAAGCACAACAGTTAAAGCAAACGGCACTATTGTTTTTGAGTTTTTCGCCAGATTATTTAGTGCAAATTTAAAGTAAAACTTACTATTCATAATCATCACCGCCATTTTGCAAAGCAGTTAATGCATCTGAAATTTTAATGAAAAAATCTTTTTCGGTTACATCGCCTTTGTATAGCTCGTGAAAAATAACACCGTCCTTTATAAAAAGAACTCTTTTTGCAACGCTTGCGCACCTAACACTATGCGTAACCATTATAACAGTTTGATTACCACTATTTATATTTTTAAACTCATTTAGTAGCGTGTCTGTTGATTTAGAATCTAGTGCGCCTGTAGGTTCATCTGCTAAAAGCAGAGCTGGCTTTGTTATAATTGCCCTTGCCACTGCCGCCCTTTGTTGTTGACCACCAGAAATTTCAAAAGGATATTTTGCAAGTATATCTGTTATTTTTAGTTTTTGCGTAACCTCGCTTAGTGCTGTTTGTATTGTATATGGCATTGCGCCTGATAGCACTAGGGGTAGTATAATGTTTTCCTTAACGGTTAGAGTATTTAATAGGTTAAATTCTTGAAAAACAAAGCCTAATTTTTCACGCCTGAATTTTGCAAGATTTTTTTCTTTTTCTAGCGATAAATTTTTACCAGCTAAAATAACCTCGCCTGAGGTTTTTGCATCTAAAGCCGCTAAAATATTTAATAGCGTAGTTTTACCTGAACCACTCTCACCCATTATGGCTATAAATTCGCCCTCGTTTGCGCTAAAGCTTATGTCCCTTAATGCCTCGACACGACCACCTTTGTTTTTTGATGTGTAAACTTTTTTTAGATTTTTAATATTTAATATTTCCATAATCATTCCCCTTTCGTTTTCTTTATTTTAAAACATAAAGAGAAACCTCGCCATAGTTGTATATTACACTAAACTTACAATTTTGTAAGATGAGTTTTCAACGTTTACAATCATTTATGTTAACAACAAGCCCCGCACCGCATTTTTATATTTATTCAAACATAATTTCTTTTTGATTTAGAATTATTTCAACAATTGTTCCTCTGCCTTTTTGTGAGCTAATATTTATTTTAACTCCTAACAAATCTGCGCTTTTTTTGCATAGATATAGCCCTATACCAGTAGAATTTTGGTACAACCTACCTATTTTACCTGTAAAACCTTTTTCAAAAACACGTGGTAAATCCTCCGCTGAAATACCAATGCCAGTATCTTCAATTATTATTTTATTATCTGACATATCAATGCAAATTTCGCCTTGCTCTGTATATTTTAAAGAGTTTGAAATTACTTGATCTACTATAAACTTTAACCATTTTTTATCTGTTTTGATAGTTAAATCGCTAAAATTTGTTTTTAATTTTATTTTTTTCGAAATAAATACACCTGAAAAATCTTTTATACTCTCGCTTAGTATTTCCTTTACGCTATGGCTTTTTATATCAAGTTCAGTGCTTGCATCGTTCAACTTTACAAAGTTTAAAACCATATCAGAGTATTGCTCTATTTTAGTAAGCTCTGAGAGTAAAGCACTATTTTCAGGATATTTTTTAATTAATAATTTAAGTGCAAATATCGGTGTTTTTATTTGGTGCACCCACATGGTGTAAAAATCTATAATTTCTGTTTCGTTTTTCGTTTTTTGCTCTTTTATATCATTTACATACATAGCCAGTGCTTCTATTAACTCAACTTGTAGTTGCTCAACACCATTTGCGTTATACGCCTGAAAGTTTTCTATATAAGGCACGTTCGTAATGCTTTTTTTAAGTTTTTTACATTTTTTATTATGCTGTAAAAAATCAAAAACCGCTATGATTAACACACTAACAAAACTTAATATAAAGGCATATACAACTGTGTTAACCGGCATATTTTCAAAATAAAATACTATTGCAAATATTAAGCTTATTAATAGTAAAATACCAATTATATATTTTTTTGAGCGCATATAATTTTTAAACATTTATTAAATACCCCAAGTTTTTTCGTGTTTCTATAAAATCACAAAGCCCTATTTCTGCAAGTTTTTTACGTAACCTTGTTATATTAACGGTTAGCGTATTATCATCTACAAAAGCCTCATTATTCCACAGTTTTTGCATTAGTTCATCACGTGATACAATTTTTTTATGGTTTTGCATTAAATTTTTTAATATTAAAAATTCGTTTTTTGTAAGTATTATTTCTTTATTGTTAAAAGTAATCATCGCACTTTCTAAATTTAGGCAAACGTCGTTTACACTCAATATTTCTTGCTCTTTGGTGAAATCATAGCTACGGCGTAACAGTGCGTTTATTTTTGCAGTTAGTACATCTAAATCAAAAGGTTTAACTATAAAATCATCGCCACCGGTGTTTATTGCCATAATAATATTCATATTTTCGCTTGCGGAGGAAATAAAAATTATCGGTACTTTTGAAGTTTTGCGTATCTCGCTACAAATAAAATAACCATTTTTATACGGCAAATTTATATCTAACAAAATTAAATGAGGATTAAAACCGTTAAAAATTTCATGCACCTTTGTAAAATCGGCTGCAATTTTAGTTTCAAACCCCCACGAAGCAAGATGATTTGCAATTTCGCTTGAAATAACACTGTCATCTTCAATTATTAAAATTTTATTCATTGTGCTTTCCCCTTTTACCATACTAATATATATAATTATACTTCAAAGCATTCATTTTTTCTGATAAATTTATATTTATATAAAACAAAAAAGCGTAACTGTGAAAATATTCGTCAGCTACGCTTTTTTATAAACTATAAAGCTAACTCATTTAGACCTCTATAGTATAACTTGATTTTTGTGGTATTTCAATATATTTATTTTTCTGCACATATTGTATAAGCAGTTGTTGCACATCATCCGCAAAGCTATTTAATTGCTCGCATCTGGTGTAAAAACCATATCCGCCAGTACCAGTTGCTCTGTAACTGCTTAGTGCAAGAGTAAATGTATCACTCTCTTTAATATCCGTTCCCTTGTATTTAATCTGTGTTACACGCTCACCCACTGCATTACCTATTTTAAAATTATATGTTATCCCACTAAAAAAATCATAATTGTAATGTTCTACTTTTGGTATTAAAAATTTATCTGAGATGCAAATTTCTCCATTTTTAATATCAAAGTATTCTGCACAGCGCTCCAAACCTTTTTTAAGCGTTATTCCATCAACTTTTATAGTTTTGATATTATTTGCATAAGGGTAAGCTATCATTAAATCTCTAATAGTTAGCTCTTTATTTAATCCAAAAAGTGTATTTGCAAGCCCTACACAAGCTATATCTGCACCGCTATAATTTAATATAACCTCGTTTACAAAGTTTGCAAATGGCGAGCCGTTTATAGCTAAATCTAACTTTTGCGCCATTGGTATGCTGCAATCAAAATTACCAACAGGCGTATCAAGATATTTTTGTACTTTTACTTGTGCACTTAATAGCTCATCGCTTGCTTTAATTTGTTTTTCAACGCTAGGTGCTTTTAATTCGCCATTGCATGATATTACTTTGCCACTTTCAATTTCAAGCTCCATTTTGCCGTAAGCTAAGCCATTTGGTGGTGTTTGCATTGTAAACGTGCCATTAAGCTCGCACATAGGTGTTTGCATGTGCTGGTGGGCAGTTAAAAGCACATCAAAACCGAGCTCTTTGCATATTTTATAGCCTATGTTCTCTTTGCCTTTTTCGTAAATTTTACCTGTTAGTAAATCAGCCTCGTAGCCACCGTGGTAAATGCAAATGCTTACATCACAAAGGTCTTTTATTTTTTCCAGTGTGTTTTTAGCAGTTTCAAAAGCATCTTTTATTTCAAAATTAGCTAAGTGCTCTGGTTTCTCCCACAATGGTAGACGGTCGCTAGTTATGCCTACTATACCTACTTTTATGCCATTTGCAAGAGTTTTTATATTATAAGGTGTTATTGGTAGGTTTTGTGTTTTTTCTACCACATTTGCTAAAATGCATTTTGCGTTCATTGCATTTAAATATTTTGATAGTTTATCATAACCGTAATTAAAATCATGGTTACCTAGTGTAAAATAATCATATTTGCCTGTGTTAAAAGCTTCTGCAACTAGGCATTTATCAAGACTTTTCCACATAAAATCCGTAAAAGGTGAGCCTTGTATGCTATCGCCTATATCAAAAATGAGTGTGTTTTCATCTTTTTCAAAATCGTTTATTACTTTTAACACGCCCATTGGTTTTTCATCATTTGTTTGGTAATCTGTTGGAAATAAAAATCCATGTGTATCAGAGGTAAAATATATTTTTAATTTTGCAATTGCCATTTGTTTTATCCTTTTTGTTTAGCTGTTACTATTTTTGTTTTGCATCGCTTTATTATAATAATTAAACCCGAGCACGCCTAAAAGACATACTCGGATTATTTTTAGTTATCCACGTGTTAATTTAAAACGCATTTTTGTTGAGAAAAACTCTACTATGAGCACAAGTATAACAAGCCCTATTAGTATAGAGCTAACCTCGCTCCAGCGGTAAGAGTTCATCGCAAATATAAGTGGCGCACCAACACCGCCAGCACCTACTAAGCCTAGCACAGTCGCATCACGCACGTTCATATCAAAACGATAAATTATCGCTGAGAAAAAATCCGGCATAAGTTGTGGTAAGATACCAAAGCGTATTTTTTGAAATAATGTACAACCAGCTGCATCTAGCGATTCCAGAATTTTAACGTCTAAATCCTCTATAGATTCGATATATAATTTACACACCATACCTATGGAAGAAAATGACATTGTTAAAAGACCAGCATATGCGCCAGGGCCTGTAACACGAACAAATATTATACCATATATAAAAACAGGCACTGTACGTATCATCATAATAATTGTGCGAAACACTATTGCAATTGGTGTAGGCACTATATTTGAGGCGCTTAAAAATGCTAAAGGTATAGCGATAATTGCACCAACTAATGTGCCTAAAAAAGCAATTGCGATTGTTTCTAACAATAAATATGGAACACCTTTGTCGCTAAAATCAAACAAAAATTCAAGATCAGGGCTTGCAAGGCCTGCTAAAATGCCTTGTGCAATTGTTAAACCATTGCTTGAAATATTATCAAAATTAAGCGCAGTGGAAGACCAAACCAAAAGCGCAAAAAGCAAAATTGCTATTGAGGCTTGCTTTTTTACAAAATTTGGTTGTTGGTTATAAAGTTTTAAAACACTATCTTTCAAAGCGTCCTCCTTATGTTAATTTTTTGCGTATATAGTGGCTTATTGCTTCAATAATTGCCACTGCAACAAACAAAACAATTAATATCATACCAACACTTTGGTATTCTTGCCAGTCGATTTTTTCGTTAATAATCATACCTAAACCACCTGCGCCAACAAAGCCTAAGATAGAGGCATAACGCACGTTACCCTCAAAGTTGAAAAGGCAGTTTGAAATATAACTTGGCAAAATTTGTGGAACAATTGCGCCTATAAAAGCTTGTGTTTTAGTTGCGCCCATAGACTCCATAGCTTCGAAAGCGCCCATATCGGCTGTTTCGATTTGCTCGTAAAGTAGCTTGCCTATATACGCAAATGTAAAAGCTGTTATTGCAGTTGTACCCGCTAGTGTACCAAGCCCAAGCACAAACGTAGCAACCAAAGCTATAACTAACGTTGGTATTGTACGAACTATGCTGAGCAGTAGCCTAGCCGCCCACAAAATAACAGGGTTTTTCATGATATTATTTGCAGAAATTACAGCCACTGGTATAGCGAGCAATGCGCCAATAACAGAGCCAAGCAATGACATCTGAATTGTTTCAAGCAAAGGCTCTATTATTTGCGGAAAATAAGCTAAATCCGGTGGTATCATCCTTGCAAAGTATTTATAAAATTCGTTGCCACGCTCTATTAAAATTGCAAGCTCAAAGCCTGTCATTTCAATAGAAACAAATGTTGCAACAGCTAAAACAACAATTATCAAAGGCATAGGTGAAAGCGGCTGGTTTATTGTTTTGCCGTTTGATAAAGTGATTGTTTTGCCACTTAAAAAACGTTTTTTCATCTTATAATTGCCCCTCTAAAGTACCTATTTCTTTACCTTCGTAAATTTGGTCTAATACGGCTTGGTTAACATCTTTGCTTTCGCCATCAAAAACAATTTTACCTGCTTTTATGCCTATAATACGGTCAGCATATTCAAGAGCTAAATCAACATGATGTATATTGATTATAACAGTAATATCCATCTCTTTGTTGATTTGCTTAAAATCTCCCATAACTTGCTTTGCTGTAACAGGGTCAAGCGCTGCAACAGGTTCATCGGCTAGGATAATATTTGGCTTTTGGGCAAGAGTTCTCGCAAGGGCAACACGTTGTTGTTGACCACCAGAAAGTTGGTCAACCCTAGTGTAGGCTTTTTCGAGTATGCCAACTTTATCAAGTGCCTCCAGTGCTAAAATAACATCATCTTTAGGGAAAATGCCTAGCAAGTTGCGCCAAAAAGGTAGCTCTGGTACACGAGAGTTAAGCACGTTGCGTATAACTGTTGTGCGAGTTACTAGGTTAAACGATTGGAAAATCATGCCTATATTGCGTCTAAAAGAGCGCAAAGCTTTGCCTTTAATATTGATAACCTCTGTACCGTCAACAGTTAGTGAGCCCGATGTTATATCGTGCATACGGTTAATGGTACGTATTAAGGTGGATTTACCTGCGCCAGAAAGACCTATGATGGCGACAAATTCGCCTTGCTGAATTTCTAGCGAAACATCGTCTAAACCTTTTACCCCACTTGGGTAAAGCTTGCTTACTTTGTCAAATTTAATCATTATTAACCTCTTAATTATAACGGCGAAAAGGAGCTGTGGCTCTTTTGCAACTACAAAAAAACACAACAAACAAAAGCACGTATGCAATAGAGTACTCGTAATGCTACTATGCATTTAGCTATAAACGCATTTGTTTGTGTGTTTTTAGATAATTGCAAAAGCGCTACAGCACCTTTTGCTAAATTATATTATTTAATTTTAGCCAGCTGCGTTTAGCTGTCTGATTAGCTCTTGAGCTGCACGTTCTGCATCGTAATCAGCAGATGTTGCTGCTTGGTAGCCAGCGTGGTTGTATATGGATATAACTTCTTGGCCTTCTGGTGTGTTGCCAATGTTGATGAAAGCTTGTGCAACAGCAGCAGCTAGGTCAGCATCCATTTGTTTTGAAACACTGATTGTATCGTTGTATATAGCAGGTGTAACGCCTATAACGTTTGTTTCATCCCAGATAGAAGCTTCACGGCCGAAATCGCTCATCCATTTATCTTCGTTGTCGCGACGAGCATCAGCGTAGATAACCATAACATCTGTTTGGCCAGCAGCTAGGCGAGCAAAAGCAGAACCGTAAGAATCAACTTGGCTTGCGTTAGCTAGGTCTGTGATGCTCATTTCGTAGTTTTCTTGTAACCATAGAGATGGGTAGATGTAACCTGCAGGAGATGTTGTTGACATAACGCTCCAGTTAGCTGAGTTGATATCATCCCATGTTAGTTCTTCGCCAGCGTTAACTTTATCAGCAAGTTCTTGGCCTTTTTCAGTTGGGCCCGCGATGATTAATGAACGGTAAGAAACAGCCATTTCGTCAGAATCTGTAGTTGGTTTATTTTCGTTCCAAACAACAGGATTATCATCATCAATGCTTAAACCGCTACGTGTAGCTGTTAGGATAACATCTGCACCTTCATCATAAAGTACATATGTGCCACCAGGTATTAAACCAATGTCAATAGTGCCAGCGTCAAGACCTTCGCCTACAACTTCGTAATCAGTACCAACTGTGATTTCAACTTCGCCAACTTCGTAGCCTAAAGCTGCTAGCTCAGTTGTTAGCATTTCTTTTAATGGCTCAGTAGCTGTAACGATTTCATCAGGGTCGCGAGATGGTACGAAACCTACTGTTAGTTTTTCAACAGCGATAGGTTCAGCCGCTGCATCGCCCTCAGCAGTTGCAGCTGATTCGGATGTAGCAGCGCTAGATGTTGCTTCGCTTGAAGCTGCTTCTTGTGCGCAACCTGTTAACATACCAACAGACAAAGTTGCTGCTAGTAATAATGTTGTAATCTTTTTCATTTATATATCCTCCGATTATGCATTCGAGTACGATTACATTATATTAGTATAGCAAAATAAAATCAATAGTATTTACAGATGTTTTACATAACAGTGTTTTTTATGTCACATTATACATTTAAATAGTAAACTATGCATAAAAAATATATTAACTAATTAAATTTAAAATTCATATTTTTAAAAAAAATTAATCAGATTTGCTTTTGCACTTTAAAATGTTATCTTGATAAAGCGATAAAATCTCCGTGATTTTTGCACAAAAATATGGCGTGTGTTAGTTAAACACACGCCATAAAATAGCTGTTATTTTTTTTAAAACAAGTATTCGTTACACTTATTTATTCCATCTCAAAAAATTGCTTTTCGTTGCTTAGTATTGTTTTAACATAGCAGTTTTTTGATTTTTCTATGTACTCTTGCTTTTTTTCCTCGGAGATATCAGCGATTATTTCAATTTTGGTGTAAATTTTGCTAATGCCCTCTTCCTCGTTGTTCATATCTGCTGATATTATAACATCATCAAATACAACATTATCTTGTATTAGTGCGTGTCGCAAATTAACACTCATGCATGAAACATAACCAGCAAGCACTAACTGGCTTGGTCGAAAATCCGTGCCTGTGCCACCGTTTTCCACTGGTTGGCCTGAGTAAACAGGGCGTATTTGTGAGTTTTCAGCAACTGTTAGTTCTGTTGTGTAGTTGTTATCTTTTGCCCTTGAAATTATCATACTTATCTCCTATTAAAAATTATTCAGCGATTGTTTCTTGCGTTGTTGTTTGTGCTTCAACTGGTTTTGCTACCTTTGCAACTTTTGCAATTTGCTTTGGTTGTGCTTCGCCCTCTTTTTTGCCTAGGTATTCAGGTAATTTCATGCCTGCCATGTCAAACATATCGTTCATTGGAGGTATGCTCTTCATCAAGCCAGAAAGAAAGTTAGCGGTTGAAGATTTACCATCAGCATTGCTGCCACCGTCCCAAACAGTGATTTTATCAAATTTAATGTTTTTGATAGAATCAACTTGTATGCGTAGCAAGTCTTCCATTTTATCTGTAAGCATTAGTTTTAGTGCGTCGTCAGCGTCGCCACCAGCGGCACTAACCACCTCAGAAAGACCAGCAGCTTGTTTTGTAAGAATTTCTTGTATACCACGAGCCTCAGCTTCCATTTTCATGAAGATAGCATCAGCCTCACCTTTAGCGTGGCGGCGTGTTTGCTCAGCAACAGCCTCTGCCTCAAGTTCTAGTTTGCGTTTTGCTATTTCAGCCTGAACGATAACGTCAGCTTCAAGTGTTGCTTTTTCCCTTGCAGAACGTGCAAG
>CAYJKG010000004.1:0-34380 GCA_964370685.1 uncultured Faecalibacterium sp. | reverse complement strand
CCTGAACGATAACGTCAGCTTCAAGTGTTGCTTTTTCCCTTGCAGAACGTGCAAGTTCGGCTTCTTTTTCAGCTTCGTATGCATCTTCAAGAGATTTCGCAGCTTGGATTTTCTCAGCAGATGTAGCAATTCTCAAAGCTTCTGCCTCTTTTTCACGGCGTTGTGCGTTACTTAAAGATATTGAAACTTGAGCGTTGTTCTCACCGCTAATAGCTTGGGATTCAGCCTCAGAAACATGTATACGTTGGTCTTTTTCTGCAAGAGCTTTACCAATAGCACCATCACGTTCTTTTTCCGCAACAGATTTTTTCGCATCATTTATAGCCTTTGCAGCAGCCTCTTTACCAAGAGCCATAATATAGCCAGATTCATCAGTAATATCTGTAACGTTAACGTTGATAAGGCGCAAACCTATTTTTTTAAGTTCGGACTCAACGTTGTTTGAAACAGCAGCTAGGAATTTATCCCTATCTGTGTTGATTTCTTCTATATCCATTGTAGCGATAATAAGCCTTAACTGACCAAAGATGATATCTTTTGCAAGTTCTTGTATTTCAACAAGTTTTAAGCCTAAAAGCCTTTCAGCAGCATTTTGCATGATGCCGTGTTCTGTAGAAATACCAACTGTAAAACGGCTAGGAACATCTATACGGATGTTCTGCCTTGAAAGTGCGTTTGTTAAATCAACTTGGATTGAAATTGGGGTTAAATCTAGGTATGCGTAGGATTGCACCACTGGCACGATGAAAGCTGCGCCACCGTGTATACATTTTGCGCTTCGGGTTGTGCCGTCCTTGTTTTGACCAACATTACCGTAAATAACCATAACTTTATCAGATGGGCACTTTTTGTACCTTGATAAAAATACGATTAATAGTGATAACACTAGAAAAACAATAACCGCAACAAGAAACATGACTTCAACTGGCATAATAAACCTCTTTTCTATTATTATTGTATGTATTATTTAAATCTTATTCAGATTTTCGTACCTATGCAAAAATTAGAAACACTATTTTTTTGTTACTATTAAAATATTTGGCTCTGTAACGGATATAACTGTTACCGCACTACCCGTGGCTATATCTGTATCATCATCTGTCATTGCGTCAAATTCACCATATCTGCCACTTACAACAGCGTTTACCTTGCCCATTGCTCGCCTAGCTGCTGGTATTTGTATATAAACTGTACCGCTTGCACCAACAGCATCACTAATATCTTGATTACCCTTGCTTTGCAAACCCATTAGTGCTTTCATCGCATAGGCTGTGCCAAACATTGCCGCAGCGCCTAGTGCAAAAGCGAGCAATAGCGAAACACCAGCAGGTAGGTTTAACGCCATAAAAGCCATACCCGCCCAGCCGAAAACAGCAAAAAATGTGATAATTCCACGCACAGTAAAAATTTGTACGCCTTGTTCGTCAAAGTTTGCAACTTCGTCTATTTCGTCACCACTGATTATTTCTGCATCAATATCAGTGTCTCCATCAAAGCCTGTTACAAGCACCATAATTGTTTGTACAATTAAAACTAAAGTTGCCGGTATAGCCATACATGCTAACACTTGCCCTAAAAAACTTAGGGAATTCCACCAATCTAACATAATATTTCTCCTTTTTAAAACATATTTAATATGTTTATAATTTGCTTTGTGTAAAAACTTAATGCTCCCTTATAATAGTTGCTTTATAAAGCATTAGTGCTTTTTGTTTGTGTTTAACAGATAAATGCGCCCTTGCCATAACCGCTAAAACTTCTTCTAGGCGTTTTTTAGTTCCCATTCGTGGTTCTGTAAAATCACTTAAAACTAATAAAATAGCTTTTTCTATATTCTTTGCATCACCATTCAAATGTGATACCATTTCAATAAAATAAAAGTATAACTCGCTATCTGTTATAGGTGGTTCGTTTAGCCTATTTAAAGGCGCGTTTAAATATGTGCTTAAATTGCAAATATCGTCCATGCTGAAAACATCTTTTAATAAGTTAATTGTTATCATTTTGCAAAGCTGGTTTATATCATATTTTTTATTTATAGGCGGAGTTATATACTTGCGCTTAACCCAGTTTTGTATGGTGTGCGCCTCTAGCCCTGTTATGGTCGCAACTTGTGATAATGTGATGCCACCTGTTAAAAATATAGAGTTTAAAATTTGGGTGCAATCTTTAACATTGCTTTCTATTGTTGTGCCCGGTAAGAGCTTCACATTTAATCACCACCTTTTATGGTGCGATTGTATCACACGGTCACGTGATTGTCAATAGAGTTTCAATGATTATTTCAAGTTTCTTTAAGAATTGTTAAAAAGCACAAAATAGCAGTTATGTTTTTGGTGGAAAATAAAGGTGTAAAACAAATTTGTGGTGTAATAACAAAACAGCGCCATGAGCAATTAAGCCATAGCGCTGTTTTGTTAATTAAAAGCAAATTTTGTTGATGCTTATTAAGGTTTTTGTTATCTATTAAATTTAAATAAAATCGCTATTATTAAATTTATATACAGAATATTTAAGCTCTGTATCGGAAATTTTTTCAAGAATATCTACATATAATTCCTCAGCGCCACCGCCAATTGCATTTAAAACGGGTTCGCCTAATTTCATTTCATCAAACGTTAACATAGATATAGCCGAACTACCTCTATCTTCGCCGTCACTCAAAGGCATAGCAAACATTCCGATTGAATTTGCAGTTGCAACATCCTCATGTACTAATTCGCCTTTTTCACGAACTTCATCTATTGTTAGTTCTTGTATTTTTTGAGATGCCGTTTCGAATTGAGCCAATATTTCAGCCTCTTCTTCACTTAAACCTCGTGAAATATGCATTTCATAGAAATCTTCATAACTCATTTCATTTCTTGGTTTTTCTGGCTCTTCGAGATTCCCTTGCTTTTCATAGTTACTAAAATACTCTTGCACTTTTGCATCGTCAGCTTTTGCTGTGTCAATAGGTAAATCAAAAAGCACATTTAAACCCTCGTAATTTGTGTTGGCTGTTATTTCTCCGTTTGTTTCATTTAACATAAACACATTATTATTAGGTATACAATCACTAACACCGAGGTATAGTGTTTCGTTTGCGAAGTATTCTATGGTATCAATTTCCATTAGTTGATACATTACACCATCTATAAGTGTGCCACTACCATTCGCACCTAAGGTAAATGCATTGTGCAAGCCTGGGTTATAGCCTTTTATAAATGGCGACACCACCATCATGCCCTGTTCAAAAAATTCCTGTGTAATTGCTGTGCCGTCTGCGTTCTCAACTGCTATAACTACATATGTTTTGTTTGGGTCAGCGTTTAAATCTGCATTATCTATACCTTCGCCATGTGCAAAGCCTAAAAATGTAATGTTAAGGCCGTTATCTGTTTGCATTTGCTGTACATCAACGGCGCTATCCAAGGTAAAAGGTTTTGAAAAATGGTCCACTGTTTCGCCACTTTGGTCGGTAAATTCTAGCTCCTCTGCAACTTGCCTAGCGCTCAATAAGCGCACAGAGGCAAAAGTTGTTATGCCTACTAATGAAATACAAGCGGCTGCAATTAATACTCTTTTAATGCTTCTCATCTTAATACTCCTATCTTGTGTGGTATTAGCAGATAATAAAATTTGCTCATATATCGCATTTTTATCTGCTATTTCGTCACTAAGAGCTTTTTTCAAAAAATCTTTTTCGTTCATAGCTCATTATACTCCTTTATATATAATTTTCTAACCTTTGCAAGTGTTCTGTAAAGTTTTGTTTTCACTGTTGAGCTTTTAATATCCAAAAGTTTCGCAATTTCTTCTATACTGTTTTCGCAGTAATAATAGAGGTAAAAAATTTTGCCCTCTGTTGGTTCTTGTTTAGAAATAAAACTTGCCACTTTTGCAAATAGCTCTTTGTTAGCGTATTGTTCTTCTATATTTATATCATCTGCAAGGTTATGGGAGTCATATTCAAAATCATCATCGTCTGTAATAGTTAACGGCCGATGGTTTCGCTCTTTATTTTTGCTGTAATAAATGTTAAGCTTGCTTTTTGCAACTTGCCTAACAAAACCCTGTGGGTTTTGCATGTACGCTGTGCCTTTGCGCTCAATGGTTCTATATACTTCAAGGTAAATATCTTGCACAACATCGCTTATATCTGCGAGGTTATAGCATTTTGCTGTAACATAAGTAATTGTATTTTTATAGCTTGCATTATATAGCTCGTTAAAAAATTCTAGCTTTTTAATATCCAATATGCTTTCAACTCCTCTCAATATATATGTGCAAAATTAAAGCGCAAAAGTTTCAATTTTTTTGAATTTATTTTCTCTACTTATTGTACCATATAAATTCAATAGTCTATGAACGTCGCCGAACAAGCCCCATAAAGTAGTGGGGAGGCAAAAATTAATCTTAAGTGAAAAAATGTGACAAACAATGTACGTCCCCATTGTCCCAGAAGCTCAAAAAACTCCCCTTACCTTTTTTGTTAAAAGTAAGAGGAGTTTTTTATATTATTAATGGTTTTATTAGCCCTATTCTAAATTAGCTATCCACAACTTCAATTTCATCTATTTTATATGCTTTTAAAGCTGTTATTATTTCACTATTTATAATTTCGCCACTAATGGCTATTGGCACAGCTGGTGGACACGAAACACACACACTTGCACAAATGCAATTTTCAGCATCTTGTGTTTTTACTATTTTTGTTTTGCTAAAAAGTGCCTCTCTAGGGCTTAGTGCAAAACTTGTTTTTAGGTTTATATCGCCTTGTGGTTTTGGTATTGGCGCTTTTATTTTTATACCTTTGAAAGTGCTATAAATTTTTTCAAAATCGCTTTCTGGTGTTGCGCTTGTGAACATCAACACTAAAAAGTTTTCGTCGGCATATTCAGCCTCAATTTTGTTTTGGCGCAAAATTTCTGCAAGCTCTGCGCCTTTATAGCCTATTTTGTTTGCGTTAAAAACTATTTTTAAACTCTCGGTTTTTAAAACATCAAAGCCTAAGTTTCGCAAGTTTTGCTTTAATAAATTTATTTTATCTATGCAGTTTTTAAGTTTTTGTTCGTAGTTATCACTTAAAATTTTGTTGCAATAATCCAGCGAGTGCAAAATTAAATACGATGGACTAGTAGAGCCGAACAAAAGCATTGCTCGCCTTGCGTGTTTTTCGTAATTTGCCATTGCAGTTTTAGCTATATGCAAATACCCCGCCCCCGTTAACGCTGGCAAAGTTTTGTGAGCAGAATCCGCACACATATCCGCGCCTAGGTTAATAGGGTGCTCGCCAATAAAACGCAAATATGCGCCGTGTGCGTTATCCACCAAAAGGGGCACTGCATATTTTTTGCACACTGCGCTTAGAGCTTTTATATTTTGCTGTGTGCCTAGGTAATCAGGCGAAGTTATAAACACTGCCATTGGTTTTTGTTCTAGCTCATTTAATGTAATTTCTAAATTTTTTGCACTGATTTTTTCAGCGCTTAAAATATCGTATGTGTCTTGTTTAATAAAGCTAGGGGTCAAATCTAGCAGTGCGCACGCACTAAAAAAAGCTTGGTGTGAGCTACGTGCCGCCACCACAGTTTTACTATTATTCGCACTGTTAATCATGGCTAAATATAGCATTGCTTTTATGCTTTGGCTAGAGCCACCAGCAGAATAAAAAGTTTTGCGAGTATCAAAAATATCGCTTGCGTTTTGCTCACTTTCGTCAATTATTCCGCTTGCGGTAAATAGGCAATCCGCACCTTTTACCTCTGTTATATCGTATTTTTCGTAGCCAATTATCCCCTCGCCTTTATGCCCTGGCATATGCAAACGAGAAACTTCACTTTTGCTATAATCTTCTAAAAAATCACAAATAGGCGTTGAAACCATAGCTATAACCAACCTCTTTTCTTACGTCAAAAGGCACAAAAAGACTATTTATAGCCTGATTTGTGCCTTTTGTTACAACAGCAGTAAAAATAAACAAATAGTAAAAATGCGCTTATTATACCCGCAGTTATATAATCATGTTTCCTCGTTTTGAGCTAATTGTAAGTAAATAGCACACTCAATACGCTTTTTAAACAGCTCACAGCCAAAATCATAAACACCTGTAATGTTGCCTGTTGCGTGGTAGTTATTAGCCGCGCACCCACCTGCACAATATAATTTTGCCCAGCAATCCTCACACTCTTTTTGTGCGTAAATATTGCAACCTTTAAATTCATCTTGTATTTTTGTGTTGATAACGCCATCAAAAACATTGCCCATGCAATATTCTTCATCGCCAACAAATTGGTGACATGGGTATAGCTTACCGCTAGGCGTTACCGCCATATATTCAGAACCACTGCCACAGCCTGTTATGCGTTTATATATACATGGGCCGTGCTTTAAATCTAAAATGTAGTGGTAAAAACTAAATGGTACGTTTGCTTTTTTGCGTTTTAACATTTCATCTGCAAGTTTTTCATATTGCTCAAAAAGCACGGGTAAATCGGCATGTTTTAAAGCATTTGCATCATTTTCGTTGCCTATCATTGGCTCCATGCTTAGCTCTGTAAAACCTAAATTAGCCATGTGTATAACGTCGCTTGTAAAATCCAGATTATCTTTTGTGTAAGTGCCACGCATGTAATAGTTTTTGCCGTTGCGTTTTTCAACTAAATTTTTAAATTTAGGCACTATATTATCATACGAACCCCTACCAAAAGCATCTACACGGTATTTATCATGCACAAATTTGCGTCCATCTAGGGAGAGTACAACGTTATGCATTTCTTTATTTAAATAATCAATAATTTCATCGTTTAGCAAAACACCGTTAGTCGTTAAAGTAAAACGAAAGTTTTTATTATGCTCTTTTTCAATGCTACGTGCATATTCAACAAGTTGCTTAACAACTTTAAAGTTCATTAGTGGCTCACCACCAAAAAAATCCACCTCTAGGTTTTTGCGTGTGCCAGAATTTGCAATTAAAAAATCAAAAGCGGCCTTGCCTGTTTCAAAGCTCATAAGGGCATTTTCGCCTTTATATTTGCCTTGCCCTGCAAAACAATAACTACAGGTTAAGTTGCAAGTGTGTGCTATATGTATGCACATAGCTTTTATAACGTTTTGTCCTTTTTTATAGTTGCTTGCTAGGCCTTGGTAGGTATCAGTAGTAAATAGTTTTTTAGCATCTTTTAAACCTTGCACATCTTCAATGCAAAGCTCTAGTTCCTCTTTTGTAACGTCCTCCATATGGCCGTATCTTGCGAGCATTTGTGCAACTATTTCTTCTTTAGTGTTAGTTTCAAACATAGCTATAATATCATAAGCAACTTCGTCCACCAAATGCACGCTACCGCTAAAAATATCTAAAATTATGTTATAGCCTTTTAATTTATATTGATGTATCATTATTTCCTCACTGACAAATAAAGCCGGCAGTTACCCTGCCGGCTCTAAATGCATTATTTAGTTTTGCCGTGTGATAAAATTATTCTTTTTCACATGGTTGGTTTGCAACACCACAAGAGGTTTTGCAAGCAGATTGGCAAGATGTTTGGCATTCGCCACAGCCACCAGATTTAACTGTTTTTTCTAAATCACGTGTTTCAATTGTTTTAATTCTTTGCATGATAATATCTCCGTTCATACATATAATGTAGTTTTGTACTTACTTAAATATTAATACAAAAGGTGATATTTGTCAAGTACAACAGCCTTAATGCTTCATCTTTCAACATTAAAAATTGTATTTATTTTTTTAAAACGCTAATATCATTAAAAACATTTTGTTTTTTTAACTAACAAACAAAGATTGTTTCGTTACTAATTGTTTTAAATTTTTGGCTTTTTAACGTCATTATACACTAATTTTTCAACAAAGTTTACTTTATACTGGTTAACACCAACTAACTTTTGTTCACAATTATAAATTTCATTGACTTTTACTGTTAGATTATGCTAACATATCAAAGTTAAATAAGGTTAGTGTAAGCTAATATTATTTCCAAGAGAGGAAGTCGAATTTTATGAAAAAAAACGCAGTCACAGCAATTATGATTGTTTTAGTAATTATATTATCTACCGTTTCAATATTCATAGGCGCTTATGATGTATCATTAAGCGGTATTTTAGAGGGCGATTTTTTACAAGTTTTAGTCTTGTTAAATGCCAGAGTGCCACGCTTGCTTGCCTTGCTTTGCACAGGCATAGGCATGAGCGTTGCAGGTTTAATAATGCAAAACTTATGCATGAATAAATTCGTTTCACCAACAACAGGCGCAACAATTGCGTCATCGCAACTAGGCATAATTGTTGCTATGGTATCCTTCCCTACAGCGTCGCTTGCGATCAGGACAACATCTGCTTTTTTGGCGGCAATTTTAGGCACATGGGTTTTTGTTTGGTTTGTTCAGCGCATTAAATTTAAAGACGTTATAATGGTGCCACTTATTGGCATAATGTTCAACAGCGTTATAGGTGGTGTTGTTAGCCACATTGCATATGAAAACGATTTAACGCAAGTTTTAAGCAACATGCTAGTTGGTGATTTTTCACTCGTGCTTGCTGGCAGGTACGAAGTTGTGTTTTTAATCTTGCCACTTGTTGTAGTTGCTTTTATATATGCTAACCACTTTAATATAGTTGGCATGGGCGAAAGTTTTTCAACAAACCTTGGCGTTAACTATAAACTAGTAATGTTCGGGGGGCTTTCCATAGCAGCGATTATAACTGCTAGCGTTGTTGTAACTGTTGGTACAATTTCGTACATAGGTTTAATAGTGCCAAACATTGTTTCAATGTTTAGGGGCGATAAAATACGTGGTAGCATTTTTGACGTTGCACTTTTTGGTGCGTTATTCGTGCTCCTTTGTGACATTATAGGCCGTATTGTTATCAGGCCATATGAGATGCCAATAGAGCTTATCTCTGGTATAATTGGCAGCATTTTATTTATTGCATTAATGTTCCAGCGCCTAAGCAGTGGCAGACCTAAAATTAAAAAAGAGGAGGTAACTTGCAATGGTTAAATCTCTATCCTCTGGTAAAAAACTAGTTGCGTTAACTGTCCTTGCGATTGTATTTACGCTTATATATCAATTTATTTTTGTTGATATGAAATATTTCGACTATGCTATGTACATACGCACACCAAAACTTATAGCTATGGTTATTGCGGCTTTTTGCATAGGCACAGCGAGCATAGTGTTTCAGTCAATAATAAAAAACCGCATAGTAACGCCTTGCCTTTTGGGCATGAACTCGCTTTATATTTTAGTGCACACTGGCATTGTGTTTTTCCTTGGTAGCTCAAACATTTTAGCGGCAAATAAACAGGTTTCCTTTTTAGTTGACATTGTTATAATGGGTTTTGCTGGCACTATAATTTACGGTGCACTTTTTAAAAAGACAAAATACAACATACTTTATGTTTTACTAGCGGGCACAGTACTTGCAACGTTTTTCACAAGCGTTTCTAGCACAATGACACGCACAATGGACCCTAACGAGTACGACCAACTTTTAACAGAGCTTGTAGCGGGTTTTGACCACGTAAACTCTGAGCTTATAATAATGGCGCTTGTACTAATTGTTATAACCGCACTTATTTTTTACAAAGATATTAAGTTATTAGATGTAATTACACTAGGCAAAAATCAAGCGATAAACCTTGGTGTTGACTACGACAAAACTGTTAGAAGATTGCTTATTGGCATAACTTTTTTCATAACAATTGCAACAGCGCTCGTTGGCCCTATATCCTTTTTAGGTTTAATTATTGCAAACCTATCACGTGAGTTATTTAGAACATATAAACACAGCTATTTAATGCTTGGCTCTGCCTTAATGGGCATTGTAGTGCTTTTAGGTGGGCAAATTTTAATAGAGCATGTTTTTGGTTTCGGAACACAAATATCGGTTTTCATTAACTTATTTGGTGGTGGATATTTCTTATACTTAGTGCTTAAAAATAAAGGAGCATAAACGTGAAAATCAAACAAATTAATAAATATTACGGCGAAAAACAAGTTGTTAAAGAGGTTAGTTTCCAGTTGCCACGTGGCAAGGTTATTTCTCTAATAGGGCCAAACGGTGCTGGTAAATCAACTGTTTTAAATATTATCACAAGGCTTATAGCACAGGATAGCGGCGAGGTTCACTTAGATGAAACAGACCTTAAAAAATGGAAAAGCAAAGAACTTGCAAAAAAACTAGCTATACTAACACAGCAAAACAACATAACCATGAAACTAAAGGTTAAAGAGCTTGTTGCTTTTGGGCGTTTTCCGTATTCTGGCAATAACTTAACGGCCGAGGACCATGCAATGGTTGATAAAGCGATTGCGTACATGGAACTTGAGGATTTTGCAGAGCGTTTTATAGACGAGCTTTCAGGCGGACAATTACAACGTGCATACATTGCAATGGTTATAGCACAAGATACAGAGTTTGTTTTCCTTGATGAGCCTACAAACAACCTTGATATATATCATTCTTCAAATTTGATGAAGATGGTTCGCAGTTTATCTGAAGATTTAGGTAAAACTGTTATCTTAGTTTTACATGAGATAAATTTCGCCTCTGTTTACTCTGATTACATAGCAGCGTTTAAAGATGGCGGTCTTTATAAATTTGGTAAAGTAGAAGAAGTTATGACAAAAGAAACCTTAAAAGATTTGTACCAAGTTGATTTTGATATACAAATGATAAAAGGTAAACCTATTTCTATCTACTATTAACACTGTTACCTAATATTATAGGTGGCTTGATTATTTAAGAAAAGGAGCGTACTATGCAAGAAAACAGAAACGAATTGCTTACTAAAATTGTAGTTTGCGGTGGCTTAATTGAGAAAAAAAGAGTTCATTTTAAGAAAATAGCGATGCCAGAAGATGTCTTATTAAATGGTTTAACAGTGAACGAGCAAGAAACTTTGGGCGCATTACTAACCAAAATGCAAGATTACTGGATTGCAGCGCATAAAGCAAGACACGCTCAAGAGCAAGCTCAAACACTTGAACAAACACAAGAAGTAACTGAAGAAACACCCGCGGAATAATAACGCAAAACCATAACATCAGTATTTTATATGCCCTGCTATGTGCAGGGTTTATAAAAAACTTCGAGTTAGTGAAAAGCAACTTTGATATTTAGGCTATGAGCCTTTATATATACATGAACAATTTTTCATAAATGAAAGGATTTTATAATGAAAAAAGTACTTGCACTTGCGCTTTCTGGCGCAATGATATTCTCAATGGCAGCGTGTACAGCTACACCTGCTGAAACCTCTAGCGTAGCTGCTGAATCTTCTAGCGCTGCAACTGAGGAAAGCTCTAGCGTAGCTGAAGAAGCGTCTAGCGAGGCTACAACTGACGCTGCTGCTACAACCGTAACACTTTCAGTTCTTGACGCAGAAGGCAATTTAATTGATGTTGAGTTTCCTGTTAACCCTGAGCGCATTGTTGTTTTAAACTGGCAAACAATGGACTTTTTAGATGCTGTTGGCATGGGCGATAAAGTTGTTGGGCTAATAAAAAGCGGTTCTGTGCCAGATCATCTACAAAAATATGTTGATGACGAAAGCATTGCTAACGTTGGCGGCATGAAAGATGTTGACATGGAAGCAGTTATGTCACTAGAACCTGACGTTATATTCTCTAGTGACAGAACAGAGTCTATGTATGATGAGTTCTCTATGATAGCTCCTACAATGTCCGCTGCTGTTGCTTATACTGATGGTTTCATGAATAGCTATAAACAACTAGCCGCAAACCATGCTGCTATATTTGATGTAAGTGGCGAAGTTGATGAAATCATTGCTAGTTATGAAGAGCGCATTGCAGCTATTGCTGAAGTTGCTGGTGATCAAACAGCTTCTCTACTAATATTTGCTGGCGGTTTAAATGCACTAGGTGATGCTGGCCGTTGCTCTATCATCGTTAATGAAATGGGCTTTAGTAATGTAAAAGCAGACGAAGACGTTAACCACGGTGATGCTATTACTTATGACGGTTTACTAGCACTTGACCCTGATTGGTTCTTTGTTCTTGATAAAGACAATGCCGTTGGTGAAGAAGCAACTGCTGCACAAGAACAAATGGAAAACGAAATTATTATGCAAACTTCTGCTTACCAAAATGACCAAATTGTTTACCTAGAGCCAGACACCGCTTGGTATGTAGCAGACGGTGGTATTACATCTTTAGATTTAATGATTACTTGCATTGAAGAAGGCATTGGTTTAAAATAATTTTAATTAATTTAAAAACTTATTAAGCAAGCATAGTTATTGGTTTTATCATTAGCTATGCTTGCTTTTTTGTTTATAACATGCAAAAAACATTGTAAAACCTGTACTTTTGTATAGGGAAATTTTAACTAATTTGTAGTATAATTAAATTGGAAGTTTATGTGTTTAAACATAAATAATTGCTTATTTATTACTGAAAATGCACGAGGGTATTTTTATGCAAAACATTGCAATTAAAATTAATAAAAAAATAATGTTAGTTGCTTTCCTTTGCTTGTGTGCAAGTGGCGCTTACCTATGTTCATTCATTTTACAATCACGTTTTTTACAATCACTTTTATATTTTATTAATATTTGTATTTATTTAAGCATATTTACAACATGGACAATCAGCGCAAGCAAAAGAATTATGCAAAAATACACCCGAAACTTTATGATGTTGCTTTGCGCAAACATAATTTTTTGGGTTATTTTACGTGGTATAAAATGGCCTTCTTTCCATTTTCATGTTTATTTTGAACGCATTGCATGGTATATGTTTTACATACCAATGATTTTAATACCACTGTGCTTTTTTTTCATTGCACTTTCCATTAATGCTGATGAAAATTACACACCGCACAAAAGTTGGAAACTGCTTTTTGTACCAGCGATATTATTGATATTAATGGTATTAACAAACGATTTTCATCTCCTCGTATTAAAAGTAAATTTAAATTTACCAGAAAGAGCACAGCAAGATACTTACACATACGGAATTGGCTATTTTACAATCGTTGTTTTTACATTTACTCTATTAATTGCATCTACAATTATTTTAATTAAAAATTTCAGAAAAATAACCTTAAACAATCGCATCCCAAAGCTACCTATAATCGTTTTATTTGCTGTGGTTTTTTATCTCATTATTTACGCCATAAATGTTAACGTGGGCCGTATTATAGATTTAACTATGTTTATTTGTTTAGCTAGCATAAGTTTTTGGGAAACCTGCATACAAGAAAGACTTATACACTCTAATGCTTTTCACGAACAGTTTTTTACAGCCTCAGATATTAATGCGCAAATTTTATCTAATAGTGGCAAAGCTATTTATACCTCAACTAATACACCCACCCTTACACAAACGCAATTTGAAGAACTTAAAGCAAACAAATCAGCACAGTTTGATCCATGCACTTTAACAAACTTAGCACCTATATGCAGTGGCTACGTATCGTGGCAAAGTGATGTTTCTGAAGTGTATAACCTTATAAACAATTTAGAAAAAATAAACGAAAACCTGCTCGAAGAAGTTACACTTTTAGCACAAGAAAATAAACTTAAAGAAGAAAAATATCGCCTAACAAAACAACAGTCCATACACGAAATTTTAATTAAAAACATTTTACCTCATAGCAAAAAAATTGAAAACTATGTAAAACAAAGTGAAACATTAACCGTGCAAGAGCGCAAAAACAAACTATATGAAATAAGCATAGTTTCAGTTTACATAAAACGTAAAATCAATTTTATTTTATTAGCACAAACTACTGATATTTTACCTAGCTCTGAGCTAAGCCGTGCCTTTGAAGAATCTTTTCAAGTACTAAGACTTTTTGGTGTGGAATGTGCTATTTTTAACGCCTCAAATTTTGATATTAATTTTCAAAACGCAATTGTTACTTATGATTTATTTGAAATATTAATAGAAATAATAAAATTCGATGTCAACGCAATATATACCACCTTTAGCATGAAAAACAACATTTTTAAATTTACCATGCAATTTGATGATAAAACCAAGATTGATTTAAAAGATATTGAAAATTTTGAAAACAACGAACTTATTAAAGACATTGCAAATATAAAAATTATGAATGACGAAGAAAATTATCATTTAGAGCTAACAATGCCTCCTTGCCCAAACGAAAGCGAGGTTTGTTTATGATGCCTTGTTTACACACAAGTGGTACTGTTATGGCCGCAACTATAGCTTTTAGTATTTTTGCTTGTTTAGTGAATTTTATTTGTATTATTGCATATGTTACAGTTGGCAATACAAAGCGAAGTTTAATACCATTAAGTATATTTTTTATTTTATTAGTAATATTCTCATCACACTTGATAGAAGTTAATTATTATTTATATGGATACGATGTCACACCTTTTGAGCTTAGCTATATTTCTACTCTTTTATCAAATATACCTGGTAGTTTTCATTTAATATTTAATGCCGCAACTTTATTTTTTGCTTGTTTTAAACTATACAAACTTTATAAAATAAACAGAACACAAATAACTCAAAGTTCTATTAAAGAATCTATTGAAAATCTTCCATCTGGATTATTATTTATGCCGAGCAATGGCGATTTATATTTATCTAACCATGTTATACACCAATTATGCAAAACTCTCACTGATAAAGTATTAACAAATGGTAATATTTTTTGGCAAGAACTTTGTGCCTTAAAAAATACCAGCATTTGTGTAATAAACAGTAACGAACCTTTATTTGCACTAAAAAATGGCGAAATTTGGCAATTTTCTAAAAAAAGTTGCAAAGTTGACGATATGCAATATTTTCAAATAAAAGCTACCAATGTCACTG
The DNA here is from genome assembly GCA_964370685.1 of uncultured Faecalibacterium sp. Classification (GTDB taxonomy): domain Bacteria; phylum Bacillota; class Clostridia; order Oscillospirales; family Ruminococcaceae; genus Faecalibacterium. The sequence continues at coordinate 19,567 of CAYJKG010000004.1, read as the reverse complement.
AATTGTATAACCTTTCAAAAAACATGGAAAAATCCAACCTGTTGCTTTTAGATCAACAAACTAGGCTAAAAAACATTCTTTTAAGTACCGAGGAAAACACTGCAAAACAAGTTGCCTTAGACATGCAAGTTAATTTTCACGATAGCCTTGGGGATATGATTATATTAACTAAAAAAACATTGAACTCTCCGCCTAATCCTGAACAAACGCAAAACATTATTAAGCTTTGGAAAGGCCTAACAGATACTGTGAGCAATATTTCCAAAGAGCGTGATATACACGCTTTATCACTAGAGCAAATACAAGCTTTTGCAAAGCAAATAAACTGCGAACTAATAATCACTGGCAATTTACCCACCGAAACTGAGCAAGAAATGCTTTGTTTGCTCGCAATCAATGAAATGTTAAAAAACGCTGTTTTTCATGCTAAAGCATCGGAAATATTAGTGGATTTTATTGAAAATGAAAACTACTATATATTAAAAACCACTAATAAATTACATAAAAAAATCGAAAAAATCGAGGAAGGCGCTGGGCTTTCTGGGTTGCGGCAAAAAGTGGAAAGCATTAATGGTAAAATGGCGTTATACGCAGGCGAAAAAGTTTCGCTTTTTTTAAGATTACCCAAAAATTTATGATAAGTTAGAGGACAAAAATGTATAACGTGCTAATTGTAGATGACCAAAAAAGCTCAAGAGAGCTTATGCGATACATAGTGCAAAGCGATGAAAATTTTCAAGTTGCACACACTTTGCACTATGCTGAAGATGCAAAGCCATATTGCAAAAATAACTTAATAGATTTAATTTTAATGGATATTTGCACCGGCAGTGACGAAACGGGCATAATTGCAGCTGAAACAATCAAACAAACTTACCCAAATATAAAAATAATCATCGTTACTTTTCTTATTCTGCAAGAACATATAGAAAAAGCTAGAAAAATTGGGTGCGATGGTTTTTGGTATAAAGACCATAGCGAGCAAAAGCTAATTGAAGTTATGAACTCTGTTATGCGAGGTGAAAAAGTATATCCTGATAAGCAACCTAATATTAACATAGGCCTTGCTAAAACTTCTGATTTTACAAAACAAGAGTTGCATGTATTGCAATTAAAAGTAAACGGCTACTCTCACCACGAAACGTGCAAAAAACTAGGTATAACACGTAGCACTCTAAATTACCATATAAACAATTTAAAAATCAAAACGGGTTATGACAACTTATTAAAACTTGCTATTGATGTTTCTATGAAAAAGTTTATAATCTCTGAAGAATCTAGCGAAAACTTTTAATAATTATATTTGTTTATTTTACTTTTCCTTTTAAAAATGCACTAATTTTAAGCGAACAAGTATTATCCGAACCCACTTCAAAGAACAGTAGTCACACATTTTTTAGTAGTCCTTAACAAATGTTTACTTTTTTTAAATAATAAGCTATAATTTAATCAATACAAAATTTAAACTAAAGCAAGTAGCATTTATAAATAAAAACACAGCAAGCATAAATGCTCACTGTGTCGTTTTTATTTATTAACAGAATAAGTAATCCTCACTCTGTTACAATTTTTTACTTTTTTGTTATAAGCAAAACTAATTATTCTACAGTTTCGCTTTCTGATTGTTCGCTCATAAGCGCCTCAAAGCGGTTCATCACATGGTTATATGTTTCCATAGTGATGCTAGGCATTCCCTCGCCTGTTTGCAAATCTAAACCTGCTGCCTCAAAACCTTTTTGAACAGCTTTTTGCATTTCAGCAAGCATTTCAGGGTCATCTGCTGCAAAAAAAGTTGCCATTTGCATAATTCTATCTGAAACAGCCTCAACAGAATATGCACCGCCCTCAGAAATATCCGCAAGTGCTCCTGCAGGCGTAGTTGATGGTGGTGGCAATGCCTCTTCTAAGCTCCCAAATATTTCGACTAATAAATCAGTTGAATTTGAACTAATCTCAAAACCATTATAAAAAACATATGTTTGATTTGCTTGGTTAACAACATTTTGCTCCACTGCGTCCGTAACCATGCTAAGTGCGCTCTCCGCTCTTTGTCTGTTAATGGCGCTTATTTGGTCTTTTGTAAGTTTTTTAGGTGGTTCGTATGTTACACTATCACCACTTTTATTTTGTCTTTCAAAGGTATCAATTCTTTTTACTGTTTCAACAGCGGTTGCTTTACCGCTTGCATTTTTATATCCAACTTCTGCCTCCACTTTTTTTGGTACAAGTGTTTGTTGTGAATTTTGTATGTTTAAAATTTTCATAGTTTAATCCTCCTAGAGTTTAGTTTTATATAGCTCCGCAATGTTTTTTCTAGACGAAAACAAAGTGTGTTAATTTGCAATATATAGTAAAACTAATAAACGTAAATATTAACCAAATAACGACACACCATATATTATTTATAATATGATTTACTAAAAATTAAATACCTAGGATAAAATTACTATAAAAATTGTATTTATGCAATATTTTCATGGCAAAACATTGGTTATTATTGCAATTTTTAATCCTAACAGCACAAATTTATTTTTAAATATAAATTAAATAATTTTGATGTTACACTTTTTAACAAAAACCTATAGGAGAGCTATTAACATGATAATAAGTGCAAGCAGGCGCTGTGATATCCCCTCTTTTTTTGGAGAGTGGTTTATAAATCGTCTAAAAAATGGTTATGTGCTTATACAAAATCCGTATAATGCACATAGGTTTAGCAAAGCTTTACTAAGCACGCAAACAGTAGATATAATTATATTTTGGACAAAAAACCCAATACCTTTTTTAAAATACCTTCCAGAGATTGATGCTATGGGTTATCCTTATTATTTTGAGTTTACACTAACACCATATGGCAAGGAAACAGAGAAAAACCTACCCGATAAAGAAGTTTTAATTGATACTTTTTTAGAACTCTCTAAAAAAATTGGTAAAAACCGCATGGTGTGGCGATATGACCCTATTATTATAGATGATTTACATAATCTTAATTATCACGAGGAAAAATTTGCTTATCTGTCAAAACGCTTGAAAGGCAGTTTTAACCGATGCGTTATAAGTTTTGTTGATGATTATAAAAATGTTACCAAACGCATGAATAATGCTCCCGCTTATGATATGTCACTACAAAACATACACCATATTAGCGATGTTTTTTCAAAAATTGCAGAGCGAGATAATTTTGAGATATACACATGTGCAGAAACATACAACCTAGAAAAATACCACATTAAACACGGCGCTTGTATTGATAAAGATATAATTGAAAGCATTTTAGGTTTTAAAATAAAAGCCATTAAAGATAAAAATCAACGCAATGAATGTTTATGCCTTGAAAGTATAGATATAGGTACATATAATTGTTGTGCTAATGGTTGTAATTACTGCTATGCCCTACAAAGCGAAAAATCCGCTTTGACAAACTTAAAAAAGCACAACATTACATCGCCTGTTTTAATAGGCGATATTAGCGAAAATGCAATTGTTACACAAAGAAATAGCAAAAGCATTATAATAAACCAGCTTTCGCTTTTTGATTAATTGAGCAAATGTTTATCTATTAGCTAAAAACTAAAAAATGCGATAGTTTTACTGAAGTTATGCAAAACATAAATTCTGTGCAACTATCACATTTTTGTTATTTTATTAAATAATTACACCATTGCAGTGATCTATTTCATGCTGTATAATTTGTGCTGTAAAGCCTTTATATGTTTTAATCCTTGTTTCAAAATTCGCATTTTGATATTGAATTTTTATGCTTTTATATCTTTTAGCAGGGCGTGTACCAACAAGAGATAAACAAGCTTCTTGTGCGTTAAAAGGCTCGCTACACTTTACAATTTGAGGGTTAAACATAACTAAATACTCACCCTCGTTATCCACGGCTATTATATTTTTCAGCTCACCTATCATGTTAGCTGCTAACCCAACACAACGCTCCTCGTTAGCTTCAAGCGTATCTAGCAAATCTGTGGCTATTGTTAAATCCATCTTTGTAGCTGGCAAACTTTTTTGTGCTAAAAAAGTTTCATCTTTAATTATTTGTTTTACCATAATAGCTCCTTTTTACTTTTAATAAATTTATTATAACATCTAGCTAATATAAACTCAATGTAAAATGCTATTTACTTTTTTATATCTCAAACTTAAATCCATTATTTTTACAGGCATCATATACTAAAAAATTGTAATTTAGTGACTTTACACCTTTTTTGTGATATACTAACATTGGTTGTTATTGAGCTTACTTTTAGGCAAACTTCGTAGCTACTACTATTAATTTTACAAGGGGTAAACAACTATGACTACTCTAAAATGCGGAAATAAAATAGTTCTTTTATGCTCAAAAGCTTTACGTTTTTTTGATGAAAGGCTTATAAGCCATGGCGAACGTGTTGCATACATTGCAACTAAAATAATGGAAGAACTCAACGACGATTCGAACATAAACACCTCCACATTATTTTTAATGAGCATATTTCACGACATAGGTGCGTATAAAACCGAAGACATTAACAACATTTTACAATTTGAAACAGCCGATGCTGACGAACACTCTGTATATGGTTATCTCTTCCTTAAATATTTAACACCTATAACCGATAACTGCGAGGCTGTGCTTTATCATCACACGCCTATATCTTTATTGGACAATATTGACCCGACAGTAACTGCCTATGCACAGCTAATAAATATAGCCGACCAAATTGATGTTGGCTATTTAAAAACAAATTCTTTAGATATGCTTTACCCTATGTTAATGAACGCTAAACATATTGAAGAAAAATATATTGTAGCTTTTAAAAAGCTACTTGACAAAAAAATACTAACTGAAGAACTTTTTGTTACAGATTGTACAGACTGGTCAAATAGCATGGTGGAAACGCTCAACTTGACAAGTGACGATTTAATAAAATATTTAAAAATGATAATTTATTCTATGGAATTTAAAAGCCCCGTCACTATGCTACATTCAGTTAACACCACCACTATAAGTATATTTTTAGGTGAAAAACTTAATTTATCACAAGAAACCTTAGAAAAACTTTATTTCAGCGCATTTTTACATGATATAGGTAAAATTGCAATACCGGAATCTATCCTAGAATTTAAAGGCAAACTTGATAGCGATAAAATGACAATTATGCGCACCCATTCCGCTTACACAGAGGAATTATTAGCGGATTTGTTCGACAGAGATATAATAGATTATGCCATAAACCACCATGAAAAACTCGATGGTACTGGTTACCCTAAAGGTTTAACTGCTGATGAGCTTACTGTTGAAATGCGCATTGTGGCAATAGCTGATATAACCAGCGCTTTAATAAGCAAACGAAGCTACAAAGGTTGTTATGATTGGAATAAATCTATTGCAATACTGCAAGATATGGCAGATAAAAACTATATAGATGCTGATATTGTAAAGCTTATAGCCGACAACACCGAAGAATTACAATTAACTTTAGATAAATTTTCAAAACCAGTAGAAGATGTATATAACGAAATATCTACTGAATATAGCCGGCTTTTAACACATATGAAACAACTAAAAACGTTATCACAGCATAAAAATTAAGCAATTATTATCGTAAAGGTAATTGCAAACTTTGATGGCAAACCATACAGCGGACGCATCGTAAACATGAGTTTTAAAAACAATACCTTACTGCAAAATATTATATATCCAAAAACAGCATTGCTTTTACTCAAGTGAAAGCAATGCTGTTTTTGGATAAAATCTTATTTAAAAATTTGCATTTATTCGGCAGTGCTACACTGTTCAAAACACACGTATGGTTACAAATTTATTCAAAGATATCAATTATACCTCTTGGGCATACTTGCGCACATTTTCCGCAAGCTACGCAAAGCTCTGGGTTTACACTTGCTTTAAACGAAGTAACTGTTACAGCATTTGTTGGGCAAACTTTTTGGCATTTCATGCAACCTATACAGCCCACTTTACATATTTTTACAACACCTGCACCCTTATCGCAGTTTGAGCAACGAATAAGCGCTTGTTTTTTATATGGAACCATATCTATTATTTTTTTAGGGCAAGCAGCAATACATTTACCACAAGCTTTGCACAGTTTTGCATCAATTATTGCAACACCGTTACATACACTAACTGCATTAAACGGGCATGCACGCTCGCAATCGCCCATGCCTAGGCAACCAAAGCGACAACTTGGGACACCACCTACTAAAAGAGCTGCCGCCGAACAAGATTTTACACCATCATACTCAACTTTGTCGTCTGTAACATCGTATGATCCAACACAATTAACAATAGCTGTTTTTTTGACAAGTGTTCCGCTTACACCCAAAATTTTATTACATGCGTTCATGCACTCTTCGCCACCTGGTGGACACAAGCCTGTTTCTGCACGCTCCTCTGCCATTGCAAGTGCATAACCGCTACAACCTGAAAAACCACATGCGCCACAGTTTGCCCCTGGCAAGGCTGATTCTAGAGCTTCTGCTTTTTTGTTTTTTGGCACCGCCATTAGCACAGATGCGATAGATAATATAACACCCGAACTTATGCCTATTATCGTTATAATTATAACACCTGTTAAAATATCTCCCATAATAAACTCTCCTCGTTAATATATATTCATTAAACTAAGCCATCGACTACCCCTGCGAAACCTAAAAAGGAAACCGCAACTAACGAAGCCGCAACTAGTGTTATCGGAAGACCTTTCATAAATTTGGGAACATCACAAAGTTCTAATCTTTCCCTTACGCCTGCAAAAATTACCATAGCAACTAAAAAGCCAACACCTGAACCAAAGGCATTTACAAGTGAGTGCACATAACCAAAACTTGCATCAGACGCACCTTTTTCTAAAACTAACATTGTTACACCTAAAACGGCGCAGTTTGTTGTTATCAGTGGCAAATATATACCTAGCGCGTTATAAAGTGGTGGCATATACTTTTTTAATATAATTTCCAAAAGCTGAACCAAAGAAGCAATTATCAAGATAAACGCTATTGTTTGAAGATATTCAACCTCATTTGGCAGTAAAATATATGTATATATAGGCCAAGTAACCGCTGTTGCAATTATCATAATAACAATAACTGCACAGCTCATGCCTACTGCTGTGTTTAATTTTTTAGAAACACCCAAAAACGGGCAAATACCTAAAAATTTATTTAAAACATAGTTTTCGGTTAAAATTGCTGCTAAAAAAATACCAAGGAAAACTCTTATTGTATCAGCCATTTTTATTTTCCTCCGTGTTTAAAAGTTTGGAACAAGATTTAGCCATAGGGCAAGCTTTGCAAGCCATGGTTTCAGGCGCTTGCCCTTCTGCTGAAAGTTTGCCCGCCAAGGCTATAAGCATACCAAACACGAAAAAGCCACCAGGTGGGAGTAAAAATATAATTATAGGGTCAATTATACCTGTTAAAATTGGTAGGCTGAAAATTGTCCCTGCGCCTAAAAGCTCACGTATAATGCCCATTGCTAACAGGGCAGCTGTAAAACCTATGCCCATGCCAAGGCCATCTATAATTGAAGGAAGAAGTTTATTTTTACACGCAAACATCTCTGCCCTGCCTAAAATAACACAGTTTACAACAATTAGCGGTAAAAAAACACCTAAGCTTGCATCTAGTTCAGGAGCATATGCTTTTACAAACATTTGAACTATTGTAACAAAACTTGCAATGATGGTTATAAATGCTGGTATGCGCACTTTATCTGGTATGAATTTGCGCATTAAAGAAATAACACTATTTGAACATACCAAAACAAACATAGTTGCAAGCCCCATACCAATTGCATTTTCTGCACTTGTTGTAACCGCAAGTGTGGGACATGTACCAAGTAGCAGCCTTAAAACTGGGTTTTCTTTTAAAATACCCTTGGTAAATTCTTGTCTTAAGCTTTTTTCCATTTATTTACCCTCCTACAATCTGCGAATATAACCCAATTGCTTCATTTACTGCATTGGTTACAGCCTCGCTTGTAACAGTTGCGCCAGTAAGCGCCTCTACTTGAGCCTCACCTGCTGTTTGGTTTTTAATAACCGTTAGCTCTGTAGCCATTTGTTTAAATTGTTCTGTAAAATCAGCTTTAGTGCAGTTTGCACCAAGGCCTGGTGTTTCGGTTTGTTCTAAAATTACTATACCAGTTATATTTTGCTCAAGGTCAATACCTGTCATTACACTAATAGCTCCAGCATAGCCTGAGCTTTGAGTTACAAATATATATCCAACCGCTTCATCGCCTTTAAGCGCTTTTACGGTATTGGCATCAATCTCCTCAAAATTATCTGCATCGCTCATTACAATCATTCGGCTTGCTCTAACTGTTTCCTCCTGTGCAAGTGCTATTTGGTCTTTAGTAAGCTCGTTTGTTAATACTAGTAAAGCCGTGGCACAAAAACATATTATAGATAAAATTATTGCAGGAAGTAAAATATCTTTAAAATTAAATTTCATTTTTCTTGCCTCCAAAAACTCCTTTGCTACCAAAAGGTTTTACCTTTACACCTCTTTCAATTAAAGGCACTAAAATGTTCATAATAACAATAGCGTAAGAAACACCCTCTGGCAAGCTGCCATAAACACGTATTAGCACAGTTAAAATAGCACAACCGAGCGCAAAAACAAACCTTGCTTTTGTGTGTATTGGGCTTGTGGTATAATCCGTAGCCATAAAGATTGCACCTAGCATTAAGCCACCGCTTAAAATATCAAACAAAGGGTCGCGTCCTAAAATAAACGAAAAAACAAAAACCGCACCTATATATGTAACAGGTATAATAGGGCTTATTACTTTTTTTACAACCAGATACACACCGCCTATTAAAAGGGCTAAAGCACTTGTTTCGCCAAGACAACCTGCTGTGTTGCCAATAAATAAATCCATGTAACTTACGCTTGGGTTTCCAGTGGCTGCGGCAAGTGGTGTTGCGCTACTTACTGCATCAAAAGGCGAAACCCATTGTGTCATTTTACTAGGAAAAGAGTTTAAAAGTATTATTCGGGCAGCAAGCGCTGGGTTCACAAAGTTTGAGCCTATTCCGCCAAACATTTGTTTTACTACAACTATTGCAATTAAAGAGCCAAATATTGCAATAAAAGGGCTTACCGTAGGTGGCATATTAAAAGCAATTAACACACCTGTTACCACTGCGCTTAAATCGCCAATTGTTTGCTCTCTTTTCATTACTCGCCTTGAAAGATATTCGAAAACCACACAAGAAACAATACAAGTTATTAAAATAATAACAGCATTAATGCCAAAAAACACTATACTTGCAAACATTGCTGGAATTAATGCGATAACAACATCAAGCATGATATTGCTAGTGCTAATTTTTGTTTGTATATGTGGCGATGAAGCAACAACAAATTTACTCATTATTTTGCACCTGCCTTTCTGATAATTGATTTTCCGAGTTTTATTGAGTGAACAAGTTTTCGGTGGGCAGGGCAACTAAATGTACAGCAGCCACACTCCATGCACGACATAATATCATGCTTTTTAAGTTGTTCTACATCTAAATAGTTTACATATTTATCAAAAATAGTAGGTATTAAAGACATCGGACATGCATTTACACAACGTCCGCAACGTATACAATCGCTTGTTTTTTCAAGCCATGCCATACTTTCGTCAAAACATAGTATACCGTTATTTTGTTTTATGATAGGTACGTTATCACTAGCCACTGTTACACCCATCATTGGCCCACCCATAATAACCTTTTTAGGTTGGCTTTTGTAACCACCTGTAAATTCGATTATATCGCTTATCAAAGTGCCTACTGGAACAATAACATTCATAGGGTTTTTAACCGCATTGCCCTCTATTGTGACTCTCTTCATAATTAGCGGAATACCGTTTCTCATGTATGAATTAAAAAACGAAACAGAACCTATGTTCATAACTATGCAGCCTACATCTAATGGCAATTTACCACTCGGTACACATCTGCCTGTTGCTGCTTGTATCAAAGTTTTTTCCGCACCTTGTGGATACGCCGAACGCAATTTCATCACAAAAACACCGTCATGATTTTTGACAGCATCTAAAAGAAGTTTTATTGCATCAGGCTTATTACTTTCAACAGCGATTATTACTTTTTCTATTTTTAAAATTTCTTTTATCTGTAATAAGCCATCTATAATGTTATCAGTATTTTCTAAGGCTTCCCTATGGTCTGAGGTTAAATATGGCTCACATTCAGCTGCGTTTATGATTAAATAATCAACTTTTTTATCCTCAGGTACATTAAGCTTAACATGCGCTGGAAAACCAGCCCCTCCTAAACCAACAAGACCGCTTTTTCTAACAACTGCTGATAACGTTTTTCTATCTTTTATTTTTTCAGGAGGTTTTATATCAGGGTGCATTTGCATTTCGCCGTCTGACTCAATACAAACACATTCAACCATCGCCCCGGCTGTAAGTAAAACTTCTTTAATCTCCTTAACCGTACCAGAAACTGATGAATGAACAGGCGCACTAACAAATGCATCACTTTCGCCAATTATTTGCCCTACGTATACATAATCGCCCTTTTTTACAACAGGCTTACATGATGCACCTATATGTTGTATCATGGGTATCGTTACATTTTTTGGTGCTGGCATAAAAACAGATTGTGCTTTGTTTGTTGCCTTATGATGTGGTGGATTAATGCCACCATATGTTTTATATGGTCGAAGAAGTTTATCCAAAATTATCCCTCCAAATTATTTAAGTTTTATATTAAAAACTTAAAGTCTAAATTACATTGATAAAAAATCAACGAATTTGCCAAATAAATACTATTAATTAGTGCATAGTTTAACACACAAAGCATTTTAATTCAAGCATTTTTAGCTTTATAATAACAAGTTATATTTTTAACAATTTTCAGCCTACACAAGTTATTTTTTTAACAAATTGAAAATATGTGCACGTTATTATTTTAACAATCCATTTAACTTGCATAAGCTGTCTTAAGTTGTTATAATTAACCAAACTAATTTATTGATAAAAGGCGGGGGGAAATATTAAAAAAATGAAAAAGAGTATTAAAATTATATTTATCTTATTTTTAATCTTATTTACTTTTTGCTCGTGTAATGCAGGCACTGATGAAGATAACGCATCTTTAGATTTTTTTCTTATGGATACATATATGAGCCTTTCGGTTACAGCGAGTAATGCTGATAGTGTAATTTCTGAAAGTTACCAAAAGATAAGTGAAATTGAAAAAGCAATATCACGAACAGATGAAAACAGTGATGTTTATAAACTTAATAACAGCCATGGCGAAATTATAAAAGTTAGCGATATAACTTATGATATTTTATCTATTGCTATTGATTGCGCCATAAAAACACAGGGTATTTTTGACCCTACAATTAGCTCAATTACTGAACTTTGGGATATAGGCAGCGCTGAGGCGAGTGTCCCTCCTGATCATGAAATAAAAAATGCTTTGAGCAGTGTTTCATATAATAACATTATACTACATGCAGATAACAATGTGCAGCTACTTAACGGAGCGCAAATTGACCTTGGCGCTATGGGCAAAGGTTATGCTGCTGATAAAGTTGTAGAAATATATAAAAAACATAATGCCACACAAGGAATTATCACCCTTTCGGGCAATATATATTTTTATGGCGAAAAAGAAGATGGAACTTTGTGGAATGTGGGCATAAAAGACCCTGACAATATAAAAGAGGTTAATATATCGCTTGAAACTAAAGCTACTTCGATTGTTACATCAGGTGCTTATGAAAGATTTTTTGAACAGGACGAAATTATTTATCATCACATTTTTGATACAAGCACGGGTTACCCAACACAGCAAGATTTAAAAAGCGTAAGCGTTATTTGCGAAAGCTCAGTTTTGGCAGATATTTACTCCACTGCTTTATTTGCAATGGGTTTTGATGCTGCTATTGAATTTAGCAAAAACGAAAATATTAACGTTATACTGATAAGAGAAAACAACGAACTTTATGTAAGCGAAAAAATTGCTGAAAGTGTCAATATAGGAGAAAAGTATGAAAATTAAGAGTATAAAACTCTTAAAAGGAGATTTGCTGATTATTGCATTTGTTTTAATTTTGGCATTAGCTGTTTTTGTTTTATCTCTACCAAAAAACTATAATACTAATAGAGTTGAAATATATTTAGATGGTGTGTTAATGCACACTTACAGTTTGGATAAAGATACTCAAAAAACAATTGAGATTGAAGACAATTACTTAAATACTATACAAATAAATGGCGACGAAGTAGCCGTGATAGCCTCTACTTGTAGTGATAATATATGCGAAAACACAGGTTATATTTCAAAATCTGGTGAAGTGATAGTTTGCTTGCCAAATAGGCTATTAATCCAAATTGTTGGCACAGACACTGAAAGCGAATTTGATGCGGTAGTAGGGTGAATTATGACAGTTAAAAAAATAGCTATTTGTGGCATATTAACGAGCCTCGCAATGGCAATATCACTGCTAGAAAGATACATACCACTAGATATAATATTGCCTGGTTTAAAGCTAGGGCTTGCAAACATAGTAACTGTTTATGCCATATTAAAAATCGGCAAAAAGGAAGCTTTGTTGATATTGCTAGCAAGAGTTTTGCTTGTCGCTATAATATCTGCACGGTTATCTTCCTTGTTGTTTAGTTTGCTAGGGGCAATTTTTGCTTGGATTATTATGTGTATCTTATCAAAATTTATAGATGAAAAAATTTCTGTAATAGGTTTAAGCATTGCTGGCGCTGCTTTTCATAATATAGGTCAAATTATTGTTGGTGTTTTTATAGTTGGTAATTTAAGCGTTATGGCATATTTGCCTTATCTTTTGATAATTTCAATTTTCAGTGGCTTTTTAACCGGTTTATTAATTAGTCTTTTTTTAGAAAAGACTAAAAACATATTAAAAATTTAAACTGTTTAAAAATATTTTTATAAAAAAGCAATCGCAACGATTTTTTCATTTCGTTGCAACTGCTTTTTTGTGCGAACAAGTGTTATCCGAACTTGCCTCACGCAAACCTTGTTGAGCAGTTGGCAAAAAAATTCCGTGTGATTTTATTTTTTCTGTACTAATTAAAATATTAGTGTTATTACCATCATATGCCTGCACTGTATCAGGTGGTAATTCTAATAAACTAACCGCAAGTTTCATCAGCTCAAGTGTAGAAATATCGTTTTCGCTACCATAGTTATATATACCACCAGGAAGTTCAAAACATTGAGGTAGGTTTTTGATTACGTCATTTATAAATGTTATACTTCTAAGTTGATTTACGTTTACTCGCAACTTTTCGCCTTTTTTTGCCAAATCTAGTAGCAGTGTCAGCAAGCCTTTATTAGGCAAAACATCAGAGCAAAGGCTATCGTACATCCATGTTAAACGCAAACTAACTGCTGTTGGCAAAATATCTGCAACTAACTCTTCCGCCTGCATTTTTTGTATGGCATATAAATTTTGTGGATTAATCTCCACGTCTTCTTTTAATGCGATACGCTCGGTATTTCCGCTATAAACTTGATCAGAGCTAAGGTTAACAAGTTTTGCGCCAACTGCCTTGCACCCTTTTGCTATATATAGCGGTGCTAGCCTATTTACCACATCCGAAAGTTCTTTGTTTTTTTCCGCGGTTGATAAATCCGAAATTGCGGCGGAGTGCAAAACATATTGCGGTTGCACTGCTTCAATATAATCTATAACGTCTTTTTCGCTTGTGATATCAAGTGTTTTTCGTGTAGGAGCTACTACTTTATAATTTTTTTGAAAGAAACATTCTGCTCTAGCACCCAAAAAACCACTTGCACCTGTTATTAAAATTGTTTTCATTATACCTCCAAAGATATTTACTTTATTACTCGGGGTTTAAACCATAAAATCATTATACCATTTTTACAACATACTTTATACTATATATGCAATATTATTCACACTTGTTTTTTATTTTAAAAGTTCCCTATTAAACGAGATTTATTTAAAGAACCTTATAAAAAAATATTAAAGTTAAAATTAGCCATGTACCCAGTGCATACGGCTTAACTCTTATGTTTTGTCAACCAAACAACAATTTGTTAACATAATTAACTAAACCAACCATTAACTATAGGTCGCGCAACTTAGAAATATTAACCATAGTTCTGCGCCCTAAATGTTAATCTGTGGTTATATGCTATAAACATTGCCACTTATATTGACAAATTATATATAGCATGATAAAATGATAACAATGTTAGCTAACTTTATTATCAAGCAGGAGGCCACTGCAATGTCACCAAAAAACTATGATGGTACACATGAAAAAATACTTCTAAGTGCAAGAAATTTTTTTTTAGAATACGGCTATGAAAAAGCAAATCTTAGAGAACTTTGCAAAGAAGCCGGAATTACTACAGGTGCATTTTATCGCCACTTTAAGGACAAAGCTGATTTGTTTTCTACTCTTGTAAAACCTGCACACGATAATTTCCTTAAAGTTAATTCAGATGGAAACAACAGAGGTTTTAGTAGCCTTAAATCTGAAACAGAGCTTGATTTGCTTGCGAGTATGAAAATTACAAGCAGAAGTTTGGTAAAGCTTATTTTCGAGAATAAAGAAGATTTTATACTTCTCATAAACTGTTCTCGTGGCAGTTCATATGAAAACTTTATAGAGAAAATCATAGAAATTGAAGAAAAGGAAACTATGCTTTTCTTAACTAAAATGATAGAAAAAGGCTATAACTGTAAAAAACTAACTAAGCAACAAATACACACAATTATGAGCGCACAGTGTTATGCCTTATTCGAGGTAATAAGACACGATATAGACAAAGATGAGGCAATGGAGCAAGTTGAAGTTTTAATTGAATTTTTTGGCGAAGGTTGGAAAAATATTTTTGGCATTTAATTATGTCAAAATTTTTTAGATATAAGTTAGTAACTGCTAACTGTTGGCTTGCTAACCAAGATATTATAAGGAGGAAAGATTATGTCCACACAAACTTTAGATTCAAAAGAAAGACAAAAACAGTTTATTCTAAGTGAAAGCTTATGGAAAGTTATGGTGCAACTGTCTTGGCCAGCTGTAATTGCAATGGTGCTATACGGTGCAAACTCTATGCTTGATGCCTATTTTGTTGGGCAATATGTCGGTGAAACAGCTTTAGCTGGAGTTTCCCTTGCGTATCCTATTACGCAAATAAGCACAGGAATCGGCTCGCTTATCGGCGTTGGTGCTGGTTCTGTACTTAGCATTGCACTTGGTGCGAAAGATTTAAAGACACAGAAAAACCTCGTCGGTGGCGTCAATATTATGACAGTTCTTGCCACTATCATATATATGGTGCTTGGACTGCTATTCTCAACACAGCTTGTAGCGATGATGGGTGGTGTTGGCGAAGAACTGTTATTCGGTGATGAATATTTCAGAATTACAATATATGGTTCGATTTTTTGGATATATGGGCTTGCGATAAATATGCTTATTCGTGCTGAGGGCAGAATGAAAACTGCCGCATGGATGATGGGTGCAGGACTTATAGCCAATGCTATCTGCAACTATATTTTTATTGCCTTAATGAATATGGGTGTTGCCGGAGCAGCTTGGGGTACAAATGTCGGTATGTTTGTCTATTCTCTTGTAGGATTTATTTATCTTGTAAGAGGAAAAGCAAGTTTTAAAACCAATGCTTTTTCACTAAAAATGGATAAGACAGTAGTTACACATATAAGCCGTCTTGGTATGTCATCTTTTATTATGACAGTTATGACTTTAATTCAAGCTATTGTTGTATTTAATGCTCTTTCAACTTACGGAACAGTAGCTGACATTGCGTTTTACGGAGTGGTTTATCGTGTGTTTCAATTTTTCTTAACACCGATATTCGGACTTATGAGGGCACTTCAACCTGTTATTGGTATCAATTACGGAGCAAAACAATATGAACGTTCGATAAAGGCGTATAAGATTTTCGCAGTGGCAGCAATGGCACTTACAATTCCGTTATGGCTTGTAACTATAATCGCACCTGAAACAATACTATCAATGATGCTTACCGAAACGATATTTACAGCATCACAGCTAAATGCTTTCAGGGTTTATATTTTGATAGTTCCGATACTATCCGTAATTTTTATGGCTATGACATTCTTCCCTGCTGTTGACAAAGGTAAGCCTGCCGCAATCATAGGCATGGCAAGACAGTTTGTGTTCTATATTCCTGTAATGCTCATCGTGCCGAGATTTTTCGGAGTTGATAGCATTTACTATGCTTCGTTTATTATAGATGTGATAATTGTGCTTTGGACGGTGCTTATGGTTGGAATGGAATTTAAGAGTCTTAGAAATAGAGCTTAAAAAAGGAGATATTATGTCAGATAAAATACAAAGTTCATATAAGTCAACAAAAAATATTTATGATGTGATAATTACCCACAAGACTTGGTGGAGTAAACTTTACAGAAACATCGTTTGGAAAGGCGGAGATAATAATGTAATTGCAGAAAAACTTCTAAATAAAATACCAAACGATTTTAGTGGAAAAATCCTTGATGTGCCTGTTGGAACAGGAGTGTTCACTCACGAAAAATACAGCAAAATGAAAAAAGCTGATATAACTTGTCTTGATTATAGTGAAGATATGCTAAATCTTGCAAGAGAGCGAATTAGTGGTAAAAACATAAAGCTTGTTCAGGGTGATGTAGGAAATTTGCAGTTTCACGATGAAACTTTTGATATAGTTTTAAGCATGAACGGTTTTCATGTATTCCCCGACAAAGACAGGGCTTTTTCGGAAGTTACAAGGGTGCTTAAAAAAGACGGTATATTGCTTTCAAGTTTTTATGTTGAGGGCAAGGGGAAACTTGCCGATTTTGTGGTTAAAAAAATACTTGCTAAAAAAGGATTTTTCACACTTCCGTTTGATAGCGAAGAATCTATTAGAAGAAGGTTGTCAAAAGACTTTGAACTTGAATTTTTCGACTGCCACGGCTCGCTCATATACTTTTGTGCAAGAAAGATAGGCTGATTTTATGGAACTGAATTTAATTTACTCTGTAATGGGTGTGCTTGGTGGCATTATCTGTGCTATTGGCGATATGCTCCTTGACTTAAAGGGCAAAGATAACAAGAAAGTCGGAAAATCTCTTGTGATAGAATCAAACTGGGTTAAAATGGCAAACTGGCGGTTTAAGTGGTCAATTCCCTGTGGTGCTATAGGCTCTTTTATGTACAGCTTAGGCGTCCATTCACTGGGCAGACAAATCCAAAGTCATAGCGAATTTTTGTCTGAAACACTGTTTTTAACAGCTGCGATAATGGCGATGTGTGGGATTTTTCTGCACAGTTTCATCTGTATAGCTCCGATTATCTACAAAGCTGTGCTAAGTGGTAAAGATAAAAATTTAGCCGATCATACAGTAAACGAACTGCTATCGGCGATAAAAATTATATTTGGTGTGCTGTTTGCTTTTTTACTAATCGCACCGACAAGCATCACAATATACTGCATACTAAACGGATTTCTTGATGTGCCTACATACTTCGTTTTACTAAATCCAATTGTATTTTTATTTGTCGGACTTGCATTTCGTGCAATTAAAAGAGAATGGTTTTATGATTTGCCGTCAATTATTATGCCGAGCCTTGGTATTTCGATGTTTGGCGTTATCGGTATAGTCAATCTTATATAAAAGGAGTTTTACCATGGATAACAAAAAATTAAGTGGTGTACCAGACACCTTGTTTATTCCACTTATGGCAAGGATATATATTTCAAAAAGGTTTCCCGAATACTTCCATGATGAAAAGGCATTGAGTCTTGAAAAACTTATCCCTCAAAACATCATTACAGAAAAAAGCAGTGAATATGCCATGATGGGTTCTGCTTCAAGAGCTGTAAACATGGACAAAATCGTAGCTGAATTTGCTCATAAAAACAGCAATTGTAATGTAGTTTGTATTGGCTGTGGACTGGAAACAATGGCTTTTAGGCTAAAGAATTTATCGGATAAAGCACATTTTTATGAGATCGACTTTACCTCTGTAATAGAAAATAGAAAGACAGTTTTAGGTGAGCTTACAAACGAAACATTGATAGAGGGCAACGCAAATGAGCTTGATTTTTCACAGCATATGGACTGTACTAAACCTACAATTTTTGTTGTGGCAGGGGTGTTTCAATATTTCAAAGAAAATGAAGTTTTAGCGCTTATATCAAAGCTACAAAGCCAGTTTAAAAATGCAGAAATTCTCTTTGATGCAGTCGATGAGTTTGGTGTAAAATATGCTGAAAGATATGTCAAAAAAACAGGCAACAAAGATGCCACGCTGTATTTTTACATAAATAACCCTAAAGAATTTGCCAATAAAACAAATACGAAACTAATATCAGCAAACGGATTTTATGGTGGCATTTCAAAAGAACTTCGCAAAAAGCTGAAACTTTACACAAAAATTGCAACAAAAATAGCAGACAGTAAAATGCATGCTATGATATTAAGATTTAAACTTAGTGGTGCAAACAGATGAAAAAACACAAAAAACTAACAATAACTTTAATCGTAATAGCAGTGATTATTGTCGGGATATTTACTTTGAGAACAATCAATGGTATAAGGTTTCATCTGATATAGAAATACTGGGCAATTATGCACTCGGTGGTACTATAGAAAACAACACACAGGCACAAATTGATAGTGATGCAAAATTGCTCGAATTTTTAGAAGAAAATCATAATTGATGGAAAGAGCCTTCATTATGACAAATATCCCAAAAGCGAGATACTATATTTGTAATAAGAATAAGTTTGTGCTTTTAACACGCAAGTATCAAAACTCCACAAAATCTAAAAAGCACAAAAGTGAGGGAATTGTTACAACATAAAGTTATCTAAAGCTTTGAGTAGCTCTTTTCTATTGTTTTCATTAAGTGCAAAAGGGTGAGGCTCTGAAAAAACACCATAGTCATTATCAAAATATTTTCCACTGGCATTTTTAAACTCGGCTGATAGTGCCGCTCGCCTTAAAATATCCGCACCTAGTTTTAAGTCATAGCCCTGCCTACCATAGGCTTCACGAACCATTTTGCTGCCTAAAAATGACTTAGGATTTACAGATATTATATTAACTCCAGTATTTTTTGCAAGCTCTATCGACCACATAATAATCGCAAGCTTGCTTTCAGCATACGCTTCACCGTCGGAACTTCTAACAGCAAAAGTTTTTAGATTAACATCTGTTTGTGCTGCGGAAGATACATTTTTCGATAAGTTTGCTTATAGCTAAAATAACCGGTTCACCATTAATTTTATGTGTTTTAATATCTATAATCATATTGTCAAATAATCTTCATAAATTCGAGTAAAATCTTTTTAAAGAAGATATTAACAAACACAAGATTTTAAAAATAAAAAATAGTCGTATTAAACCTGAGCAAAATTTGGCTCAGCTTCAATACGACTATTTGATTATACGGAGATGAAGAGATTTGAACTCTTGCACGGTTGCCCGGCCTACCTGATTTCGAGAGGTTATAAGCTA
Organism: uncultured Faecalibacterium sp.; assembly: GCA_964370685.1. Classification (GTDB taxonomy): domain Bacteria; phylum Bacillota; class Clostridia; order Oscillospirales; family Ruminococcaceae; genus Faecalibacterium. The sequence continues at coordinate 34 of CAYJKG010000004.1, read as the reverse complement.
TTTTCACCTAGTGTTTTTTAGTGCTTTTTAGGCG
>CAYJKG010000003.1:63875-117851 GCA_964370685.1 uncultured Faecalibacterium sp. | reverse complement strand
GGTGCCCCTTTAGGGGTTTGTCAGTATAATGCCCTTACAGGGCTTAGTCAAACCTCCAGCTTAGCTGGAGGTCATGATTTTTGCATGAGGATAGCACCATGCACTTTTATACTCAAAATAAATTTGCAAATTTATTTTAAAAATTCAAAAGTTTGTTTTACATTAAAAATTTCACCTTGTGCTAACCTGACATTACCTTGTTTTTCCTCAAAATTACGTGTTGTGTTTTCAGCATCTGGTAAACCACACCATGGCATAATTGAAATTGCGATTTGTGAGTTTTCTGGTGCCCATAAACCAAGGTACGAAAACTCGGTGAAATCAACAACAACCCCGTGTGTATCATTATAATTTTTAAGTGAAATTTTTTTGCAGTTAAAACCAGTTAAAATATTAGCACCATTGTTATAGGTATCAGCTAAAAGTGGTAAAACGCTATCTTTAACTATATATTTATCGCACTTACCTGTTAAATACATCATGTCTTTGCGCTTAATTTCAGTTAGTATAGAGTTTGTATAAAAATCTAAGTAACTGCCCTCTGGCGCATAAAAACCAGTGTGAGATCCAACAGCAAAATACATAGCTCCCTGCGATAAATTTTCAACTTTGTAATTTTGTGTAACAAAGTTATCATTAAGCTCAAAACTAATAAAAAGTTTAAAATCATAAGGCAAAAAGGCTTTTGTTTCGCTATTGCTACAAAGCACAAATTCGAGCATGGTTTTAGTTTGTTTGTGTAGTTCAAACTCCATTTCTTTTGCAAAGCCATGATGCTGTGTTTTATATTTTTCACCATTTATAAATGTGTATTCATCTTTAGTTCGGGCAATTGTAGGGAACATGTTTTTGGCTTGGCCTACCCAAAGTGGTATTGGCTGGTGTATATATTCGTAGCCATCGTTACCGGTACAATTTATAAGTTCTGCACCTAAAGTGTTAACTTTTAAAGTGAGGTTATTATTTTTTAATTTATAAATCATTTTTTTTGTTCCTTTTAATTAACAAAATTAATCTTCAAGCCTAAATGTTTTTATTTTTTCGCAAACAATACTGCTCAAATGTTCTGCAACAACAGGGAATAATTTCAATGGTTGAATTTCCATTTCCTCGCCACAAACTAGGGTTTGCATTTTTTGTGAGTAAGCAAATTTTAAATCAGTTGCAATGTTAAACTTTTTAATACCATTATTAATAGATTTAACAATTGTATCCTTGGGTATATCGCTACCACCATGCATAACAACTGGCATTTTGTTTACAGCTGTGCTTATTTCAGATATGCGCTCTGTATTAATTTTTGCCTCTCCTTTATAAAAACCATGCTGATTACCAACAGAAATTGCAAGTACATCAACACCAGTGTTACTTACAAACTCAATTGCTTCTTTAACACTAGTAATTTTTGTTTCGCCTTCTTCGTCGCCATCTTCTGAAAGCCCTAATGCACCAATTTCGCCCTCTATTGAAAGCCCTTTTGCATGTGCATAGTCTGCAAGCATTTTTGTGTTTTTAACGTTTTCAGCAAAAGGTAAAGCACTGCCGTCATACATAACATCTATGCCATTATCTAGGCATTTTTTCAAAAATTCAATATCTGTGCCGTGGTCAACCATAACAGCAATATCAACATTTGCAAGTTTAGCGCTTTGCACACAAGCATTGCCTAAAACTTCAATTTTGCCATATTTCAAAACAGCCTCGTTTATCATAACAATAACAGGGCTGTTTGCTTTTTCTGCGCCTAATACAACGCCGTTTATAAATTCTAGGTTATGCACGTTAAATGCACCTATTGCTTTGGGATTTGTGCAAGTTTTAAAAATTTCTTTTAAAGTTACTAAAGCCATAATAATTAACCTTTCTTATTTTACATGAAAACGCCACAACACAAATATTACTAATATTTTAAATGTGTTGTGGTGTTTTCAAATTACAAATTAAATTTTAAATAAAAAACTGGATGTGCTAATAAAAAGTACGATAATATATTGAAAGTAACGAATTATTATTAATTGTTGCAATTAAAGGTATACTTTTGGTGGGTAGCAAACTAAAACAATTGTTTCTTTGCCATCTATAGGTTTTAGTGTTAGGTTTTCACAGCCCTCTGGCAAGAATACAGCTCTGCCTTGTGGTGCAGTTTTTTCGTAACCATCAACAGCAAAAACACAGTTATTTTCAACTGTAATTGCTATGCGGTGTCCGTCAAATTTAGGTATAGTTACTTCGTCGCTAAAAGTGTATTTTTCAACTTTAAATCTTTCAGCTTGTGCATAGCTAACAATTTCTTTAATGCTAACATCTTTTTCTTCAGAAAGGCTACTTTCTGATAAAATACATATTTTTTCAATTTCTTCTGTTGTATAAGTATCATAATGGAAGCTATCCATCAATAATTCTACGCCAAGGCCATAGTGTAATTCTTGCTCAGAGAAAGTGCGTGTTGGCAAATATTTGCGCTCCACACGGAAAGTGTAATCACAAGGTTCATGTATTTCTAAAAATACGTTGCCAGGGCCTAGGCAGTGTGGCATGCCAGCTGGCACAAAATACACGCTTTTTGCATGTATATCTATAACATGCATGCAATCAAGCATACCTTGTATATCTTGTTTTTCAAAAAGGTTTTTCCAAATTTCACGTGTTACACCTTTTTTAAAGCCTACATATAAAACAGGTTTTTGTCCGTCTATTTCACGTGTATCTATAATATACCAAGCCTCGGCTTTACCGTTAGGGAAGTTAAGATGTTTTTGTGCATACTGTGTATCTGGGTGTGATTGTAAAACCAAACGCACAGTAGTATCACCAATACGTGCAGAAACACAAACATCTTTTTTATCTTCGTATTTTTCGCCTAGCATTGCTTTGTAATCTTCTTTTATTAAATCTCGCAAAGCAAGCTTTTCACCATTTGGTAGTATAGTTGTGGAAAGTCCCTCTCCAGGGGCTCTATCCTCGTTGGTAACCTCGACAGTAGAGCTTAAAAATTCCTCGGGGTAATTACCATCTTGAGGGTTTTCTATACCTTGCCAAATATCCAATAATTTGCCACCAGTGTATGCGCGTTTAACACGGTTAAGTTCCATAACATGCGGAATTTTTGCGTTTGAAATTTGTGTCATGATAATTCACCTTTCAGTTAAGTTCTTATTTTTTTATATTGATAATATTGTGTCTAAATTTTTAAGTTCACCTTGCAATGAAATAGAAACAGGGAAATTGCTGTAATCGCCATTTGCTCTTTTTAAAATAAGTTTAGCGGTTTCAATTGCCATTTGTTCAAATGGTTGGTCAACATAAGGCAAACTTGGGGTCATAATATGTTCTATATCCTCAGCATCAAAGCCTATAACGCTAACTTTATTTCGCAAACCACGCTTTTCAAGGCAAGATAAAACACCTAGTGTCATTTTATAACCAACCACAAAGAATGCTGTTATATCATCATGCTTGCAAAGTAGTTCATCGCAAAGCACAGTAGCAGTAGAGCGTGAATAGTTACTAAAAATAATAAGCTCCTTTGGTGGTGTTAAACCTTGCTGTTCATAAGCTGTTTTAAAACCATTTAAACGCTCAGTGGTTGTAAAAAAACCCTCGGGTCCAGCAACTAGAGATATTTTTTTATGCCCTTTTTCTATAAGTGCAGCAGTTGCAAGGCGCACCATTTCTTTGCTATCTGTAATAACACTATCACATATAATTTTATTAAATTTTTCGTTTACGGTAACAACTGGTACACGTTTTTGTATGTTTTTAAAAAACTCTGCATTGTTGTTTTCAATCATGCTTAGGCCGTAAATAATGCCATCAACTCTAGCAGATAAATATGTTAAAAGTTCGCCTTCTTTTTTTTCATCGCCATTATAGCTCACAACTAAAAGAGAGTAGTTTTGCTCTCTTAAATATTCTTCAATATTCCAAATAAGTTTAACTAAAAACGCATTGGCAAAAGTAGGTATTAAAAAACCTATGGTTCTAAAACTGTTGGTTTTTAAGCTGCGTGCAACCTCGTTTACTTGGTAACCGAGCGCAGTTATAGCTTCTTCAATTTTGTTTTTGTTAATATCACTTATATTACCCTTGCCGTTTATATAATTAGATACAGTGCCAAGGGATAAATCGGCGTGTTTTGCTACATCTTTCATTGTTGCTGACATAAATTTGTATTACCTTTTTTGTGCTTTAATTGTGTGTTGAAATTACAAAATCAGTCATCAACGCTTTTTTGTAATTTCATGTAAAATATAGTAAATGTAAATGTTATTATTAACCCAATTACAGCAAGAGCGGAGGCAAGCCCAAACTCAAACCTAACAAAAGAAAATCTGTATGTTAATGTTGCGATTGTTTCAGTTTGGCCAAGTGGACCACCGCCTGTAGTTAGCCATATTAGTGGGAATAAGTTCATGGTAAAAATAGCGTCAAGTAAAGAAACGCTAAGTAAAACTGGTTTTAATTGTGGCAATGTTATAGAAAAAAATTTTCTGGCGGTAGAAGCGCCATCAACATCAGCAGCTTCGTAAATGCTTGTTGGTATGTTTTGCAAACCAGATAATATGCTTATCATGCAGTGAGGGTAACCACGCCATGCATTTATTATTAGCAATGATATTACAACTATTTTAGGATCGCCTAGCCAGTCTATAACTACTTGATTTTCAGAAAAAATACTTAGCACAGAGTTGATAATGCCTTGTGGTGTCATCATCAACTGCCAAACAATTGCAACAACAGCAGCTGTAAAAACCCAAGGTAGTAAAAATATAACTCTAAAAATAGCTAACACTGTTTTATTAATTTTTGTGTTTAGCGCAACTGCTAGAATTAAACCTAGCAAAATATGTAAAATTACACTACCTGCTGTAAAAAGCACAGTGAACGATAACATTTGCCACAAGCCATCGTATTGAAAAACCTCTATATAATTACTAAAACCAATAAATTTAGGGTTTTCAGTGTTTATCATGTTTTCAGAAAAACTATAGTATATAACGTTAACTATTGGTATAAATAAAACGAACACTAAAACTATAATTGCAGGTGTAAGGAAAAGCCAAGGTGTTGCTTTTTGTTTAAATCTTAATAAAGACATTTGTCGCTTTAAAGTAGTATTCATCTGTAAACTCCGAACTAATTTTAATTATATCTTTTTTATGTTGTTTTTTCAATAAATAATATAAAAGATTATGCCTAGTTAGTTTTTAGATATTATGCCGCAGTGGTTATTGTACCCTGCGGCATAACTATTAACTTTTTTAATTATTATAAAACTTATTGTTCTAAAAGCTCATCCCATGCAGCTTGGCAATCTGTCAATGCTTCTTGTGGTGTTTTTGTTCCTTGTATAACTGCCGCACCGGCTTTTGTTAGTTCTGTCCAGCAAGCGCTAGATTGTGGCATAAGCATTAGTTCTTCAACCATAGCGTAATCTGCCATGTAGCCAATAGCTTCAACTACTTTAGGGTTTGCCTGTGCATAATCTGGCACAGCACCATTAATTGCTGGCACTTTTTGGAAACCATTTGCAGCCTCCATAAGCACATCTTCACGTGAGATGTATGAAATAAATTTCCAAGCAGCCTCTTTATTTTTAGAGTTTGCTGAAACGCCAATATCCCAGCCATGGTGGCGTAGTTCTGGTGTGCCTGAACCATCAAAAGATGGTATAGGTATAATGCCATAGTTTAATTCAGGATTACGGCTTTCAACAGAAATAATATGGCCATCATGCTCAAACATCATGCCTATGTTGCCTTGTGCAAATTCTTCAACAACTTGTATTTCTGTTTTAGATGTTGTACCCGGTAGGAAAGAACCTTCAGCTTGCATGGTTGCTAGTAATTCCATAGCTTGTAGCATTTCTGGGGTATCTACCATAAATTTACCGTCAACTAAAGTTCTGCCGTTTAATGCATATAGTAAAGGGTAAAGTGTTAGTATAGAGCCATTACCAGCAGATTGTTCAGATAAAACAAGTGAGATACCATATTTATTTTCGTTTACATTTGTTAAAGCTTTTGCAGCTGAGGCAATTTCAGCAAAACTAGTAGGTGGCTCTAAACCTGCCTGTGTAAACATATCAATATTGTAATATAGGAAAAATGCCATTTGAGTGTAAGGTGCAACGTATATATTGCCATCAATTTCTGAAAAAGAAACTTGTTGGTAAATATCTTTTTTGTAGCTTGAATCATTAGCGATAAGCTCTGTTAAAGGTGCAAGTATGCCAAGGTCATAAAACTCTCTAACCCAAGGTGGATTCATAGCAATAACATCAGCTGATGTGCCAGTTGCGTGGTTTGCAACAGTTTGGTTGCGAACATCGCCAAATGGTACAGTTACAGGTGATACTTTTATGTTTGGATATTCAGCTTCAAAATTAGTTATTAAAGTATCCAAATATTCGCCACCAGCCTCAGCGCCCCACCACTGAATAAATTCAATCTCAACAGGTTCGCCAGTTGCATCTGCTGAGCTTGTGCTTTGCTCGCCACTAGTCGATGTAGATGTGCTTGTCGCTGGCTCAGATGTACATGCAGCTAATGCACCTGTTACACCTACAGCACTTGCGGCTTTTAAAAAAGAACGACGGTTGATTTTTTTCATTGTTTATTCCTCCATTTTTATTGTTAATACAAAAGTTTAGCCTTTTGTAGCACCACTTGTTAAGCCTGAAACAAAATCTTTTTGTCTCAATAAGTAAAAAACTAAAACGGGTATAGAACCAATAATCGACATTGCCATCATGGTGTTCCACTCATAAACTGTTTCACCTTTCATAAGTGCTATGCCAACAGGTACAGTTTTAAGTGCGTCATCTTTAATTAATGCAGTTGCAAATATATATTCGTTCCAAGAAAGTATAAATATATAAATCATAGTTGCAATGATACCAGGCCTTGTAATAGGCACGATGATTTTCCAAAGTGTACGAAAATCACTTGCGCCGTCTATCCTTGCGGCTTCATCAATTTCTTTAGAAACTGCGTTAAAGTAACCTGTCATCATAATTATTGAGTACGGTAATGAAAAAGATGTATATGCTACTATCAAACCCAATCTTGTGTTATATAAACCATATGCAACCATTATGATAAAAAACGGAATTAAAAGTGTAACAGCTGGTATTGTTTGTGTTGAAACTGTAAATAAATTGAAAATACGTTTGCCTCTAAACTCATAACGACTCAAACCATAACCGGCCATTATGCCTATAATCATTGCAATAACTGTAACTAACGCACCGTTTAAGTAGCTGTTCCAAAAATATAGCAAAGTATCAGATGATGTAAATACTTTTACATAAGCCTCAAAAGTAATTTCAGGTGGTAAAAATTTTGCAGGGAAGGTAAACACATCACCATTGTGCCTAAGTGAAACAGATATCATCCAAAATATTGGAAAAATAACAAAAGTTCCTAAAACTAATAGCACCAAGTAAGTGAACCAATATTTTTTCATGTGCGTTAAATTGCTTTTTGCTTTATTCATGATATCCTCCAGAGTAAATAGTTGATTTACAATGAAACGTTTCATTTGTACACATAAAAAAAAGATGCGACATTCCGCTACAAGATTTTTTGATGATTAAAACGTTTCATTGTAAAAATAGTATCACTTTGCAAGGGTAAAAGTCAATGCAAAATATATCCAAAGATTTAAATGAAAATTTATGCTGATTTCACAATTGTTAGGTGTTAGTTTTTGTAGTATTAATTGTAAAATCAGCAATATTAGTTATTCTTCAAATTTAAAACCAAGCTCTACTTCGTAATTTTTTAATATTTGCCTTGTTTGTAAAAGTTCTTTTTCTGGATTTTGAATAAAAGCTTCAAGTGTTAAAAAGCCGTCAAAATTAATATCATTTAAAGCAACTAAAACTTCTTTCATATCAAGGTGACCTTCGCCTAAGGCTTTTCGGTTGCTATCTGCCATATGTGCGTTAACAGCAAGTTCAGCACAATGGCGTATGCTATCACCAATATTTTTATCTTCAATATTCATGTGGAAAGCATCTATAAGCAAACCTATTCCCTTTAAGTTGTTTTCTCTAATAAAATCAGCACCCTCGTAAGCAGTGTTTATTGTGTTAATTTCGTAGCGATTTATAGGTTCCAACAAAATTTTTGTGCCTAAGTTATCTGCGTATTCACCAAGTTCAGCTAGTGCATCAGCTATTCGTTTTAAAGCATCACTTTTTTCTTCTTTGCCTTCCTCATAGCCACCACGTATAAAGCCCATTGCAAGTCCTCTTGCCTCAAAATACTTTGCATTTTCTAGTTGGGCTTTAACCATTTCTATGTTTTTAACTCTTTTATTTGGGTCTGTTTCAGATAATTTTACGCCATTTTCTGCTAAAAATATAGCGAGATATGTAGCCATTTTAATATCATTATCACTTAACATTTTTTTATATTGTTTCATAACATCTGGCGAAGTGTTATTAACAAATAAATCAACACCAGTGAAACCATTTTTACGCATTAGTTCAAAGTTTTTCGCTAAATTGCCATCTTTAAACACTATTGGGCCAAATTTTGTTGGATAAGTTGAAACTGTACAGCCTAAACGCATATTTATTTCCTTTCATTCGTGCATGGTTAAATTTGCGCTTAAACGCAAAAAAGCCAGCTATATAACAATTTTGTTACATCGCAAGCTTTTAATTTATGTGTACAAGCGCATTTTATCACTTAAAATTAATCTTGTCAATTAATTTTAAGTAAAAAAATATTTTTTATTATAATGCCTATTTTTCTTCCATCTTTTTTAATTGTGATAAATATGGCAAAAACATTATTATTGAAACTAATGCTGTACCTGCATCTGCAATGGCTTGTGCAAATTGAACCCCAGCAAGACCGAAAAGTTGAGGCAAAACTATAATTAAAGGCAAAAAGAATATACCCTGACGCAGACATGAAAGTAGCATAGCTTTGCCAGATTTACCTATGCACTGAAAAAGCATGCTAGAAATTGCATTTATAGGTGTAAAAATGCCGACTAAAAGTTGTGCATAAAACGCAGGTAGTGCTATTGCAATAACATCAGGATCATCACGAAAAGCCGTTAACAAAGGTGTTGCAAAAGTAAAAAGAAAAATTGCAACTATTACACTTATTGCAGTGCTTAAAATAAGTGTAAAAATAGCGGCATTGCGTACACGTTTATATTTTTGAGCACCGAAGTTAAAGCCTGCAACTGGTTGAAAACCTTGAGCTGTACCAAGTATGAACGAAAATAAAAAGAACATAACACGAGTAACTATGCTCATAGCAGAAACAGCTTCATCACCATATGCACCAGCAGAAATATTTAATAACAAACCAGCAATACTAGCTAAACCTTGACGGCCAAAACTAGGTAGGCCTGTAATTAAAATATTGTTAAGCTCTGCCCATTTTTTTGAAAAATATTTAAAACTAATTTTACTTGCCGTTTTTTTACGTAAAAACATTGAAAGCAAAATAAAAAAGCTAACAACTTGGCTAACACCAGTAGCAAGGCCAGCGCCACCTGTGCCCATTTTAAAAACAAATATAAAAAGTGGGTCTAGTGCTATATTTAACAAACCACCACTAACAAGGCCTATCATAGCAAATTTTGCTTTACCCTCATAGCGCAAAACATTGTTGAGCACAAATGAACCCATCATAAAAGGCGCGGCAAGTAAAATAAATCTGCCGTAATCAGCAGCATATGGTAAAATAGTATCCGTGCTACCTAAAAGTTTCATTAATGGCGTTAAAAAACTCAAGCCAAAAACAGTTAAAGTAACACCTATACCCAATGCTGTGAAAAAAGCAGTTGAAACTGTAGTAGAGGCACCTTCAACGTCTTTTGCGCCTAGTTTTCTACTTATGATACTACCCGCACCGTGCCCAAAAGTAAAACTTATTGCTTGTATAAGTGCCATAAGGCTAGAAACTATACCTATAGCTCCGCTTGCACTTGTGCCTATTTGACCCACGAAAAATGTATCCGCAAGGCTGTAAATACTAGTGACGAGCATGCTTAACATGGTAGGAGCTGATAATTTGATTATTAGTTGTGGTATAGGTGTTTCCACAAGCAACTTGAATTGTTCATCATTTTTTGTCATTAGAAAATCCTTTTCATTTAGTTAGTTTTGAGTATAATATGTTAATAATTAACATGTACAAGTTTATCACAAAAAAAACAAAAAGTCGATATTTTGCACATTGCACAAACAAAAAGTGACATTTTTAGCTACTTCTACGTCAAAAACAAAGTGCTAGTTAGGGGAAAGCTTGTTAAAAACGCCAAATTTATAGCATAATGCTTGAAAAAAGCGTGACAAGTAACTATAATAAACACATAAGGAAAATTCTATTAAATTTAATTATATAAATATTATTATTAAAAGTGGAGGAGCACATTATGAAAAAGAGCGCACAAACTTTAATCAAAGCAGGAAAATATTACACAATTACTGGCACATCTGGCAAAGTAATCGAAGTTGCTTCTAGCGAAGAAAATGGTGCAACTATCCGCCTTGGTGTTTATGGCAAAGCTCCAAACCAAGAATGGTCTTTTTTAAGTGTTGGCGAAAGCGCATATCGTTTGCAAAATCGTGAAACAAACAAAATGCTTGATCTTGTTTCTGGTGGTTCTTCCAATGGTACATGGTTACACCAATGGGAAGATGCAGGTTGCTCATCTCAAGTGTGGGTGGTTGAACCTACAAATGATGGCCGTGTAAAAATCAAAAATCAACTATCTTTAGATAAATGCGTAGACGTTGTTGACGCAAGCGTTGAATCTGGCGCACAACTACAAATCTGGGAAGATGTTAACGGAGATGCTCAAATTTGGACAATAGCTGAAGTTAAAGAAACTGCATCAGCAAAAAAAGCTCCAGCAAAGGCATCAGCTCCAAAAGCAAAAGCTACTCCAAAGGCAAAAGCAGCACCTAAAGCAGCTAAACCTGTCGCAAAAAAAGCACCAGCTAAAACAGTAGCAGTTAAGGAAGAAGCAAAACCAACAGCTAAAGTTGAAACTGCAAAACCAGCAGTTAAAGCTGAAGTAGCAAAACCAGCAGTTAAAGCTGAAACAGTAAAACCAGCAGTTAAAGCTGAAACAGCAAAACCAGCAGCTAAAGCGCCGGTAAAAAAAACAACAGCTAAAAAATAATAAAACAAAAAAATAGCGGAGTGGCGGTACATAAGCGTCACTCCGCTATTTTTTATAGTTTTATTAGATGCTACTAATATGAGTTTTAAAAAATAGGTTTTATAAATTTGTTAGCTTGGTGTTTAAGCAATGGCTAATTATAAGCGTATATGTCTTGGTGTACCATTGATGTAAATTGGTGTTAGCTCAGCTTGTATAAGTGGGCGAGCATATGCTTCAAAATCAGCGGTAACATTCATGCCATCAGGTGTTATCCATTCAATCGGAACAGTTTTTTCTTTATTTGCAACTTCATAAATATCTACAGTTTCAGTGTGATATTGATAAGGTATTGTTGATGCACGTATTATTGCTACCATTTTAGCAGTTTCGCCACTAAATGCAGCTCTAACAGCTGCTGCTCCAACAGCATATGCCTCGGTTATATCTGTTCGGCTTGCAAGGTGGCTTGCACAACGCTGTAAGGTAGAAAACTCAACAGCTCGTGTTTTACAACCTAATTTTGCTTTTATTAAATCAGCAAGATAACGGCTTGTGCCAGAGAGTGTGGCTTTATGTCCAAAAGCATCTAATGTGCCTGTGTCTCCGGCCAAATCACATAGATATGTTCCATCTGCTGTTTTTACACCTTCGCTTACTGCTAAAATTAGGTTTTGTTTTTCGTGTCGCAAAGCATCAACTTTTGCTAAAAATGCTTCTTCGTTAAAAGGTACCTCTGGTAGTAAAATTAAATCTGGTCCGTAGCAATCTTCACCTTTAGCAAGGCAAGAGGCGCCAGCAAGCCAGCCTGCGTGCCTGCCCATAATTTCAGTTACAGTAACGCTGTGTAAATCGTAAACAGAGGAATCGCAAATAATTTCTTTCATAATAGTTGCAATAAATTTTGCAGCAGAACCAAAACCAGGGGTATGGTCTGTTAAGCAAAGGTCGTTATCAATAGTTTTTGGCACACCTATAAAGCGCACATCACTATTTATTTGTGCGCCATACTTTGAAAGCTTGGCAATTGTGTCCATACTATCATTACCGCCAATATAAAAAACAGCGGCAATTTCATATTTAGCAAAAACTTCAAATAGTTTTTTATAAGGTGTGCTGTCGTCTTCTATCCTTGGTAACTTATAACGGCAACTACCCAAATAGCTGGAGGGAGTGCGTTTTAAAAGCTCTATATCCAGTTTATCTGAAAGTTTTTCGTTTAGGTTAACGAAAGCTTCATTTAATAAGCCCTCAATGCCATGATGCATACCATAAACAGTATCTACACCATGGTTACGTGCACTTTCGTACACGCCTGCAAGGCTTGAGTTTATAACGGCAGTAGGGCCACCACTTTGGCCAACTAGAATGTTTTTTTGCATGAAATGCTCCTTGTAAAGTAAAAGTTGATTAGATACGCTAAATATAGTATAATAGTGTAGTTTACAAAATAAATTATTAATTAGAAACACATAATTATAGTAAGTTTTTAAATTTTGTTAAACCAATGTATTACTTTTATTGTACACTTTTTTTACCTTTTACGCAAGTTGTAAAGATTTTTAAATAAATTGCAAATAAATAATATATAAAATTTTTGTGTTTTTTTATAAATAGTTAAAAGAAAAAATTATATAAATATACCTATCAGGAGGCCTAAAATGGGTTTTTCTCAAGAATATCATTCGTTTACTCACAGTGAAACTAGACGTAAAAAACGTAAACGTGCTAGTTGGATTTTTGTTTTAGTAGTAATTGCTATTTTATTGTTATCTGCTGGTATAACAGCGATTTTTGGAGATATAGGTGTAGACGAGCAAGTTCTCACACCACCAGGTGAAACAGGCATAGCTACAGATATTTTAGCGCCTTTACCAATGCAAGGTGGCGCTGCTTTAATTCAAGATTTTGGCCCCAAAAAACAAGAAGATGGCGCAGAGCTATTAACGTTAAATATGCAAACTATAAGCCAAAAACAAACAGGGCAAGTAAGCCTTGATTATTTTGCAGATGCAGCTTTTGTAGGTGATAGTTTAACAGTTGGTTTGATGGATTATAACATAAACATTGGTGGAGCTTTAATTTGCGCTTATACAGGCATAGGCCCACAAAATATTGTTAACCGCACCACTCAAAATCATAGCGAGCGTGGAGAGGAAATTATACTTGATGTGTTAAGCGAGTATTCACCAAGCAAAGTATATATTCTGCTTGGTACTAATAGCCTTGTTGCACAGGGTAACGATGAAAGCTTTTTAGCTTACTATGATCAAATGCTTGAGGATATTTATGCAACATTAGGCGATGATACGCTTATTTATGTGCAGGCTGTACCACCGGTTACAGAGGCAGCAGTGGCAGACGAACGCCCTGGTTTAGAAAGCTCGCGTGTTGCAAGTATAAATGAGAGCCTTGCGTTAATGGCATATGAAAAAGGCGCGGTGTTTTTAAATCTATGGGAAATTTTCGCTGACGAAAATGGCAACCTTAAAGCAGACCTTGCCGCAAATGATGGCACACATTTTACTGCAGGTGGCGGTTATACAGCGTGGGTAAACTACTTGCGCACACACGCAAAATATGATGCAAGCAACGAATGGACAGCTGGTAGCGATTTTGCGGATTAAGTAAAAAATATATTAAAATAAAAACAGCCTTGATTATCACTAAAAAGTATTACTTCATTTGTGAGAACCAAGGCTGTTTTCAGTTTTATTTTGCCACAACACCTATATGAAACTTACGATTAGGTGTTTTGTGGTGCACAGTGTGCTTTTTACGCCCAAGGATCTTGCGCTACGGGCACACGTATACTAGGCATTAGCATATTTTCCCATAAAAACCATTGTTCACCTTTTGCCCTTAATTTTATAGGTCTTGGTGAATCTGCACCGCTAGAAACTATGTATAATTTTGCATAGTTTTGTTCATCGTATGAATAAGGATTGTCGCTAACAGTAATAGTAAATGGTGTAGTTGGTGTATAGCCATTTTGTGGAGAAGAACCTTGCATGTAAGAGCTAGGCAAATATTCTTTACCTGAGAGCCTATCTTTTAAAAACTGTTTGTCGTAGGTACTCAAAGGCTGTGGTCCTTTAATTGCATCAAACATTTCTATGCCGTTTTGTGCATTAAGAGTATATGCATGCATTGCAAGCACAGTTAAGGCTGCTGTCGCAAAAGGCGAGTTAAGTGAATATTCGGGCAGTGCCATTAATTCAGCTTTATTTGTTGGGAGCACTGCAAAGGTAAATGTTTTACTAGTTGCCATGGTATCCTCCTTTGATATTAGTAGTTGTATTTATAATACCAAAGTTTTTTAATTTACACACTATACAAAAGTACAGTTTAATAAAAATATTTTAAACCACATCAAAACCCATATCTTCAATGTTTTCAATTATTTCGTCTTTAGTTAAGTTAGTTTGTACTGTAATTGTTTTTTGTTCTAAATCACAAGATATAGAATTTATACCCTCAATTTTGCTAAGTGTATTTTCTACACGTGCTGTGCATTTTCCGCAAACCATTCCTTCTACATTAAAAATCATTGTTTCCATTTTTATCTCCTTTTTATTTGTGTTTATTTACGTTGTAATTTGTTAATCGTAACGAGTTTGTTACAACTGAAACCGATGAAAGAGCCATTGCTGCCCCAGCGAAAGCTGGCGTTAATAAAGGTCCGCCAAAAATAAATAATAAACCAGCGGCTAAAGGTATGCCTACAGTATTATAGAAAAAAGCCCAAAATAAGTTTTCACGTATAATGCGTAATGTTGCTCTAGCTAAAATTATGCTCTCAGCGACTGCGTTTAAATCATGTCGCATTAGTATAACACCGGCAGATTCCGCTGCTGCGTCTGTTGCATTTTGCACGGCTATTCCAACATGGGCAGTTGCAAGCGCTGGTGCATCGTTAACACCATCACCAACCATTGCAACAATATTACCTTTTTGTTTTTCATCTTCAATTGCAGTTAGTTTTTGTTCTGGCAAAACTTCGGCTATAACTTTGCTTATACCTGCTTGTTTTGCAATACGTTGTGCAGAGCCTTTGTTATCGCCAGTTAGCATAATTGTTTGTACGCCTAAAGCATTTAAACGTGCTATGCCATGTGCACTGTCCTGACGTATTGTATCTGAAAGTGCTATATAGCCGCTATATTTACCATCTATGCCTAAAAATACAGCTGTGCAACCATCTGGTATTTTTGTTTTTTCTGTATCAGCTAAAGTAATGTTTTCGTTTTCCATAAAAAGTGCAGTACCAGCAACAATAATTTTGCCATCAATTTGCGCCTTAACGCCTCGCCCTGCGACAGCTATTAAATCCATAGGTTCTGCAAGTGTAATAGATTTTTCCTCAGCATGGCTTACAATAGCTCTTGCAATAGGGTGCTCAGAGCCTTTTTCGAGCGAGGCTGTTAAGTGTAAAAGTTCGTTAGAGCTAATGCCTATAGGTGCAACTGCATCGACCGTAAGTTTACCCTCTGTTATAGTTCCTGTTTTATCAAAAAATACTGTGTTAATTTTTGCTGATTGCTCCATAACATCACCACCACGAAACAATATGCCAAGGTTTGCGCCACGGCCAGAACCAGCCATAACAGCAATTGGTGTTGCAAGCCCTAAAGAACAAGGACAAGCGACAACTAGCACAGAAACAAAAATATTTATTGCAAAGTTAAAGCTTTGTCCAGCAATTAACCACGCAAGAGCGCAAACAACAGCAAGTGCCATTACCACAGGCACAAACACAGCTGAAATTTTATCTGCTAGGCGTGCGGCGGGCGCTTTGCGTTCTTGTGCTTGCAAAACTAAGCGTAACACGTTGGATATAGCAGTATCTGCACCAACACCGGTTGCCTTAATTTTTAAATATCCATCACTGCAAATTGTACCACCAAAAACAGTACTATCGACAGTTTTAAAAACAGGTAAACTTTCGCCAGTTAATGCCGCCTCATCAACAGATGCTTCACCAGAAATAATTATACCATCAACTGCTATGCGCCAACCTGGTTTTGCAACAACTATATCACCTTTTTTAACTTTGTTTGCAGGCACTTCCTTTTCTATACCGTCAATCTCAATTGTAGCTGTGTCGCTAACCATGCTTGCAAGCGCAGTTAGTGCTTTTTTAGCAGCTTTTTTACTACGTTCTTCTAAAAATTTACCTAGCAAGACAAGTGCAAGCACAACAGCAGCGGATTCATAATATAAATTATGCACAGCGTGTAAATCACCCATAAAAGCACGCACAGTATTTACAATACTATAAATAAATGCACTGCCTGTGCCAATTGCAACGAGGCTATCCATGTTTGGGTGCAAAGCAAAAAGTTTTTTAAAACCACTAGTAAAAAATTTATGGCCAGCTATTAAAACGGGGATTGTTAAAATGAGCTGAATTAACGCAAAATTTAATGGGTTTTCTATATCAGAAATAATGCTAGGTAGCGGAAAACGTATTGGTAACATATGGCTCATGCCTACGTAAAGTTCCAGCGCACCAAAAATAAGCGCAACAGCAATTTGACCATTTTTTATGCGAAAACTTTCTTGCTCCATGCTATCTTTGGCAAGGCTTGCGTTAAAACCAGCTTTTTCAATGGCTTTAATAAGCGTTTCAACATCTATGTCATCACGTGCATATATGCTAGCAGTGTTTGTAGCAAGGTTAACAACTGCACTTTCAACACCATCTTTTTTGCGCAAAACGCGCTCAACAGATGCACTGCAAGCCGCACAGGTCATGCCTGTTATACTTAGGCGAATAATGTTTTTTTCCATATTAAAAATCCTTTTATACAATAGGTAAGTATTCTTATGTATTTATTATGCCATTAATAATTGATTTTGTCTATGAAAAAAAGATTAAAAAACATTAAAAATTATTTAAAATGCTTTTTTTATTCACATTTTCATGGTAAATTTAAGATATCAATATTATTAGAAGTTAGATTTTATGCAAGTTTATTAATATACTGGAGGTTTTTATGGAGCGATACCACTGGAACGAGGGTTGGCGTTTTACCCCAACTTTTACAGATGAACTCTTGAGTGCAAGTTATCCCACAGATACTTTGGAGAACATTCGGATACCACATACAGTAAAAACGTTGCCTTTTCATTATTGTAATGAAAAGGATTATCAAATGATTTCAGGTTATCGCAAAAGTTTTTTTGCACCTGCTTCATGGCAAGGCAAGCAAGTTTTGCTTACCTTTGAGGCCGTTGCACATGAGGCAACTATTTATTGTAATGGTGTTGAAGTGGTGCGACATTATTCTGGCTATACCGCATTTACTGCTGATTTAACAGCACATTTACAATATGGAGCTGATAATATAGTTGTTGTTAAATGTGATAGCAACGAAACTTTAAACATACCTCCTTTTGGTTATGTTATAGATTACATGACTTATGGCGGTATTTATCGCAAAGTGACGCTTGATATTAAAGAAAATGTTTATATTAAAGATGTTTTTGTATATGCTACAGCTGACGGTAATTTTCGTTTATATCCAACTATATCAAACGAAGATATAGGTTGTAGTTTAAGGGTAGAAATTACATCGCCAAGTGGTGAAAAGTTTGGATTTAAAGGTAAGGCGGATGCACCGCTTTATGGTTTTATCCCTAATGCAGAAGTATGGCAACCAGCGCACCCTAATTTATACACATTAAACGTTAAACTTGTTAGAAACGCTATACCTAACAATTCAAGTGTTCCAAATTTTATATTAGATGAAATGGTTATTAACTTTGGTTTTAGAACAATTGATTTTAAGGCAGATGGTTTGTATTTAAATGGTAAAAAAATAAAAATACGTGGTTTAAATCGTCATCAAAGTTATGCATATCAGGGTTATGCAATGCCTGATAGCCAACAAATATTAGATGCTGAAATATTAAAAAATGAACTTGGTTGTAATGCTGTTCGCACTAGTCATTATCCGCAAAGTCAAAGTTTTATAGATGCTTGCGATAGGCTAGGTCTATTAGTATTTACAGAAATACCAGGTTGGCAATATATTGGTGATGAAGATTGGAAAAACGTTGCACTTCAAAATTGTCGTGAGATGGTTTTGCAATATCGTAACCATCCAAGCATATTTTTATGGGGCGCACGCATTAACGAAAGTGCAGATGATGATGAATTTTATCAAAAAACAAATGATATTATAAGACGTTTGGATCCAACACGCCCAACAGGTGGTGTGCGATGCATAAAAAATAGTAATTGTTTTGAAGATGTATATACTTATAACGATTTTTCGCATAGTGGCAAAAATGCTGGTTGTGTAGCAAAACGCTCGGTAACATCTGCACCTAAAAAAGGCTATATGGTAACCGAATATAACGGGCATATGTTCCCAACAAAAACATCTGATGATGCTTTGCATCGTCAACTACATGCAATGCGCCATGCAACAGTTCTACAAGGCATAGCAACGCAAAAGGATATAGCTGGCAGTTTTGGCTGGTGTATGTTTGATTATAACACCCATAAAGATTTTGGTTCAGGTGACAGGATTTGTTATCATGGTGTTTTGGATATGTTCCGCAACAGCAAACTCGCAGCTGCTGTTTATGCTAGCCAAAAACCAGTTTCGCAAGGTGTTGTACTTGAGCTTTCAGGTATTATGCAAAATGGTGATTACGCACAGTTACCGCCAGAACTTTGGGTTTTTACTAATGCGGAAGAAGTACGTTTATACCGTAACAATAAATTTATAACTAGTTTTAAACCTAACTATAACGGCAAATATGGTGCGTTAATGCACCCGCCAATTTTAATTGATGATTTTGTTGGAGATAGGTTGGAAACAGATGAAGGTTTTGCACCAGCACTTGCAGCTGATATAAAAGAGTGCTTAAATGCATCGCGTTTATACGGCATGAACTTGCCAGCAGCAGTAAAAACAAAAGCGTTGAAATCTATGATGTTAAACCAGTTAACAATGCAAGATTTAACACGTTTGCATAACAAATATAATGGTAACTGGGGTGTTAGCAGTGTGGAGTATCGTTTTGAGGCAGTAGTAGGAGAGGAAGTTGTTGCAAGTGTAGTTCAAACTACAGCGGAAAAAGTTAGCTTATCTGCTAAAGTATTAAATCCAACTTTAACTGATGGTCCAACTTGGGATTGTGCATGTGTACAATTAAAAGCGATTGATCAAACAGGTGCACTGTTGCATTATTATGATGAACCAGTTTGTATAAGTGTTACAGGCCCAGCAAAAATTATAGGCCCAACAATAGTGCCAATGCGTGGTGGTTTAGCAGGCACATATGTTGCAAGCACGGGTAAAGCTGGTAACATAACCTTGCGATGTGAAATGGCAGGAGCACAAGCAGTTGAACTTACAATAAAAGTAATACAAAATGATGAATAACAGATAATATAAAAACAGCGCTTTTATGTAGCAGCTTCAAGATATTTTAACATCTTGTTTGCAAACATAAAAGCGCTGTTTTACTTCATACCATGTTTTTTATTGATTTTTTTGTAAATAAAGTACATTATAATAAAAAGTACCGCACAAACTAATATAAACCAGGGGTTTTTAAAAGCCGAAACAAAAGATTGACCAAAAATTGACATCATTGCTACCATACTAAATTTAGATAGTAGCATGGTTTTAATATAAGTTTTATCATCAAAATCAGAAAGGCCGAATGCAATGTTTAAAATGGAGGACGGTGCAAAAGGTGTAAAGCCTAGTAAAAATAAAGTACGTGGCTTAATGTTATTAACCCAATCTCTAGCTTTAATAAGTTTTGGGCGTTTTTCTACAAAACGTGAGAAATATCGTTTAATTACTTTTCTAAAAAAGTAAAAAACAATTGTACTACCTATGCTTGCACCAATCCAGCTATAAATCATACCCAAAAACAAGCCATGCCCAGCTACATTTAATATAACAATTGCAGCTAGCGGTAAGGCTGGTATTAGTGATTCTATTGCGGTTAAGGCAATAGGTACAAAAGGACCTAAATAATAAAATTGCATAAGCAATTCTTCCCAAAACGCAACACTAGATATTTGTTCAAAAATCTCAACAATAAGTTCTTTCATTTAAAATCCTTGTTCGCAGTAAAGTTGATAAAATATTGTAAATATAAAAATAATATTACCTATTCTTATATTTTAATACAATTTTTTTGCTAGCTTTTATTTATAACATGAACAAAGCGTAAAGTTTAGATATTTTATTTTATACTAAAACTTCATAAATAGTTACTGCATCATTTGAAAAAATCTCTTTAAACAAATTGCCAGTTTCAGGATGTGTTGTTTCATACTCGTTTTCTGCAAAAATAAATACATAGCCAATGTTTTCATTTATTGCGAAGCTGTATTTTTCTGCGCTAGTTAAATTATTACTAAAAAAACTTTCTACTAGTTTTTGTTGTTCTTCACCATTTGTAAAGCCAATGTTACTTTCAGCGTAGTAATAACCTTCAAGGTAACAATTTTTTTCAGAGAATGCTGAAATATAGTGATAAACTTTAGATTTAGTATCATCTGGACGTTGTCGGTTTGATATAGTTAAACGCTCATCTAAAACGTTTGTTTTTAAAAATTCATAAGCGTCAAATTCCTGAATTTTTGTTACATCTAAACTTACTGGTGTTGCTGTAAAATAGTTTTTTACCTCAGAAAGAGAAAGCGTTATTCCTTTAAAATAGATATTGCGATAAAAACAAATAACACTAAAGCATAAAACTAAAGCAACACTTGTTTTGCGCAAATTAGGGCGTGTTTTAAAGAGCTCTACCATTTTGCTTAATGTTAAGTAACCAACAAATGGTATTGCACAAAATAAAAAATAAACTTGACCTATACCATTTAAAGAGAACGTATAATATGCCACACCGCCGATTATCGTCATGAAAGCAGCAAAAACAAATTCCGGTTTAAGTTCTTTTTTTCTACAAGCATATAGAATACAGTCAATAGTACATAAGATAAGAGGAATAAAAGTTAAAGTTAGTGTAAATATTAAAGAAGGAATAAATAAAAATACCCTTGAATATGGAATATCTCTGAGCTCAGAAAAAAGAGGAACACGTGTTACAGAGGCTAGTATGCCCTCAAAAAAATTGTTGCCAAAATATGATCCACCGCCGTGAGATAATAACGATAAATAAATAGGAATAAACGAAATAATTGAACCAGCAAGCAAAAGCAATAAACTTGTTGTAGGTTGTTTTCTACGCAATAATTGCATTATGATAAAACATATTATTGCAAGTATAGCTATTGCGCCGTATGGTCCTTTTATGCCACTGGCAAATAGTAATAGTAGCACAAATAATATTATAAGAGAAAAAATTTTTTTGCTTAATGAAGTATGCTCTTGTAAAAGTGGCTGTATAGCAAAAAACATTGTGCAAATTGTTGTTGTAGCCATTGCTACTGCATTTATATTGCTAGACCATTGATACATAAAATCGCCATAGCTGCTAGATATAGTAAAACCAGTGAAAGTGAAAACTGTAAAGAGCGCAGTGCCCCCTTTATTGTTTGAAATTTTACTGTACATGTGATATATGGCTGTAGAAATTAAAATTGGTATGATAAATATTTGATGCTGTGTGAAAATTATCCATGCAGGTATGTTGAATATTATTTTTTCTATTGCATAAAATAATGTGTTGAAATAATGGTAATTAAACTGTGCACCCGCTACTCGTATATCTTCAAAAGGGTTGTCACTAGATAGCTGTGCGACATTTCCTATATGCCAAGTGTAATCTGGGAACTTAATAGTTTCAGCAGCTGGGATATAAAAATTTAGTGTAAAAGCAAGAAGATAAGTTGCAAATAGCACAACTAATATAAAAGGTAATTCATCGCCTAAAATGTTAATATTTTGTTTTATATTAATTGCCTTTTTAGCAGTTTTTTTGTAGTGTATATAAAAAAGAATAACTGTAATTAATGAAAAAACAGGGTTTATGTATTTAATTAGTTCTATAAAGTTTAAAAGATGCAATATAAAAAATTGAATAAAAAGCGAAATAACGCCGAGGAAAAAAGCGTATAAAAAACTTAGTTTAAAGTTTTTGCACTCTAGCTCGTTGTTTTTGAATGCATACAAAAACAAATAACCAGGCAATATAATCCAAAAAATAAAATATAACAAAAAATAAAGGCCCCAATAATGGATGCAAGTAGCTATCATTGGTGCAGCAATTAGTAATAAACAAAAAATGCTTGCAGTATTTTTTATAGTTTGTTTCGGCATGGTTATTCCTCTTTTCGTTTTTTTTATTAAGAATATTTTTGTTTTTTAACTAGCTTAAAAAAGTAATTAAGCAATAATAATTTCGTAAATTGTTACTGTGCTGTTTGCAAATATTTGTTCAAAAAATTCTCCCGTTTCAGGGTGAACAACCGCTGAACTATCACAGTTATCATTTTGTAGTATAAAAATATAACCTATATTTTTTGACACAGCAAAATTATATTTTTCTTCACTAGTTAAATTGTCGCTAAAAAAGTTAGTGCGCTCTGTTTTTCTTTCTTGAGAATTTTCAAAAGCAAGGTTTCTTTCAGCGTATAAGTATCCTTCGAAATAATTTTTAAGCTCTGCAAAAGCAGAAATTTTAAAATAATCAGGATCTGTATCATCAAGCGCAGCACAATCACTGTAAAAAACAAGCCTATCATCTTGAACATATTCTTTTAAAAATTCGAAAGCTTCAAATTCTTCTTGTGTTTTTAAATCAAATTCTGTTGTTTGTCCTGTAAAAAAAATTATAGGCATAGTAAAAGAAAATTCAGCTAAAGGAAGCAAAAAGTTAGAAAATAAACCATTGATTGTAAAACAAATTGTTAAAAAGATACTTATTAAACGTGTTTTTGGATACTTGTTAAAAATTTCAATTATTTTGTTTAAAGCTATGTATCCAGCAAATGGGATAGAGCAAAATAAAAAGTATACTTGCACACCACCTGTTATATCAAAAAAATAAAAAGCAGCTGTTCCTATTACAGTTAAAAAAGAGGCGAATATTATGTCTGGGCGTAATTCTTTTTTTCTAAAAACGAACAATATACAATCAAGTGCACATAAAACAAGAGGAATAAAAATAAGTGTGAATGTGAAAATAAGCGATGGAACAAACATTATTATTCTCATGCCTGGCAAATGTGGCAAATCAGAAAAAAATGTTATTTTGCTAACGGAGGCTAAAATGCCATCAAAAACGTCATAAGAAAAATAAGTTGACGCGCCACTTGAAAGCAAGTTGTTATACATTAGCAAAAATAAAGGTGTTGCAATAACAATAAAAATTAAAGCTACATTTGTAGGTTTAATTCTTCGCAAAAGTTGCATTAATATAAAACAAACAAACGCAGCAATAAATATAGCTCCGTATGGTCCTTTTAATCCACTTAATATTAATAGCAAAATTACGCTTAAACCAATGTGTAAACAGTTCTTTTTGTTTAAAATAATTTTATCTTCCAACAGTGGTTTAATGCTAAAAAATAATGCGCAACTTGCCGCAGTAGTTAAACCAACAGCGTTCATGTTACTGCTCCAGTTAAACATAAAATTGCTATAATATTTGGAAAAAGAAAAACCTGTAAATGCGAAAATGCTAAATAAGGCAATACCCCATTTGTTAGTTGCTAAAGATGAAAATAAATTATAAAAGCTTAAAGTTACTAATAAAGGTATAATAAAAATTTGATGTTGTATAAAAATAACCCAACCAGAGGTATCAAAAAGTATTTTTTCAATAGAGTAAAACAAGGTGTTAAAGTAATGGTATTTAAAATCAACGCCAGCTACACGTATATCTTCAAATGGGTACGCACTTGCATGTTGATTTACATTTCCAATTTGCCATGAAAAATCTTCATAAATTATACTTTGCATATTTGGCATAAAAAAGTTCAAAGTTAATGCACAAAGGTATGTAGCAACTAGCCATGTTAAAATAAATGGTAAGTTTATTTGTATTAATAAAAATTGTTTTTTAATGCTAGGTAAATTAACTTTATTTTTTTTATAATCAAAATAAAAAACTACAGATAATGCTATAGATAAAACAGGGTTAATATATTTTATTAGCTCTATCGCACCAAAAAAATGCAAAGTGAAAAATTCAATAAAAAGCAAAGCAGTGCCTATAAAAAAAGCAAAAACAAAAGAAAGTCCTTTGGTTTTACATTCCAAACCATTGTTTTTTAATATGTGCAAAAGTAAATATCCTGGAATTAGTATCCAAAATATAAGATATAGCAAAAAGTATAAACCACTGTATCTCAACACTACAATTGCCATAGGTGCGGCAATTAATATTAAGCAAAATATACTTGCTAATTTTTTAATAAGCAGGCTTGTCATCTAATGTCCTCTCTAATAATCAGTTAGGTAAAACTTCGTATATACTAACGCTATCGTTTGCAAAAATTGTTTCAAAATATGTTTTATAATCATCAGATGCAAATAAATCATTATCGTAGCCATCACTATTAAACATAAAAATATAGGCTATATTGTTTTCGTTTGCAAATAAAAATTTTTCCTTTGCAGTGGCACTTTCACTAAAAAATTTTTCGCGTTCTAAAAGACGAGTTTGAGCACCGTTAAACGCTAAGTTTCTTTCTGCATATAAATAACCTTCAAAATAATTTGGTTGTTCAGCAAAAGCAGAAATATAATAAAAATTTGCGTATGTGTCGTTAAAATGTGCAGAGCGTGTACAAAAAACAAGTTTGTCATCTTGTGCATAGTTTTTTAAAAATTCATAAGCTTCAAATTCTTCTGTTGTTTGTTTATCAAATTTTTGCTCGTTACCAATAAAAGCGTTTATTGTTTCGTAATAGGTTGTATCGTGTTTTGGTAAATAAAAGTTAGAAATTATACCATTTATACTAAAACAAATTAATAAAACTATACTTGCTTTTTGTAGTTTTGGTCGGTTTTTAAAAAGTTCTAGCATTTTGTTCAAAGCAAGATATCCAGCAAAAGGAATAGCACAATACAAAAAATAGATTTGAACATGTCCAGTAATATCAAATATATAAAATGCAGCTATGCCAATAACTGTAATAAAAGAGGCAAAAATAATTTCAGGGCGAAGCTCTTTTTTACTGAAAACATAAAAAATACAATCAAAAGCACAAAGTATAAGCGGAAAGAAGATTAGTGTAAATGTTAGTATTAATGATGGAATAAACATTATAAAACGCAAACCTGGTAAGTATGGGATATCACCAAAGAAAGGCATAAAAGTAACTGAACTTAAAATTCCACCCAAAATATTATATGATAAATAAGTTGAAGCACCGCTTGAAAGCAACAAGTTATACATTATGAAAAACAATAAACCACCTAAAACTAACAAAGTTAAAATAGCCTTTGTTGGTTTTATTTTTTTGAAAAGACGCATTATCATAAAACAAACAATTGCTGTTAAAAATATCGCACCATAGGGGCCTTTAAAACCACTTAAACATAAAAGCAAAAGCATGCAAAATGCAATTTGGATTACAGTTGATTTTATAAAAGTAATATCTTTATGCAAAAGCGGTTTTATTCCAAAAAACAAAGCGCAGCTTGCAACAGTGGTTAAACCAACAGCATTCATGTTGCTACTCCAGTTAAACATAAAACCAAAATCGCTGTAGTGATGAGAAATAGCAAATCCACTAAAAGCAAAAATGCTAAATAATGCAGCTCCGTTTTTATTTGTTGTTAAATTAAAAAATAAATTGTAAAAAGTTAAGGAGATTAATAAAGGTATAATAAATATTTGATGTTGAATAAAAATAATCCAAGCAGAAATATCAAAAATTATTTTTTCAATGGAAAAAAACAGAGCATTAAAATAATGATATTTAAAATCTATACCAGCTACGCGAATATCTTCAAATGGTGTGCTACTTGCTAGTTGATTAATGTTTCCTATTTGCCAAGTGTAATCAACATAAGTAATATTAGGCATTTCTGGCATAAAAAAATTGAGTGAAAAAGCACATAGATATGTAGCTATAAGCCAAACAAATAAAAACGGTAGTTGTTCTGGAATAAATAATAAAATTTGCTTTTGCTGCAGAAATTTTACTTTACCAGTTTTATAATTGTTAAACAATAAAATGGCAAATATTAGGGAAATTATCGGGTTAATATAATTGATGAGATTTATAAAACCAAACAAATGCAATATAAAAAACTCAACAAAAAGTGAAGAACTACCAAGTAAAAATGCATATATAAAAGCTAACGATTTTGTTTTGCATTCTAACTTATGCTTTTTTAAGGTAAATAAAAATAAATATCCAGGCATCATTACCCAAAACATAAGGTACAGCAAAAAGAACAAACCATCATATCTTGCACAAACAATTATTAGTGGTACACAAATTAATATTAAGCATATAATGCTTGTTATATTTTTAATAAGTTGCTTTGGCATTGTTTTCTCCTAAAAATAACAAAAATCATTCAAGTACTTCATAAATACTAATACTATCATTTTCAAAAATCAACTTGAAAAACTCACCAGTTTCTGGGTGTGTAAGTTCAAATTCTTCATAAGTATCATTTTTAAATATAAATGAATAACCTATGTTTTTCTCTAATGCAAATGCGTGTTTTTCTTTTGTTGATAGTGTGTTACCAAAAAAATCACTGCGTTCAGATAATCGTTGTTCTGCTTGGTCAAATCCAAGATTTGCCTCAGCATACCAAAAACCTTCAAAATATACACGTTTTTCTGAAAAAGCTGAAACGTTATGATAAGTCGAAGAGGTTGTTTCTGGTCTGATAAAACGTGTTGAAAAAACATATTTATCATCATCAGCATAATTTTTCAAAAATTCAAAAGCCTCGTGTTCTTCCATTGTGGTTTGGTCAAACGTTTCAAGGCTATTTGTAAAATAATTAATAGGCATGTGTATAGAAAACTCTGAACGTGGCAGTAAAAAATTAAAAAACAACCCACTAACACTAAAACATATTGTGAAAAAAATGCTAAGTTTTTGTAAAAGTGTATGAGTTTTTAAAATTTCATTCATTTTACATAAAGCTAAATACCCAGCAAAAGGTATGGAGCAATGCAAGAAATAAAGTTGGCCAGCTCCAGGTAACTGGAAAAAATAATAAGCGACAGTTCCAATAACTGTTAGTAAAGCTGCAAAAATAAAATCTGGTTTTAATTGTTTCTTTCCAAAAACATATAAAACACAATCTAGTGCGCACAACACAAGCGGAAAAAACGCCAAGGTAAAGGTAAATATTAAAGAAGGTATAAACATTATTAGACGCAAAGCGGGGACATATGGTATATAATCAAAAAAGGTAATTCTAGTGACAGAACTTAATATTCCACTAAAAAAACCATCTGATAAATAAATAGTGGCACCACTAGAAAGTAAGGTGCTATAAACTAATAAAAAAGCAACACTAAGGCTTGATATTGAGGCTATAATTGTTTTTGTTGGTTTTATTTTTCGCATAAGCTGCATTAAAATAAAGCAAATAATTGCAACAATAAATATTGCACCGTAAGGCCCTTTTAATCCACTTAGATATAGTAATAAAATTGTACTTAATAAAATGTGCGAAATGCTTTTGCGGTTTAGTACAATATCATTTTTTAATAATGGTTTTATGGTAAAAAATAAAGCGCAAATTGTGATAGTGGAAAGACCAATACTATTTATATTGCTAATGAGGTGATACATAAATCCGCTGTAATGGTGCGATAGTGAAAACCCAGTGTAGGTGAAAATACTAAAAAGAGTAACAATCCACTGGTTTTTAGTAATGGTTGAAAATAAAGAATAAAAACAAAGTGAAGTTAGTAAAGGTAATATTATTACTTGATGTTGGGTAAAAATAACCCAACCAGAAACATCAAATATGATTTTTTCAATAGCATAAAATAAAGTGCTAAAATAGTGGTATTTAAATTCAGCGCCTGCTACACGTATATCTTCAAACGGAAATGCACTGGCTAGTTGATTAACATTTCCTATTTGCCATGTGAAATCGTGATAAGAAACATTTTGAGCAGATGGCATAAAAAAATTAAGTGTAGCAGCACATAGATAAGTGGCTATGAGCCAAAGCACAATAAAAGGCAGTTGTTCAGGTATATTTTTAAGCCATAGGTTAATTTTATTTAGGAAATGGTTTATGTTGCTATTTTCACGGTAAAAGATAAAAATAGCGACAATACAAAGTATAGGGTTGATGTATTTAATAAATTCAATTGCACTAAAAGCGTGTAAGGTAAAAAATTCTATAAAAAGCAAAGCACTGCCAAGTAAAAAAGCATAAACAAAGGCTAAAGCGGTACTTTTACATTCTAGGTGGTTTTTTTTAAAAAAATGCAAAAATAAATATCCGGGCGCCATAACCCAAAAAGCAAGGTATAGCAAAAAATACAAACCATCATATCTTGTACAAACAATTGCCATAGGAGCAAATATTAATAATAAACAAATTATGCTTGTTGCTGTTTTTAAAAATGTTTTTGTCATGTTTAAATTTTCTCCTAGATTGGCAAAGATTAGTAGATAAAATTATCTTACCTCGTAAATAGTAATGGTGTTGTTTAAATAAATCAATTTAAAAAAATCATCGTTTTGAAATGGTGTTAAAAATGAGTTTTCAGAAATTTCAGCATTAAAAATAAATATATAACCTATATTATTTTCAAGTGCAAAATTATACTTTTGCGTTAATGATAAATCAGTATTAAAAAAGCTTGTAGTTTCCGCTAAGCGCTCTGTTGTTTTATCAAAGGCAAGGTTTCTTTCAGCATATAAATAACCTTCAAAATATGTGCGTTTTTCCGAAAAAGCTGTAATTTTGTGATAAGTTTCATAAGATGAGTTTGTAGCTGTAAATAGGTTAGTAAAAATTAATCTATCATCTTGAATATGCTCTTTTAAAAAAGTAAATGCCTGATGTTCTTCAATTACGGCATGATCAATTTCGGTAGGTTTATTAGTAAAATACTTAGCAATTTCTGAAAAAGATGTTACAGATAAAGAATATTGGTAATTAAAAAGTAGACCACTTACGCAAAAGCAAATAGTTAAAGCGATGCTAACACTACTAAAAACAGGACGAGGTTTGCAAAGTTCTAGCATTTTGTTTAAGGCGATATATCCAGCAAAAGGTAATGCACAAAATAAAAAGTATAATTGTCCGTTTCCAGGTGCATCAAAAAAGTAATATGCAGAAATACCAATTACAGTTAAAAGCGATGCAAATATAATGCAAGGAGGTAAAGTTTTTTTTCTAAAAACATATAAAACACAATCAAGTGCGGCTAAAATAAGAGGTAATAATATTATAGTAAAGGTGAATAATAGCGATGGAATGAGCAATACGACACGTAACCCAGGTAAGGGTGGCATGTCATAAAAAAATGGCAGCAAAGCAACAGTGCTTAAAATACCACTAAAAAAAGAACCTAAAAAATAAGTAGAAGCACCACTTGATAAGAGCAAGTTGTAAAGTGGCAAAAATAACGCTAATAAACAAGCCACTAAAGCTAAAATAACTTTTGTAGGTTTTATTTTTCTTAAAAGTTGCATTAAAATATAACAAATTATTGCACATATAAAAATTGCGCCAAATGGCCCTTTAAGCCCACTAATATAAAAAAGCAAAAGTACGCTAAAAATAATGTGGCTAATACTTTTTTTGTCAATGGTGATATCTTCTTTCAATAAAGGTAATATAACCATAAATAAAGCTAAACTAACAATAGTTGTTAAAGCTATGGCGTTAACATTACTAATTAAATGATACATAAAGCCATTGTAATATGCAGATATTGAAAAACCAGTTAAAGTAAATATGCTAAAAAGTACTATTACAAATTTGTTTTTTGTAATACTTGAAAACAAATTATAAAAGCTTAAAGATATTAATAAGGGCATTATAATTATTTGGTGTTGGGTAAAAATTATCCAACCAGAAATATCAAAAATAATTTTTTCAATAGCATAAAATAAAGTGTTGAAATAATGGTATTTAAAATCAACGTTGGCTATACGTATATCTTCAAAAGGATGTGCACTTGCCAGTTGGTTTATGTTACCTATCTGCCATGTAAAATCCTGAAAATAAACACTTTCTGCATTTGGCATAAAAAAATTGAGCGAAAAAGCGCATAAATAAGTTGTTATCAGCCAAAAAACAACAAAGGGGAGATGCTGAGGTGAGGTTTTAACTACATGTTTTAAATGAAGTGTAGTTAATTGTTTGCTTTTATATGCTCTGTAAAAAATAACAAATGAAATAATTGATAAAATTGGATTAATAAATTTTATTAGTTCGATAAAATTTAATAAATGGAGTATAAAAAATTCTAAAAAAAGTGAAACACTACCTAATAAAAACGCATAAATAAAACCTAAAGTTTTTGTTTTGCACTCTAAACAATTTTGTTTTAAAATGTGTAAAAACAAATAACCAGGAAGCATAACCCAAAAAAATAAATATAATAAAAAATACAAACCGTGGTACCTGTTACACACAACTACCACGGGTGCCGCTATTAATAATAAGCAAATAATACTTGCGACATTCCTAAAAAGCGGTTTTATCATTAGTTAATCTCCATTGTTAATAACGATTAATCTTCAAGTTTTTCTGCACGTGCTTTCATACGTTCTAGTGTTTGTTTGCGTTTTTTATCCCAAATTGCTGCACTTTCTGCATTTGCAATTTCGGTACAGCGAGCAAAGCTCCAGTGCAAACCATCAGGCCGCATAAGTTTGTAACGTGTAAATACACCATATTTTGCACCACTTAATTTGTCATGGCATTTTGGGCATTTGCAAAGTGAATAATAGCCATTATTGCCACGTTTTTGCCAAATTTCATCAGGAATTAAAATTTCTTTACAAATTGGGCACGGAGTGTTTTGTATCTTACTTTCTGTTCGGTATGCTTCTCTGTTCACATAGCCAGAAAATATATTAAAATCATGGTAATTTTCTAGTGCACCGCAAAGGCTTTGCTCCATTTTTTGCTCAAAAGTGGGGTATTGTTCCAATCCTTTTGCAAGGTCTAGCTTGCGGCAAATATCAACTGTGTATAAAGTATCTGATATCGCATCGTGGAAAGGGCGTTCAATAGGTATATTAAGGCGTGTTACAACACTTTCTAGGGTTAAACCTTCGCCTTCCTTGCGTGGATATTGCTCTGTGAAAATATGTTGCAAATCCACCCATTTGCTAGGGTAGCTTTCGTCCATATTAAGTAAAAATAAGTTTTGCTTTAGAACAGGCACATCATCTAAACCCCACTCTGCAAAAATAGCATCAGTGCCACACCAAGCTATGAAATTTCGCATTCCTTTTGCAATTGGTTCACCTTTGTCTAAATCTTGCTGTGTAAGGCCTGTTACTTTGGCTATGTGTCGCTGAAGTTTTTGAAATATGCGAGGTCGAAAACGTCCCTCAAAAGTATCAATAATTTCGCCTTGTAGATTAATTTTAACTGCACCAATTTGAACTATTTCGCCGCGCAACACTTGCTCGCTACCATAATAATTAAAAGTGTAGGGTTTATAACCTATATTCCATTCTAAATCAAAAACTATAAGTTCATTTTTTATCATTATTATTCCTTTTATTTATCTAAAATTTTTTGACATATCACGTTTTATTATACAACAAATTTAACTTTTCTGAAAGACTAAAAAAGAAAATATGTGAATTTATTAGAAAAAATTGTCGAAATATGTTATAATACTTATCAAATGTAACACTTTAATGCGGTGAGGTATATATGATAAGTTTCGTTTATGAAAAAAATCAAAAATGGAAATTAATACTATCGGCTGTTTTTTTGTCGATTTATACAATTGGTATTGTTTTGAGTGGTGGTAGTGCCATAGAGCTTTTGTTTTTTTGGTTAGCCAGTGTATTTGTTATAGGTGGTTCAGGTTATGCTGTTTTTAAAACTTTAGAAATAGATAAACAAATTTCAAATTTTGAAATACCATTAATTTTCACTTTAGGCTCTGGAGTATTTGTTGTATTTTATTGTATAGGTTTACGTATTAATTTATTGCTTTTTTACATACCTTGCATTTTAATAAGTGCGTTTGGTTCAACCTTGTTTTATAAAAAAAATAAAGAATACATTTTGTCTTTGGTCAAAGTTTTTTCTAAAGAAAAAACTCGAGATTTACAAATACCTATAACAAAAGAGCAAAAAACACAAATCAATTTTTTATTTTTTATAATAAGCGCATTAATATTTGTTTACACTTTTTGCGGTGTAGCTAAATTTGCACACCCAGAGCAAGTAGGACAATTGCTCTTAAGTCAAGATTTTTTGTGGAATGTAGGTAACGCAGAGAGTTTCAAACTTGGTTTTCCACCGGAGGATATTCGTTTTTTTGATGTTAGGTTGCAGTATCATTATTTCACAGAGCTTTTGGTTTCTGGATTTTCAACTTTGACGGGTATAAGTAGTTATAATTTACTTGCCTTTTATTCGCAAAGTTTATTTTTATCTGTGTTGATTATCGCATTATACCAATTTGGATTATATTTTTACAATAGCAAAACGAAGGCAAATTTTTTCACTATTGGCATTTTTACTTTATCATGTTTAAGTTTACACAAAATTTTGCCAAATGGATACAGCTCTTTTTCTAATAGTCTTATAAGTGCAACTTTAACTAATATTAATAGCATGTCAAATGCTTTTTGTTTTACTGCTGTTTTTACCCTGATGTTTTTTAATGCTGAAAGGAAAAACTTTCGTGTTAGTGTGTGGTACTACTTAACCATGTTAGGTAGCTTTACATTATTAACGTTTACTAAATCACCAATAGCGGCTATACTTGCAATTGCTATTGCATGCTCTTTGTTAACACGATTTATACAACTTAAATTTATAATAAGAGAGGTATTGTTTGCATTAATATTTGTGTCTTTTTTTGCAATAATTTATTTTTTAAATTTTTCCTCAGGTGCAAATGCCTCCACGGGTTTTAGCTTAGATTATACATTAAAAATAGGATATTTTAAAAATATTTTATACAGGCTAGAAATTGAACAAGCGGGTATATATAAATACACTTTACCAATTTTTATGTTTGTGCAAAGTATTTGCATTGCACCATTTACACTACCAGTTTTTATTATAAGTGTTTTTAAAAAAATATTAAATTTTAGAAATTTAACGTTTACTGAGCTTTATTGTTATGCAATTGGTATTGGTGGTTTTATGGCATTTTTTCTGTTTTATCACGAAGCCTTCAGCCAAGTTTATTTTTTATACATAGCATTATTTTTCGTTACTTTAATTGCTATAAAAGAATTTGCTTTTGAAAAAATAAAACTTAAAAGTGCACCTTTTTATTTATTGCTAATTGCAAGCATTACAACATCTGTGTTTTTATATATAAATTTAGTAGGTTCAGGTTTGCGTCAATATTTATTTCATTATAATATTTTGGAGAAATATCCGTATCCTGTAACAGTAAAAAGTGAAGATGAGCTTGCTGGTGAATTTTTACGAGAAATAAAAACACAAGATGATATGTTTGCGACAAATCGCACTCATACTGGTTATAAGGAAGGGCTTTCTAACGTGTATAGTGCATTTTCAGGTATGCAAGGTTATATGGAAGGCTTTAAATATGCAATTTCAAATATGGGTGTTAGCTGGGATATCGTAGAGGGGCGCATAGCTGTAAACAATTTGCTTTTTAGTTCAGGTACTGACCCACAGCAAATACGAGAACTATGCGCTGCAAATGGCATAACATATTTAGTTTTTTCTTCACAATTTGAAGGCTCTATAGCGCATCTTGCTGGTTTTCAAGTAGTTTTTCAAGACGGCACAGTTACAATATTTAAAATAGAATAAATAAAAAGAGTTTTTGTAGTAGCTTTAAAAGCTAGTAACAAAAACTCTTTTTTATTAATAAATATAAGCTTAATTAAATATTACCAAACTCACTTAATTTTAATTCTTGGTTGTTACGTGTTGCCCAATCAATTGACCAAGGGTTTGTAAATAGCAATAATCGGTTACCTTTCATATCTTCAACAGGTTTTGTGTCGCTTGTTAAATTTAATGTTTTTAAGTTTATGCTATCTGGTTCGTTTTCAATCCAGCGCAAATGCTCATAAGGCAAGTGTTCCATACGTATCTCAACATTATATTCGTTGTTCAAACGATACTCTAAAACTTCTAGTTGTAAAACACCAACAACACCAACATAAACTTCTTCCATACCACCGCCAACAGCACGGAAAATCTGTATAGCACCCTCTTGAGCGATTTGTTCTATACCTTTTACAAACTGCTTGCGCTTCATTGTATCCTTTTGCTCAACACGTGCAAAATGTTCTGGTGCAAAAGTTGGTATGCCGGCAAACTCAACTTTTTGCTTTCCTGTATATAATGTATCACCTATGGAGAAAATACCTGGGTCAAATAAACCTATAATATCACCAGCATATGCTTCGTCAACAATGGCTCTATCTTGCGCCATTAGTTGGGTGCCAGTTGCAAGTTTAATTTTTTTACCGCCTTGCACGTGCATAGCTTCCATGCCACGTTCAAATTTTCCGCTACATATACGCATAAATGCAATGCGGTCACGGTGAGATTTATTCATGTTAGCTTGTATTTTAAATACAAAAGCTGAAAATTCCTCTCGCATTGGATCAATTTCTTCAGTGCTTAAACTGTCCTTACGTGCTAGTGGGGTAGGTGTTAGGCGCAAAAATTCTTCTAAAAAAGGTTCAACACCAAAGTTTGTTAAAGCCGAGCCAAAAAATACAGGGCTTAAACCACCGTGCAAAACAGCATCTAAATCAAAATCTTCAGCAGCGCCATCTAGTAATTCTACATCATCTGCAAGTTGACTGTGTAAAGTAGGTGTGATTAAATCATCTAAAGAGGCATCGCCAAGTGAGGCTTCAATTTCCTCAACCATTTTAACGCCATTAGCACGTCCGTCGCTTTGGAAAGCTAATATTTTTTGTCTATTTCTATCATAAACACCTTTAAACTCTTTGCCAGAACCTATAGGCCAGTTCATAGGATATGTTTTGATACCTAAAACTTCCTCTATGCTTTCCATAAGTTCGAAAGGGTCGCGTGCATCTCTATCCATTTTATTTACAAAAGTAAAAATGGGTATACCACGTAGTTTACAAACTTTAAAAAGTTTAACGGTTTGTGCCTCTATACCTTTAGCAGCGTCAAGCACCATAACGGCAGAATCTGCCGCCATAAGTGTGCGGTAGGTATCCTCAGAGAAATCTTGGTGTCCTGGTGTGTCCAGTATGTTAACACAGCGGTTAGCATATTCAAATTGTAAAACTGAGCTTGTAACCGAAATACCACGTTGTTTTTCAATTTCCATCCAGTCTGATACAGCGTGGCGTGCGCTTTGTTTGCCTTTAACAGAGCCTGCTTGATTTATAGCTCCCCCGTATAATAATAGTTTTTCAGTGAGCGTGGTTTTACCTGCGTCGGGGTGGCTAATAATAGCAAAGGTTCGACGTCGCTCAATTTGTTCTTGTTTTGTCATAAAATGTATTGCTCCCATTTGTAAATTAATTATTGTGCACTCCCTATTGTACGATATTTTGCCAAATTAAGCAAGGTTTAAGACAATTATTCTTGTAAAAAAATTGAAAAATAATATTTTTTAAAAGTATTGATATTTTAATAAGCTTACGTGTATAATTTAAAAGTAAGATATTTTATACATTTTTCGCAACTTTTTAGAGCGAAGAGAAGAAAAGATATAAAGGAAAGTTTTATTGTTTTAGTATGTAGCTGCCGCAGCGATACTTTGTGTAAAAAATGTGTAGATAAAAATGATTAAATTCTGTTTTCACCATTCTTTCACCACTTGACGCAGTTTTTCATAATTTATTCATTTGCTAACATTTTACTTTTCATATTTTAGGTTTAAAATAAGAGTATCAAAAGAGATACACGTGAAACTCAAAAGTATATATATGTTTTAAATATTTAAGGAGAAATATTATGGATAATAAAAATAATTGGGAAAACGATTTTACCAATAACAATACAGAACCTACCCCCACACCTGGTAGTGGATACGTAAACGCAGGTTCATCTGGCACAAATGGCGCAAACGATATTAACGCACAAAACCCATATGCAAATGTGAATACTCGTAACGATAGTACGCAAAACCCATACGCAAATGTAAATACACGCAACACTAGTGCTGAGGATATAGAACCAAACCCATACACCAGTACACAAAATTCTAGCGAATCATCCTATGCACAAGAACCACATAGTACATCTTTTATTTATAACAACGAAACACCAAATTACAATGCGCAGCAAAATACACATCATGCAAATTATAGCACATCATACGCACACAAAGCGCATGATTACACACAAACATCGTATGAAAAGCAAGCAAATGCATCATATACACCGCATAACCCAAAACCACCTAAAAGTTCAAATAACTTTGCTTCCCGTGCAGTAACCTTGGTTTTAGCTGGTGCAGTAGGTTTTTGTGGTGGCTATGTAGGTAGCGTGTTTGGTGGTGGCAATGGTGATATTGTTGTTCAAAAAGTTGAACGTGATACAAGCGCAGCAGATGTTATTACAACCTCTACAGATGGCGCAAACTTAAGCTTATCCGAAGTTTCAGCACTTGTTAGCCCTAGTGTTGTTGTAATTACAACAGAGCAAATGGTTGCCTCATCACATTTTTATGGTGGACAAATGGTTGAAAGTGGTGCAGGTAGTGGTGTTATAATTAGCTCTGATGGTTATATTTTAACATGCGAGCACGTTGTAGCTGATGCCTCAAACATTATTGTTACTATAGGTGAGCAAGACTATGTTGCAACATATATTGGTGGCGATACTGATAGTGATGTTGCTGTCATAAAAATAGAGGGTGAAGGCTTTACACCAGCAGTCTTAGGCGATAGTGATGCTTTAGCAGTTGGCGAGGGTGTTGTTGCAGTTGGCAATCCACTAGGTCAGCTTGGCGGTACAGTTACTGATGGTATAGTTAGTGCACTTAACCGTAAAATATACGTTGAAAACTCCGCAGAAATGAGCCTAATTCAAACTAATGCTAGTGTTTCCCCTGGTAACTCAGGTGGTGGACTATTTAACATGGCTGGTGAGCTAATAGGCATAGTTAATGCTAAATCAGGCGATTCAGAAGCTGAAGGCCTTGGCTTTGCGATACCAATTAACCATGCTTACCAACTTGCTGAAGAGCTTATTACAAACGGCTATATTTCAGGTCGCCCAGAATTAGGTATAACTGCTATTGACGTGCAAGACGCTGAAACAGCAATGCAATTTGGTGTTAACTCCCTAGGCGTTTACATTTATGGCATAAACGAAAACTCAGCTGCTGAAAAAGCAGGTCTACAAATAGGCGACCGCATAATTAGCATAGGCAACAAAGAAGTTGGCGTTTTAAATGATGTTACCTCGACATTAACAGAATACAATGTGGGCGATGTTATTACAATCACAATCGCTAGAGGTGGAGAGATTATGAACATTGATGTTACCCTTGGCGAAAAAGGCACAACCGCACCAACAGAGTTTAACACACAGGAAACTCAACCAGAGGAAGATTTAGAAAAAGAAAGTGGTAATATGCCAGATGTTGGCGGATTTAATCCTTTTGGTTAATTTTAGTTAATACCTTTGGATACAACAAATTAAACTTAGCCTGCTAACTTTAATTAATTATCGCAAAAAAATATAAAAATATAAAAATATGCTTAAATAAAGTTTATTTAGTTGTTTAAAAAACAAACCCCCTCGTATAACACATTTTACCCCAAATGTGATATGCGAGGGGGTTGCTTTTGTGGAAGCTTATTTTATTAGTGATAAATGTAGTTATTATCTAATTTTGAAGTTTAATTTTATTAAGATTTTATTAACTTACTTGATATGTGAACGATAAAAGTTTAGAATAAAATTACTTTAATATGTTTATTAGTTTAAAAATTGTAGTTAACAACTTCAGAAAGGCAATAGGTTAAAATATGAAATTATTAAAATTTTTGGCTTTTGGTATTATTTGCGTTTTAACACTTACGGCGTGCACACAAGGAGCTATAACACAAGCAACAACGCAGGATACTGCAAACTCGGAAGATACCCAAGGGGAAATTACTATAGCTCAAGATAGCTCTGACATTGTAATGTACTCCACACGCCAAGATATTAATGAAAGCTTTGCTAATAGCACAGAATACGGCTATTATAAAATAGAAATGAAAAACTTTGGTAGCTATAATTTTATATATACAGATTATGAAACAGCGCAGCGAATTTACCTTTGTAGTACACCAAACTGTAGGCATAATGATGAAACTTGCACTAGTTATATTCCCAATATGGCAACTGGTACTTTAATACCTATTGAAGAAGATATGTATTTTTTGAAAAGAAGTATGTATGAAGACAGTGAGGGTAAATTAGAGTTATTAAAAATGGGACTAAATGGTGAAAATCAAACTTTAGTAGCAACTTTTGAAAACACACAAAGTTTAATTGGCCAAGTGGGTGCAGATGCAACAAGCTTATATATGATTTTATCAACATATAAAGAACCAGAAAATGACGCTACAATAGGTATTACAACATACCAACTTTTAAAAGTTAATAAGCAAACAGGTGAAATAACAATACTTAAAGAAAGCGAAACAAATTACGTATTACTTGGTGCATATGGGCGAGATTTAATTTTTGCCGATATAGACCATGGTGCTAGCGAAAATTACACTTTAACTGAGCTTGCACAGATGGAGGCAAATGGTGTTGAGCCCAATAACCAAGCACAGTGGAATATATTTGGTTTAAACGTAGACACTTTAGCTGAAACTGATATTTTTAGTTTTATATCAAATAATTTATATCCTGTTATCAAAGAAAGTGATATTTATTTTATAAACTCGGCAACTTCTACGATGGAAAAAATTAATTTGCAAACCAAAGAAACAATATTAATAGCAGAAAATTTAAAACCAGAAACTGGTATTTCAAATATATATGATGAATATGTTTTGATTTATTACACAGAGGACGAGCAAAGAGTGGAAGCAGCCATAAATGTTGAAACAGCAGAATTTACGATACTTTCGTTAGGATATCCAGATTCAAGAGGCTATGAAGCACCGATGCTTATAAAAATATTGGCAGAGTTTGGCGATAATTTTTTAGTTATATCAGGTTCAGAAGTACAAATGCAAACATTAACTAATATTGACGGCTCTGAACAAGTTATGCCGATTGTAGTTACAAAATATAGCATTATTTCAAAAAGGGATTACTTTGCAAATATACCAAATTACACACAAATTAAAGATTTAACTTTGTAATTAACAAAAGAGGCATTATGATATTACAAGTAAATGCACTTAGTAAAAAATACCCTCTAGTAGCACAAAAAAAACATTGGTGGAGTGTGCCTGTTTCAGCGGGCACAAAACACGCACTAATAGATGTTAGCTTTACATTAAATGCTGGTGTATATGGTTTGCTTGGGCCAAATGGGGCTGGTAAATCAACGCTTATTTCAATTTTAACAGATACTATTGCTACAGATAATGGTAGGGTGTGTTGGTGTGATGAACCTATAAAAGAACTAGGTATAAAATATAGGCGTGTTTTAGGTTATATGCCACAGCAACAAAATTTATATACACATTACACAGGTAGGCAGTTTATAACATATCTAGCAGCGCTTAAAGAAATACCAAAAGAGCAAACAAAAAAAGAAATTTTGCGTGTTGCAAATGCTGTAAATTTGCAAACGGAGTTAGATAAAAAACTAGGCGCTTACTCAGGTGGCATGAAACAGCGTCTTTTGCTTGCATGCGCACTTTTAGGCAACCCTAAAATTTTAATTTTAGATGAACCAACTGCAGGACTTGACCCGAAAGAGCGTGTGCGTTTGAGAAATTTATTAAAAGTGCTCTCGCAAAATTGCATAGTTTTAGTGGCTACGCACACTGTTTCAGATGTGGAAAGTATTGCCGATAAAATTTTGCTTTTGCGAGAGGGTAGTTTGGTGGATTTTGCATCTGTTGAAAATTTGATTGAAAAATATGCAAAAGGTAAAGGCCTTGAGGACGTTTATCTTGAGGTATTTAAAGAGGAAACAGAGCAATGAAATTAGTGCTATTGGAGTTACAAAAGATAACTCAAAAAAGAAGTGTATGTTTTTTGTTGATTTTAGTTATAAGCAACGTTCTCTTTTTACATATAAACCTAATAATGAGTGATTATAAGATAAATCCAGCGCATATTAAAGCAGTTACATATGATTTGGCTGATTTTAGTATGGAGCAAAAAAATACTTTTTTAATTGAAAATTTGCAAAGAACTGAAGATTTTTTAGAGCTTGAAAATTACTATAAATATGATGTTAAAAACCTATATAGTGAAGCGCCAGTGCCAACACAGCAAATGCAAAAAGAATATATGCTAGCACAAGCAAATGGTACGCTTACACACTATAGTGAAACTTTATACGAAGAATTTATTTTTTTTCATCATTTGCAAGCACAGCACAAAACTGTTTTTGAGTACGAGCAATTTCTAGAGGAAATACAAGCTAAAGTGGATGTTGTTTCTAATATATCTATATTTCAAACAAACGATGCTTCTCAGGATATAAAAATAAACACAATTGCAAATGCATATATAAATATGGCAGATATAAAAATAAACTGGCAACCGCAAGAGGGTATTTATTTTGCTATACAATCAAATGTCACAGATGCTTTTTTAATAGCAAGCATGTTTTTGTTGGCACTTGTTTTTGTGCGTGTCGAAAGAGATTCACGCCTACTTGACTATATACGCACGCAGCCAAAAGGTCGTTTTGTAACTGCATGTACAAAAGTTATTGCTTTTTCACTAACATTGTTTATTATGGTTTTACTTTTGTATGGAGCAAATTTATTGTATTGTTCATTAGTTTTTGGTTTTGGTGATTTGCAACGTAGCATACAAAGCTTACCTTTTTTGATGTATAGCACTTATAAACTTTCAGTGTGGAAGTATTTGTTTTTATATATATTTATAAAATGGGTTGCAGCAGTTGTTATGGGTTTGTGGATGATGGCATGTGCTATTTTTTACAAAAATACAATAACAGCGTGGTTTTTAGCTATTGCAATGCCTGTTTGTATGTTTTTACTGCGTGAATTTATACCTGCAATTGGTGTATTGAGTCCTTTACGTTATGCAAACACTTTTAGTTTTTTGCAAACTAATGAGATAATTGGAGATTACAAAGTTTTATCTATTTTAGATAATGCTATACCTTTGATAGTTTTTGAGTTATTTATTGCAGTTATTTTAATGCTTGGTTTTGGAATTAGTTTTTTAATTGTGTTTACAAAGGCAAATTTAAGTAGTGGTTCACATTTTGTAAACTTACTACCGATAATACAAAGTAAAAAAAGTTACACTAATGTTTTTAAGGCAGAGTTTAAAAAGTTGTTTATAACAAGTGGTGCTCTAGCTATTTTAATTTGTTTTTTAACTTTTGGTTTAATGCAAGGGTTTAGCAAAACGAATAATTTAAGCATAGATGAAGTAATTTATCAAGATTATATGCAGAGTTTAAGCGGCGAACTTACTACTGAAAATATAGTAGAGTTTATAGCAAAAAGTGAGGAGTTTTCAGAGCTAATAGCCGTACAAAAA
Source organism: uncultured Faecalibacterium sp. (assembly GCA_964370685.1). Classification (GTDB taxonomy): domain Bacteria; phylum Bacillota; class Clostridia; order Oscillospirales; family Ruminococcaceae; genus Faecalibacterium. The sequence goes on along the minus strand of CAYJKG010000003.1, from coordinate 75,981 downwards.
GCGGTTGAGCAAAATTTGTTACCTAGCGATACTTTGTTTATGTTTTCAGCACAGCAACAAAAATATACTGTTTATCAGCGTATATTATACGATAATGTTGAATATGTAAAAAATACCAAGGGCGCATATTTTGTGTATGAAAGTGGATATTTAAAACTATTTGCAATGGGCGAAACTGAAAATATAATTGATGCGATAATTGCTGGTGTTTTAGTTGTGCTTTGTGTTTGCGGTATTTTTGCTTATGAAAAACAAAGCGGTATGTTTGTGATTTTACGCACTACACCGCTGGGCAGAAACAAAACCTTTAAAACAAAAATTTTGCAAAGTTATTTTATAGCTATAATAATTTCATTTTTAGTGACAATACCGCATATTATACCAATTTTGCGTTTTTATGGTTTAATGGGTTTAGGTTTTCCAGCGATGAGTATAAGAGCTTTTTCCAGTTTACCAACCTTTGTTAATTTAGCAATGTTATTAGTTTTTTGGCTAATTTCAAGAGTGTTTGCGTGTGTTACCATTGCAAGCATAACTTTGTGGTTGGGGCACAAGCTGGGAAATGTGCTTTATAACTTGCTTTTATCTCTTAGCATTTTTTGCCTGCCTTTAATACTTGTATTAGTTGGCGTAGATATTTTGCAGTTTTTTAGCGTAGCACAAGCCTTCGATTTTGCAAATTTACTTTCAGATTTAAATCGTATAGACATGTTTTTTTCAAAACCAGATTTAATTTTAACCTTAATAATACAATTTAGTTTTATTACGTTTGCTGGTTTTTGTGTAAATGATTTATACTGTATATATGAAAAATAATAATTGTTTGTAAATATAAAATTGCTATGGTGAAATACATTTTTTCATCATAGCAATTTGTTTTTTGTATGTAAATATTTTATTTTATAGCGCAAATGCATCTATCATTATTAGCATAATCTTTTATGCAAGTTACATCATGCCAACCCTCGTTTGTTAAAATTTCACTAACGGCTTTTGCTTGCTTATAACCAATTTCAAAAACAATATTACCGCCTGTTTTAACTGCATTTTTATAATGTTTGGCAATAGCTCTATAAAAATTAAGTCCATCAGCACCTGCCACAAGTGCCATTGCTGGCTCTTTTGCAACTTCTGGCTCTATGTCTAACATTTCGTTTTCAGTTAAATATGGTGGATTTGCGATTAGTAAATCAAAGGTTTCGGGGGGTAGAGTGCTATGATATAAAAATAAATCGGTATTTATGGGCTTTATATAAGGGCCATTGCGCCCTAAAGTATCAAGAGCATATTTTGCATTTTGTTCTAAATATAAAAAAGCTTTTTCACTTTTTTCAATTGCTGTAATATCTGCATTGGGGCAAAACATTTTTATGCCTAGCGCAATGCAACCGCTACCAGAACAAAGCTCTAAAACTTTTGGTTTTGCAACGCTTTGTTTTTTTAAAAGATTTGCTGCGGTTTCGGTTACTATTTCCGTATCAGCACGTGGGCATAAAACACCCTCGCCAACTTTGAGCGTAAAATTTAAAAAGTCCCACTCGCCTAAAATATATTGCAAAGGCTCTCGGTTTACTCGCCTTTGCGTAGCGTTTTCTAGCTTATGTGCTTGTGCGGTGCTTAGCGTGCCAGTAAATAGGGTGGGTTTTGTGCCGATGGCAAATAAAAACAACTCGCTAGCATCAAAATCTGCATCGGCACAGCCTGCCTTTAATAAACGTGCTATTATATCTTGCATAGCTTCTTTTGATGTAAAACTACTTGTTACCATTTTGCGTCCTCTGGTTTTGGTGGTAAAACAGGTGTTATAGCTGCAATTGCAACTTCTATCATTTCGTCTTCTGGTTCAAAAACTGTTAAGCGTTGTACCCAAAGCCCTGGTGCACGAATAATGCGTGTTAAAATGTTGTCAAAGCGCCCACATAGTTTTAAAAGTTCATAGCTTATGCCCATAACAACAGGCAATAATGCAACTTTATAAACTACTCGTAAAGCCATACTATCCCAAGGTAGTGCGCTATATAAAAACACACTAACTATAACAACTAAAATTAAAAAGCTTGTACCACAACGTGGGTGAAAACGTGAGTGTTTACGAACATTTTCAACAGTTAACTCCTCGTTTGCTTCGTAGCAGGCAATAGTTTTATGCTCTGCACCGTGATATGAGAATACTCTGCGGATATCTTTCATATGGCTGCAAGCCCAAAGATAAGTTACAAAAATAGTTACTTTAAAAATGGCTTCAAGTATAACTTTAACCAAATCATTAAGTCCAAAAAAGTTTGTGATAAAGCCCACTATAAAGGTGGGTAAAACAGTAAAAAGTAAAATTGCTAGCAATCCACCTAATACTGCTGAAAAACCTAAGATAAATTTTTCTGCTTTTTCACCAAATTTGTCACTTAACCATTTCTCAAATTTTGAAGGCTCCTCGTCAAATTCTTCCCCCATGCTAATTTCAGCAGAGTGCATTAAGTAGTGGTATCCCTTAAGCATGCTATCTATCATTGCTAGTGCACCACGCACAAAGGGTATTTTTTGCCACGCATGTGAGCTTACTTTATCTTCAATGATATCTATATCGCCATCTGGTTTGCGCACTGCACAGGCTATTTTATCCTTGCCACGCATCATTACACCTTCCATAAGTGCTTGGCCGCCTATGCTTGTTTTAAACTGCGGTTTACTCATATATTCTCCTTGTTAGTGTTCGTTTTTTTGTTTTCGTGTAGTGGTAAACCTAAAGTTACAACTGTACCCTTGCCCAAAGTGCTAGAAATATCAATAGTGCCGTCAAGTGCTGTCATAATTTCCTCAACTAGCGCAAGGCCTATGCCACTGCCACGCACTGCATTTTTACCTTTAAAAAACTTTGTTTTTACTTGTTGAAGTTCCTCTGGTGCTATGCCTTTACCTTGGTCTAAAACTTCAATAAAAGCTTTTGTTTTGCCTTGCCAAATATTAACTGTAATTTTGCCACCAGGCACGGAGTATTTAATGGCATTATCAAAAATATTTACAAAAACTTGGCGTAAACGGGAAGGGTCGGCAAAAATAGCAATTGGTAGTTCTGGCTCTTCATAAACTATTTTTAAACCTTCTTGGGCAATGCGTGCCTCAAAAAATATTACAACATCTGTTAGTTCTGCAACTAAATCAATAAGTTGATGTTTTACTTTAAAGCTACCGTTTTGTAAGCGTGAAAAATCAAGCAATTCTTCAACCATGTCGTATAACCTATCGGTTTCGGTATCTATAATATAAAGGCCTTTGCGGTAGTTTTCATCGCTTGGGTCTATATTTTGTATAGTTTCAAGCCAGCCTTTAATGCTTGTTAGTGGTGTGCGTAACTCGTGCGAAACAGAGCTTATAAATTCGTTCTTCATTTGGTCAGTTTCGTTAAGTTTACGTGCCATATAGTTTATGCTTGCGCGTAAGCGATTTACTTCGTCTTTTTTGTTATCCGTTTGGGGTAATCGAACAGATAAATCACCTTTTGCAATTGCAGAGGCAGCTGTTTCAATTTGGCGCAAAGGTGTTACTATAGCTCTTATAAAATAAGTGCCAGATAAAATTGCTATTAAAAAAACAACTGCTAGTAAAATTAAACTAACGCCCAATATAGTTAAAAGCTCTTCATCTACTAAAGTTAAGCTTGTTACAAAGCGTAAAGCGTAAACGTCATCTGCGCTATAAGGTAAAATTAAGCAAAGCGAAAGTACTTTTTCGTTAGAGGAGGTTCGATAAACGGTATAGCTATCACCAAATTCTTGCGCAAGTTCAAAATCCTCAAGGGTAACAATGCTGCTTGCATCCGTGCCGCTTGAGGTTGAAATAACCTCGCCGTATGAGTTTAGTAGCATAAATTCAAATCTATCTTTTTCAGGAAAACCTTCAACCATTTCTCTAAGTGCTAGGCTGCGCACAGTTGCAGTTTCTTCTGTAGTTTCACCTTGGTATATTTCTAGCTGGCTATAAATAGTGGCAGCGTAACTCTCCATGTTTTGAGCTGTATTTTCGTAGTAATTTTGTTGTGTAATATACATAAAAATAAACTCAGTAATTATTAACGCAATACCAATAAGAGCAAGGTTGCCGAAAACCCAGCGTCGTATCATACCGTTTTTGAGCATGGCGAAATCCTCCTCTCTTAAGTGATATAGTTGCTACTGTTGTTGCGCTTAGTTCCAGCGGTATCCATAGCCCCATACTGTAAGTAAATGTTCAGGGGTAGATGGTTCTTCCTCAATTTTCATGCGCAAACGTCTAATGTTTACATCAACAATTTTTACATCTCCAAAATATTCCTCGCCCCAAACTCCTTTTAAAATGCGGTCGCGTGATAAAGCTACACCAGGATTATTAAAAAATATTTCCATGATTTGAAATTCTACTTGTGTTAAATCTATAACTTGGCCATCTTTGTAAAGTAATCTGCTATTTTGTTCAAGTGTAAAAGACCCTAATATTAATTTTTTTTCGACATTCTTTTCTGGCTCTTGCTCTTGTGAGCGTGATACTCTGCGACATAGCGCAGAAATACGCGCTAAAAGCTCACTAACACTAAATGGTTTTGTCATGTAATCATCAGCACCTATGGAAAGGCCTTTTATTTTGTCTAATTCTTGGCTTTTTGCACTTAGCATTATTATACCTATGGAATCATCGCCTTTACGTATAATTTCACATAACGAAAAACCGTTCATGCCAGGTAGCATAACATCTAAAATAGCAGCATCACAAGGTGGGTTTTGCGCAATTACTTTAAGTGCATCTTCAGCACTTTCTGCTTCAATTACGTTAAAGCCGCTCATTCGTAGGTTAAGAACAATCATTTCTCTTATACTTGCTTGGTCTTCCACAACTAAAATTCGTTTCATAGTAAAATCTCCCGTTTAGTTTTGCGAATTTTCATCAAAAAGATGAATGCCGTTTTTAAAACGCTCTATAGTTAAAAAGTCATATAATGGATCTCCGATAACATCCTCACCTAGTTTTATATAAATATTTTGTGAGCTTGCAGTGCCAATTTTTTGCCAAGCTAGCGAGTGTGCAGTATCTCCAACAGATAAACTTGCATAAAGTGTTTCACCAGTTAGGTCACGTATTTCAATAGTGCCTGATATTTCGCCATCTGTCAATAATACTTCGCCCTCAAGCTCCCAAGGTAGTTCCATATAAAAACCAAATTCATCATCATAAATGCCAAAACTTTTTTGTGAGTATGGTTTTGTAAAATCCATCCAGCGCACAAAAGAAATTTGTTTGTGTTGAACATAGTTTAAATAAGTGCTAGTTTCCTCGTTGTTGGTTTGTGTTGGTATTTCTATTATGCCGTCGCCATCAATATCTTGGCTTAATAAGGTTCGTATATAGCGTTGGGAATCTGCATATAAATCAGAGGTTCCTAGTAAAATAGCATTTTCAAACTGCACAGTTTCTTCGTTAAAAGAAATAATGCTAGAGGCTAAATGATCATTTGCGTTGCTAGTCCAGCCATCTATAACTAGGTGAGCTACACCTGAGGAGTGTCGGCTTACAGAAATTTGCGCATAACCTGTAAACTGTTCAGCGTTTAAGCCTGTAATTTGTGTATGGATAAAATCATTTTCGTTATAAGTTAAAAGTAATAATTGTAAATTGGTAGCTGTTTGTACTGTTGGGGAGCTAGTTGTAGGAACAGTGTTTTCTTGAATAGTGCCAGAGGTTGTCTCGCTAGAATTTGGAGCTTGTGTAGTAGCTAAAGTTTGTTCTAATACTATAACAAGATCATCGCAATTATCATGGGTAAAATCTTCAAGTAAAAACTGTGTATATTGTGATTCCAAAATTTTGTTTAATTCCAAATTATCGTTAATAGAAAAAACAGACATATATTTTTGGTTTTGGAAATCATAAGTGATTAAAATTTCATTTTTAGAATTGTTTTGTATTGATATTGTCTGTAATTGTTCAATTGTATCAGATAATAAAGCAGAAACATCTGAAATTTTCCAGTTGTCTTCATTGTCCTTATATAGAACAGCTAGTTGAACATTGGGTATATCAGGCAAAGTAAAAAATACAGCGGCATCCTCGATGTTATCTCCGTTCCAATCGCCAAATAAAAAAGGGGAGAGTAGCTCGCCTTTTGAAGGATATTCGAGGTGGGCATTTTTGCCAAAAGTATTGGTAATGGTTGTTTGTAAATCTGTGTATCCGCCTTCAAGCAAAGGTGCACGTAAAAGCTCATCTACATTTGCGTTAAGTGCGCTACAACCAGCAAATAACATAGTTAGCATTAAAATGCAAACAATAGCTATGCGTTGAAATATTTTTTGCATTTCTCCTCCTTTGTATGGGATATTTGTATATTTAACCATTAGTATATTATATCATTAAAACGTAATAATTCCAAGAGTATAATTGTTAACAATAAAAGCTAGTTAAATATAAAAAACGCCCTAACAAAAGTTAGAGCGTTAAGCGCAATTAGCGATATTGAAAACGTTTAAATTTGCGGTATTTATACCAGCCAATAACTGTAAACACAATAGCAATAGCTGAAACGACAGCGCCAGTAATGCCAAGTATTAAACCAGTAACACGAAAACCAAAACCTTGAATTTTAGGGTACATAAAAGCCTCCTTATTTTTTACGTTTAAAAATAATTAACTTGCTTAATATATAGTTTAACACGACAACCACTATATTTGCAAGTATTTTCATGCCTGTTCCCCAAATTGGTAAAAATTCAGTTGGTATATACATACCCCCAATAATAGTTGCACCAAAATACATTATGCCAACATCTAACACTAGAGTACCAATGCGACAACTAACAAAACTAACAAATTCTTTTACAGCTTCATTGCCTTTCGTTTTACTAGCAAAGACAAAAAATCTATTTGTAGTGTAAGCAAAAAGTATGCATATGCAGTTGTTAAGCACGTTTGCCCAACTATTTGCTGCCTCAAAACCAAAAGTAATGCTAAAAACAGTATATAAAACAATGTTTAGTAAGGTGGCTAATCCACCAAAAATAAGATAATTCAAAACTTCTTTGTGTTTTAAATAAAGCTCTAACACTTTTTTTAATAAGTTATTCATGCTTACTCCTTGTGGTGCATTTATTAGTATAGATTTTTCGCAATTTTATAATTTTAAAAGAAAAAATTTCAGAAAAAGTAAACTACTTAAACAGAAAATAGCCTCACCGCCAAAGGCAGTGAGGCTATAATAAGCAAAAGATTATTCTTCTGTTGCTTCTTCTGCAACTTCTTCAGCTTCAGCTTCTTCGCTAGCAGGTGCTTCAGGCAATAGTGCTTTCATTGAAAGGCTAATGCGTTTTTTGTCGAAGTCAACATCTAGAAGTTTAACTTCTACCATGTCGCCAACTTTTAGCACGTCTGCAACTTTTTCTACGCGGTCATTGCTGATTTCGCTGATGTGCACAAGGCCATCAACACCTGGTAAGATGCGAACAAACGCACCAAATTTGGTGAGAGAAACAACAGGAGCGTTGAATGTGCTGCCCATTGGGTAGTTGCTGCGCAATAATTCCCATGGGTTCTCTTCTGTCTTTTTGAAACCAAGAGAAACTTTGTGGTTATCTGTGTCGATTTCTTTAACGTAAACTTCGATAGAATCGCCAACAGAAACAACCTCAGAAGGGTGTTTGATGCGGTTCCAAGAAAGCTCGCTGATGTGGCAAAGGCCGTCTACACCGCCAATGTCAACGAATGCGCCGTAAGATGTAAGGCTCTTAACAACACCATCGTATTTTTTACCAACTTCAACACCGCCCCAGAATTCGTCACGTTTAGCTTTGTTAGCTTCAGCAGTAACTTTATTTATGCTACCGACAATTTTGCGGCCGGAGCACTCGGTGACAACAAGTTGAACATGTTTGCCAACAAGTTGTGAGTAGTCTTCATCACGACGCAATGTAGCCTGTGAACGAGGAACGAAAACTTTAACCCCTTTAACAGAAACAACTACGCCACCTTTGTTGAATTCAGTAACATCGCCTTCAACAATTTCGCCGTTTTCGGCAGCTTTTGATATTTCTTCAAGACCTTTACGCGAAGCGAGTTTTTTGCGTGAAAGTTGAATCATACCATCTTGATCTAAAACTTTTTCAACGATGAGATCAATTTCATCGCCAAGTTGAACTAGCTCTTCAATTTTAGCTGAAGAATCGTCTGTTAACTCACTAAGTTTAACAAAACCTGTTTGTTTGACACCAATGTCAACCTGAATTTCATTGCTAGAAATGCTAGTGATAATACCTTTAACGATACTACCGCTGTGAATACGCTTTTCCTCGGATGCGTTTAGCATCTCTTCAAAGCTCATGTCGTCCCGAATTTCTTCCATAAACATACTGTTAAGTACCTCCTCAATTATAGACGATGGCGTTGAAGCCCCTGCTGTTACACCTACCGTTTTAACACCCTTAAACCATTCTGGTTGAAGTTCACTCGCAGTTTCAACAGATACAGCCTGTGTGTGTTTAGCGGCAACATGTAAAAGTTTTTGAGTGTTGGAAGAATGATGACCGCCAATTATGACCATTAAATCACATTTGCGGCTGAGGTCTTCCGCTTCCCGTTGCCTCGCCCACGTCGCACTGCATATTGTATCAAAAATTTTTGCATTTGTACAGCTTTTTTTGATAATGTTTGAACATTCTTCCCATTTGCTCACTTGAAATGTTGTTTGTGCAACTAAATACAGCGTTTTGACTAAATTTTCTGGGGTTAACCATGGCAACAATTCCTCTAAATTTTTGAAAACAAACACTTCGCCTTTAGTGTGTCCAACTATTCCCTCGACCTCAGGGTGTGCTTTATCGCCTGCAACCAAAAGTATAGCACCAGAATCACCAGCATTTTTTGCAATGCGCTGAATTTTTGTTACAAATGGGCAAGTGGAGTCATTGCAAATTATATTTTTATCAAAAATTTCATCATAAATACGCTGTGGTACGCCATGGCTACGTATAACAACCTCATAGCCATTTGGTACATCGTTTACATTATCAACAACTAAAGCACCTTTTTTTTCCATAGCAGCAACAGCTTGTGTGTTGTGTATGATAGGACCCAAAGTTGCAACTTTTATGCCGCTATCGAGTAAGTCGTGTGTTAGTTTAACAGCTCTATCTACACCAAAACAAAAACCTGCAGTTTTTGCTTTTATTACTTTCATGTTTTCTCCATTTGTTTAAAATTTGTTTCTTTCGTACAATGCATTCCACGCAATGGTAAATTTGGCTTTGCTTTCTTTAACGTTTGCAAGGTTGCGTTTGCCCGCTGCCTTTGTGGGGGTTGGCGGTGGTAATATTTCACCATAGCACACTCTAACTCTGCAAAAAAGTTTAGGCGTTTTGGTAGGTGTATCATATATTACACGACAGGGTATTATGTCAACTTGCGCTTGTTCAGCAACAACAAACATTCCGCTTTTTACAGGTAAGGTTTCTCCAGTTTTACTACGAGTGCCCTCGGGGAAAATTAGCAAGCCTTTACCGTTTTTACATTCTTCAATAGTTCTTGCGATGGTGTTTGCGTCATCACGACCTTTTCTAACGGGGACACAACCTATTTGCCCCATAAACCAAGTAAGTAAAAAATTTTTTTCAAAAAGCTCACCCTTGGAAAAAATACGCATTTTGTTTGTCCAATGTGCGCCAATAACAACAAAAATAGGGTCAATTGCTGCTAGGTGGTTTGGTGCGAGGACAAAGCCCCTACCTTTAATTAAATTTTCTTTGCCGATAATTTCAAATCTAAAAATAATGCGAAAAGCGACCCAAGCGAGTGCGGCAAGTATATAATACAACATAATGTTGCTCCTGTTCATAAAAAATAGTGGTATAAAACTACGCAAGTAGCTATAATTTTGTAACTAAATGCATAGTGAAAATTTGTGTTTGTGCATTAATCGCATTTTTTTCTCGCTATAACGGTTTTTACAATAGCTGAAAGTTTTTCATAGCTTTCGTCAAAGGTTAATTCTGAGGTATCAAGCAAAAGTGCGTCGTCAGCCTGTTTTAGTGGTGCTATTTTGCGGTTCATATCTTGGTAATCACGTTGCTCAATATCAGATAGCACAGTTTCAAAATTAGCATTTTCGCCTTTTTGCTCTAGCTCCAAAAGGCGACGAGTTGCCCTTGCTGTAGATGAGGCAGTAAGGTAAATTTTAACTGTAGCATTTGGCAAAATTACCGTGCCTATGTCACGTCCATCCATAACAACGTTTTGTGTTTGAGCAAGCTGGCGCTGTAAATCTAGCAAATGTGCACGAACCTCTGGTATTGCTGAAACAGCTGAGGCAGCCATGCCTATTTCTTCTTTGCGTATAGCCTCGCTAACGTCTTCAGCTCCTAAAAAGATTTTTTGTGCACCTGAAATATTTTCAAAGTGCATTTCAAGCTCTGGTAATAGTTTTGAGACATTTTTAGCATCTTTAGGGTCAACATTTTGGCGCAAGGCAAAAAGTCCAATTGTACGGTACATAGCACCTGTGTCAACATAGATATAGCCCATTTCGCTTGTTAAGCGTTTGGCTAGTGTGGATTTGCCAGCACCTGATGGGCCGTCAATTGCAATTGAAATCATAAATATACCTCCGAGGCTTAGTTTAAAATGAATAATGTTAAGTTGTCGCAGAGCGACTAAATTTAAATAAATAGGGAAGATGACGCAAAAAAGTTATGTGCTGTTTATAAGTTCCTTGCAAAGGCTTGTGCGGTACACCATGCTATTTGTAGGTTGTAGCCGCCAGTGGTTGCATCAACATCTAGCACCTCACCTGCAAAATATAACCCTTCAGCTTTTTTGCTTTGCATAGTTTTGGGGTCTATTTCTTTTACATTAACACCACCAGCTGTTATTACTGCGTGTGCTAAATCGCCAAGCTCTTTAATCGGTACTTGCCAATTTTTAATTAATTTTAAAAGTTCTTGCTTTTGTTCTTTTGTAATTTGGTTTGCTTTTGTTTCAGGGTTGATACCCCAACGCTCAACCATAACAGGGCGCATACTTGCTGGTAATAGTTTTGCAAGTGCAGCGGTGGCAGTAGCGTTTGAAAGTGCTAAAAAATCTCTCGTGATACGGTCATATAATTGTTCTTCAGAAAGTGCAGGTTTTAAATCTATGTTTGCGGTATAGCGGTGCTTTTTTAAATCTCTAATGTGACCAGATGCAGAGAGTGTTAAAGGCCCACTTATACCAAAATGTGTAAATAACAACTCGCCTTGTTCTTTAAAAACAGCTTTTTCACCTTCGTACAAAGTAAGTGTGATATTTTTTAGCGAAAGCCCCATCATTTTTGCACATGTTTTATCTCTAGCAACAAGGCTAACAAGGCATGGTGCAGGTGTAACTATGTTGTGCCCAGCACTTTCTGCAAATTTATAACCATCGCCAGTGCTACCAGTGTTTGCATAGCTTAAACCGCCAGTTGCTACTAAAACAGCATCTGCCTTATATTCTTTGCCAGAGCGTCCACGCACGCCATGGCATTTATAAATTGGTGTTTTTTGTTTTTTAGATGTACGTTTTTTATCTGCGGTTTCAGTAATTGGTGGTGTAGGTAATGTTTGCAACATTAACTCTTTTGCTTCGTCGTAAATTATTGTTGCGTTTTCAGCGTATTTTATAAGTGCAAGGCGTATTTCCTCAGCGCTATCACTAACGGGAAAAACGCGTCTGCCACGTTCGACTTTTAGTTTTACACCTATTTGCTCAAAAAGTTTCATAGCGTCGCACGGCAAAAAAGAAGAGAGTGAAGAAAATAAAAATCTTTCATTAACGCGAACTTCTTTTAAAAATTCTTCTTGTGTGCAATCATTAGTTACGTTACAGCGTCCTTTACCTGTAACGAGGATTTTTTGTCCTGGTGCTGTACTGTGTTCTAAAATTGTAACATTATGTCCAGCTTTGCATGCTGTACCTGCTGCCATTAAGCCAGCTGCTCCAGCACCTATTATTAGTATGTTCATTTATTTTCCTCGGTTTATATAGTTGGTTTTGTTTTTCTGAAGCTTGGTGTTTCACTTGGCACTTCAGTTTCAATTTGTGCAGTAGTATCGCTAGGCACTTCGGTTTCAACTTGTGC
>CAYJKG010000003.1:0-63775 GCA_964370685.1 uncultured Faecalibacterium sp. | reverse complement strand
CTTCAGTTTCAATTTGTGCAGTAGTATCGCTAGGCACTTCGGTTTCAACTTGTGCGACAGTAACACTAGTCACTTCGGTTTCAACTTGCGCAGTAGTATCGCTAGGCACTTCGGTTTCAACTTGTGCGATAGTAACACTAGGCATTTCGGTTTCAACTTGTGCAGTAGTAACGCTTGGCACTTCAGTTTCAACTTGTGCAGTAGTAACGCTTGGCACTTCAGTTTCAACTTGTGCAGTAGTAACGCTTGGCACTTCAGTTTCAACTTTTGTAGTAATAACGCTAGGTACTTCGGTTTCAATTTGTGCAGTAGTAACACTAGGTACTTCGGTTTCAACTTCTACAACAACTTCGCTTGAAATTGCTGCTTCGTTCGTGCTAGTTTCTTCATTTGGAGAATTTTCTTTGTTATTAACCTTTGTGGTTTCGTTTGTAACTTGTTTTTGTTTTGGTATAGCTGTAAGTGTACCCACAACTGCAAATGTTATAAGTAAAGGGTGTACGGTTGAAAGATACATTGTTTGTGTACCGATATTAAAGGCTACAACTTCCATAAAGGCTATCATAGCTGTGCGAAAAATTGCCATTGCAAAAATTCCGAATAAAATTAACCAAGTTAGCAAAGGCTTGGCGTTTTTTTGGTGTATCATAATTTGCAAATTTTTACCTTGCACATAAAGTGCGGCAACAAAAAAGCAAATAAAAATTGCTATATAAATAACATTTAAAACACTAAAAATGCTGTAAACTTGTAATTGCCTTGGGCTGTAATATGGGTAACTTTCGCCTGCTACTGCTCTGTAATTTACCTCGTTGCCAAGATATTCTTCCCAAATAGCGGCATCCTCAGCGGTTGCATAACTTAGCGAAACAGTGTGGTAAATAGGTGTATCTACAAAAGTTAGTACATGCCATAATCCTTTTAACGTCTCTAATAGGGTAGGCGCTACATATTCGGCTTTAATTATTGGTGTGGTGGAGTGGCGTTCGCTAACATTTGCAGTTAAATCGCCGTTTGCAATGGCACTGTTTATAGAATCTGCCACACTTTGCCAATATATATCAGCTGTTACAGCATCGTCATAAATGCCCTCTTGCTGTGCAGCGTGGCGTATAGCCCAGTAAAAAGAACCTGCTTGATAATCGCCTACTTCGGCATTTGAATAAGCGGCAACTAAAGGGTGGTAATCTTCAAGCCAATACTCAAGTGGTGCAAGCTCTGGTATTGTATCATACAATTTTTCACGCACATCTTTAGGTACAGGAACAAGCATGTGCTCGTTTTCGTGTTCTATGCGTGTCATTGCTCCATAAGCAGAGGCAAAAGAGCCACTTGAAAAATCGCTAGTAGTAAAAACACCGTAATAGGAGTAATTTATTGTGCTCACTATAATTATACAGCATGCAGTGACAAAGTAGGGTAAAATTTGCGAAAAACAACGGGAAAATTTTAGTTTAAGTTTTTTTGTTCTAATTATACACCAAATAATTATTATACTTGCTACAATGGCAAAAGGCATTAGCCAAATGCCGTCCTCCCTAGTTATTTGCGCAAGACCAAGACCTATGCCGGCTAAAAAAAGCCAATGTTGCATACTACTTTTTGTGTGTTTGTAACGCAGTGCAGCACCTATCATACCCGCAAAGAAAAATATACATAAGCTCGGAAAAATATTATCTCTATATACACGCAAAGTAAAAGTTGCAGCGGCAGCAGGGCTAAAGCAAAGCGCAGCAAAAAGAACAAAACGTTGCCAACGTTTTTGCAAAATGGGTTTAAAAGCTTGTATCATGCTAAAGCTAGCAAGGCAAAGCAATGCTTGCCCAGCTAACAGGTACGAAACACCTATTAAATTGCAAAAAGCTAGCCAAACAGCAAAAAACATCTGTTTAGAGAGGGTTAGCCAGTTGTATTCCCCCAGCCAATTACCAGCCGTTATGCTTTGTGCTGCCTCAAACATAAGCTCATCATCAAGTGGTGCGCCATCTATCCATGTGTGCACTGTTTGATAGTGTCCTAGTACCAATTTTGAGGCGATAACACAAATTATCAAAAACCAAAATATAATATGTGGGATATCTTTTTGCGAAAGTTTTTTTAGTTTTTCCAAAGTAAACCTCGTTATTTTTGTATTTTTTCTATGCCTTCAATTAGGCAAATTTCCTTGCGGAATGAAATGCGTAAAATTAAACTTAAATATTTAAGTGTTACTGCAAAAAGTCCAAATACACCAACAAAACCTACTGTCGTTACAAACATTAGTGTTGGCCAGCCTTCAATAGGTTTGCCTGCAACATAAATTAAAATGGTATACGCTAGCTCAAAAACTGTTAAAAGTATCATAAAAAGAGCGGCTCCAAGGCTAAGCTGATACCCAGCGTCGGTATAAAGTACAAGGCTATCAATAGCAAGGTTAAAGTTAGCGTCCTTATGTTTTGGTGCCATGCCTTTGTATGCAACATTTGCTACTTTTAGTCCACTAGCAGCATAGGCGGCTTTGCGGTATGGTAAATTTTTTGAAATTGCACGAACTCTGTTAACAGCTCTGCGACTTATAAGGCGCATAACGTCAGAGCGCAAAGGGTATGCAGAGCGACTAAATTTGTTAAAAAGTGCATAAAAAGCCTTGCTTTTGCCGTGTTGCTTTTCAGGGCAAAGGTTTACTATATCGTTGCCTTGCAGTGCGGTATCGTAAATTTTATTTATGAGGCTCATGTCGAAACTTGGCAGTAGAGCATCGCACTCTAAAACAAAATCACCAATAGCACATTCAAGCCCTGCGTTCATGGCAGTTTCTAAACCTTGGTATATGCTCATGTGTAAAATTGTAAGTGGTTTTTCTAACTTCTTTGCCCAAGTGCGCAATTGTTCAACAGTGTTATCAGTACATCTATCATCAACAGCTATAATTTCATATTGTTCAAAGCGGTTTTCAAGAGTACTGTGCAGCGCCTCAAAAAAAGGCACTACATTTGCTTGCTCGTTGTGTAAATATACCACAGCCGAAAGAAAGTTTTTTTCTAAATTAAGCTTTAAATCAGCCATTTTTTAATACCTCGTCTAAATCATAAACAGTGTTAATTTTGCCAGATAAAACGCTAATAAAAGTTGGCTCACTTGTGTATCTGCGTATAACAGTAGGGCGTGAGTCATCAATTTCACTGGCTTTTAAAATAGGTTTCATGCTAAATAAGCTAGAGTGATATTTAAAACCATAGTTTTCATTCATGTATTTTTTTGCAAGCTGGTTCATGTATGGCCAGGCGCTTTTTGGCTTTACAGGGCAATCGTTACAGTTGTATAAATCACCAGGTTTGCATAAACCCTCAGAATTTTTTTGGCAATCAAAAGTTGGTAAGCTTTCAAAACATGCTTGGTGTGGTGTAAAGGTAACAGCGCTCATGCTGTGTAAACCTGTTTTGCCAAATGGCATTATGGAAAAAAAAGGCCCGTCCATAACAGTTATCCCAGTGTTTTTAAATTCATCTGAAACAGTACAAAGTATCATCTCGCAAAGCTCGTATTTTATTTTAAAAGGCTCAAAACCTAGCATGTTGTGCACATCGTTTACACCTGCATAGGTTGCATTTAGTAAAAATGGTGTTTCAGCTGTAATTTCTCCCGCTGTAACTTGCCAAACATCGCTTTTGCGTTTAATTTTATCTGGCTTGTGAGAATAACGAATTTCTACAGTTGGTAAATTTTCGAGTTTTTTCAACAAATGGTTTTTTAATATCTCGGCGTCATAGGTATATTCAGTAGTTAAAAATGCACCATCACACATACCTCTTTTAAAATACTTTTCCACATCAACTGCATCGCAACGTATTTTGGCGGCCTCGCAAAACTTTTTAAAAGCAGCTGCATCTGTCCACGAAAACTGCGCGCCTGTTGCGTAAACTTGGTCAAAATCTTTTAAAATACAAAAATCATAATCTTTACAAAATCTATCAAAATATTTTGCGCTTTTTATAGCTGTGGAGTAACTGCGTGGGTAATGGTAGCCTTGGTGTACACGTGCTTGGTTTATGGTGGTAGCACGGCGAAAAGGTGTTGCATCACGCTCTAAAACTAGTATGCGCTCGCCTCGCTTGCCACATTGCTCGGCGGAGTAAAGCCCATACAGCCCTGCACCTAAAATAATTTTGTCATATACCATAACATTTGCCACCTTTTGTAAAATAGTATTTTTAGTTATAATTAATCTGTTAAATCAAATATGTTAATTTAATATAAGAACAAAAGCAAAAATGCTATGTTCATAGTGCTTATTTGTTAATATGCTAAGGGTTAAACTTGCCAAATAGAGCGCCAAATAAACAGCGCATTAAATCAGCATTGCCATGCATACCTTTTATTTTTGTTGGTGTTTTACCAGTTGCTGGGTAAGCTCTGCGCACAGGCACTTCACACGCTTTTAGGCCTAACTGCGTGGCACGCACTGAAAGGTAGGCTAGTAGCTCGTACCCCATAAAAACATCACGCAAGGGTTTAACTTTTGCATGTGTTAAATATTTTTTTGAGTATGCTCGATATGCATTTGTAGTGTCGGTAAACCATTGCCTTGCACCAAGGCTAATTATAGGTGCATGTATTAAGCGTACTGCAAAATAGCGCACAGGTGGCGTATTTTCCGCCACACCACCTTTTATAAAACGGCTACCTTGTATTAAATCATAACCCTCGGCAAGTTTTGCTAAAAATAAAGGCACGTCCTCTATGGAATCTTTATTGTTGCCGTCTATGGTGACCACACTTTCATAGCCACGGTTTAGTGCAAAATGTATGCCCATGCGTAGCTGTGCACCTTGTTTGCCTGCACCTTTTTTTGTTAGCAAGCTATTTACACCAAGTTTTGCAAGGCGCAAAGGTTCCATACTACCATCTATGCTACCACCATCGCATAAAATTATATCAACTAAAGTGTCAATTTTATGTTTTTGTGCTGTTGTTAGTTCTGATAAAATGCGCTCTCCCTCGTTAATTATTGGTATTAACAGGCAGGTTTTAGCACGTTTTTCACAAAATTCTTGCGAGGTGTAATCAGGTACACCATTAATGTTTTTTATATAGTTTAACGCACTCATTACCTAAACACCTCTGCCATATATTCAAGGCTTTTTTGCATTACGTCAGTTGTAGCTGTGCGCATTTCAGCTGAAACAAAACCGCTGTATCGATTTTGTGTTAAAAGCTCTGCGAGTTCTTTGTGTAAAAGGTGTGGAACTATTGGCGCAAGCTCTGTTTCGCTTATGTGTATGTGGCTAATTAAAGCAAAATCATCTTTTATTACATCTATACTTTCGCCGTTTGTAATCATAGCACCTATATCTAAATTTACGCTTAAGCCTTTAACATTAAGGCGCTTTACAAAAGCTAATGTATCAGTAGTGTTGTTTAAAAAATTGGTGTTATAGCAAGTTGGCACTGTTTCTAGCGCAAGTGTAACACCTTGTGTTTCTGCAAGTTCTGCCGCTTTTATAAAAAAGTTTTCAGCATCTTTTTCTGTTTTGCCATCAGGTATAGAGCGGTTGCGTGGACAGCCAAAAACCAAGTTTTTGCACGCACATTCTTTTGCAAAAATAAAAGCCTCATTTAAACGCTCTAGTAAAATTTTTGCACCTTGCTCATCAAATAAATTTTCACTCACGCCAAACAAAATACTTTGCATGCTAGGTATAACAAAGCCGTGTTTAGCATAAACTTCGCTTGCAAAGGCAGGGGCTTTTGCTGTGTGCGCATAAGGTGGCGCATCAAAAACCCTAGTTGGGGCAATTTCTAAACCCTCATAGCCCAAAGTTTGCATGGTATTATATATTAAAGTATCGTCAGCTTTTGCCCAGCCTATATTGCTGGCAGAAAGTTTCCATGTGCGCATTTATTGCTCCGTTTCAAAATTATTGTTACGTTTATATTAGTGATATTTGCTATTAAGTTTAGTGTATTGCTTAATGTTAAAAAATGGCATAAAATCATGGTTATAAAGTTGCTTTAATGCATTTATCTGGATAGCTAATCCCAATTTTGCATAAAGCTTTTAATGCTATCAAGTTCTTGCTCTTTTGTGCATAAATAGCCGTTTTCACCGTTAAATAAATCACTATAATTTGTTTTTAAATTATAGTCAAAAGGTGCTGTGCTTAGTGTATTGTTAAAGGTGTTTTTGCTTGTAACATGTGCAAAAATCTCTTTAGCAGTGCAGGGTGGTGTTGCAAGGTGCAAAATTTTTAAATTGTTTTGCAAAGCTGTGTTTATATCTTGCCAAAGTTTGCGCAAATCATAAAATTGGTAGCTACTGCGTGAGTCTGTAAAGCAAAGTGCATTAAAATCATTTTGCTCAAAAAAACTGCGTAAATCTATTGTATTAACAGCGCCGCTCAAACGGTAAAAGCCGTTGTTAGCGTTTTCGTAACCATACTTTACAAGCTCGCTTTTTACGCTAAGTTCTAAGTATTTTGTCTCTTTAAGCAGGGCAGGGGTTATAGTGTGCAGGTCATACAAAAAGTTCTTTTTTAAACCTATGCCGTAAAGCGCTGGTAGGCGCACTATCAAAGCATCGGTAAAATCCTCACGCACCCATTGTTCCAGTTGTAGGCGGTTTGCTCCGTATGCTGGTAAATTTTCCGCTGTTGGGGTATCAAGTTCGGTTTTACCTTTGCTATCAGCAAAAACACAGATTGAGGATATTAGCACTGTTTTTTTAGCATTGATTTTTTTTATGTTATCCCTTGCACTGCGCATAATGTCAAGGTCGGCTTTTGGATTTTGGTTAGCCAAAAACATAGCTGCTGGCACGCCTGAATAAATAAGCAAATCAGGGTTTGAGCCAAAAGCATTTTGAACATCGGTGGAATGATAACTTGCAGTAAAGTTGCCACTGGCTAAAAGGTTGCCACCAACAAAACCTGTTCCACCAACTAAAATTGTGTTATTCATAGCATTATTCCTCGCATAATTTCTTAAAGAGCGCAATTAATCACATTATATTATACCTAAAAGTAGCACAAAATGCAAGTTGAGTGCACAACAGTTGCATATTATAAGTTTATAGTTGTTTTGCATATATTAATGGTGTAACTTGAAAAAAAATTATGAATGTGCTATAATTGCACCAAGGCGATGATATCAAACATTTTGTATTTAAGTTATTAGAAATTGTTTTAGTTTTATAATAACTAAACGCAAATGCGTTTAAAAACAAAAAAGGAGTTAATATTATGCAAACAGAAATTTATATAGTTATTGCAATTTTTTTATTATTGATATTTATACCAATAATATTTTCTGTGATAAGAGATATTGATTATAAGCGACAAATTAGTGGAAAAAAACCAGTTAATCAAGTAAAAAAAGAGCAAATTATTAATAAAGATAAACCTCTAAACCCTGAAATGGAAGCGACAAAAGTTGCAGCAGATATGCACAGACAACAAGATATTATTGGTTTATAAAGAAACAATTGGGACACAGGGGACGTACATTATTTGTCACATTTTTGTTATTTCTAAAAATTGAATACAAACAAAAAAGCTTTAGTGAATTATAACAACTCACTAAAGCTTTTTTACTTATAGAATTAATTTGATACATTGGTGACGTATAGTATTTGTTGCGTTTTTGATGTGCCCAGCCATTTAAAATTGTTTAATTAAGTTACATAAAAACCTCTCTTAATATTTTATAATTTTAATTAAACTTTAATAAGCTTGCCAAGTTCTAGTGAATAAATACCCATATACGTTACTTTTTTAGGTGTAAACCGTTTGCTTATAGCATCTGCATAAATTTCAAGTTGTCGTTTATAATGTGTGCGGAATACTTCCTCACTTTTGCCTTTATCACTTTTATAATCTAAAAGCTCTAGATGGTCGTCGTACACAAGCAAAATATCTGCTATGCCTTGCACGAGAACTGTTGCATTTTTAACTTTTGATGTTTTAGGTAGCTCGTTTGTGTTTTCATCAAAAAGCACCTCGGCGGGCAAACCTGTTATAAAATCATACTCACGCATAACTTTGCTCGCACCACAAATACGCTCAAAAACTTCGCCCTCAAAAAAGCGTTTTAAGTTGATATCATCTAGTTGCTCTACCCATGTTTCTGGTAAAAGTTGCTCAGCTTGTTGGCGCATTTTTTCTATTGTAATTGCATTTATAAGTTCGGCTGTGCCTTGTTGCTTTGCTTTTACGATTTTTGCAAAATCTACATGTTGTAAAAATGCATGCATTGCCGTACCACGCTCAGCAGCGGAAAGCCCCTCTTTAGCAATAAAACTTGGTCTTGACAAAATAGTGTTTTGGCTTTTGTGTACAATACCAGTTACGCTTACCTTTGCAGGTGTTTTCGTCAGTGCTTTTTGTGGGTATTGCCATGCAAAGTTTGTAAGCAATTTTTGTGTTAGTTCTTCATCAGGTTGTGCTGTAATGCCGTGCTCAACATCGCTGTTTTGCTCCTTTGTTTCAAGAGGTTCGTAAAATTCTATGTTAAAACATCCTTTTTCGTCTGGAGTAATTAAGTTTATATTGCCAGAAAGCTCTCGTAATTTGCCGCCATTAGGGTGCAATAACAAAGCTGAAAGTACCCAATCAGCAAACGAGCGCATATTTTTATGTGCCAAAAAAGCAGTTTTTGAAACATGGCTTGCCATCATTTCGCTTAGCTTATCGCATATGTTTTTGTGACTATTAGCACTTAGTGTGATAAAAAGTTTATCTTGTGCACGTGTTAAAGCAACATATAAAAGGCGCATTTGCTCACTACGCATTTCCTCTTGGAGTTGTTCTTTAATGGCAATATGCGCAAGCGTAGGGTAGTTGTTGCCACCGTTATCGCCACGCAATTGTAGACCTAAGCCAGATGTGCGGTGCAATAAAATCTTGCCTTTTATATCATCCATATTAAATAAATGTTGACACTGCGCAACAAAAACCACAGGGAATTGCAAACCTTTTGAGCGATGTATGGTCATAATAGTAACACAGCCAGGCCTTGCACCGCCAGGGTTTGTATCCTTTAAACCACCACTTGCGCTTAAAGCTGCAAGGCTACGCACTAAAGCCTCTATGCCGTTAACGCCCATGCTAGATATAAAATCTGCAAAGCGGCTTAAATCTTCTCTGCGCTTGTAACCGTTCTCCATGACACCAACTAAGGCATGGTAATGTGTACTTGCAAAAATTTGCTCTAATAATTCGCTAGGCGGTATGCTGTGTGAAAGACGGCGCAAATCTGCTAATTTTTCATAAAAATCTAAAATTTTAAGACTAAAACTATTAAGATTTTCCTCGTGTGATGGTTGGTTTTTTGCACTTTGCTGTGGTGTGGTTTCGATAAAATCATTTTCGTTAAACTCACGGGTTGAGTTGTTGTTTTGAGCATGCTCAATTTCAACTAACGCTTTGCGTGTTTCGTTGGCAATTGTAGCTATTGCGCCATATAAACTACCCTTTTTTTGCCGTAACCGTAACGCAACTAAATCATCTTCAGTAAAACCAAAAAGTGGGCTTAGCATAACAGCGCAAAGTGGTATATCTTGTGAGGGGTTATCAATAACTTGCAAAAAAGCAACTATTGGGCGTATATGTGCGCTTGCTAATAAATCCTCGGAACTATCGGCATACACCGCCATGCCTTTTGCTTCAAGCGCTACTTGATAATCAGAAAAAGATGTACGTGTTGCAAGTAAAATACAGCAATCCTCATGGCGAATAGCCCTTGTGCCTGTTTTTGTGCGTATAAAACCGCGCTCGTCACCGCTTTGCCCAAGGGCAACAAGTTCATCTATTTTTTTTGCAATTTGTTGTGCGTCGTTTTCTTTGTCGGTATCTATTAAAAGCCCTGTTTCGCCAATATAATCACTATCAACACCGCAAACAAGGCGCTGGCCGTCACCATATTCAGTGCCACCTAAATTTTGGTTCATTAGTAAGTTAAACAAAAAGTTGACACCACTAATAACTGCTGGTGCAGAGCGAAAGTTTGCATCTAGCGCAATAATTGCACTTTCTGCAGTTTGTCCCTCGGTAGGATATGGCCGTGCATTGCCTGCGTTTATTGGCGAAAAATTTTCTTGCTTTGAGGCAAAAATAAATGGATCTGCCTGGCGGAAACGATAAATACTTTGTTTTAAATCTCCAACGTAAAAAAGCTTTTCGCCGTTTTCACCACCAAGTAGGCTATAAATAGCATCTTGTAAAGCGTTTGTGTCTTGATATTCGTCCACCATAACGGCATCAAATTCGCTACAAATGCTTTGTGCAACTAATGCCGCCTCGCCATCTGTGGCACTTAAAAGTTTTAATGCTAGTTGCTCAAAATCACTAAACTCTAAAACTTTTTTTTCTAGTTTTTTTTGGTAAAAAATATCGCTGAAAAGTTTTGTCGCATCTAACAATGCTTTTATCATAGGCAATGCTTTTTGGCGGTCTGCTTCTGCGTCCGCCTCACTGCAAGCTAGCAAATAAAGCATATCTTCTAGCAATGTGCCAGCTTTGTCGGCACTAGCTTTAACTATTTTTTTGTTCTCGCCACTAAGGCGCATATTTTTGCCTTTAATGCCAGGAATGTTTGCTTTATCTTGGCGGTAAGGCTCAAAAGTATTGTATAATTTATCCCAACCATTTTCAGTATTTAAAAGTTCTAAAGCAAGCAAAAAAATTTCTTCTAGCTCTTGCAACCGTTCGTGAACAGTGGCAAATTTTTCGTTAACCTTTTGCACCTCTTTGGCTTTTGCGCTTTCAGTTTTCTTTTTTTCAGCGGCTAAAATGCGCTGTTCGCATAAATCTTCTTCTGAAAAGCGTCTTGCTTCGCTACTTAACCTTGCACCACCTTTCGCCAAGGCTTTTAAACGTTCTATCAACAAAATTTTCCAAGGTGAGGCATTAAAAGAGTTTTGCCATATATTTAAAATTTCTAAAAGACGCTCTTCGGGGAACGGCATTGCGGATAAAAAACCATGCAACTGCAAAATACTCTGTTCAGAAATGTAATCATTGCGTCCACGTCCGTATAAATCGGCAAAATTGCAAAAATCAGAGTTTTGCACCATTTTTTCTAATGTTTCGCTAAGTGCGGCGGATTTTAAAGTTTCAACAATGCCAGCATCTGCTGTTGAAAAATCAGGCGGTATATTAAGTGCCGTAAAATGCCTGCGCAATAAATCTAAACAATATGCATCTATTGTGCAAATATGTGCACGTGCTAGGCGCATTTTTTGGCGACGTAATTGCATATTTGCAGGGGTTTTAAGCAGTTCTTCTTCTATCCTTGCGGCTATGCGTGCACGTAGTTCAGCAGCGGCGGCATTGGTAAAGGTAACTATAAGTAAACGTTCCGCCTGTATTGGTCTTTGTGTATCGCTAAGCAATTTTAGCACACGTTCTGTCAATACGGCTGTTTTGCCACTACCTGCCGCTGCACTAACAAGCAAAGCACCGCCACGGTCATCAATTGCGCTTTGTTGTGCACTTGTCCATTTTGTGCTACTCATGTGCTAAACCTCCTTTTTGTGTATTATTATCTTCGTCTTCTGTAGGTGCAAAAGGTTCTTTTGGCGCAATATCTACAACTTTACGTTCATTTTTGCCATGTTCATGGCAACACACTGCTAAAAAATCACAAAAAGTACATTGTGTTTTTGCACTGGTACAAAGTGGCATTGCGTTTATATCGCCGCTATAAAGTCCTTTGCCCATATCGCTAATAAGTGTGCTTGTGTGTTTATCAATACGTTCTAGTTTTGGCATGCTAGCTGTTTTTTTCTTGTCTGGGGTTTTAATACCATCGGCATGGCTAAAGGGTAAAAATTCGCCTTTGCCTTTTTCGTCCATAGCTGTTAAAACAGCTTTTTCGTCTGTAAGTAAACCGTCTAAACTGGGGCGTAACATATCGTGTGCATTTTCTCGCACACTCTCTTTAGGGATTGGGTCAGCAAGCAAGTATAAAACACCAGCTGGTTTTGCACCGGTAAAAGTTCCGCTTTCGTCACGCACTAAAGCAAAGAGGTATAACAGCATTTGGCAATCAAGTCCGCAATAAACTTCTTTTAAATCAAAGTTTTTGTTACCGGTTTTATAATCAACTACACGCAACCATCTTTGTCCATTTTCATCAGTCCAGCCGTCAACACGGTCTATTGTGCCTATAATACGCACAGTTTTGCCGTTATCTAGTTTATATTCTTGCGGTGGCAGGCAGTTTTCACCAAAACCAATTTTTGCTTCAGTTGCCAAGGGTTTAAAACTGCTTTGTTTTTGTTCTTCTTGTAAATAAATTAAAAGTCCCGTTAAACTCTTTTTAAGGCGAGATAACAAATAGCTAAATCTTGCAGATTGTTCGGGCATATATAAGCGTTGATATTCATCTGTTAGTTTGTCAGCTAAATCTGCAATTTCTTCCTTGCTCATATCAATAAATGCGCAGGTTTTCCAGCTATCATATTCGCTTGCATTTGGCGAAAGCATTTTATCAAGCACCCAGTGCATAAGATTACCACTGTGGTTGGGGCTAAGCTCGGCTTTTTGGCGTGAGCGCAAACCTATAACGTACTGTAAAAAATAGCTATAAGGGCAAGCACTATATTTTTCAAGCCGACTGGGAGATATATTAAGTTCATTGCCAAGTAGGTTTTCAATCTGTGGTAAATTATCTAGTTTTTTAGGTTTGTTTTCAGCAATTGTTTCTATAAAAGGCATTGCGTTTGCAATGGTATCATTAACTGTATTTTCGGTTTTGCGCTGTTTGAGTGCGCTGTATAAGCTAGCGGTTTGTGCGCTGTTTTCAGCATAAGTTGCACCTAGTTTATCTAGTGCAGCAGCTGGCGTAAAGGCTATTTGTTCAGGTGTAAAATTAGGTTTTTGTGGCTGTAGTTTTTCTGCAATGCTAATTATTGCAGAGCTATATGGCAAGCCTAAACCCTCAGGCCAACTTATAAAAAGTCCTTTCTCAGGTGCGGTTAACACTTTATAAAAACAAACTTGCTCACGTATCATTTCGTTTTCAAAGCAATCTGGCAGTTCAACTTGTTGAGCCATAAGTGCATCTCTATCGGCATGTGTTAAAAGTCCGTTTTCACCTGGTGCTCGTGGAAATTCACCCTCGGCAACACCTAAAACAAATATATAGTCAGGTTTATCAAGGCGCATTTTACCAGCAGATGTAAAAATTACTGCGTCCATTGTTTGTGGTATGTGTCCTAAATCACAAGAGCGCAAAAGCAAGCTAAAAAGTTCTGCATATTCAGTAGGTGATATTTTTTCATCACCGAGCAAGTTTAACATTTCATCTAGCAAAGCCATTACAACATTCCACTCACGTGTTGCACTTTCAGCAGTGAGCAAGCCTTGTTTTTTATAAAGTGCACTTACTTGAGTTTTTTGCTTTTCATCAGCACCTAGTGTAATTAGGCAATCATAAATTGCCTTTGTTATCTGTGCACCAGTGGCATCTTTAGCAGTTTTGCAAAAAATATCAATGGCAGGGCAAAGTGCAAGGCGAGCGGTTTCTGCAAGTGGCGTTTCCTCGGTTTCTGTTTTGTTAGTAAAAGCGGCACTTTCAAAACCTTCTGGGTTGCGTGTAAAAGGTTCTTTCCACGCATGCATTGTGGGCGACCACGTATAAACATAGTTTTCAAGTGCAGTAACTTGGTTTTCGGTTAAATTGCATAGCTCAGTTTTAGCTAGCGTAACCATTTGGTCTGAGTAATCAATCCCACGTAAAATTGCAAGTAAGGCTTTTATAGCTGTAACTGGCGCACAAAACTCAGGGGTGGTAGTTTCATCACAAAAAAGTGGTATATCCATCAAGCCAAAAGTTCGGCGTACAACAGTGCGATAAGTATCCATATCACGGCACACAACGGCAATTTTACCGTAACTTGCGCCATTTGTAACAAGTTGTTGTATATGTGTGGCAACAGTTCGGGCTTCCTCCTCGCGGGTTTGTGCGCCAAAAAGTGTAAGTTCATTTTTAGCTTTTACAAAAACATCCACTTCTGGCTCGCTTAAAAGCTCGCTAACAGCGGCAAGAGCAGGCGTGTTTTTGTGGCGAATATCCTCCCACATAATTATAGGTTCGGCGACATTAACGGCTTGCTTGCGTGCTATTTTGCGCAATTCGTAGGCAATGTGCCTTGCTCCTGAAAATAAAGTACCCTCTGTAATGTAAGTTGGTTGTGAGTTTTCGGGTGGTGGCGCGCCAAGGTTATCCAAGCACAGAGCAACAGTTATTGACGAAACAGCGGAAAATAAAGCGGACATCAAACGTTTTTTTGGTGCATTAAAGGTATCGAACTCGTCCATAAAAATAGCTCTGTCACGCAAAAAATCTGGTATATTTCCAAGAGAGCTTGCACTTTCCAGGCGAGCAGCTGCAAGGTTAACTCTATCGGAGGGGTCTAAACCAGCCTTGCCTAGAAGTGCCTCGTATGTGGCAAAAACTAGCGCAAGTTCAGATATTTTTTCCTTGCTATGAGTGCAAAAGGGTGCAAGTTCGGAGAGTTTTTCTGCGCTTAAACCTGCACTTTTAAGCTCGTCAATTGTTTCGGATACCATTTGGCAAAAAGCGGCATTTTTGCGCTGGTGATAATAATAACGCAAGTTACCCTCTAGCTCTTTAAAAGCACGGCGCACTAAAACAGCACGCCCAGCGTCGGAAAGGCTTTGTATAGCAACACCACCGCAAACAGTGAGTAATTCTTCTGCTAGGCTTTTAAAAGAGAAACTCTCGACAAAACCTGAAAGTTCATCGCCAAGTTCGTGATAAATGCGTGCTTCTGTGCTAGAGGTAAATTGCTCTGGCACTATAACTATACTACGCTTACCTTCAAGGGCACGTTCTTTAATTTTTTTATATAAAAGCGTGGTTTTACCACTACCAGACATACCTAGCACAAGCTGTAACATAAAAAGCCTTTCTCTTGTTTAAAATCAATTATAAAACGAGTTTGGATAACACTTGCTCGCTTAAGTGTACCATAACATATTATGAACAAAATATCAATACAAATAATAGCACAAATTTTTGTAAATTATGCGAGATTGACTTATTTATCTTTATATTATATATTTGGCATAGTATAAAACCTTAGCTTATTTTAACTTATTAAAAAAGGAAAAAACGTATGAAAAAACAAATTACTATTGCTATTTGCGGTTGTGGCGGGCGTGGCATGTATGCCTATGCAAGTTATGCGCTAAGCTACCCAGAACAAATTAAGGTTGTTGCAGGTGCAGATATAAACCCAGAGCGTATTAACCACCTAAAAAAAGAGCATAACATTGCAGAGCAAAACTGTTTTAGCTCTGGCGAGGAAATGTTTAAAGCACCAAAACTTGCTGATTTAATGGTTATTGCCACGCAAGACAAACAACATGTTGAACATGCAATGCTCGCACTGGAAAAAGGATATCATATTTTACTTGAAAAACCAATTTCTCCAGATTTAAGCGAGTGCATAGCCTTGCAAAAAAAAGCACAAGAAAAAAACTGCATGGTAATTGTATGTCATGTTTTGCGCTACACACCATTTTATAGTAAACTAAAAGAATTATTAGTAAATAATGCAATAGGGAATTTACATGCTGTGCAAGCTAACGAAAACGTAGCATATTGGCACTTTGCACATAGTTTTGTGCGTGGAACGTGGCGCAAAAAAGCTGAAACAAGCCCAGTTATCATGGCTAAGTGTTGCCATGATATGGATATCTTGCGCTGGCTTGTTGATAAACCTTGCTTGCGTGTTTCGTCCTATGGTGAGTTAAGCCACTTTAAGGCAGAAAATGCACCTGAGGGCAGCAGTTTACGATGTTTAGAAAATTGCGCAGTGCAAAAATCATGTCCATATGATGCGCAATATATATATTTTGATAATAAAAAAACAGGTATGCGCACAAATGGTCAAGGTTGGTGTAACCATTTAACCCTAGATATAACAGAGGAAAACGTATATAAAGCTTTGCAAACGGGCATATACGGGCGCTGTGTTTACCACTGTGATAATGATGTTGCCGACCACCAAGTAGTATCAATGGAGTTTGAGGGTGGGGTTAGTGTATCGTTTGTAATGTCTGCATTTACAGATGATTGCTATCGAACAATAAAACTCATGGGTAGCCACGGCGAAATTGAGGGCAATATGGAAGAAAAACAAATTATATTGCGACGTTTTGGCAAAGCCGAAGAGATGATAAAAGTAGATGATTATTTAGATACAATGGCTGGGCATGGTGGTGGAGATGGCAAATTAATGCAAGCTGTTTATACCTGCCTAAATGAGGAAAACGGCAAAATGCTAACATCGATTGATGCATCTATTGAAAGCCATGTCATGGCACTAGCCGCCGAAAAATCACGCTTAAACAAAGGCGAAAGTATAGAGTTGAAAGCATTTGCAAATGGCATGTAAAAAAATATCATAACAAACTATAAAAAATATTATAAAACGCTATATTTACTAAGGGTGATGTGCCTGTAAATATAGCGTTTTTTGTTCGTAGTTCAAATTGGGAGTTATTGATTTTCAAGTGAAATATATCGAAAAACGATAAAAAACACTTGACAAACAATATTTGTAATGTTATATTATCCACAAAGGAACACTAAAGTAAACGAGTTTATCTTTAAAACAGAAAAAAGAGGTTTTTTATGAAACAAGGTTTTTGGTCTAAGGAAAAAAGCGTGGCTATTAGCCGCTGGATAACTGTAGGTTTTGTGATAGCACTTATAATTTTAGATATTTTCGGATATTTTGTAGTTGATTTTATAGTTGAAGAACTTTTGGCTGAAAACAGAGGTTTACAAGGCGGAATAACCTTGATGGTTTGCCTATATTTATGTAGTGTACCAGGGTATATTTTGCTTAATCATTTATATAAACTTTTGCGCAATATAGAAAAAGGTTGTGTTTTTGAAGAAGTTAATGTTTATCATTTGCGTGTAGTTAGTTGGTGCTGCGCATTTGCAGCAGTAATATGTTTAGTTAGCGCAACGGTGTGGACTAGTTTAATTGTTGTATCGCTAGCTGCTGGTTTTATGGCATTAATTGTGCACGTAGTTAAAAATATTATTGAAGAAGCTATGTCTATGAAAGATGAGCTTGATTTTACAGTGTGAGGTGCGTTATGCCTATTGTTATAAATTTAGATGTTATGATGGCACGGCGCAAAATTGGTGCAGGTGAACTTGCGGAAAAAATAGATTTAACCCCAGCGAATCTTTCAATTTTAAAAAATCAAAAAGCAAAAGCGGTGCGGTTTTCCACGCTAGAGGCGCTTTGCCGTGTGCTAGAGTGCCAACCAGGGGATTTACTAGAGTACCAACCAGATGAGGAGGATTAACCATGGCAGCGGAATATTTTTATGGAGTAGATGAACAAAATTTAAAAAATAGTGCAAATACACAGGAGCAAAGCAGTGCACAAAACCAAAATGGCACAAATGTAAAGTGTGATGCTACGTGCACGCGAACAGTACCACCACAGTATAATTATGGTGAACAAACAGCGCAAAATACACAATCGGGTAGCTCGTATGCAAATAGTGCGCCGCTAACACCAACAGCAACAAATAAAACGGTGCGTATGATAACACTTTTGGGAGGATATGCACTAGGGTTAAGTTATATTTACTTTTATATTTTTTCACCCAGCGCAATAAGCTGGAAAAACCCAATTTTAGGAGCTGTATGTAAATTATTATTTGTAGTTGCATTTTTTGTTTATGGTGAATTTTTGTTTAAAAATTATAAACGCAAAAATAAAAATGGTGAGGAACTACCTTTTTCAAAAGCTAGCAAAGAGGCTAATTTTTGGCTAGTATGCGGTGTTTTGCTCTCGTTTGCAAATATGTTTAGCGAAATATGGTACGAAACAAATGCAAGTTTTATGCAGTGGAATAATTCTGATGGTTTAGTGCTAATGTATGGTATGCTTGCCACACATGCAGTGGCAGCGTATTGGGTAGTTTGCCGTGCAGGGTTATTGTATCGGGCGGGTAGTTCAGGCTTTTTTATATTGGATACTTTAAACGCTATGGTTGCTTTTCCGTTTGGACGCTTTTTGGCTTTACCTATTTTTACGTTTAAAAGTATAGCTGAAAATGCCAAGCAAAAAAAAGTGGAAAAAACAAACTTTAAAAGTATGTTTGTGGCTTTTGTTGCTTGTGTAATAGCTTTTGGATTTTTTAGTTTAGCTATAAGCTTGCTAGGCGCTAGTGATGAAAATTTTGCTAATTTTATTGATGCGTTTGAAGTGCAAATTAGCTTTGGGTTATTACCAGATTATTTTGGAGAATTTATATTTAGGTTCATGCTTTCTATACCGGTTAGTTGTTATTTATTTAGCCTTTTTAGCAGTGCGTTATTATCAAAACAAAAACTAGAGCAAGGCAGTGCAATAGCCATAAGTTTAGAAAAAATGCGTCTTGTGCCTGCTAAGTTGTTAGGTTTTATATTAACCTTATTTATTTTGCTATATACTGTTTATTTTGCAGTACAAGGGGAGTACTTCTTTAGCGCATTTATGGGGCAATTGCCAACAATTTTTACATATTCGGAGTATGCACGCCAAGGTTTTTTTGAGCTTTGCCAAATAATGGCTTTAAACTTGGTTATATTAACATTAGTAGCAAAAACAAGTATAACAGCTTTGAGAAAAAACTTGTTTTTAAAAGTAACATCGTTAGTTTTGCTTGTACAATCTTTACTATTTGCTGCAACAGCTTTTTCAAAACTTGCACTTTACATTTATATTTATGGTATAACGGATTTACGCTTACTTTCAACATGGGCAGTTTTAATGTTAGCGTTTGCAGTATGCCTTGCAATTATTAATATAATTAATAAGCAAGAAATTATGAAACCTTTAATTTTAACTTGTGCAGCTAGTTTTACAATACTTTGTTTTATAGCTGGTTAATTTAACTTAAAAACAAATAGCAAAAAAATAGGCATTGCAAAGTAAAAACTTGCAATGCCTATTTTTATGTTAATTTGTGCCTATTAAATTATTTAAATTCAACAAGCTCTTTTAATAAGCTTGGCACTTTTTCAGCCATGACATCATCATCAAATTGGCAAGTACCAACTGCTTTGTGGCCACCACCGCCATATTTTAGCATTAGGCTACCAACATCAACATTTGATGTGCGGTTAACAACAGAATAACCAACAGCACAGCTGCAACCTTTGCCACCACGACCACTAACAATCCAAGCGGAAATATTTTGCTCTGGGTATAGGCCGTAAACCATAAAGCGGTTGCCAGAATAAATAGGGTCAACACCACGTAAATCGCTAATGATAACATCACCCTCAACACGAGTGTGTGCCTTTACCATCTCTATAAATTTTTCGTTTTGTTCCCAGTAAATTTCAACACGCTCTTTAACGTCTGGCATTTCCATCATATCTTCGATTTTCATGGTTAGGCAACAATCAATTAGTTTTTCCATCAAAGCGTAGTTAGATATAGTAAAATTACGCCATCTGCCAAGGCCTGTGCGTGGGTCCATCAAAAAGCCCATTAGTATCCATGCAGGTGGGTTAGTAATTTCTTCAATAGTTAAATCAGCGGAGTCAACTTTATCAACCGCCCACATCATAGCATCTAAATCTGGAAAAGTTTTTTCAGCGCCATAATATTCATAAATAATTCGTGCGCAAGATGGTGCAAGGCGACTTTCACCCTTGTATTTGCCTTCTAGGGCATTTCTTTCATGTTCGCTGGAGTGATGGTCAAACCAAAGCCCACAGCCTTCAACGTAAGGCACATTAGCAAGGCAGTCGTTTTCGGTTATTTCAACTAGGCCGTCTTGTAAATCTTTTGGATGTGCAAAGGTCCAGTGGTCAATTATACCAGCTTTTTTTAAAAGTGCGGCACAAGCTAAGCCGTCAAAGTCGGATCTGGTAACTAATCTCATATATATTTACCTCCAAGTTATAATAACGAATTTGTTAAATCAATTGTATCATAGCACCTAGTAAAATTCAACTATTAATTTTTTAGTTTTTACAAATTTTGATAAATGATTAATAATTATTATTAAAACATAAATACACAAACATTGATAAAAAACTATATAATTGCGTTTTAGTGATTTTAAATTATATTGACCTTTTATATATTAAAGTGTATACTAAAGTGATAACATAATGATGTAAATTTAACATAATATTTTATTGTAAGTATTACAGAATTATTTATACTAAATATAATATCCTAATAATTATTTAGTATTGAAATAATCTCTTAATAATTAAAAAGGAAGTACACATGAATATATTACCTAATAATTTAAAAAGACAATACGACTTACACGCAAACGAATATGAAACAAAAGTTATTGAAAGCTTGCGCAGTGGGTGGTATATTTTAGGCAAAGAAGTTGATGCGTTTGAAACAGAGTTTGCAAATTATATAGGAGCTAAGCATTGTGTAGGGCTTGCTAGTGGTTTGGACGCATTGTGGTTATCATTTAAAATTTTAAATATTGGCGAGGGTGATGAAGTAATTGTTTGCTCAAATGCCTACATTGCTTGCGTTATGGGTATAACAATGAACGGTAATAACGCAACACCTGTTTTTGTTGAACCTGATAAATATGATAACATTGATGCTGAAAAAATCGAACAAGCTATTACCGCAAAAACAAAAGCGATTTTAGCTGTTCATTTGTATGGACAATCATGCGATATGACAAAAATCATGGATATAGCTAAAAAATACAATTTAAAAGTTGTAGAAGATTGTGCGCAAAGTCACGGAACTTATTGGCAGGATAAAGCTGTTGGTACTATTGGGGATATTGGCTGTTTTAGCTTTTATCCTAGCAAAGGCTGCGGCGCTTTTGGTGATGCGGGTGCAATAACAACAAATGATGCAAATATTGCAAAACAATTTAAAATGTATAGAAATTATGGCAGTAAAGAACGTTACAAAAACGAAGTAGTAGGAACAAATAGCCGTTTAGATGAACTGCAAGCTGCCTTGTTAAGAGTAAAACTTTCGCACTTGGATGAGTTAAACGAACAAAGGTGCGAAATTGCAAAAAGATATAATGAAGAAATAAATTTAAATATAATAAAAAAACCTTTGATTAGACCAAATAGCAACTCAACATGGCATCAATATGTTGTTCATGTTGAAAATGATAAACGAGATGCTTTTGCTGAATATTTAAAGAGTAATGGTGTAGGCACTATTATACATTACCCTATACCGCCACACTTAAGCGAGGCTTATTCAAACCTAGGTTATAAAAAAGGCGATTTTCCTATAGCGGAAAAATACGCAGGTGAAATTTTAAGTTTGCCAATGTATAGCGGTATGACAAATGAAGAATTAGATTATGTAATAAACGTTATTAATACATTTAAAGGTTAGTGCTATGACATACAACTTGAGAGATTTAAAAGAAAAAGATGTTGATTTTATGTTAGAGTGGATGCATGATGACGAAATTAACAAATATTTTATCTTTGATGCAAAGAATACTACTAGGCAAAAAGCTTTGGATTTTATAACTAATTCTAAGCAAAAAGATATTAATGCAAATTTTGCAATAGTGGATACTAACGATGAGTACCTTGGAACGATAAGTTTAAAAGCCATTAATAATAAAAATAAAAATGCAGAATATGCTATTAGTATGCGAAAAATCGCTATAGGTACTGGTGCAGCAAAAATAGCAACACAAAAAATATTGCAATTTGCTTTTGAGGAACTAAATTTAAATAAAGTTTATTTAAATGTTTTGTCAGATAATACACGTGCAATTAAATTTTATGAAAAAATGGGTTTTGTTTTTGAGGGTGAGTTTATTAATCATATAGTAAAAAATGGTGAAAGTAAAAATTTAAAGTGGTTTGCTGTATTTAAAAAATAATGTGTAATGGAGTTTTTTATGATGGATAAAAAAGCAGTTAAAATTGAGTTTTCTCAATTAGGTGATGAAAGAGGACATTTAGTTGTTGTTGAAGGACTTAAAGATGTGCCTTTTGAAATAAAACGAATTTTTTATATTTATGGTTCAGATGGCGATGTGGTGAGAGGTTGTCACGCTAATAGAAAATCAGAATTTGTGTTGATAAATGTTTGCGGTACATCAAAAGTTAAAATGCGTTATAAAAATAGTGAAGAGGTTTTTGTTTTAGATAAGCCACATACGGGTGTTTATATACCTAATATGGTTTGGAAAGATATGTATGATTTTTCTGAAAATTCTATTTTGCTTTGTTTAGCAAGCGAAACTTATGACGCTAGCGAATATATAAGAGATTTTGATGTATATTTAAAGGAATTGTAATTTATGAAAAAGCTATCTGTTGTTATACCAGTTTATTTTAATGAAAATAATTTAATGCCTTTTTATAATGATATTAAAAAGAATTTTATAGATAAAATTGATTTTGATTATGAGCTTGTATTTGTTGATGATGGCTCAAAGGATAAAAGCTGGGAGGTATTGCAAGAGATAGCCTCTCAAAACTCTAAAGTTGTAACAATTAAATTATCAAGAAATTTTGGTAGCCATGCGGCTATATTATGTGGGCTTGCACATTGTACTGGTGATTGTGCTGTTGTTAAAGCGGCTGATTTGCAAGAACCAACTTCGCTTTTAGTGGATATGTATAAAAAATGGCGAGAGGGTTATAACGTTGTCCTAGCAACGAGAGAAAAACGTGAGGACAGTAGTTTTTTTTCGAATTTTTACTATTGGCTAGTGCGTAAAACAGCTTTAGAAACAATGCCAAAAGATGGATTTGATGTTTATTTAGTAGATAGAAAAGTAATAGAAGTTTTAGTAGCACTAGATGAAAACAACAGTGCGTTAACTTGCCAAATATTATGGGGTGGTTTTAAAACGGCAACTGTACCGTACACTAGGGTAGAACGTACAATTGGTAAAAGTAGATGGACTTTAAAAAAGAAGATAAAACTTGTTAGCGACACACTTTTTAGCTTTTCAAATGTGCCTATAACAATTATAAAAAGTATAGGAGTTTTATCGTGTGCAATTTCGGTTGCGTGGGGAGGTATAGCTTTTATTGGACGTGTTTCGGGAACAATATTAGTGGAAGGCTATACAACATTAATTATTTTTCAGCTTTTTAGTTTTGGAACAATTATGTTTACCTTGGGTATTTTAGGTAGTTATATATGGCGAATTTTTGATACTGCCAGAAATAGACCTGTTTATATTATCGAAGAAAAAGGAATTAAAAATAATGGAGAAAGCTAGTTGCAAAAACCAAGTAATGTGGATAAACTGTTTAAAAGCAATTGCAATAATTGCAGTAGTGGTTGATCACACAAATGGACTTTTGTATAGTAATAGATATATTGCCCAAGGCTCTTATTTTTCAGTAACATTATTTATTTTGCTTTCAGGATACACAACTTATTTATCTGTTGTTAATAAAAATTCAAATGAAATTGATATAAGTTTAAAAGCTGTTTTAAGAAAAATTTTGCCTTTAATAAAACAATATTTATTTGCTACTTTTGTTGTTTTAATTTTTACATATAGAGTATTTGTTTTAACGGATTACATAAATTTTGCTTTGAAATTTAATATATCATCGCCGTATTACTTTATACTATTTTTTTTACAACTAAAACTAATTACTCCTTTACTATTAAAAATAGCAAAAAATACAAATAAATTTAAGTTGCAGATTTTAATTGATATTGCAATATTATTGTTTTTGTTTGTGGTAGCTGCTATATGCATAAACCGCACTTTTATACTACCTGTACACGGTGGGGGTGCTTATTTATTTGGTGGCACATATTTACCAGTGTATTATATGGGTATGCTTATAAACAAATATAATATGCTTGAAAAAATATCAAATAAAGTAAAAAGTTTTATCTTAGTACCTTTAATTGTTTTTTGGTGCATTTGGATATACCTAATGGCGAATGCTATTTTAAAAATGGACGTTATATTACAACCATTTTTTGGTGCAGGCTTTAATCCTCCTAGCGCTAATTTTATTATTTTTGCCTCAATAACTTTGGTTTTGTTTTATTCTATATTCTCACTTTTAGAGCAAAATAGAAATAAAATATCAAAATGCATAGTTAAAGTGTTTGCATATGTAGGTCGAAATAGTTTATATGTTTTTTTATATCATTTATTGGTCAAAGATTTATGGATAGCAATTTTAAATGCAGAATTGTTCTATCAACCAATAATCAGAATTATTGTATTTATAAGCATAGTATTATTGCCTTGTCTTATTGTTAGTTTGGTGGAATTAATAAAAACCAAAATAAACATTTTGATAACATAATACCTGCACGTTTAAACGAAGGAGGATTTGTTGCGATTATTTGATAAATTACCTAAAAATAAATTTGTTAATTTTGCGGTGCAGTTCATTAAATTTGGATTAGTTGGCGTAATTAATACAGCAATATCACTTGCGGTTTATTATGTGATAGTATATTTTAACGAGGATTTATACTTAGTTGGTAGTGTTGTTGGTTTTTTAGTTAGTACATTAAATGCTTATTTGTTAAATAGCAAGTTTGTTTTTAATGATGGTAAAAAAAACCAAGGTAAAAACCAGCTATTGCGAACATATATAGCATATATTTTCGGCCTGTTAATACAAACTTGCTTGATGTATATTTTTGTTGAATGGCTATTTATTGATAAAAATATAGCACCTATACTTTGCCTATTTATTACTACGCCGACAAATTATTTAACCAACAAATTTTGGGTTTATGCAAAAAAAAAATTATAAATTGAGTAAAAAAACTCATTTGTTTTCACGCGTGAAAACAAATGAGTTTTTTTTTATAATATGCTAGATAAAAAAGCTTTTAAACGTTCGTTTTTAGGGTTTTCAAAAAGTTCTGCTGGTGGTGCGTCTTCTTGTATAACACCTTCGTCAATAAATATAACTCTGTTAGAAACTTCTCTTGCAAATCCCATTTCATGTGTTACAACAAGCATAGTTATGCCACTGCGCGCAAGGCCTTTCATAAGTTCTAAAACTTCGCCTACCATTTCAGGGTCAAGCGCACTTGTTGGTTCATCAAATAGTATTACGTCGGGGTCCATTGCAAGCGCACGTGCTATTGCTATACGTTGTTTTTGCCCACCAGAAAGTGAGTTAGGGTAGGTGTCAGCTTTTTCAGTAAGGCCTACACGTTCAAGCAGTTCGTCTGCTTTTTGATTTGCTTGTTCTGTGTTTTTTAAGCCTAATAGCGTAGGTGCCATTGTGAGGTTTTGCTTAACTGTCATGTGAGGAAATAAATGAAAATGCTGAAAAACCATGCCCATTTTAGCTCGTAAAGAATCTATATGTTTGCTATCAACTTCAGTGCCTTTAAATTTAACGCTGCCAGAGCTAGGTTCATCTAAACGGTTAATGCATCGCAATAATGTGGATTTTCCACAACCAGATGGCCCAATAAGGCAAACAACATCGCCTTTGTAAATATCTAAATCAACACCTTTTAATACTTCAACTATTGGTGTAAGTTCTTTTTGGTATTTGCGTTTTTCACCACCAAAAGTTTTATGTAAGTCTCTAATTTCTAAAATTTTATCTGTCACCTTGTGCTAACCTCGCTTCCATTCGATTTACAAGTTCTTGCATACCCATAACTATGCCTAAATATATAAGTGCTATCGCCATGAGCGGCAGCGCAGAATCATATGT
This sequence comes from uncultured Faecalibacterium sp., assembly GCA_964370685.1. GTDB lineage: Bacteria > Bacillota > Clostridia > Oscillospirales > Ruminococcaceae > Faecalibacterium. The sequence goes on along the minus strand of CAYJKG010000003.1, from coordinate 38,101 downwards.
ACGGCTAATGATGATATTTGCACCACGTGTTAATTCGTGCACGCCTATGTAACCACTAATAGAGGTATCTTTAAGTAAAACAATAAGTTCGTTGCCAAGTGCAGGTAAAACGTTTTTAAAAGTTTGTGGTAAAATAATTTTCCACGTTGCTTGTGTATGGCTTAAACCTAAGCTGCGTGCAGCCTCCATTTGACCTGGGTCGATGGACATTATACCAGCACGAAAAGTTTCAGCAACATAAGCGCCACTGTTTATACCAAAACCTATAACTGCAACAAGGATTTTATTATCAACACTTGCGAGTATAACAAAGTAAATTAGCATTAATTGTACCATTGTAGGTGTGCCACGAATAACAGTTAAGTATATTTTACAAATTTGATTTAGTATTTTAAATTTACCAACTTTATCATGTGTTGTGCGTATGTATGCAACACAAAAGCCTAATGTAGTGCCAAAAATAACAGCAAAAAAACTTATTAGTAATGTGTTGCCTAAACCTTCTAAAAGGTATAAGTAACGTTCATCATAAATAAAAGTGTCATAAAATTGTGTGGGAAAATTTATCCAATATTCGATAATGTCTTGCCACCATGCGGAAAGGTTTTCAAGCATAAGAAGCTCCTTTTGTGTTAAGTGCGGTTTGTGTTGCATATGGTTTTTTATTATACGGCAAAAGGAGCGAACAAAAAGCTGTGCCTTTTTGCTCCCTCCGATTTGCTTTAAAATCTAAAAAAGAATTCTGTATTAAATTAAAGGTAATGTATCAAATTAGCCTTTAACAACAATTGTTTGTACGCCTGTGCAGTAACTATCTGTAAAGTCAATGTTTTTCAAACGTTCTTCGGTAACTGTCATGCCAGCCATACCAAAATCAGCTTTACCACTGTTTACAGCAACGATGATAGAATCAAATTCCATGTCAGAAATTTCTAGCTCGTAGCCTAGTAAATCACAAATTGCTTTTGCAAACTCAGCGTCAACGCCAACAATTTGGTCACCTTCGTAGTATTCGTAAGGTGCAAAATATGCGTTTGTTGCCATTATTAGTTTACCGTTAGGGTACTCAGTAACTGTGGAAACATAACCTTCTGCGCCTTCAACTTTTTCAATGTATTTTTCAAGTATAGCGTCAAGTGTGCCGTTTTCTTTTAAAGTCGCGATAGCGCCGTTAAAAGCTTCGGTAAGCTCTGTGTTATCTTTGCTAATGCATGCAGCGTAATCTTCAACAGCGTAAGGTGTTTCAAGCATAACTAGCTCTGGGTTTGCTTCAATAAAACCAATAGCAACTTGGTCGTCTATAACAACAGCGTCTAGTTTATCAATAAGTAAAGCTTGTATAGCCTCGTTGCCTTTGTTAAATTGCTCAACACCAGCAAGGCCTAAGCTATCATCACCAGAAATGTAAATATCGCCAGTTGTGCCAAGTTGAACACCAACTGTTTTGCCAGCTAAATCTTCAATGCTAAAAATTGTTTGTGTGGAAGTTGCTTCACTAGAGCTTTCTTCAGTTGAACTAGCTTCAGAAGAAGTTGCTTCAGAGGAAGTTGAATCAGCCGCAACAGATGAGCTTTCAGCACCACAAGCAGCAAATAAAGCAGTAGCAGAGGCGATGCCAGTAATAGCTAGGAACGAACGACGTGTAATCTTTTTCATAATGTATACTCCTATTTTTATGCAATGTTAATTTTATCGTTAAAATCTGCTAAATATACTTCGTGTTGCATATTTAGTTTAAATTAAGTATATATTGCACAAAAACAAAAGTCAATAGTTATTCAAAAAATAAATAAGAAAAAGTGCAAAAGGTGCATTTTATGCTGTATATTTACAAATATATGCATAAAAAGAACGTGCATAGTGAATATATAAGGTATAGTTAAATAGTTTTAAGTTTAAAAATAAGTAGCTAAAGTGCCTTCGCTGTGTTTTGGAACATAATAATCTACATTTTCATCTACATAATAAAAAGTGTTTTCTGCAACAGCTACAGTGCAGGATTTATGTGCAGGGTATCCAAATGCAACCATAGAGTGCAAAGCCATTTTTTCGGGTATATTTAATAGGGTGCAAATTTTTGGTCTATCAATTGCACCTAATATGCAACTTCCAACACCATGCGCAGCTGCAGCAAGTGTCATATTAGCAAGTGCAATGCCAGCGTCTGTGTCAGCGTTTTGTGCAATACTGGTATCAAGTAGTAATGCTATATATAAAGTAGGTGTTTCATTTGCTTTTGGTGTGCCAAGTTCAGCTGGCAAACGCCCTGCCCATTTTACAAAATCGCCAATGTTTTTAACATCTTCACTGTTTTGCACGATTAATAGTCGCATAGCTTGGCGGTTCATACCACTAGAGGAAAGCCTCAAGGCTTTTACAATATCATCAATAACAGCTTGAGGTACAGGCATTTGCTTAAAACGTCGGTAAGTACGGCGATTTTCAAAAAGTTCCATAAGTTCATTTGTTTGCATAGTAATCTCCAATTCTTATTCTAAATCAGGCACTTCAAAAATATAGCGCTCAAAAGCATTAATAATAGTGGTTTCGTTATAAGTGTCAACACGTGGAAGTTTTGCATTATATTGCATGTGCACATGCCCGTGTATGAAATATTGAGGTTTATATTTATCTAATAATTTTCTGAAACATTCAAAACCAGTGTGCGGAAAATCAGGGCCATCATTTATATCTTTAGCAGGAGAGTGTGTAAGTAGTATATCAAAACCTTTGTTTTTAAATAATTTCCACCACATTCTTGCTACTTTTTTTGACATTTGTTTTTGGGTATATTGATAAACTGCTTTTCGGTTGTAACGTATACAACCGCCAAACCCTAAAATTCGGTATCCTTTATATATGTAAATATCATCATCTATACAAATGCAACCACCAGGTTGGCGATCTTCTTCAGCACTATCGTGGTTGCCATGAACAAACAAAATAGGCACTTTTACAAAGTTTGCAATATACTCTAAATAGCTATGTGGCAAATCTCCCGCTGCAAGTATTAAATCAATATCAGCTAAACGTTCTCGCACGGTGTCATGCCACAAAAACTTGCTTGCCTCATCAGCAATAGTTAAAATTTTCACTTCAGCTTGCCTTTCTTTGTTAATCTTCTTTTGCGCTAGCAACACCTTGCAATGCAACCAAACGTTTTGCTTGTAGAGTAATCTCGCTTTCTTTTGGTATGCTGCCAACAACGTTTTCAGCTAACCAGTCCATGTGTATAAGTTCTTCTGGTGAGAAAAATTCGCCAAATTCTGGGGTAACCTCTTTGTGTCCTTGTGCGTAAAGTGTGCCAGCAAATGGGCGCAAGGTTGCATTTAATATTTTTTCTTGCACCATACGAACAATAGCTAAAGATCCCGCTGGTATTTCATCGGCATAGTGTATGTCAACCGCACCACTTCGCATACCCCACCAATAGTTTATGGCACGTTGGGTGTTTTCTTCTTCTCTATCCCATGTGCCGTCTATTATGCTGCGTACAATTTCATAGTATAATACGCCCCAGTGCCAAATTGGCATAGCTATGCCGTCAAGTTCGCCGTTTTCCTTGCGGAAAAACAATCCGTGGTCGCCATTAAGCTCTTTAATTTCGTGTTGGTCACGTCCGGATATAATATTAATATTAGGTCTATCAGTAAAATCAAGGTCAGGTTTATTTTCAGCTAAGCAACCCCACCTTAAAATAATTTTTGCATTTGGTCGCACAGCTGCAACACCCATTGCAAAAGCATTTATGCAAGCAGGTGTGCCGTAAATAGGGTAGTGTGCTACATAGCCAATTTCATCGTTGTTTGTTAAAATACCAGCAAGTAAGCCTAAAAGGTATTTTGCCTCATGCATGCGGCTATAATAGGTGCGAACAAGTGGGTGCGGCGCATTAAGCGAACAGTTGAGTATTTTAGCTTCTGGGTGGCGAGCAGCAACTTTTACACAGGCAGCATACATAGTTGGGCTAGTTGTAAAAACAACCTGAGCGCCGTTGCGAACAATAGCCTCTAGCCTTGCTTCATCATCAACACCTGGTAAGATATGATCAATATGCCTAACATTAATTTGCTCATCAAGGGTATCTGCAAGCAAAACACGGCCTTCAGCGTGGGATTTTGTCCAGCCGCTTTTTTCTGAATCTAACTCATGTAAAAAAACAATTTTCAAAGGCTCTATTTTGGGAGCAAAAGGAGTAAAAAGCTTTGTAAGTAGAGGAACTTCTTTAGGTAGTATTTGTGGTTCTAAAGATACTTCAACAGCCTCTTTCTCTGTTAAAACTTCAACTTCTTCCCAAATTTTTTCTAAGTTTTGTTTTATGTTTGCCCCGGAGGCATCTATGGCATCGGAGTAACGATAAACAGAAAGATAAGGCAATATAGCATCGCCTGCTGTAACGCCTAATTTGCTTCCGCCGAGAGCTTCAAACTGGGTGCGGAAGGAGTAGTAAAAAGATTTAAAGTTCTTTTTATCTTCTGCTGTCCACATTTCACCAGAGGCTTTATAGGTTAATCTTGCGAGCTCAGCATACGAACCTTCTTTTGTAAATTCTATGTAATTAACACCTGCATATTTATAAAAATCCAAAAATTCGTAGTAAATACGGCTTTCGGTGGTATCTTCTTTTTGTGGTATAAGGCGTATAACGGTACCAGGTATAGAAACCGCACCAAAATAAGAAAGCACAGATACACGTTTGTTGCCTTCTTGTACGTAAAATCTATTTTTGTACTCAAATGCTTTTATAGGCACACGTATACCTTCCTCAAGGTGAGCATCACAAAGGTTAGCCCATTTGTCCGCAAACTCGGTGTCCTCAGGTAATAGCGGCATAAATTTATATGAAAACGCATCGCTACGTCCTGCAGTTTTTGTGCCTAAAATGTTTTCCATAGGTATATCCACAAGACCTATGCTAACTTGTGTTGCTACAGAATCTTTTTCTAATATTTCATCTAAAACAGTTAAAAATGGGCTAAGTCCAGCATTTTCACGCTTGCGTGCTTGTTTCATGCCTAAATTTAAAGCTTTGTTATATTCTTCTGACATAATAACCTCCAAGGTGTAGTGTTTTTTATGTTTACTTAAATAATAATTAAATTTACTCTTTAACATAATGCTTGTTTATTTAAAGTATTTGTTTTATTATATCATATTAAAAGCAAAAGTTGAAGTTATGCTTGAAATTTTTAAATATATAAAGTAAAATAAAATTAATTTAATAATAAAAAGTGAAAAAGGTATATATGAAACCAGAAAAATATAAAAAAATCTATAATTATGTTTCAGAGCGTCCAAACTTAAAATATACAATTATTATTGTAAATAAATATTTGCCAGTAGCAGCAGGTATGTTTTATATTTTGTTGTTGTTTTCGTGTTTAATAAAGTTAGCCTTGGCTTTTTTTCACGGTGAAAATTACGAAAATTTACTTACGGAATTTTTAGCAGTGTTTTTAGTGCCAGCATTAACGCAAGTTTTTGGCGTTTTTTTACGCAAGCGCCTTAATTGGAAGCGACCATACGAGCAAGAGGGGTTTGTGCCATTACTGCCATATACAAAAAAGGGCAGTGCTTGCCCAAGTCGACATGTGCTTTCTGCAGCAGTTATTACTGCGGTTTGGTGGCATTTTTCTGCTGTTGTAGGCATTGTTTTATTAATTTGCACGGTGATTATTTTTTTCTTGCGAATGATAACTGGAGCACACAGCTTAAGAGATGTTATAGCCGGGTTGATTTTTGGTGTAGGTATGGGAATTTACGGTATGAGCCTATTTTTAGGACAAGTACCAATTTAGCCATATAAATATAAATCTGAACAGATATGCACTATATAAAATCTCTGCCTATGTGCTAAAGTGTAACACAGAGATATCCTAAAAAATAATAATATTAAAAAATTTTTAAAGCCACGTATAGTGGCTTTTTTATATGGCGATACTAATATTATCAATCGGAAACATAATAACATATTTTAGTAAAGGAGTATCGTCATGGAAATTCATAGAGGAGAAGTTTTTTACGCTGATTTATCACCAGTTATAGGTTCAGAGCAAGGCGGTGTGAGACCGGTGCTTATAGTTCAAAACGAAGTTGGTAATAGGCATAGCCCCACCGTGATAGCCGCTGCAATTACATCAAAACTAGATAAAACAAATTTACCTACACACATAAGTGTTGGCTCAAGTTCAACAGGGCTTGCGAAAGATAGCATTGTTTTGCTTGAGCAAATACGAACAATAGATAAAGCTCGCCTGAGAGAAAGAGCAGGGCAAATAACACAGGAAGATCAAGAACGTGTAAACAAAGCACTAGATGTAAGCTTGGGTTTAAATAGTTTTTGAAGTGTAATTATTGCAACAGTTTAAATTATAATCACTTAAAAGGTAAAAGCAGGCTAAGTGCCTGCTTTTACCTTTTAAGTGATTATAATTTGATATAACATTTATTAACGACTTGCGAATTATTTTAGCTGTGGTATAATACTATAATAGTGTATTATAGTTGCTACAATTATAACTTACGTAAGGTTTTCGATTAATGATAAGGGAGCACTAATGAAAGAAAAACGCACTTTATACAATTCTAACAATACAAAAAGCTATTATAACAATAATGAGAAAAATGAATATAAAAATACAAATAGACAAAATATTAATGTAAACCGCACAGGCTCAAATGTGAAATTAAACAAAAATATTAAAAAAGATATAGATAAAGAAGCACGATTTTTGGAGAAAAAACGTCGAAAAAAAGAACGTTTACGCAATCAATTGATTTTTCTTTGTGGGCTTTCGATAGTTATTTCGTTTGTAATTTCAAGCATACATCAAATGGTCACAAATGTGCAAAATAGCAGTGAGGAAGCAGCTATTGCAGAGCTTTACCCGCAAACGAATTATGATTTAAGTGCATATGTTTTTGATGCACAAGACCCTAAGCTTATTTTAGTTAACTATAATTCTATGCTTGCAAGTGATTATTATGTAGAACTAGATATTGCAGATAGCACAACAGGTAAACAGTTGCAAATTGAGGCAGCAGCAGCGTTTCGCACTATGTCAGTAGCGGCAAATGGTGCAGGTGTTTCGCTGATATTACAATCTGGTTATAGAGATAATGCGTACCAAACAGAACTGTTTGAACAGCGCAAACAAAAATTTATAGATCAAGGCGATACTGAGGAAGAAGCTTATGAAAAAGCAAAAACCATAGTTGCACTACCAGGTGCAAGCGAGCACGCAACAGGCCTTGCAGCGGATATAGTTACAGAGGAATACCAAGTTTTGGATGTAGGTTTTGCGCAAACACAAGCATACGCATGGCTAACAGCATATGCGGCAGATTACGGTTTTATATTGAGATATCCAGAAGATAGGCAAGCTATAACTGGTATAGTTTTTGAGCCGTGGCATTGGCGCTATGTTGGTGTTGAAAATGCAAAAGCCATTAAACAAAGCGGTGTTTCGCTAGAAGAATTTTTAGAAAAACAAGGTGATTTAAGCCAGTTTTTAATCATTGACCCTTTAGTGTAAAATAATTGTTTTGAGAGGGGGAGAAACTCTCTCAGATTTTGAAAATAGAATTTAATTAATAATTTTAATAAGAAAGAGGAAAAAACCTTGAAAAGAACAGAAATTGCGCCTAATGTGCACATGAGCACAGCCCCAGCGGATAAATTTAACCGTTGCAGAATAAGTTTGCATTTCTTATTTCCTGCAAAAAGAGAAACTGCGACAGCAAACGCTGTTTTGCCTTTGATGTTAGAGCGAGGCTATGAGTTTTGCCCAGATATGACTGCACTTACAAAAAAGTTAGCACGTTTATATGGTGCAGATTTAACTGTTGATGCTCGTGGACAAGGTGCGAACCGTAATTTGTGCATTAGTGTTACTGGTATAAAAGATGTTTTTGCACTAGAGGGTGAGGATTTAACTGCGGAATACACTAAACTTGCGTTAGGTGTTGCTTTTCACCCTTATTTTGTAGATGGTGTTTTTGATGATGAAGGTGTTGAAATAGAAAAAACAATGCTACAAAAAGCTTTGCAAGATGAAATCAACGAAAAACGTATTTATTGCTCGCGCCAAGCAGGGCGTGAGTTTTATAAAGGTACGCCAGAAGGTGTGCCACAAGAGGGCGTTTTAAGTGAGGTACCTACTTTAACTGCAAAAGCAATTACTGATGCATATTATGAAATGATACAAACCGCTTCAATAGAGCTAATTGTACTAGGTTATGGAGATAAAACAGAGGCAGTTAAAGCAAATTTATTACAAGAGCTTGCAAAAATTAAACGAGCTCCAGTTAACCCAAACCCAGCTAGTTTTCAACCAGCGTGCGAAACAAAACATTTTACTGAAACTTTTGATTTAACTCAGGCAAAGCTTTGCATGGGCTTTACAACAGGCAGAGAAGTTGATATGGAAAAAGTTGCACAATATCGCTTAGCAATGGCGATTTTTGGTGGAGGGGTTAGCAGTAGGTTATTTTTAAACGTGCGTGAAAAAATGAATATTTGTTATTATTGTGCCTCCGGTTTTTATAGCACAACAGGTGCAATGTTTGTAAATAGCGGTGTAGAACCAGCTAATGCACAAAAAGCTGAAAAAGCAATTTTAAAGGAACTTGCAGATTTATGTGATGGTCCTATTACTGATGAAGAATTTGAGGATTGCAGACGTTCGTTAGTTGCAGGTACAAGTGGTGTTGAGGATTCTCTCGGCGGGATAGAGGCTTGGTACTATAACGAAATTTTACGCGGTGGAGCTATAAAAACACCAGCTATGGCACGTGCAGAACTAGAAGCTGTTACGATAGACGAAGTGCGAGAAATACTTAAACAATTTAGCTTATCTGTAAGTTATCTTGTAACAAAAAAGGAGGTTTAAGCTAATGGCAGACCAAAAACAAACTATGCAAGCTGCTTTACTTGCAGCAAATGACCAAATAGAAATATTGCCATCAGGCTTAACAGTACTTGTTCGTGAAATGCCAGGTTATTCTAGCACTCATGCAATTTATGCAACTAAATTTGGATCTATTGATTTAGATTTTCGTCTGGGAGAAAAAACAGTAAAACTACCAGCTGGTGTAGCACACTTTTTAGAGCATAAAATGTTTGAAGATGAAGATGGAGATGCATTTGCCAAATATGCAAAAACAGGTGCAAACGCAAACGCGTTTACTAGCTTTGATAGAACATGCTATATTTTTACAACTACACAACAGTTTGAAGAAAGTATGGATGTTTTGCTTAATATGGTAGGTAAACCATATTTTACAGAGCAAACAATTGAAAAAGAACAAGGTATTATAGGCCAAGAGATAAAAATGTACGATGATAGCCCAGATTGGCGTTTATTAACAGGGTTATTAGCAGGTTTGTACCATAATCACAGTATTAAAAATGATATTGCTGGCGATTGCGAAAGCATAGCTGAAATTACACCTGAAATGTTATATGATTGTTGTGCAGCTTTTTATGCGCCTAATAACATGGTACTTGCAATTGCAGGTAACACAACAATGCAAGAAGTGCTTGATATTTGCGCAAAACACGGACTTATGGCGCCTTCTATGTCAGCTGAAAAAGTTGAACGTGTAATGGCTAGCGAGCCTATGACAGTGCCAAAAAGAAACAATACTATAAAAATGGCAGTAGCTAAACCTTGCTTTGGTATAGGGTTTAAAGAAAAACCACTTGCTAAAAACGACCTTGCAACTGAGGCATTGTATGGTATAATAATAGATGTATTGTGTGGTGGTATGTCACCTTTATATCGTGAACTGTACGATGCTAACCTAGTAAACCCATCTTTCGGCGGGGAGTTTTTATGTGTTGAGGGTGCTTGTGCTGCTTTGTTTACAGGACAAAGTGATGAATCTGAAAAAGTTGAAAAAATGATTTTAGATGAAATTAAACGTATGAGAGCAGAGGGTATTGATGAGGAAATATTTACTCTTTGTAAGAACCAAAAATACGGCGAAATGATAGAGAACCTAGAAAATGCTGAAGCTACAGCTAGCCAAATGGCAAGTGTTGCACTTGCTGAAAGTCGTGTTGCAGACCAATTAACAATGTTTGCTAACTTAACAAAAAAAGATGCAGATATAGCTCTGCAAAGTATATTATCTGAAGAACGTATGACAAGCTTTTTAATTTTACCTGAGGAACAATAAATTATCATAGGAGAAAAAATTATGGCAATTAAAATTGATGGAAAAGCCCTTGCAGAAGAAATCAAAGCTAAAGTTAAAGAAGAAGTGGCCTCGTTAAGCGCTAAAGGTATAGAACCTTGCCTTGCAGTTGTTATGGTGGGGGAAAATCCCGCATCAGCTGTTTATGTTTCAGGCAAGCAAAAGGATTGCGAAGATTGCGGTTTGAAAAGCCGCCTAGTACATTTGCCAGAGGAAACCACTCAGGAAGAGTTGCTTTCAGTTGTGGCACTACTTTCCATAGATCAAGGTGTGCATGGTATTTTAGTACAGCTACCTTTGCCAGCGCATATTGATGACCAAACCATAATTAATTCTATACCGCCAGAAAAAGACGTCGACGGCTTTAACCCTGTCAATATAGGTAAACTTGTTATCGGTGAAGATAGCTTTTTGCCATGCACACCAGCTGGTGTAATAGTTATGTTAAAAAGCATAGGTGTTGAAATAGCAGGTAAAAAAGCTGTTGTTTTAGGCCGTAGTAATATTGTTGGTAAACCAGCAGCACTACTTTTATTGCGTGAAAATGCAACGGTAACGGTATGCCATAGCAAAACCGAAAATTTAAAAGAGATTTGTGCAGAGGCTGATATTATAGTTGCAGCTATAGGCAGAGCAAATTTTGTAACAGCAGATATGATAAAAGAGGGTGCTGTTATTATAGATGTTGGTATTAATCGTGATGATGATGGTAAACTTTGTGGTGATGTTTTGCGCAGTGCTGCTGAAGAAAAGGCATCTTATTATAGCCCTGTTCCAGGTGGTGTCGGGCTTATGACAAGAGCCATGTTGCTTGTAAACACATTAAGAGCTACGCATGCAATAGAATGGTTGCAATAATATTGTTGTTTGATAAAATATTTTGAAAAGGATAATAAACTTTGCACAAATGTGCAAAGTTTATTAATGTGGGGATAATTGATAACTTTAAAAGATTTAGCGTTTGCTGCAAATATGTCTGTTACGCAAGTTTCAAGAGCTTTAAATGATAAAGATGACGTAAGCGCCAAAACAAAAGAGCGTATTCAAAAATTAGCAAATGATATGGGGTACATCAAAAACATAACGGCTAAAAATTTAGCAATGAGTGTAACAAATGAAATTGCACTTGTAATAAAAGGTTTTGAAGACCCCTCTAATAGTGTAGATTATAACCCTATTTATCCTATTTTATGCGGTGTAAATAAAGTTGCGATAAAATATGAGCAAACGGTTGTTGTGCATATTTTGCCAGATACTATAACATCATATGTAACATATTTTAGAAACAAAGGTATTGCAAATGCTGTGCTGTTTGGTTTTGATTATGATGATTCAAGGCTTGAAGAAGTATTTGAAAGTAACATTAACTGTGTTTTTATAGATGTGCAGGTAGAACATGAAAATAAAGGATGTGTGGTTGTAAATAATACACTATATTCCACAAAAGCTGTTGAACTATTAATAAACGCAGGTAAAAATAATATAGCCATGATTAGCGGAAAACCACATGCGCTGGTTAGCCTTGAGCGTGAGGCCGGTTATAAAATTGCACTTGAAAAAAATGGTAAAAAAATTTACGAAGTTTATCAAGGTGATTTTAATAAAAAAACAGCTAAAAAGGTTACTGCGGAATTATTAAATAAATATCCAGAAATTGATGGTATTTTTTGCGCTAGTGATTACATGGCTTTAGGTTGTATGGAAATTATACAAGGTTTAGGTAAAAAAATACCAGAAGATATTGCTTTAATAGGTTTTGATAATATCCCAAGTTCAAGATATACGACCCCTTCGCTTAGCACAGTTGGACAAGATGATTATAAAAAAGGTATCGAAGCAACTAAAATGTTAATTAAAATATCAAAAGGCGAAAATGTGTTAAGAACAAAAACGCTTGATTGCGAAATATTAAAAAGAGAATCGGTATAATACGATTCTTTTTTTTGTTTGTTTTCCGAAAACGTTTCGGTAAAATCGAGATAAAACATGAAATTTATGAACAAAAACGATTTTTTCATTGTTTGATTTTACAATTTATTTACAATTATTTGTGCATTTAAACAAAAAACTCATATAACTATTGACAATAAATTTAGTTTATATTAGAATAAGCCTGTAACCGAAAGGTTTCGGAAAAAATACGGATATTTTGAGGTGATAACTTGTAATTGCCGAAATGTCAGCATAGATTTATAATCAAAAAACAAAAAGGAGATTTTCTTATGAAAAAAATTATTTCTCGTCGTTCTTTCCTTAAAGCAACTGGTTTAGTTGCAGCAACAGGTGCGCTTGCAGCTTGCGGTGGTGCAGCTTCTTCAGAGAGCACAGCAACTTCCGAAAGTGGTGCGGCTTCTTCAGAAAGCACAGCATCCTCTGAAGCAACAGGCGAAAAAGTTACTATCACTGTTGCTACATACTCTGACCCATTCGAAGCTGATTTAGTTATGGCTCAAGCTGATGCTTTTATGGCAGCCAATGAGAACGTTGAAGTTATCGTTGAGCCAATCTCAGGTGATATCTGGGAAGTTTTAAAAACTCGTATGGCAGCTAACGAAGAACCAGATGTTTTTTACATGGATATTTACCAATCTGCACAATTTATTGATGCTGATAAATTAGCACCTATTAACGATGCACTAACAGACGAAGACAAAGCAGATTTCGACGCAGCGCTACTAAAAGGCTTTACAGGTGCTGACGGTAGCCTATACGGTGTGCCAAAAGATTATAACACACTTGCTTTATTCTACAACAAAACAATGTTAGACGAAGCTGGCATTACACCTCCAACAACATGGGAAGAACTAGAAACAGCTGCTGCTGCATTGACTAAAGATGGCATTTTTGGCATGTCTTTACAAAATGAATTACCTCGTGCACAACCATTCTTCTACTCAGCTGGCGGTTCTATGATGGCTGATGGTGTACCAACACTAAACACTCCTGAAAACGTTGAAGGTTACCAATTCTACTACGATTTAATCGCAAACGGCTACGCACAAACTCCACAACAATTAGGTGTGGGCTGGAATGGAGACGCATTTGCATCAGGCATAGCTGCTATGACAATTGAGGGTGGCTGGTTAGTTAACTCTTTATCAGAACTTGCTCCTGATATGGAATACGGCATAGTACCAATCCCACAAAAAGATCACCCTGCTTCAATGCAATTTACAGTTGCTTACTCAATGTCTAATAACACTGAGCACCCAGAAGAAGCAAAAGCACTTATCAACTTCTTAACTTCAACAGAGCAACAATTAGCAATTGCAACAGCAGGTCGTTCAATGCCAGCAAGAAAATCCGCACTTGAAGTTTTTGTTGAAACTTTCCCAGAGCGCCAAGTTTTAGTTGATGTAACATCAGTTGCTAGTGAATTTAACTATGGCATAGCATCTCCAACAGTTGTTTCTGAGGCTGCAAAAGCTATGGAAAAAGTGTTGCTAGAGGGCATGGATGTTCAAACAGCATTTGATGAAGCTCAAGCTGTTATAGACCAAGCTATTGCAGATGCAAAATAATTTTTATTAAAAATACTTTTAAAAGTTTTTTAATGACATACTAATATTTAGGGTGTTTCTGATTGAGTTATAATAAAATTATTATATTCGTTAGGAATACCCTAAATTTAACTTTTCGTAATTTAACTAAAGGGGGAAAACTCGTGAAAAAAGGTTTTAGTAAACAAGTTCAAGAAACAATATCAGGTTGGGTTTTAATACTGCCCATTGTTATATTGATGCTTGTGTTTGTAATTGGCCCTGCAATTTATTCGTTCACTTTAAGCTTTACAGATCATAACTTCTTAAAACCACAAGAAACAGAGGTTGTATTTTTTGAAAACTATATAAAATTATTTCAAGACGAAGCTTTTTACCAAGCAGTATTTAACACTTTTAGATACTCGATATTTGTAGTACCTATTCAAACTGCAATTGCACTTTTGCTTGCAACTGTTGCAAACCAAGATATTCGAGGTAAAACCTTTTTCCGTGTTGCTTATTATGTGCCAGCGGTAACTTCTGCTGTAGCATCTGCCTCTATGTTTATGTTTTTGTTTAACAGAAACGGCATAGCAAATAAGTTTTTAGGTATTTTTGGTTTTGAGCCTGTAAGCTGGTTTTCAGACCCAAACTATGCGCTACCTTTAACAATGGTAATGGCTATTTGGTCAACAGTTGGCACACAAATGCTCGTGTTCCTTGCAGGTTTGCAAGATATACCAAAAGATGTATATGAGGCAGCCTCACTAGATGGCGCAACTGGTTTTAAACGTTTTATAAAAATTACAGTGCCATTATTATCCGAAAAAACAATGTTTGTTATAGTTGTTGGTATGATAGGCACCCTACAAATGTTCGACCAAGCATATATTATTTCAGGTGGCGAGGGTGGACCTTTAGGTTCAACAACAACCATAGTGCTTTACTTATATAACAAAGCTTTCGGCGAAAACAGGCTTGGTTATGGTTCAGCAGTTGCAGTTGTGTTGTTCTTGATGATTTTCACACTGACCTTAATTCAAAAATACTTCTTTGAAGTTAGGCCAAACAAAATAAATAAAATAAAAGGAGAAAAATAATGGAAAAAAGTACGAAACTACCAGTTAAAATTTTGTTTTATTTGATAACCTTAAGTTATGCTGTTATAGCGCTTTTCCCCTTTTTTTGGTCCTTTTATACATCTTTGCGACCAACCTCTGAATCATATAAATTAACATTTGATTTTTCAAATTTATCCTTTGAATCTTATATTGATTTAATAACAAAAAACCCTATTACACAATGGTATTTCAACAGTATATTAATAGCAATTTTTGTTACAATACTCGGTGTTATAACATCAACCATGGCAGGTTATGCTTTTGCTAGGGTGGAGTTTGCAGGACGAAACGTAATATTTTATTGCATACTAGGTGTTATGATGATACCAGGACAAGTTACAATGATTCCGCAATACATGCTTTTGAATAACTTAGGTTTTGTAAATACTTATCATGGGCTTATTATTCCGTTTATATTTAATGCTTTTAATATTTTTATGATGAGGCAGTTTTTCTTATCTTTCCCGCAAGCGTTAGAGGAGGCGGCTGCACTAGATGGTTTATCAAAAATAGGAACTTTCTTTAGGATAGCTCTACCACTTGCTAAACCAGCGCTAACAACAATAACAATAATGTCGTTTATGGGTTCATGGAACAACTTCATGATGCCAAACTTGCTTATCACTTCACGTGAGATGTTTACATTACCAGTTGGCATGGCATCGCTAAATAGTCAATATTTTTCTTTCCCAAACCAAACAATGGCAGGTTCGATGTTGTTATCTATACCAATGATAATTTTGTTCTTAATTTGTCAAAAATACTTCATAGAAGGTGTTACAACCTCTGGTATAAAATAATTTATTTTAGAGGCAAACCGCTATGGTTGCCTCTTTTTATAGTAAAGTGACACTGTTTTCATATTTGAAAGGATTATACATATGAAGCTTACAAAAGATATTAGTTTAAACACTGATTTTTGCGTTGTTTCATCTAACAAGATGTACACTGTTTTAAAACAAAACGGACAATTTGCACCACTTGGTTTTCATGTTGAGGGAAAAATGTCTGGTATATTTTCACAACCGTTTAGATTAGCAGATGGTTTTAAATTATCTGAAAATAACCAAGAGTTAAGCGCAAATAGCTATACTTTCAATAATGGCGAGGGTATATTCGGTTATGAAAATTTGCAAAATAAAATAAACGCTATTAACGATGAAAGAATGTTAGTTTTAACTTTTGCAGGTGATAAAAAAGCTGTTTTTGAAATGCAAGTAGATTTGCAAGGTTGTTGGACAGCTGAAGAAGTTGGCTTTAAAAATGGCAAAACCTTAATTGTGGAAACAAATGATAATTATGTTATTTTTAAACATGAATTTGAAGATTATTATGTTTTAGTTTTAACTATAAGTAACAAAGAAAAATTAAATGTTCAAAATAATAATGTTGCAGTAAATATAAATGATGAAATGCAAGTTGTAATAGCTGTTGACACAAGTTTAAATAGTGTTAAAAAATGGCTTGAGAAAATAAACGTTGAACAGCTTGTAGCTAAGACGCATACAAGACGCGAAGAGCTTTTAAGTAAAACAAAAATAAAAACAAACTGTACGGAGTTTGATAAAAGTTTTGATAGCTTAAAACTTAATTATGATATGCTTGTTCAACATTCTGATAAATTAGGCGAGTGTTACACAGCAGGTTGCCCTGATTTTATGTGGTTATTTGGTTGCGACACAACCTATGGCATACACGGCACATTAGCTGTTGGCCAAGTAGAAATGACAAAAAAATCACTTAGGCTTTTAAAGGATATATCAGTTAAAACAAATGGAAATGGCAGAGTTGTACACGAAATTTCGCCTTTTGGCTTAGTGTATAACGAGGGTAATTTGCAAGAAACACCGCACTTTGTTACAGCTGTGTACGAAGTTTTTAAATGGACAGGTGACACTGAATTTTTAGATGAAATGCTAGATTTCTGCATAGATGGCATAAAATGGGCTGAAAGTAAAATTCAAGCAGGTTCTTTATGCCCTAAAGGTGCAGGTATAGTAGAAGTGCACGGTATAGATGGGCGTGTTATAGATATTGCGATTTTAATGGTTAATGCATATGCTCAGTTAGCAAAACTTTGTGAATTTAAAGGTAAAACAGAAAAATCAACAGACTTTACAAATAAAAAATTAGCGCTTGAAAAAGAAATACTAGGAAAATTCTATTGCAAAGATGAAGAATTTTTTGCTGATATTATTTGCACATACGACGAAATAAAACAAAGTAGAGATGTGCTTGTTAATTCAATTAAAAATACTGTTACAATGACAAAAGTATTAGGTGAATATTTTGATAAAATACTAGCGAAAACCTATTCCGAAAACGAACTAATACCTGTGGTTATTAAAAACTGGGTAACAATTTTGCCATATGCAGAGGATTTTGTCCCACAAGAAATAAAAGCCAAAGGTGTAGCGCAAATGAAAACCGCAGCCTTCTATAATAATTGTGGTATGAAACTGGCATGTAAATGTGATGATAAATCCGACCCAGTGCATGATATTTACACACTTAACAAATCAATGTCTATTAACACGGGTTACTTAGCAGAAGTATTTGCTAAAAATAATGAAGTTGATAGAGGTTTTGATTTGTTATTGGATTTAGTTTCGACTATGGATAAAGGTATGCCAGGTGCAATAAGCGAGATATTACCTGATGATGGTTGCTTTATGCAGTTTTGGTCTGGTTATGGCATACACCATGTGTTTATCAGAAATATCTTAGGCATAAATCCTGATGCACCGAACAAACAAGTGTTTATAACACCAAACTTGCCAAAAAAATTAGATTTTGTTGAAATTGAAAACCTAAAAATTGGCGATTGTATATTTGATTTTAATTTTAAACGAGAAAACGGTAGAGTAGTAGTTAGCACAAAGCAAAGTGATGATAGCTACAAAGTGGTTATGGCTTAAGAGGGAATAGTTATGTTAATATTTAATACAGGAAAAAACGAATACGAAAATTTTTTAATAAAAGAAGATTGTTTTGACCCTAACCACTTAGGCAAAACAGAATCCATAATGTGCCAAGGCAATGGTTATATTTGTGCTAGAGGCTATGCAGAAGAAGCATATCCAAACAAAACAGCTAACACATTTATTGCAGGTACTTTTAACGTAACTAACGAAAACGAAGTTACAGAACTACCAAACACAGCAGATGTGTTTTCATTAGATATTTTTATAGACGGCGAGAGATTTTTTTTAACAAAAAACAACGTTGCAAATTATAGCAAAGTTTTAAATTTAAAAACAGGCGAGCTAGTAAGAACTTTTACATATAAAACGAATGATAACGAGCTAGAGTTTAAAATGATGAGGTTTGTTTCTAGCGATAATTTGCATTTGCTTGCAAGCCGTATTGTTATAAAACCGCTTGTAAAAGAGTGCGAAATTAAAATTAACTCAGGTATAAATTCTAGATGCTCAAACTCAGGTGAGTCACATTTCCATTATGTTTCAGGTAGATTTTTTGATAAAAAATACATATACACTAACTTAAAAACAACTCAAAGTGGATATGATTTTTACATTAATGCTTGCCACAGGGTTTTCAATAAAGGTGTTGAAGATTTAACTTTGCCAAAACCTATTATGGAAAGACGCAAAGTTACACAAACTTATACCTTTAGTGCAAGTAAAAACACTGAAATTATTTTTGAAAAATATGCTTCTTATTACACAAGCAATGATAATGATAATTTAAAAGTTTCCGATGTTGAAAATTCATATAAATTGTTAGTAGACTACGCTGAAAAAGGATATGATAAACTTTTTGAAGATAGTAAAACAGCACTTGCAAAAAAACTTTGGAATAATGATTATATACAAATTAACTCTGAAAATGCATTTGACCAACTAGCAGTAAATTATGTGATGTATCATTTAAATGTTATGACACCAGCGCACGATGATAGAATGAACATTGGTGCAAAAGGTTTATCTGGCGAGGGATATAAAGGGCATACTTTTTGGGATACAGAAGTTTTTATTTTACCACGTTATATTTTGCAAAATCCAGCTGTTGCAAAAAGTCTTATGACCTATCGCTATAAAGGCCTAGAGGGCGCAAAGAAAAAAGCTTTAGAGAGCGGTTTTAAAGGCGCGATGTTCCCATGGGAGGGCGCAAATCCTGATGATGGCGAAGTTACACCTATATACAACAACATGGACCCATTTACAGGCGAGCGTGAAATTGTAAAAACAGGCAAGTGGGAAATACACATCACAGGTGACGTTGCATTTGGAATTTATAGTTACTTTAAATTTACAGGCGATGTTGAGTTTATGAAAAACTATGGCTATGAAATTTTAATGGAAACAGCTATTTTTTGGAACTCTCGCCTTGAAACTAGCGATGCTGATGATATGTTACACATAAATGGTGTAATAGGCCCTGATGAATACTCTGAATACGTAAACGATAACGCATATACAAATTACTTAGCAAAATGGAATATGGAATATGCAGTTGAAGTTTTTGAAGAGTTAAAACAAAACGATACTCAACTTTTTGCAAAATTATGTGAAAAAACAGGCATAGATAAAGAAATAAGCGATATAAAAACTAGGGCAAACAAAGTTTATATCCCGCAACCTGATAAAAATTTAATCATTGCACAGGACACTACTTTTAACAGTTTAAAAGAGATTGATTTAACACGATATAAAAATGCTGATAAAGTTGGTTTGATACTAGAGGAATATAATCTAGAACAAATTAGTGAGTTTAAAGTTTCAAAACAAGCAGATATTATGGTTCTGTTCTTGCTATTTGGCGAAAAATGGAACGATGAAATTAAAAATGCTAACTTTAATTATTACGAGCCTTTCTGCTTGCATGATTCATCTTTAAGTTTTTCAACTTATTCTATACTAGCAAATGATATAGGCGATACAAATTATAGCTATGAACTTTTCAAAAAAGCGTGCTTAATAGATTTAACACAAAGCATGAATTCGAGTGATGCAGGCATACATTCAGCCTCATATGGTGGTGTGTGGCAATGTGTAGTGTATGGTTTTGCTGGTTTGCGCATGATAGGTAGCGAGCTACATATTAACCCTAGTTTGCCTAAAGAAATTAATGATATTAAATTTAATTTTTATTATTTGGGACAAAAATTAACTGTAAAAACAAATAAAAACAAAATTATTATAGAAAATAGCGGAGATAAAAATGTAACAATTTTTATTAACGGAAAAACAACTGATATTATTTGTGAGAAAAACATAGAGGTAGATTATGAATAAGCTAGAACTTGCAATTTTTGATTTAGATGGTGTTTTGGTTGACACAGCTAAATACCATTACCTAGCATGGAAAAAACTTGGCTTAGAAATGGGATTTGATTTTACAGAAGAACAGAACGAAGATTTTAAAGGCGTTAGCCGCATGGCTTGCATGGATATAATGTGCAAACACGGTAACTGTGAGGATATGTCACAAGAGGAACGTGTTAGAATAGCAAATAAGAAAAACGACGATTATTTAGAGTTTATTAATCAAATTGATGATAGCGAGCTTTTGCCAGGCGTAAAAGAAGTTTTAAATATGCTTAAAGCAAATGGTGTAAAAATTGCACTTGGTTCAGCAAGTAAAAATGCAATGGTTATTTTAGAGCGAACAGGTATAGTAGAGCTGTTTGATGCTGTTATAGATGGCAACAAAGTAAGCAAAGCAAAGCCTGACCCTGAAGTTTTTGTTTTAGCAGCTCAAACACTAGGCATTATGCCAGAGAACTGTGTGGTTTTTGAGGATGCATATGCTGGTGTAGAAGCGGCTAAAAATGCAAACATGTTGTGTGTTGGTATAGGCACAAAAGAAAACTTACCAAAAGCAGATATAATTTTAGAAAACGTTGGTCAGTTTTCGTTAGAAATAATAAAATAAATAAAAAGCAAAGCAGGTGAATTTTTATGAAAACAAATGAATTGTATAGGCCGAAATATCATTATACAAGTGAAAAAGGCTGGATAAATGACCCAAATGGTTTTTCAATTTATGGGGATAAATATCATCTGTTTGCACAGCATAACCCTCATGATTCTAAATGGGGGCCTATGCATTGGTCACATGCTGTGAGTGATGATTTAATAAAGTGGGAGCATAAACCAATAGCATTGACACCTACAGAAATATATGAGGACGAACTTGGTTGTTTTTCAGGGACAGCAATTGAGGAAAATGGCAAGCATATTATAATGTATACAGGGTGTAGCGGTAAAATAGGCGAAACATTAACACAAACACAGTGCATTGCAATTGGTGATGGAACTACATACGAAAAGATAGCTCAAAATCCAGTTTTAGATGGAAAGGATTTGCCAAGTTTTGCTAAAACAACAGATTTTCGGGACCCTAAACTTTTTAAGATAGGGGAGTTTTATTATGCACTTATGGGGGCTATGGTTACAGAGAAAAAAATTGGAACCATGTTATTATATAAATCAGGCGATTTAATTAATTGGGAGTATGTAGGCGAAATACTCAGAGCATGCGAAAATGGATTGATGGGTATAGTTTTTGAGTGCCCAGATATATTTAAACTCGGTGATAAATACATTATACTAGCTTCGCCAATTGATATGCCTTCACAGGGTGATAAATATACAAATGTTTCCTCGGCAGTTTATTTTGTGGGTGATATGGATTTTAACACTGGTAAGTTTACAGCGGATTATTATGACGAAATTGACACAGGTTTTGATTTTTATGCACCACAATCATTAGAGGATAAAAACGGCGAAAGAATAATGATAGCTTGGGCTCAAATGTGGGAAAGAAATTTTGTCACAGATGAATTAAATCATGGTTGGGCTGGTGCAATGAGTGTGCCTCGCATATTGACACTTGAAAATAAAATGTTACATCAAAAGCCAGTGAAATCGCTTGAAAAATATCATGGTAAAAAATATAATAATATCTCTAAAGGCGATGTTGATACTTTTAGGCTTAAAATTAATGCAGATATTTCAGAAGGCAAACAATTTGAAATTGAACTTTTGAAAACATTATCGGGTAGTTTTAAAATTAGCTATGATAGAATTACAAACCAATTAATTATAAATAGAAGTCAAAGCCTATTTAGATTAGATAGACACCCAAAAGAAAAAAATGTTGGAAATGTACGCAAAATAAAGCTAGATTCTTATATAGCTTTAAACCTAGATATAATAGTTGATAAAAGCTTGATAGAAATATTTATTAATGATGGTCGTTTTGCGATGACATCTAATTATTATAAAGGTAAGGGCAAAACAGAAAACATGCTAAACACTGATTATAAAGTAACGGTGGAAAAAATAGATTTAATATAAAATGTTTAAACAAAGCAACCTTTCGGCATTTTTATGACAAAAGGTTGTTTTGTATTTTTGTAGTGAGAAATTGATTATGAATGATAGGCGATAATATGTTAATTCTTATTAAAATAGGAATTAATATGTGTGTTTTTTAGCTACAAGAAGAAAAATTTAAAAAACGCAAAAAAAAATTAAAAAAAATCACAAAAACACTTGAAACACACGGCTAGATATGTTATAATGTATTTCGGCTGCAAAAGGCTTGTGTGAATACAAGTTCTGCAAGCCAGGTATGCGTTGAAGCGGGAGGTTGCCATTTTCACAATAGTGAGGTGGGTTTTTCCGTGGAGTATGTCCGATCTTAGAACCGGGCAAAAGAATTACTGACAGCAAAGGAATAAGTACCTTTAAAAAAAGTAGTTACTCACTATTTTTGAAATGTACCAATGTTCAACTTAATTTGTTAATGGGTGATTCCGGGAGAACTGCAAAAGTGCGGTTCACCGGCTTTTATCATGCAAATGAAGTGAAACACCCGGCGCAGTGTAGTAATCAATCGGCTCGCCTAAGGCAAAAATCATATTTTTATAGGAGGCGAAAGCAATGGCAGTCAAGGAAAAAATCAGAATTCGTTTAAAGAGCTATGATTCTCAGCTCATCGATGGCGCGGCAGCGAAAATTGTGGAAACAGCAAAACGTACTGGTGCACGTGTATCAGGTCCAATTCCACTACCTACCGACAAAGAAGTTGTTACTATCTTACGTGCTGTTCACAAGTACAAAGATAGTCGTGAACAATTCGAGAGCCGTACTCACAAGCGTTTAATCGACATTCTAAAACCATCCAACAAAACAGTTGAAGCTCTAATGGGTCTTCAATTGCCAGCTGGTGTGGACATCGAAATCAAATTGTAATTTTTATACATTATATATATCGGCGTAAGATACCTAGAGTTTCTCATTACCGATAGCACAGTAAATAAAATTACAAAATGTTCTCGTGCCCTCGTTTGTCCGAGGGGTCATGTTGGTGGCAAATAGCTACCAACCAATAACCTTACAGGAGGATTACAAAAATGGTCAAAGGTATCATTGGCAAAAAAATTGGTATGACTCAACTGTTTGATGAAAACGGTAAAGTTATTCCAGTTACAGTTATCGAGGCAGGCCCTTGCACAGTTGTGCAAAAAAAGACTCTCGAATCTGACGGCTATGAAGCAGTTCAAGTTGGTTACGGTGAGATTTCTCAAAAACACGTAAACAAAGCTGCTGCAGGCCACTTCGCAAAAGCAGACGTTGCTGCTAAACGCACATTGCGTGAATTCCGCCTAGATGACATCAACTCAGTTGAAGTTGGTCAAATCTTAAAAGCTGATATATTTGCAGCTGGCGAAAAAGTTGACGTTATCGGCGTTTCAAAAGGTAAAGGTTACCAAGGCGTTATCAAACGTTACAAACAACACCGTCTACGTGAATCTCACGGTACAGGCCCTGTTGCTCGTCACGCTGGTTCTAACGGTTCTACATCTTCACCATCACGCGTGTTCCCTGGTAAAAAATTACCTGGTCACATGGGTTTTGCAAGAGTAACTATCCAGAACCTAACAGTTGCAAAAATTGACGCTGAAAACAATCTAATAGCTATCAAAGGTGCAGTGCCTGGTACTAAAGGTACCATCATTACTATCCAAGATAGCATTAAGGCGTAAGGAGGAAAGTAAACCATGGCTAAATTTGACGTAGTAGATATGAACGGCAAAAAAGTCAGCGAAGTAGAACTTTCTGACGCCGTGTTTGGTATTACACCAAACGAAAAGGCTGTGCACATCGCAGTCGTAAACTTCTTGGCTAACCAACGCCAAGGCACACAAAGCACAAAAATCCGCAAAGAGGTTCGCGGCGGTGGCCGTAAACCATGGCGCCAAAAAGGCACAGGCCATGCTCGCCAAGGTTCTATACGTGCACCACAATGGGTTGGCGGCGGTGTTTCACACGGTCCAAAACCTCGCGATTACCGTTACCACATCAACGATAAAGTAAAACGTCTTGCTTTACTAAGTGTTTTATCTGATAAAGCACAAAGCGGCGACATGATACTTGTTGATAACTTTGCAGTTACAGAATACAAAACAAAAGCTATTGTTGCTATGCTTGCAGCAGTAGGCGGCGCAAAGAAAAACTTGCTTGTTAACGAAAACGTTGAAAGCATGTTCGTAAAAAGCGCAGCAAACATCCCAGGTGTTAAAACAACTTTCGCAGGTTCTGTAAACACTTATGATGTTATAAACGCTGGCAAACTTGTTATCAGCGTTAGCGCAGCTAAAAAACTTGAGGAGGTGCTCGGCTAATGAAAGCAGTACAAGACATTATTATTAAACCGGTCATCACTGAACGTTCTATGGCTGGTATTGCGGATAAAAAATACACTTTCAAAGTGGCTACTTCCGCAACAAAGATTGATATTGCTCAAGCAGTTGAAATCATGTTCCCAGGCACAAAAGTGGAAAAAGTTAACACAATTTCCGTTCGTGGCCGTTACCGCCGTCAAGGCGCACATGCTGGTTACACAGCTGCTACTAAAAAAGCTATCGTAACTTTGAAAAAGGATTCAAAAGAAATCGAATTCTTCAACAGCATGGTTTAAGAGCCCACCGAGGGTTCACTTATGGGGATATGACCCCGATAAGATCATAAGATAATTTAAAGGAGAACTAGCAAAATGGCTATTAAAAAATATGGCCCAACTACTCCAGGTCGCCGCGGAATGACAGTTACTGATTACAGTGGTCTTTCCAAAGTAGCTCCTGAACGTAGCCTACTTGAGCCTAAAAAGAAACACGCTGGCCGTAATAACACAGGCCACATCACAGTTCGTCACCGTGGCGGCGGCAACCGTGTAAAATATCGTGTTATCGATTTCAAACGCAACAGCAAAATAGATATGCCTGCTGAAGTTATGACAATCGAATACGATCCTAACCGTAGCGCTTTTATCAGCCTAATCAAATACGAAGATGGCACTAAGAGCTACATCATCTGCCCAGACGGATTAAAAGTTGGCATGCAAGTTATTAGCAGCACACAAGCTGATATTAAACCAGGCAACTGCCTACCTTTCGCTAACATTCCTGTTGGTACTATTATCCACAACGTTGAACTTTACCCAGGCCGTGGCGCACAATTAGTTCGCTCTGCTGGTAACCAAGCTCAACTTATGGCTAAAGAAAACGGCTATGCACTTGTTCGTTTGCCATCTGGCGAAATGCGTAACATTCCTATAAAATGCACAGCTGTTATAGGCCAAGTTAGCAACACCGACCACGAAAACGTTAACTACGGTAAAGCTGGTCGTAAACGTCACATGGGCTGGCGTCCAACTGTTCGCGGTAGCGTCATGAACCCTTGCGATCACCCTCACGGTGGTGGTGAAGGTCGTGCACCGATTGGTCATAACGGTCCAATGACACCATGGGGCAAACCTGCTCTTGGTCTAAAGACTCGTAAAAAGAACAATCGCTCCGATAAATTCATTGTAAAACGTGCTGTAAGAAAGTAAGAGAGGAGTTTTAGACAATGGGTAGAAGTATTAAAAAAGGACCTTTCGTCCAAGCTGCTCTTATGAAGCATGTTGAAGCTATGAATGCATCAGGCAAAAAAGCAGTTATAAAAACATGGAGCCGTTCCTCTACTATATTCCCTGATTTCGTTGGTCACACATTTGCAGTCCATGATGGCCGCAAACACATGCCAGTATACGTAACAGAAGATATGGTAGGACACAAACTCGGTGAGTTTGTGCCAACTCGAACATTTAAAGGCCACGCTGGTGGTTCTACATCGAGATAAGGAGGAACTCAAATGGAAGCTCGGGCAATTCTACGTTATGCCCGCATTAGTCCTCGTAAGGTTGGCTTAGTTATGGATTTAATCCGTAACAAACCTTTGGACGAAGCGTTGGCAATTTTGCAGTACACCCAAAAGGCAGCTTGTGAGCCACTTTTGAAATTGGTGAAATCTGCAGCCGCAAATGCGGAAAACAACCACAACATGGACAAGAACGATCTTTACGTGGCAGAGTGCTTTGTGTGCCCAGGCCCAACCCTAAAACGCATGATGCCTCGTGCACAGGGTCGCGGCTACCGCATCTTAAAACGCACAAGCCATATGACAATTGTTCTTAAAGATAAAGAGTAAGGAGGTAAGCAAATGGGTCAGAAAGTTAATCCACATGGTCTACGTGTGGGCATTATTAAAGACTGGAACAGCCGCTGGTTTACTTCCAAAAAGGAATTCAGCGATACGCTTGTTGAGGATTACAAAATCCGTACAGAGCTAAAAGCACAGCTTAAAGAAGCTGGTGTTCCAAAAATTGAAATTGAGCGTACAGTGGATCCATCCACAGCAGCTCCAAAAGTTATCGTAAACATCTATTGTGCAAAACCTGGTATGGTTATTGGCAAAGGTGGCGAGGATCGCGTAAAACTTCAAGGCGAATTGAGCAAAAAATACGGCAAAAACTTCATTGTTAACATCATCGAAGTTAAAAATGCTTCAACAAATGCTCAACTTGTTGCAGAAGATATCGCACGTCAGCTTGAAAATCGTGTGACATTCCGTCGTGCGATGAAGCAAAGCATGCGCAATGCTATGAGCCCTCGTGACCGTAGCGCAACACCTGCTAAAGGTATCAAAGCAATGTGCTCTGGTCGTTTAGGCGGCGCTGATATCGCTCGTTCTGAAAGCTACCATGAAGGCACAATCCCACTACAAACTTTACGTGCAGACATCGATTACGGTTTTGCAGAAGCTGATACTACCTATGGTAAAATTGGTGTTAAAGTTTGGTTGTACAAAGGTGAGGTTCTAAAGAGCGCTGCTCCTAAAAAGGAAGGAGGCAACAAGAATGTTACTGCCTAAACGCGTTAAATACCGCCGTGTGCACCGTGGTCGTATGACAGGTAAAGCCATGCGTGGTAACAAAGTTTGCCAAGGTCAATATGGTCTTGTTGCTACCGAGCCAGCTTGGATCACTTCAAGACAAATCGAAGCAGCCCGTATTGCTATGACACGTTACATCAAACGTGGTGGTAAAGTTTGGATTAAAATATTCCCTGATAAACCTGTTACAGAGAAACCAGCTGAAACTCGCATGGGTTCCGGTAAAGGTTCTCCCGAATACTGGGTAGCAGTTGTAAAGCCAGGCCGTGTTATGTTTGAACTAGCTGATGTCGATGTTGAAATCGCACGTGAAGCTATGCGCCTTGCTATGCATAAACTACCAGTTAAATGCAAATTTGTGGTCCGTGAGGACTCCGTAAAGGAGGATGGCAACGATGAAAGCTAAGGAACTTCGTGAATTGCAGCCTGCAGAACTCACCACTAAATTAGGTGACCTAAAGACTGAACTATTTAATCTCCGCTTCCAGCATGCTATCAACCAGTTGGAAAACCCAGGCCGCATCGACGCAGTTAAGAAAGACATTGCTCGCGTAATGACTGTTCTTGCTGACAAGCAGTAATGGAGGTTTAACAATGGAAGATCGCAACTTAAGAAAAACCCGTATCGGCGTTGTTACGTCGGACAAAATGGATAAAACAATTGTAGTCACTGTTAAGGATAGCGTACAACATCCTTTGTACAAAAAAATCCTAAAACGTACCGTTAAGTTCAAAGCTCGTGATGAGAAGAACGAAGCTGGTATAGGTGACCGTGTAGAGATCATGGAAACACGCCCTCTTTCCAAAGACGTGCGCTGGAGAATGGTCAAA
Organism: uncultured Faecalibacterium sp.; assembly: GCA_964370685.1. Classification (GTDB taxonomy): domain Bacteria; phylum Bacillota; class Clostridia; order Oscillospirales; family Ruminococcaceae; genus Faecalibacterium. Next base: position 10,219 of record CAYJKG010000003.1, on the reverse strand, counting down.
ATCGTAGAGAAGGCTAAGTAATTTCAGCCTGGTACTTTGAAAGGAGATCTGACTATGATTCAGATGCAAACTTATCTCAAAGTTGCCGACAACACCGGTGCTAAAGAGTTAATGTGCTTCCGTGTGCTGGGCGGTACTCGTAAGAGATACGCTAACATTGGTGACGTAGTAGTGTGTTCTGTTAAAAAAGCAGCACCTAACGGCACAGTAAAAAAAGGCGACGTAGTTAAAGCTGTTATTGTTCGCAGCAAACACGGTTTACGTCGCGACGACGGTTCATATATTCGTTTTGACGAAAATGCAGCCGTAATCGTAATGCCAGATAAAAGCCCTAAGGGAACCCGTATTTTCGGACCAGTTGCCCGTGAGCTTCGTGAAGATGGCTATACAAAAATCCTGAGCCTTGCTCCGGAATCACTGTAAGGAGGTTTTAGGAATGAATACACTTCATGTTAAAACCGGCGATAACGTTATGATTATCAGTGGCAAAGACAAAGGCAAAACTGGCAAGGTGCTTCAAGTAAGCCCAGCTGAGAAAAAAGTCATTGTTGAAGGCTACAACATGGTTACTAAACACGTTAAGCCTCGCCGTCAAGGCGAACAAGGTGGCCGCGTTAAAGCTGAAGGTGCTATCTATGCATCTAAAGTTATGCCAGTTTGCCCAAAATGCAATAAGGCAACACGCGTTGGTCACATGCGTAAAGAAAACAAAAACATTCGCATCTGCAGAAAATGCAGTGCCGAACTATAAGAGAGGAGTTAATACACGATGGCTCGTTTAAAAGAACGTTATGTTGCTGAAATTGCTCCTGCTATGAACGAAAAGTTCGGTTACAAGAGCGTAATGCAAATCCCAAAACTTGATAAAGTAGTTATCAACGTTGCTTGTGGCGACGCAAAAGATAACGAAAAAATTATCGATGCAGTTATGAATGACCTAGGCCAAATCACAGGTCAAAAACCAGTTGTATGCCGCGCTAAAAAAAGCGTTGCAAACTTCAAACTACGTGCAGGTAGCCCAGTTGGTGTTAAACTAACTCTTCGTGGCGAACGCATGTACGAGTTCGTGGATCGCTTCTTCAGCGTTGCACTTCCTCGTGTTCGTGACTTCCGCGGTATCAATGGTAACTCTTTCGATGGCCATGGCAACTATGCTTGTGGCATCAAAGAACAGATCATCTTCCCAGAAATCAACTTTGATAAAGTTGATGCAGTTCGTGGTATGGATATCTGCTTTGTTACTACCGCTAAAAATGACGTAGAGGCCAAAGAGCTATTAAAGCTTATGGGCGCTCCGTTTGCAAACTAAGGGAGGATAACGAACCATGGCTAAAATGTCAATGAAAATCAAACAGGCTCGCCCTGCCAAGTTTTCCACCCGTGCTTACAGCCGCTGCAACATCTGTGGCCGTCCGCACTCGGTTTTGCGTAAATATGGCGTTTGCCGTATCTGCTTCCGTGAACTAGCTTACAAAGGCGAAATTCCTGGCGTACGCAAAGCATCTTGGTAAGAAATTGCCTATCCGTTTATTAACAATTTAAGCTAATCTAGGAGGTTAGTGGCATGCATATTACTGATCCAATCGCGGACTTGCTAACACGCATCCGTAACGCAAGCAGTGCCAAACACCCTTCGGTGGTGATACCTGCATCTAACATGAAAAAGGCTATTTGCCAAATTCTAATTGATGAAGGCTACGTCGCAGGGATGGAAGTTAAAGACGATTCTGCTCAAGGCAACATCGTTTTAACACTAAAATACCAAGCTAACGGTGCACCCGTTATCTCTGGTTTGCGCCGTGTATCAAAACCTGGCTTGCGCATTTACACAAACTGCGAAGATATGCCAAAGGTCATGAAAGGCCTTGGCGTTGCAGTTATATCCACATCCAAAGGCATCATGACAGACCGCACAGCACGTAAAACTAACGTTGGCGGCGAAGTTCTTGCTTTTGTATGGTAAGAAAGGGGTAAAAGACAATGTCGAGAATCGGAAGAAAACCCATCGTCGTTCCGGCTGGTGTTACAGTTACTTTAGATGATTCTGCAAAAACTGTATCAGTTAAGGGCCCCAAAGGTAGCCTGAATTCCGCTTATCATCCTTTAATGAATGTTACTCTTGAAGGCAATGAGCTTTTGGTTACCCGTCCTAACGACGACGCACAAGCACGTAGCTTGCATGGCCTAACACGTAGCCTTATTGCCAACATGGTAACAGGCGTTACTGAAGGTTTCCAAAAGAAATTGGAAATCCAAGGTGTAGGTTTCCGTTGCGTTAAACAAGGCAAAGATCTTGTTATGAACCTCGGTTTCTCTCACCAAGTTATTATCTCTGAAAACGAAGATATCACTATCGATTGGGTTGACGCTAACAACTTCACAATCATGGGTATAGACAAACAAAAAGTTGGTCAATACGCAGCTGAAGTACGTGGCAAAAAACCACCTGAGCCTTACAAAGGCAAAGGTATCCGTTATCAGGGCGAATACATCGTTCGTAAAGAAGGTAAAGCCGGCAAGGGCAAAAAGTAAGGTAAGGAGTGAAGCACAATGGTTAAACAGATTGACAAAAACGCAGCTCGTTTGCGCCGTCATCGCCGCGTTCGCGGTAAAATCAGCGGCACAGCCGCTCGTCCACGCCTGGATGTTTTCCGCTCCGCCAAGCATATTTACGCTCAAATCATCGATGATGAACAAGGCGTAACCTTGGCTGCTGCATCCACTATGGACAAAGACTTTGAAGGTTTCGGTGGTAACATTGAAGCTGCAACCGCAGTTGGCAAAATTATTGCAAAGAAAGCACTTGATAAAGGTATTTCTGCTGTTGTTTTCGACCGTGGCGGTTTCGTATATCATGGCCGTGTTAAGGCCCTAGCTGATGGCGCCCGTGAGGGCGGCCTCAAGCTGTAATGAGAGGAGGAAACACAAAATGGCTATGAGAAACAATAGAGAGCCCGATGATGGTATCATCACTAAAGTAGTTTCCATCAACCGTGTATCTAAAACTGTAAAAGGCGGCCGTGTTATGAAATTTGCTGCCCTAGTAGTAGTTGGCGACGGTAAAGGCAAAATCGGCTTTGGTATAGGTAAATCAGGCGAAGTTCCTGAAGCTATACGCAAAGGCGAATCTGCTGCTAAAAAGAGCATGCAAAGCATCTCTCTACGTGGTACTACAATCCCACACGAAATAGTTGGCAAATTTGGCGCAGGCGCAGTTCTAATGAAACCTGCTGCACCTGGTACTGGCGTTATCGCTGGTGGCCCTGTGCGTGCAGTGCTTGAAGTTGCTGGTATCAAAGATATCCGTACAAAATCAATGCGTTCAAACAACCCAATTAACGTGGTTTCCGCAACATTTAACGGTTTAACAAGTCTTGTAAGCGCTGAATCAGTTGCTGCAAAACGTGGTAAAACTGTTCAAGAAATCTTAGGTTAAGGAGGGTGCGTACCATGGCAAATTTAAAAATTAAACTTGTAAAAAGCTTAATCGGTCGCAACAAAAAACATGTTGCAACTGCAATCAGCTTGGGTCTAAAACGCCCCAACGATGTAACCGTCCAGCCTAACAATGTCGCTACTCAAGGTAAAGTTAAACAAATTTCTTACTTGCTTAGCGTCACCGAAGAATAATCAAGGAGGCGCAAGCATATGAAACTTCATGAATTACGTGCCACCCCTGGTGCTAACCGCCCTGTTACCCGTAAAGGTCGCGGCGCAGGCTCAGGTAATGGCAAAACAGCTGGCTATGGCCACAAAGGTCAAAAAGCTCGTTCTGGTGTTAAAAAAGCTGGCTTCGAAGGCGGTCAAATGCCTTTACAACGCCGTTTGCCAAAAGTTGGTTTTAACAACATTTTCGGCACACATTACACAATTGTTAAACTTTCTGACCTTGAAGCAAACTTTGAGGCTGGTGAAGTAGTAACAGCTGAGGCTTTAAAAGCTAAAGGTGTTATTAAAAAGAAACTTGACGGTGTTAAAGTTCTTGGCACTGGCGAGTTAAACAAAGCACTAACAGTGCAAGTTGCAGCTTTCTCCGCAAGCGCAAAAGAAATGATAGAAAAGGCAGGCGGAAAGGCTGAGGTGATGTAAGGTGCTAAAAACATTCCGCGATTCTTGGCATATACCTGAACTTCGTAAACGTATATTATTTACGTTAATGATTTTGGCAGTTTATCGTCTTGGTTGTGTAATACCAGTTCCTTTCATTGATCCCAACGCACTTTCTAGCATGTTTACACAAGGCGATATGCTAGTGTTTTTAAACACCATGTCTGGTGGCGCTCTAGCAAGTAGTGCACTTTTTGCACTAGGTGTAATACCATACATTCAAGCTTCAATTATTATGCAATTGCTTACAGTGGCTTTACCGCCACTGGAGCGTATTGCTAAAGAGCCAGATGGCCAAAAGAAAATCCAGCGTTATACTCGCATAGCGGGTGCTGTGGTTGCATTTATTATGTCTATAGGTTATTATTTTGTTGTACGCAACATGGGTGCTTTAAAATATACTGCTGGCTTTGAAGGTTTCTTCGCTGCTGTGGTTATTATACTTGCTTTTACAGCAGGTGCTCAGTTTATCACATGGTGTGGCGAACAAATTGATGCTCAAGGCATAGGCAATGGTATATCTATGATGATTTTTGCATCTATTGTAACGAGCTGGTCTGGCGTTTACGATACAGTAAACGGTTTATTAACTAGAGCAATAGCTGGCGAGAGCCAATATTATATCTATTTACCACTAATCGCAATTTTTGCTTTTGTGGCTATAGTATTTGTTATCATTCTCACTAACGCTGAACGCCGTATAAGTGTGCAATACGCTAAACGTGTTGTTGGCCGAAAAATGATGGGTGGTCAAAGCAGTTATATTCCATTAAAAATTAATATGAGTGGTGTTATGCCAGTTATATTCGCTTCTTCTTTAGTATCAATCCCTGGTATTATAGGCAGTTTCTTGCAATTAGATCCAGTTGATGATGCAATTTGGGTAGCAATTTTTAATGCATTTAACTACAACTCTTTCGCATATATAATTATTTACTTGCTTTTAATTCTAGCTTTTAACTATTTCTATGTAGCAATACAGTACAATCCAGTAGAAATAGCAAACAACATTCGTCAAAACAATGGCACAATACCTGGCATTCGTCCTGGTAAACCAACTAGTGATTTTATAAGCAAAACTTTAAATAAAATTACTTTAATTGGTGCTATATTCTTGGCAGTTGTAGCTATAAGCCCAATTTTACTTGGCAACATTACTGGTGTGCCTATTCAACTAGGTGGTACTAGCCTACTAATCGTTGTTGGTGTAGCACTTGATACAGCACGTAGCATGGATAGTTTTATGACTATGCGTAGCCACGGCGGTTTCTTAAAATAAGTAAAAAGTTAATCCTTAGCAAATTTGAGGGGGTTTTATCCATGAATTTAATTCTTTTAGGACCACCTGGTGCTGGTAAAGGCACACAGGCAGAGTTTATTTGCGCAAAATATGAAATACCTACTATTAGTACGGGAAACATATTGCGAGCAGCTATAAAAGATGGCACAGAGCTGGGACAAAAGGCAAAAAGCTTTATGGATAAAGGTGCTTTAGTTCCCGACGATATCATAATAGGTATTTTAGGTCAAGCGCTTGATTCTCCTTCTTGTGCCAAAGGCTTCATACTGGACGGTGTGCCTCGCACTATCGCTCAGGCTGAAGCAATTGAGGCCATGGGTATTCATATAGACAAAGTTCTTGAAATTATTGTTAAAGATGAAAAAATTGTTAAACGTATGGGCGGTCGCCGTGCCTGTGAAGGTTGTGGTGCAACTTATCATTTAATAACAAAACCCAGCCGCCTACCAGAAACATGTGATTTATGCGGTGCAAGGACAGTTATCCGTAAGGATGATGTACCTGAAACAGTTTTAGACCGTTTACACGCATATCATGAGCAAACAGAACCACTAGTTGCTTTTTATAAGCAACGTGGCTTACTTACTGCTATTGATAATGTAGAGACAATTGCTGAAACAAGTGCTGCAATTGCAAAAGTTTTGGAGGCAATTAATTGATTCAAATCAAAACAGCAAAAGAATTAGACCAAATGCGTAAAGCTTGTGAAATAAGTGCAGCCGCACTTAAATTTGCAGGTGCGCAAATCGAGGCAGGGATAACCACCTTTGACCTCGATAGTCTAATTTATAATTATATCGTTAAACGTGGCGCAATTCCGAACTTTAAAGGTTTGTATGGCTTCCCTGGAAGTGCTTGCATAAGTTTAAATGACACAGTCATTCACGGCATACCTACTAAAGCACAGGTAATTCGCCCGGGCGATATTATTAGCATTGATACAGGCGCAAAAATCGGAGGTTTCAACGGAGATAACGCATGCACTTTTGTTTGTGGTAAAGTTGATTCTGAAATTCAACGTTTGTTAGATGTTACAAAACATGCACTTCATTTAGGTATAAAACAGGCTATCCCAGGCAACCGTGTTGGAGATATTAGCTGTGCTGTACAAACATACTGCGAGGAAAACGGCTTTTCCGTTGTCCGAGAGTTTATAGGCCACGGTGTAGGTAAAGAACTGCACGAAGACCCTGAGGTACCTAATTTTGGTAAAGCAGGCAGAGGCCCACGCCTTGTTGCTGGCATGACCATAGCAATAGAACCTATGATTTGCGAAAAAGACCGTGCAGTGAAAACCTTATCCGATGGGTGGACTGTGAAAACCCGTGACGGTGGTATGGCAGCTCATTTTGAGCATACAATAGCCATTTTACCAAATGGGCCTGAAATACTAACCTATGGATGGGAAGATCCGAATTTTAATTTTTAATAGCTTTTTTATCGTAATATTAAACATTATGTAGAATATCGGAAAAATCCTTGCAAAGTTTGATTTAATGGTGTATAATAGATAATTGGCTAAGATAGGTTAGATGCTTTGTCGAAACAACCAAATATTTTGTTTTTTCGTGGATTTTGTGCCACGCGTAGGACAAAGCATGTGGCAATCTCAGCAATCGCCAGACAAACTTAGCAAAACCCAGTGAGGAGGCAATTAGCTTGTCGAAAGAAGACGTAATAGAAGTCGAAGGTATCGTGCGTGAGGCCATGCCCAATGCTATCTTTAAGGTAGAACTATTGAGCGAGGACAAAGACACAGGGAAATTAACTCCTAATGGTCATGTTCTCTTAGCGCACATCTCAGGTAAACTACGGACAAACTTTATCCGTATCTTGCCAGGAGATAAGGTCACAATGGAAATGTCGCCCTATGATTTAACAAAGGGACGCATCACTTGGCGCTCAAAATAAGCGCCGCAGTAGTAAAGGAGGTTCAAGGTTATGAAAGTTAAACCTTCCGTAAAACCAATTTGCGAAAAGTGCAAAGTCATCCGCCGCAAAGGCCGCGTGATGGTAATTTGCCAAACCCCGAAGCATAAGCAGCGCCAAGGCTAATTCAGGCGCCTGGGGGCCAAGTACGTAGATTCCCGGCGTAGGCCCCGACACTGACATGGGATGTTATTTTGGAGGATTTAGTATGGCACGTATTGCCGGCGTTGACCTCCCACGTGAAAAACGCGTGGAAGTTGGTCTAACCTACATCTATGGTATCGGTCTAACAACAGCTAAAAATATTTTGGCTGCTACTGGTATCAACCCTGACACTCGCGTAAAAGATCTTTCTCTTGATGATGAAGCAAAAATCCGTGAGTATATCAATGTTAACAACCTTCTAGTTGAAGGTGATCTACGTCGTAACGTAGCATTGGACATCAAACGTTTAGTTGAAATCCAATCCTACCGTGGTATCCGTCACCGCAAAGGCTTGCCTGTTCGTGGTCAACGTACCAAAACAAACGCACGTACACGCAAAGGCCCAGCACGCACAGTTGCGAATAAGAAGAAGTAAGGAGGATAGAGTTTAATGGCTAATACTAAAAAAGGCGCAGTTCGCACAAAAAGAAAAGAGCGTAAAAACGTTGTTGCTGGTCAAGCTCATATCCAGTCTACGTTCAACAATACTGTTGTAACAATTACTGATTTGCAAGGCAACGCTATTTCTTGGTGCTCTTCAGGCACACTAAAATTCCGCGGTAGCCGCAAAAGCACACCTTTTGCTGCACAAAGCGCTGCGGAAACAGCTGCAAAAGCAGCTATGGATCATGGCATGAAAACAGTCGAAGTTTACGTTAAAGGTCCTGGCGCAGGCCGCGAATCTGCAATCCGTGCATTGCAAACAGCTGGTCTAGATGTTACTCTAATTAAAGATGTAACACCCATTGCTCACAATGGTTGCCGCCCACCAAAACGTCGTCGCGTTTAAGAAGGAGGAATTAGAATATGGCAAAGAATCAACAGCCAATTGCAAAGCGTTGCAAAGCTTTGGGCATTTCTCCTGCAGTCATGGGCTATGCTAAAAAGAACACTACTCGCAACTCTAACAGCAATGTTCGCAAAAAACAATCTGAATATGCAATTCAGTTAAAAGAAAAACAAAAAGTAAAATTCGTTTACGGTGTATTAGAGAAACAATTCTACAACTACTTTGTAGAATCAGCTCGTCGCCAAGGCCAAACAGGTGAAAACTTACTAGCTATGCTAGAAAGCCGTTTAGATAACGTTGTTTTCCGCCTAGGTTTTGCACAAACTCGCCGTAATGCTCGCCAACTTGTGCATCATGCACACTTCACCATCAATGGCAAAAAGGTAAACATTCCTTCTTACCAAGTAAAAGTTGGTGACGTAATAGAAGTTCGTGAAAGCAGCCGTTCATCTGTTGCTTTCTCAAAACTTGTAGGTCCTGATGCAGCTTTAGTTACAGCTCCAGCTTGGCTAACTCGCGAAGCAGGCGTCCTAAAAGGCACAGTAAACAGAGCACCTGAACGCGCAGACGTTGACTTTGATGTTGCAGAGCATCTCATCGTCGAATTGTACTCCAAGTAATCCCACGAGCGATAACTATTTTATGGTTACAGCTTTGCATTACAAGAATTTAATACACCGATTTTTAATCGGCTTATTACTAAGGAGGGCATACCTATGATGGAGATTGAACGTCCAAAGATTGATATCGCACAACTCTCCCCTGATGGTCGCTACGGCAAGTTCGTTGCAGAACCATTGGAACGCGGTTTTGGAATTACTTTAGGCAATAGCTTACGTCGTGTACTATTGTCTTCATTACCTGGCGTTGCTGTTACAAGCGTTAAGCTAGATGGCATCGTGCATGAGTTCTCCACCATCGAAGGCGTCAAGGAAGACGTTACTGAACTTGTTTTAAACCTTAAAGGTGTTGCTGCAAAGTTATCCTGCGAAGGTTCGAAAACAGTACGTGTGGAGGCTATAGGCCCTTGCGAAGTTACTGCAGGTACTATTCCTCAGGCGGATGATATTGAAATTTTAAACCCAGAGTGGCATATCGCTACTTTAAGCGAGGGCGGAAAGCTCACTATGGAGCTAACTTTCGACAAAGGTCGTGGTTATGTTTCTGCTGATCGCAACAAACAACAAAATGTCGTCGAGAAAAAAGACATCAACACTCTTGCAATTGACAGCATTTATACACCAGTGTTAAAAGTAAATTACAACGTTGAAAATACTCGCGTTGGACAAATTACTGACTACGACAAACTAACAATTGAAGTTTGGACAGATGGCACAATCAATGCTCAAGAGGCTGTCAGCCTTGCAGCACGTGTGTTAACTGAGCACTTAAACCTATTTGTAAACTTGTCAGAAGATGCAATTGGTGCAGAAATTATGGTAGAAAAAACAGAACAAGGCAAAGAAAAAGTTTTGGAGATGACAATCGAAGAACTAGATTTGAGCGTTCGTTCTTTCAACTGCCTAAAACGTGCTGCTATCAACACAGTTGAAGATTTAATTAATAAGAGTGAGGACGAGATGATGAAAGTTCGTAATCTCGGCCGCAAGAGTCTAGAAGAAGTTATGGCAAAACTTGAATCTTTAGGTTTTACCCTAACTAGAGACGAAGAATAATCATTGAGATAAGGAGTGAAACGGGATGCCCGGTACAAGAAAACTCGGTAGAGCTACTGATTGCCGCAACGCTATGATGCGCGCTATGGTAACTTACCTAATTGAAAACGGCAAAATCGAAACAACCGTAACACGTGCTAAAGATGTGCGTTCTATGGCTGAGAAAATGATAACACTTGGCAAAAAAGGTGATTTACACACAAAACGTCAAGT
>CAYJKG010000002.1:0-173830 GCA_964370685.1 uncultured Faecalibacterium sp. | reverse complement strand
AACAAGCTGAACTACGCTGTATAAAACTGGTTCGGATTATATTTATCTGGCTAGAGAGAAGAGTGACAGTTGTAGCTTTATCTATTTTAAATTGTTTACTTTTTAAAAAAATGCCTAAGCCATTTTTGGTGGCTTAGGCATTGAGTTTTTTTAGTATGATTGATCAAACAATGCAATCATTGCTATAGCGGTACAAGTTAGTAGAAATATCATTCTACATGTTTTGATTAATTGTTCTTTTTAATGTTTAATTTTGTTTTTTTTATCAATAATCAAGTAGAATGCGGGCATTAGTAGTAAAACAAGCAGTGTTGAGGTAATAAGTCCGCCTATAATTACTATACCCATACTTTGCAACACTTCAGAACCCTCGCCTATACCAAGTGATGGTGGTATCATTGATAAAATAGTTGTCATGGTTGTCATTAAAATTGGACGCATACGCATTTTACCAGTTTGTATTAACGCATCTCTCAGTGGCATTGTAGTTTTTAAGTGATTAGTGGTATCTACAAATAATATGTCGTTGTTTACCACTATACCAATAAGCATTAATATGCCCATTAGTGAAATCATAGATATATCCATATCTGTTATGAACAATAACAAAAATGAACCTATGAAAGAGAACATTACACTTGTCATAACCATAAATGAAAATCTTGGGGATTCAAACTGCATAGCCATTACCATAAATACAAGAAAGATAGAAGTTGCAATTGCTCCTAAAAGTTGAGATATAGTGTCATCGAATGCATCACTGCTTAGTTGCTCGAAAGATATTCCGGGGTAGGTGTTTTGTGTTTTTAATGTTTCAACTTCCGCTAAAACTGTTTCTTCTGCTCCGCTTGCAACGCTTACTTCAAGGTCAATGAAATATTGCCCATTCTCTCTTGTTACAGATTGCATTGAATCTGCAAAATAAATATCTGCAATACTTTCAAGAGGGATATATGTGCCGATAAGGGTAGGTATATTTAGCGTTGCAAGATCAGCTGTTGTGTCAAAGCTATCCTCTGGGTATTCAATTAAAATGTCATACTCTGTGCCTGTAAGAGTGATATCGCCTGCGCTTACACCGCTTGTAGCAGTGCGCACTGTTTTAAGCGCAATAGCAGGGTTAACATTAAGTTGCGCTGCAAGCATTGGGTCTATATCAATATTAACTTTTGATTTTCTGGAAGTTAACTCTGATAAAACAGCGGTAACTCCGTCTATTTCATAAAGCTTGTTTGTCATATCTTCTGCTGCGAGTATAACGGAATCATAATCAGTACCCGAAACAGTTATAGTTTCCACCGAGGCATCCTCTGCAGCAAGTGTACCATCACTTTCGGTTATAACAACATCAAAGCCAACAATAGTGTCTTTCAGTATTTGTTTGTAATTGCTTATTACCTGCTCAAGTTGTGCGCCATTTGTTAAGTATGCGTTTATTTCAGCGGTTTCGCCACTTTAAGTCATGGTGTATGTTTCAATATATTCATCATTTTCAAGCATTTGTTCGATTTGCATTATTTGTGTGTCGATGGTTTCAATACTTGTATCAGGTTTAAATGTAGCTGAAATCGTCATAGCATTTGCATCGGTTGAAGGTCTTGGCACAACGTCAATTTGTGTAGCAAGTGCAAAAGAGCTTATCAGTAAAATTATGGCTACAACAACTGCAAGTTTTTTTCTATCTATAATTTTTGCAATTGCTTTCTCGTAAGATTTTTCGAGTTTTGTTAAAACATTTGTTAATAAACTGCGCTCTTTTTCTACAGGTTTAATTAAAGTGTAAAATAGTGGTACAATGGTAAATGCAGCTAAGATAGAAGCTACCATTGCGAATATAATTGTAAGTGCCATATCAGAGAAAAATATGCTAATCATGCCTGTTAAAAATGCAAGCGGAGCATAAACTACTATTGTCGTTATGGTGGATGCAATAACAGAAGCACCAACGGCTTTTACGCCAGCTACAGCAGCATCAGAATAGCTATTGTCCTTTGTCTTGTTTCTAAAAATACTCTCTAAAACAACTATAGCATTATCAACTGTCATACCAATGGTAATAACAAGTGCTGTGGTTGTGATTATATTTAGCTCAAACCCTGATAGGAACATTGCAATTAAAGTTAAAAATAGTGATATAGGTATTGATGAGCCTACAATTAAACTTGCTTTTATATCGCCTAAGAATAAGAACAACACTAGCATGCAAAGAAATATCGCTGTTATAAGTGTTACTAATACAGCTGATAAAAAAGCTTCAATACTTTCGCTTGTATCAGAGATTACATTTATATTAACACTATCGTTTACAGCTAAACTGTTATCAATTTCTTTATATATTTCTTCTGATAGCTTTACTAAATCTGCATCTTGCTCTGCGGTTATTTCTACAGAAATATTAGAGCTACCGTTATATCTGCTTATAGAAGTTATTAAATCGGTTTTGAGCGATACACTTGCAACATCACTTAGAGCGATAATGCCCTTTGCAGGTGTTGTGATAGGTATATTTTTTAGTTCAGCAAGAGTTTCTGTTTCAGAACTTGAAAATACGCTTATCTCTTGATTACCTTGAGTAACGCTACCTGCTGGAATAGTGTAGTTTGCAGCTTGTATAGCCTGTGAAATAGTGTCTGCGGATATGCTGTAAAGATTTAACTTTTGTTCGTCTAAAGTTACTGATATATACCCCTCGCTACCACCACGAATATTTACATCGGCAACACCATTGATTGTTGAAATATTAGGCATTAACACTGAGGAGGCAAAAGCAAGAACGTCTGTGCCTGTTTCAGAGGTTAAAGAAAGTGTCATTGCAGCATCGGTGGAGTTTGCAACTTTTATTATGGTATGATTAATATATTAGTGGTAGAAGATGATTTATCTATGAGTAAATTTTTAGAGGCACTACTTACAACAAACGGTTATAATGTATATACAGCAGGAGATGGTATTTTAGCTTGGGATATTATTGAAACTCAAAGTATAGATTTTATAGTATGCGATGTAATGATGCCCAATATGGACGGCTTTGAGTTTGTTCAATCAATTAGAGATGCACAGTTTGAAATGCCTGTTTTGATGTTAACTGCAAAAACTTATATAGATGATAAGAAAAGAGGTTATTCTGTAGGCTCTGATGATTATATGACAAAACCAGTTGATGAGGAAGAGTTGTTACTTAAAATAACTGCACTGCTTCGCAGGGCAAAGATTAATAATAGCAAGCAAATAACAGTAGGAAGTGTTCTTATAGATTATGACAGCTTAACTGTTACTGATAAAAATGAAAGTATTGAACTACCACCAAAAGAGTTTATGCTTTTATTTAAACTGCTTTCATATCCAAACAAAATTTTTACAAGACTAAAAATTATGGATGACATTTGGGGTATGGATAGCGAAACAGATGATAACACGATAAATGTTCATGTTAACAGACTTCGCAAAAAGTTATCGCATATAAAAGAGTTTGAAATTATGACTATAAGAGGGCTTGGATATAAGGCGGTGAAATATGAATAGGAAATTTAAAATCAATTTTCAATTGATTTTTACAATAGGTACGTTGTTTATAGCTTTTATGTTTACTATTGTAACTGTTGTTTTAATTTTGGTAACATTGGCAGAATATGATTTAAGCCTTGCAATAGAGAGATTGGTGTTATTACCCATTAATAGACCTGGATTTTCAATGTTGATGTTTGCGTTAATAATACTCATGGCAGTTATTGCGTATTGGTTTTCAAGCATACAGCTTAAACCACTTCGAAAATTTCAAAAATCAATGGAAGATGTTGCAAAGGGTGATTTTTCTATCCAATTAGAAATACCTCAAAATTCACCTAACGAAATTGTTGAACTAGTACATTCATTTAATATAATGACAAAAGAGCTTTCAGGCACCGAGATGTTAAAACAAAATTTTATTAATGATTTCTCGCACGAGTTTAAAACGCCAATCGCTTCTATAAATGGTTTTGCCAATATCTTAATAAAAAATAATTTAACAAACGAGCAAAAATTAAAGTATTTATCTGTAATATCTAATGAATCTGCAAGGCTTGTAAGTTTATCTAAAAACATACTTTTATTAAATAAGGTGGAAAGTCAAGATGTTTTAGTAGATACAGAGCAATATGATGTTTCTGAGCAAATACGTCTTTCCATTGTTGCTCTTCAAAATTTGTGGGACAAAAAAGATATTGATTTTGATTTAGATGTAGATGAAATCAATATCAAAGCAAATGAAGAACTACTAAACCAAGTATGGTTGAATCTTATAGAAAATGCTGTTAAATTTTCAGACGAGAAAGATATAATAATTATAAAACTACACAATAAAGCTGATAAAGTTGTTTTTAGTGTTACAAACTTTGGTAAAGTTATACCGAACGATGCTCTTGATAGAATATTTGAAAAGTTTTATCAAGCAGATTCATCGAGAAGTACTAAAGGTAACGGCATAGGGCTTTCCATAGTAAAAAAAATTTGTGAGTTGCACGATGGTAAGATAAGTGTTAGCAGCTCACAAGAAAAAGGAACTACTTTTATGGTTGAAATATAGCTATTAAATTTCTTTCCTTACGGTAGTGCGAAATATTCTTTGTAAAACAACAATCAAAAGTGCAACCCAAATTTATTATAGATGCAAGTATCTGGTTTTTTTTGTATGCATTTTTCTACTATTTTTTAATACAAAGTCGTTTGCAATCAAAATACCGACCTCCCATTTGTTAGATTTTTATGTCTAACTTTTGGAGGTCGGTATTTTGATTATTGCTTTTTAATGATTTTTTAATGATTTTATGAATTAGATATTTATATTGTTGCAAACTCAAAGTTGCTTTCTATTTTTTTGCCGCTTTTAGGTGTAGAATAAAGCCAATGGCCTATGTGCCCGCTAGTTTGGGTATAATGTAATTCAAAACGTAAAGTTTGTTCTAAATGCTTATTTACAATAACTAGTTTCATTTTCATTTTGTCATGAAGTATATTTTTGATATAAACGCTAACGGCTTGACCAGCACGTAAACCAGGGGTGCTCTCTGCAAGGCCTGCAAGATTTGGAGTAAGTTCAATAAATGTGCCGTATTCCTCAACACTGCGCACAATGCCTACAACAGTTTCACCAACATTAAAATTAGAGGCATTTTGTTCCCATGTGCCTAGTAACTCACGAAGTGAAAGCACAAACCTACCGTGTAAATCTTTATTTTTAACAACGCAATAAAGTGTTTGCCCAACTTGAACCCTATCAAAAGGCGATGAAATTCTGCTTACAGACATGCAATCAATAGGTAATAGTGCGCTTATTCCACATCCAATATCACAAAAAGCGCCAAAAGTTTCTATATGAGTGACGCTACAAGGTAAAATTTCACCAGCGACTACATTGTCAAGCCATTCTTCTTTACACTGTAATTGTGCGGCTGTGCGTGAAAGTGTGCAAAGTATAATGCCATTTGCGTCTTTTTCTATGTTTTGTATGACAAAACATGTTGCTCGACCTACACGTGTTAATATAGCAATGTCACGTACTTGACCATTTTGTGCGCCGTCCGCACATTCTGCAAAAGGCATAACACCTTTTGCAAATCCAAAATCAAAGCGCAACTGACGTGAGGTGTCAAAAGCTAGTGCTGTGCTTTGCAATATTTTTTTGTTTTCCATAGCGCTGTAAAGCTCGTTTAAGGTAAGTTTATCAGCGCTAGTAAAAGCACCTTCTGGTTTAAATTCTTGCATTGTTTTCCTCTTTTCTTTTTTCGTGCTGGTTTTGTGTTAGCAAAAAATATCAATAGATTAGGTTGATATTTGCTTTGCCTTGTTAATAATTCTTTACATCTTATGCGTGCACACTTGTAATTTATACTTGTTTTTTGCACTGTGAAAAAACAAATTATTTACAAGTAAAAGGTTGATAACGATAGAAAAATGTTGTATAATATGGTGTGGCGCAAAAGTTACGAAACACCTTTTTTACTATATCAAATTTTCGGTGCAAAATCCGTCTAGTTTTGTTTGATAAAAAAATAATTTTTGTGCAGCTTAAAAGCAACTAATAGGATATTTTATAATGAAAGGAGTGCTCTGCGTGGATATACAAGTTGGTGATAAAATACAAACTAAAAAGAACCACCCATGTGGTACAAATATTTTTAACGTTTTGCGTGTGGGCATGGATTTTCGTATTCGCTGTGAGGGTTGCGGACGTGAGGTTATGCTACCACGTGTTAAGATAGAAAAAAATATTAAAAAAGTTATTAAGGAAAGCGAGCGTTAGCTAGGCTTCTTTTTGTGATTTATAATTATTAGTGTGCTGTGTTTTTAGTAAACATGGCTTTAAACAAAAAGGAGTTTATTATGTTTGAACAATTAAATAGCGTTTGTCATCGCTTTGAAGAGATAGAAATTCGACTTGCACAACCAGAAATTGCAGCAGACCAAACGCAATTTCGCACTTTGATGCAAGAATATAGAGAGATTAACCCTATAGTTGAGGTGTATCGCAAATACATCAGCGCTAAAGAAGCTATTGAAGAAGCACAAATGCTTTTAGAAGAGGGGATTTCCGACCCAGAATTTAAAACTATGGTGCAAGAGGAAATTTTAGATAATAAAGAGGCTATTGTTGGTTATGAGCAAGAGCTTAAGGTTTTGCTACTACCTAAAGATGCTAACGATGAAAAAAGTGTTATTGTGGAAATTCGTGGTGGTGCAGGCGGTAGTGAGGCTGCATTGTTTGCACACAGCCTATTTCGAATGTATTCTATGTATGCGGCTAAAAAAGGCTGGGAAATATCAGTGTTGAGCCAAAACGAAACTGAAATTGGTGGCTTGAAAGAGGTTGTTTTTTCCGTAGATGGTAACGGTGTTTATCACTATTTAAAATACGAAAGCGGTGTTCATCGTGTGCAACGTGTGCCTGAAACTGAAACACAAGGACGTGTGCATACTTCAACAGCGACAGTAGCAGTTATGCCACAAGCAGAGGCTGTTGATTTTGAACTAGATATGAAAGATTTGCGCATAGATACTTTCCGTGCTTCTGGTGCTGGTGGTCAGCATATCAATAAAACATCTAGTGCTATACGTGTTACACACATACCAACAGGAACAGTTGTTGAGTGTCAAAACGAGCGCAGTCAATTTCAAAACAAAGATAAAGCGCTTGAAGTTTTGCGCAGCCGTTTGTTAGCGCAAAAACAACAAGAACAACAAGACCAAATAAACGCTGAACGCCTAGGGCAAGTTGGCACAGGCGATCGCAGTGAAAAAATACGCACGTATAACTTCCCACAGGACCGCATGACAGACCATCGCATTAAAGTTAATCTAAGCAACTTAGAGGGTATTTTAAATGGTGCGCTTGATCCAATTATTGAAGCACTTATTACAACAGAGCAAGCTGAAAGACTAAAGCAACAAGGTGCGGTTTAAACCTAGCGGGGGAATAAAATGGAAACAATTTACCGAAAAGCAAATGCTGAAAGTGTTAAGCAAGCAGCAGAGCTTTTAAACGCAGGTGAGATATTAGCCCTGCCGACTGAAACAGTTTACGGCATAGCGGCAGACGCTACAAATAACAACGCTGTGCAAAAAATTTTTACAGCTAAAGGTCGCCCTCAGGATAACCCATTAATTGTGCATGTTTTAGGATTAAATCATTTAAACGGCATTGTTAGCGAAATACCAGAGAGCGCTCAGCTTTTGGCGGCGGCATTTTGGCCAGGGCCTTTAACTATGGTACTACCTAAAGGGCAAAAAGTTGCGTCTTTGTGTACAGCTGGGCTTGATACTGTTGCGGTACGTGCACCTAGCCACCCTGTAGCAAGGGCAATTTTACACGAAAGTGCTTGTGTTTTTGCAGCACCTTCTGCTAATCTTTCTGGTAGTCCTAGCCCAACTTGTGCGCAAGATGTTTTGAGCGATATGGACGGACGCTTATCACTTATTATTGACGGTGGTAATTGTGATGTAGGTGTGGAATCTACTGTTGTTTCGCTCATTGGCACAAAACCCATACTTTTGCGCCCAGGAATTGTTACAATGGAGCAAATAGAACTTGTTT
This sequence comes from uncultured Faecalibacterium sp., assembly GCA_964370685.1. Classification (GTDB taxonomy): domain Bacteria; phylum Bacillota; class Clostridia; order Oscillospirales; family Ruminococcaceae; genus Faecalibacterium. Next base: position 165,762 of record CAYJKG010000002.1, on the reverse strand, counting down.
TAGGGGTTGAGGTTGAGCTTTCGGCGGCAATAATGTCATCACTACCTGAGGGCGAAAACGCACAAAGTCCAGGCATGAAGTATAAGCATTATTCGCCAAAAGCATGCATAACTATGATAGAAAGCAATTTTGAACAATTTAAAGCCTATGTTGAGGATAAAAAAGATAAAAATATTGCATGTTTATGCTTTGACGAAGAACAAAATGAAATAAGCTTGCCTTGTGTCACATACGGAAAAAAATATGATGGCGCAGACCAAGCGCAAAAACTTTTTAGAGCATTGCGTGCTCTTGATGAGCAAGACGAGGAAATAGTGTATGCACGTGCACCACAAAAAGACGGCGTATCTATGGCTGTTTACAACCGCCTTGTGCGTGCGGCAGCTTTTAGGGTGGTGACTTTATGATAACCATAGGCATAACAGGACGTTCTGGTGTTGGTAAATCTACAGTTGCAAAAGCATTTGCAGAAAAAGGTATACCAGTAGCTGATGCTGATAAAATTGCAAGAGATGTGCTGGAGAAAAATTCGCCATGCTTGCCAAAATTGCAAAAAATTTTTGGTGATGATATTTACCAAAATGAAATACTTGATAGAAAATTATTAGCAAATAGAGCTTTTGCCACAAAAGAGGGTACAAAGCAACTAACAGATATTACACACCCAGAAATATATAAACGTATTAAAGCTTTTATTGATGAAAATAAAAAAGCAGAGGTTAAACTTTGTGCAATAGATGGTGCGGTGATAATTGGCTCAATTTGTGAGGAACTGTGCGAACAATTTTTGATAATAACTGCGCCTATGGCTTTAAGTGTGGAGCGCATTATGGCAAGAGATAATATCACTGAGGAAATGGCGATAAGACGCTTAAATGCACAAGTAACGGAAGATGAATTATTAGTAAAGGCAAATTATCATATAGTTGCAGATAGCGATAACGAAACTTTGAGATTAAAAGTTTTTGATTTAATAAAAATAATAAAAGGTGGCTGAATGCAAAGTAAGAAAAATGCGACAAAAAACACAGTAACTTTAAAGGATAAAAGACAAAAAAAGCGATTGATTTTGTTTGTTTATTTAGCCTTATTAATAACTGCTATTGCATTAGGGATAAGTTATGCGTATAATGAAACTATTGAGTGGTATTACCCAAAGGACTATTCAGATATTATTGAAGAATGGTCGGAATACTATGAAGTTGATCCAATGTTAATTTACGCACATGTTCATACAGAAAGCAGCTTTGATGCTAATGCTGTTAGCAATGTGGGTGCACGAGGCCTTATGCAAATAACAGAGGATACTTTTGATTGGATAAAAAGTAAGATTGCAAGAGATGAAGATTTAACATTTGATGATTTGTTTGACCCAGATATAAATGTTCGCTTTGGTACGTATTATATTAGTGAATGTTTAGAGCGATACTCTGATGATCAACCTACAGCGGCGGCAGCGTATCACAGTGGCTGGGGGACAGTTGATACACTGTTAGAGGACAGTGCTTATAGTAAAAACGGCGAAACTTTAGATGTTTTTCCGTATGAACAAATGCAACACTATGTTTCGAAAATAGCAAAGAGCTATCAAAAATATACAGAACTTTACAGTTCTTAAATTCGAAAAAATGAAAGGAATAGAAAATGAACAAAGAAACTAAAACTGAATCCAAATTAGAAAAAATTTCTAAAGAATTACTTTACAATGCAGAATACCCAGCAGATAAAAGCGAACAATTGCTAGAAGAAGCACAGGCTTTTTGCGAGGGTTACAAAACATTTTTAGATAACGGTAAAACAGAGCGTGAAGTTACTGACACCTCTGAAGAAATGCTAGTTAAAGCTGGCTACACTTTGTATGACACTAAAAAAACATACAAAGCTGGTGATAAAATTTACTTTATTCAAGCAGCAAAAAGCATAGTTGCAGCGACTATTGGCCAAAAAAGCATGGAAGAAGGCTTTCACCTAAATATTTCTCATGGTGATGCACCACGTTTGGATTTAAAGCCAAATCCACTTTATGAAAAATGCCATATGAGCCTATTAAAAACTCACTACTATGGTGGTGTTCGCAAATACCAATGGGTAGCAATACCTCTAGCTTTACACGGCGTTTTTTGCAAGGCTAACGGCGAAGTTGTTAAAGTATCAGTTGGTGAAGATGCTGGAGATCCAGTTTTTTGCATTAGTGATTTACTACCTCATCTTGCACGTGAACAAAGAGAGCGCAAATTACCAGATGGCATACGTGGTGAAGAGCTAAATGTTATTATTGGTAGCACTGCTGTTACTGAAGAAGAAGTTAAAAATAGTGTTAAATTGAAAACTATGATGCTATTAAACGAAAAATATGGCATAGTTGAGCGTGATTTCCAACGTGCTGAAATTGAAGTTGTACCAGCAGGTAACGCTAGAGATGTAGGTTTTGATAGAGCGATTGTTGGTGCGTATGGCCAAGATGACCGTGTTTGTGCTTACCCATCATTACTAGCTGAAATTAATTGTAAAACACCAACATTTACAACTATTTGTGTTATAACCGATAAAGAAGAAGTTGGCAGTGACGGTATAACAGGTATGCAAAGCACATACGTCTTTGATTTCATGCGTCGTTTGTGCAAAATGAGTGGTGCTGATGAAATAACAGCTTTCCACAACTCAAAATGCTTATCCTCTGACGTTACAGCTGCACATGACCCAACTTTTGAAAGTGCATTTGAACCACTAAACTCTACATATTTTGGCCGTGGCATTGCTTTTGCAAAATACACTGGTTCTGGCGGTAAAGGTGGCGCAAGCGATGCACCAGCAGAGCTAGTTGCATATGTTGCTGATATGTGTGAAGAAAACGATATTTCATGGCAAATAGGCGAAATGGGCCGTGTAGACCTTGGCGGTGGCGGTACTATTGCTAAGTTTGTAGCAAAACAAGGCATACCAACTATTGATGTAGGTGTACCAGTGCTTGCAATGCACTCGCCATTTGAGCTAACACATAAAATTGATATTTACATGGGTTACAAAACTTACCTAGCATTTAACGAAGCTACTAAATAATTTTATTAATTAATTGCAAAATTGCAGCAGAAAATTCTGTTGCAATTTTTTTATTAGTTAAACAGAAAAATATACTATGGTATATTTGACAGGATATTGCACATACTTTTAATAAAGATTTGTTTTTAGAAAGGAGTGCTTTAGATGAAAAATAATATAAAAAAATTATTTTGCCTTGTAACAGTGTTATCAATAACATTTAGTGCAATGATAACTGCAAAGGCATTAACTGAAATTGATGAGGAAATAGCAGTAAACAAACAATTATATCAAGCACAGGCTATTTCAGCAGATGAAGATATTTATGCACAACCAAATATAATTTCAGAAAATGAACCAGAACAAATAAATAATGCTACATCGCAAAGCGAACCACTACCACAAAATAATGAGCAAGAACAAATAACACCTCAAAATACAACTTTGGATGCTTCTCCGCAAACTTCGCAAAATGAAAATGGAATTGTTTTGGCAATTATGTTAATGATGTTATCAGGGTTAACTATTATTCGCATTAACAGCAAAAGCTAATTAAAAGCGAAAGCTGTTTTTTGAATATTAAAAAACACTACTTACAAAAAATGTGAGTAGTGTTTTAAGTTTTAAGTTATATGTAATTATTAAATGATAGCATTTTATTGATTGTGAAAATATAAAAAATTATACCATTCCCATACACCATTCAACAAATATTGCAACAATAACTACTAAAGCAGAGATAATAAAACCGTGTATCATAGGTTTTGGCCCAGATTTTTTCATGTCTTTAAAGCTTGTATTTAAGCCGATGGCAGCTAGTGCAGCAACCATTAAAAACTTGCTAAACTCTTTTGAAGCAGATGAAAGCTCCACAGGGATAACACCAAAGCTGTTTATTATTGCAAGGCCTATAAAACCTACTATAAACCAAGGAAAAAGCGACATAAAATTAACTTGATCTCTAGCTTTAGGCTTTTTAGATATGCCAGAAGTATTTGTACTAGATGTATTGGCAGAAAACTCAGATATTTTATCAAGTTGGCTAACCTCATAAGGTTCACCTTTTTGCTTAACTTCGTTTATAACCTGCGCAGCTTTAACCATTTCCTTTTGTTTAATGCGTATGTTTAAATATGCAAACACCAAAACAGTTGGTATAATGGTTAGTGTACGTGTTAGTTTAACCATTGTGGCAAAATCGCCAGCGGCCTCGCTATATGCGTAACCAGCTGCAACTACGCTAGAGGTATCGTTAACGGCAGTACCAGCCCATAGCCCATAAGCCATATCACTTAAGCCTAGCCATGCACCCATAAAAGGAAAAAGTATTATCATAGCCATATCAAAAATAAAAGTAGCTGACATTGCATAGGCAATTTCTTTGTCCTCAGCATCTATAACTGGTGCAATTGCCGCAATAGCAGAGCCACCGCAAATGCCTGTGCCCGCAGAAATTAAGTTTGAAAGTTTCCAGTTAAGTCCTAATGCTTTGCCAATAAAATACCCACCGCCAAAACAAGTTAATAATGTAAAAACCATTACAGCCAAAGAAAGCTTACCAACTGTTAAAATTGTTTGTATGCTAAGCGAAGCACCTAGTAAAATAATTGCAAGCCTTAGGACCTTTTTAGATGTAAACTTTAAGCCAGCATTTAAAAAAGCTGGTCGCCAAATTGCATTTAAAACCATGCCTATAAATAAAGCTATAACAGAGCCACCTATTAGATGTATAGGTAATAAATTTTCGATAAATTGTGATATAACCGCAATGAGTAATGCTAGTGATAAACCGGGTAAAATCGCTGTTTGTTTTTTTAGTGTTTCCATGATAAACTCCTTATATTTATTTGTTCAACGCATTGATTTTATCACAATTTAATGATAAAATAAAATAATCATTTGTTATTTAATGATAAATTATTTTTATTGATAGGAGGCGTGCTATGTTAGATAACAGGATACATACTTTTTTAAAGTTATGTGAGGTTATGAATTATCGTAAAACCGCTGAAATTTTAAAAATGACACAGCCAGCAGTGACACAGCATATTCATTTTTTAGAGCAAGAATATGATTGTAAATTGTTTGATTACAACGCACGTGTACTAAGTAAAACACCGAAATGTTTACAATTAGAGCAATACGCACGTGCGATGGTTCACAACGATATTGTGTTATCACACAAAATGGCTGAAAAGCCTATACGCAAAGTGGCGATAGGTGCTACAAAAACAATAGGTGATTACGTTATGCATAATATCGTATTAAACTTATTAAAATATGAAAATGTGCAATTGGAAGTTATAATTGAAAGCACTGCACAGTTAGTGGCAAAGCTTAACGATTTTGAACTGGATATTTTACTTGTGGAAGGATATTTTGATAAAAACACATATGATTATATGCCTATTAAAATTGAAAAATTATATGGAGTGTGCTCAAAAGAGCATAAGTTTGCAGGCAGGGAAATAGAACTTGAAACATTATTTGATGAGCATGTAATACTGCGTGAAAAAGGTTCAGGAACAAGGGCAGTTTTTGAACAGTTTTTATCGCAACATAGCTTTAGCACGAAAAGTTTTCGTAGAAAATCAATTATAAGTAGCTTTGGGTTAATAGAAAAAGCAGTAATGGCAAATTTAGGTGTTTCGTTTGTATATGAATCAGTTGCAAAACATAATAAAAACCTTGCTATTTTTACAATAAAAGGCGTAAATATAGAGAACGCATTTAATTATGTGTATTTAAAAGGTACTGATTTGCATGAAATTTTGGAGCTTTTACAAGCGGAGTAAGTTTTAACACAATGTGATAATAATTGTTTGTTTAGATAAACACCTGTTATAATTAAAAAATAGGTGATATATCATGTAATTACTTGTTATGAAATTTGTTGCTTTTTACTGCCTTGCAATTGTGCAAAAAGTGCGCCACCAAATACAAAAATCGCTCCGGTTATTTGTAAAGCGCTTAAATTTTCGTTCAAAAATATATATGAAAAAATAAGTGCAGAGGCAGGGTCGATATAGCTAAAAATTGCAATGTTTTGTGCTGGTAATTTTTGTATAGCAAAAAAGTAAAGTGGAAATATCATGCCTGTGTGTACAACGCCTAAAAGCAAAACTATTAACATATCTTTAGCTGGTGCGAAAGTTAGCATATTACCAGTTGTAATCGTACAGTAAATGGTCATTACAACAGCTGCAATAATTAGCTGAATAAAAGTGCTATCTAAACCAGAAATTTCATGCATTGAGCTATTGCAAAGCATAACAGTTGCATAAAATACAGCTGCTAGCATAGCATAAAGCACAGCAAGCGAAACATTGCCACCCGTTAAGCTCTCAAAATTTGTAAATATTGTGCCAGATATAGCTGCTACTATGCCTATTATTTGCAAAGCACTTGGTTTTTCCTTAAAAAACAAAGGTGCGAAAATAAAAACAAGTACAGGCGCAAAATAATATAAAATTGTGGACATACCAACAGAGCTATGTTGATATGCTAAAAATAAAAATGCCCAGTTTGCACCTAGCACAATACCAGAGAGTAAAAGCGGCTTTTTGTTGCGCTTAATTGCCTCAAAATTTGGTTTTTGCTTTTTAATTAAGTAAAGCATCGCCAAAAATAAACTGGCAAAAATAGTGCGCCACTGCACAATAGCGGCGCTTTCCATGTTAATTTGTTTAACAAATATGCCTATGCTCCCAAAAACAAGCATACAAAAAATAAATTGCAATTTAAGTTTCATTATATACACCTTTGTCTTAACTTTTATTATGTAATTTAAGTATAAACTAGCAAAACGGTTTTGTAAATGTGTTATTGTTGAAAAAATATGTTTAATAATAAATACTTGTTTATTATTAAACATATTTGTGGTATAATATTAATAGTAAGGATAAACTCCTAACAAGAAAGAATATATAACATGAAAGAAAATAATTTTTTAAAAGGAAGTATTGCGCATGCATTAATAAAATTTGCAATACCACTAATGTTATCATTAGTTTTGCAAACACTTTATGGTGCGGTGGATTTAGCCGTTGTAGGGCAGTTTAGCAGCACTGCTAGCGTTTCAGCTGTTGCTACTGGTAGCCACATTATGCATACTATTTATGTTGTAATAATCGGTTTTTCAACAGGTGTTACTATTTTAATAGGGCAAGCAATAGGCGCTAAGGATTACGAAGAAATATCAAAAATAGTTGCAGGGCAAATTAAACTTTTTAGTGTTATTGTGCTTTTTATAACTTTAATTACATATATATTTGCACCACAAATTGTTGTGTTTATGCAAACGCCACCAGAGGCAGTAGAACAAACAATAAGTTATGTGCATATATGTGTTTTAGGCATGGTGTTTATCTCTGCATATAATGGTATAAGTGCAATTTTTAGAGGTTTTGGCAATTCAAAAGCGCCACTTTTATTTGTTCTAATAGCTTGCGTAGTAAATATAATTTTAGATATAGTTTTTGTAGCAATACTTAATATGTCGGCGACAGGTGTAGCGCTTGCAACAGTGTTTGCACAAATAGTTAGCGTTTTGTTTTCACTTTATTATATGTACAAAAAGCCATTTCCATTTAAGTTAAATAAGTGTATTTTTAAGAGAATAAATGGTGAAAAATCTATTTTAAAACTTGGCTCGCCTATAGCGCTGCAAGATGTTTTAGTGTCGCTTTCTTTTTTAGCTATAACAGCAATTATAAACTCTTTAGGTGTTGTAGAATCTGCAAGTGTTGGTGTGGCAGAAAAAATGTTTGTATTTTTAGCGCTTGTTCCTAGTTCGTTTATGTCATCACTTTCTGCTTTTGTTGCGCAAAACATAGGCGCAGGCCAACCAGATAGAGCTAAAAAAGCACTAGGCATTGCAACTAGTTTATCTTTTGTAATGGGTGTTTTTATTTGTATAGTTACATTTTTTTGGGGAGATTTACTCGCACAAATATTTGCAAGTGACCCTTTAGTTATAGCGGGAACGCATTTATATTTACAAGGAGTAGCCCTAGAGCATGTTTTTATTACGGTTTCGTTTTGTATGCTTGGATACTTCAACGGTCTTGGCAAAACAAAGTTTGTTATGATACAGGGACTTTCAGTAGCGTTTATAATACGTATTCCTTTATCGTATTATTTAAGCCAGTTACCAAATACAAATTTGTTTGTAATTGGTCTAGCAGTGCCTATTGCGGCATGTGTTTCGTTTGTGCTGTGTATTTTTTATTATATTTATCTTAATAAAAAAGGTAAAAAGCAAATTAAAATTTAGTTTATAAATCTCAACAATAGTTGGGTAACATTATTATTAAAGGAGAGAAATTATGCAAGTTTTTTATTTTACACGTACAGGCAACAGCGAAAAAATAGCTTTAGAAATTGCGAAAACCAAAGGTATAAAAGCTCAAAAGGTTTCGGACGGTAAAGATTGGTCAGGGCCTAAAAACTTTGTTTTGGCAGGTGCAGCAGCAGCAAAAAAGGAAGTATATGTTGCAAGCCATGATGAAATAATAGGGGATAGCGCTATAATTGTTTTTCCAGTGTGGGCGGGCACAATACCACCTGTAATTAGAGGTTTTTTACAAAATGCCAAAGGTAAAAAAATCATAGGCGTTTCAGTTAGTGCAGTTTCTAGCATAAAAGATGCAGATAAAGCATTATTTGAAAAAGTATATGAAACAAAAGGCAAGGTTTTAGTTGCACCGCCAGAATTAATGCAAAATTAATAATTAATTAGTTTTTTTACAATAAAAAATAGCGCTGCCAACTTAAAAGTTTTCAAGTTGGCAGCACTATTTTTATTATTTTTTAAAATGTAACCGTGATGCAAGTGCCTTTATCTAATTTACTATCTACAATAATTTTTGCGTCGTGAACTAAAACTATATGTTTTACAATAGCAAGTCCGAGGCCAGTACCACCGGTTTCCTTACTACGGCTTTTATCTACTCGATAAAATCTTTCAAAAATTCGGGATTGCATGTCATCTGGTATACCTATACCATTATCTCTAACGCTAACAAAAGGTATATTTTGTTCGTTGAGATTAACAGTTATAAACACTTTACCACCTGGTCGGTTGTAACGTATAGCATTATCACATAGGTTTTGTAAAAGCTCTTCTAACATTTGTTTGTTTCCATTTACAAAAGTGCTTTCACCATCAAGTGAGAGTGTTATATACGAGCGGTGTGCGTTTATGCGTAAGCGGTCAATACAGTTTTTTGCCATTTCATGTAAATCAAGTGGTTCAAAAACAGGTGAACTTGCTGAATCTCTAGCACTATCAAGCTTGCTTAGGTGTAAAATGTCTTCAACCAAAGCTAACATGCGTGAAGCCTCGGTGTATATACGTTTTGCAAAACCCCGAGTATCTTCTGGTTTAGCCATTCCGGTTTCTATTAGTTCAGCGTAACCTAAAATGCTAGTTAGTGGTGATTTTAATTCATGGCTTACATTGGCAGTAAATTCTTCACGTATTTTTTCGTTGTTTTCGCGTAGTAATCTCTGTGAATATATAGCAGAAACAAAAGGTGAAAGTTCTTTATAAGGCACATTGTTTTGTATGTCTTCAATGTTATCTTTCATAGCTAAAACTGGTTTTAATAGTGCTGATGTAAAATAAGTTGCAAATAAAAGTGTACACATAGAAAATATTACAGTCAACGAAAGTAAAACAGGTAGCACACTTAAAAGATATGCAAAAAATGTTTCAATATTCTGCGTATTTGATGTTAAATGATCGTGGTAAATATAAAATAATGCAAAAGCTGAAACACAAAAATAACTTAGCATGGCAACTAAAAATATACTAGAAGCAACTTTTATAAACATGCTTTGTTGTTTCATTCTTGCGCCTCTTCTTCGGTAGTAAGTTTATAACCAACTTTGCGAACAGTTTGTATATATCGCCCTGCCTCGCCAAGCTTTTTGCGCAAGGTTCTAAAATGCATATCAACAGTTCGGCTTTCTACTGGTATATCTGTATCCCAAATAATATGTAGTATTTTTTCGCGGGAAACAACTTTTTCAGCATTGTCCATAAGCAATTTTAAAAGCGCATATTCTTTATAAGTTAGTTCGACGGTTTGCTTATTCACAGTTACATTGTGTCTTGAATTATCAAGTATTATTTCTTTAAAAGTAAAGTTATCATTTGTTTTAGTATTGCTATTTTTATGTCTTAAAGCTACTTTAACCCTACTTATAAATTCCATGATACCAAAAGGTTTTGCAAGGTAATCATCAGCTCCAGCGTCAAGCCCTTTAACAGTATCAAGTTCGCTAGATTTTGCTGTTACCATTATAACTGGTATGTGCATGTATTTTTCGTTTGAACGTAATTTTTTTAGTATGGTTAAGCCGTCCTCTTCGGGGAGCATAATGTCTAGGATGATAAGTTCGGGTAGTTCGTTTACAATTGTTTTCCAAAAATCTATAGAGCTTGAAAAACAAGCTACTTCGTAACCATTTTGAGCTAAAGCATATTGCTCTAGTTCGCGTATTGAAACGTCATCTTCGACAATGTAAATCATAGTTTGCTCCTTTTATTCGCCTAATACATAACGTGCACGGTATTTTTGATAAAGTGTGTTAAATGTTTTGCTAGCCTCACTGTTATCATCATGCAATTCGTTGATATAAGCATGTGTATAAAAACTATCTTGAGAAACTTCTATAAGTGCTACAGCAACGTTGCTACAGTGGTCTGCAGCACGTTCATAGCTAGTTAGAAGATCATCAAGAACAAAACCAAATTCAATAGAGCAAGTACCTTTTCTTAAACGAGCAACGTGGTTTGATTTAATTTCACGAACTAAGTCATCAATAACTTCTTCTAGTGGTTCAATTTTTGTTGCAAGTTCAATGTCGTTGTTTGCTAAGCACTCTAATGTGCGGTTGAATATATCCTGCAAAGCGGATTCAAGCACACAAAGCTCTTTAGTTGCAGCATTAGAGAAAGAAATTTGTTTGTCTTGTATCTCACGAGCTGCCTCTGTAATATTAATTGCATGGTCGCCAATACGCTCAAAATCGTGAATAATATGTAAAAGTGTGTTTACTCTAATACTATCAGAATGTGTCATTTCAAAGCTAGAAAGTCGAACGAGATATGTGCCAAGTGCATCTTCGTATTTGTCGGTTTTTTCTTCTTCGTGTTGAACTTCCTCACAAATAGCATCAGACCAATTATGTACTAGGCTCATTGACTTAAATAGACAGGTGCGGGTAATTTCAGACATTTTAAGTGTTGCAGAATGTGCGCGCTCAGAGGCAATTGCAGGTGTTGCAAGTAGACGCTCGTCCAACAATTCGATTTTGTCTTTCTTTTCGTCTTCTGGGATGGTTAAGTATGCTAATTTTTCAAGCAAACCGATAAATGGTAACAATACAACAGTGGCAGCTATGTTAAAGCATGTATGCACAATAGCTATACCAAAACCATCCACTGGACCAGATACAAAGCTGAATTTAAATATCGCATTAACGCTATAAAAACCAACCAAGAAAACAGTAACACCAATTACGTTAAAATAAAGGTGAACCATAGCAGCACGGCGAGCGTTTTTATTAGCGCCAACAGAGGATAATAGTGCTGTAATACAAGTACCAATGTTTTGACCCATTATGATGGGTATTGCGCTACCAAATGTTATCGCACCAGTAGAGCTTAATGCTTGCAAGATACCAACACTAGCACTACTACTTTGTATAGCTGCTGTTAAAACAGCACCAGCTATAACGCCTAATATAGGGTTTGTAAACATGACGAAAAGCTCTGTAAACCATGCTTCATTTTGAAGTGGCTTAACAGCAGCAGACATTGTAGACATACCAGTAATTAAAGTTGCAAAACCTAAGAAAATTGTGCCTATACCTTTATACTTATCTTTTTTGGCTAGTACATATAGTATTATTCCAATAAAAGCTAGTATTGGCGAAAAAGCAGAGGGGTTTGCAAGTTCAACTAAAAAGTTATCGCCCTCGATGCCAGTTAAGCTTAAAATCCAGCTAGTAACAGTTGTACCAACGTTACTACCGAGGATAACGCCTATGGCTTGGTGTAATTGCATGATACCACTATTAACAAAGCCAACAACCATAACTGTGGTTGCACTACTACTTTGAACTATTGCGGTTACGACTAAACCAAGGAAAAACCCCTTGATGGGGTTATCAGTAAGTTTGCTTAAGATTGTTTGTAGTTTTCCGCCAGCTTGTTTTTCAAGCGCTTTGCCCATAACGTCCATACCAAATAGGAAAAGTGCAAGACCGCCTAGCAAAGAAAACAGGTTGAATATTGTCATGATTGCTCCTTTTATATTAAGGCTTATTTCTATCATATTAAATTTAATGTAAAATCTTCTATCTGTCAACAGTAAAATTGTTGTAAAATGCAGTATTTTGCACTTACTACGCCTTTTTTATGTAAAATTTATGTAAAATGGGTTTTTAAGTATAAAAATTGGCATACATAGTGACTTTATACTTGAAACAAACTATATACTGTGATATGATTGTAAAGTAAAATTCTTATATAAAAAATTTGAGTGTGTGATACGGGGGTATTATGGTTAACATTGCAATTTGTGATGATGAAGTTAAAATAAGAAAACAATATATATCAACTATAGAAGAAAATTTTGAAATTCAAGAAATGCAAATAACTGAATTTTCGAGTGGGGAGGAATTTGTGTTTTTTCTGGAAGATCACCTATCTCTTTTTGATATAGTTATTATGGATATTGAAATGAATGAAATGAATGGTATACAAACAATGACCAAAGCTAGAGAGCTAGGTTATAAAGGTGAGCTTATTTATTCTACGATGGTCAAAGAATACGTTTTTGATTCCTTTGATACAAAACCTTTAAACTATATATTAAAAAACCCATGGAATCAAGAACTTTTTGTTGCCACAATAGATAAAGCGTTGAGCGCAAGTGGAAATAAAATTAAAGAAAGTATAATCGTAAAAATAGCTAGTGAACAAAAAAGAGTTTTTCTTGATGAAATTATGTATATTTCTTCGTTTTTGCGCAAAATAACTATTGTGTTAAAAAATAAAGATAACGTAGAAAGTTATACAAAATTAAGCGCTATACTAGAAGAGCTTAAATCTGATGACTTTATGCAGGTGCATAAATCATATATTATTAATTTTAATTACGTAAAGCAAGTAAAAGGCTCGGAGATAACCATGACTAGCGGTGATGTAATTCCTGTTGGGCGCAGTGCACTTGCTGAGTTTAAAAAGCGTTTTGCAGAACGCTTGAGCAAACGTGCAATGATTTAAGTTTGCAAGGCATAATAAGGGAAGATTTGGGAGATATATGAGTTTTTTGACAATTGAAAATTTACTTATATTTTCAACTTGGGCTTTGTTTGTTTTATATTGTTTTTTTGTAAAAGCACAGTTTCAAGATGCCTTAATGGAACATAGGTATACAAATAGATTTTTAACGGGTATCTCTTTTGCGTTTCTTGGCGGTATATATATTATACCTATACTATTTAGTGTGGAAACAGAAGGGCTACTTTTGTTTGTGTTTTTTTCATCATTGACAGTTTGTTCGTTCTTTTATAAAGGTGGATTTCGTAAAAAAATATTTGTTGCAAGCTTTTTTTGCTTTCATTTGATTATATTTCAAGGTGTGATAGCTTGGTTTTTTGTATTTGTAAATAAAATGACAATAGACCAAATGTTTGGTAGTGATATAGGCCCTATATTGCTTAACTTTTTAACAAATTTATCTTCTGTGATTTTTTTGTTTGTCTATAATAGACTTTTAGATGCCAGAATAGAAACACGATATCCAATTTCTAGTGAGAGAATTACGTTTGCAATGTCCACACTTTTAATATTAATATCGCTTTCGTTTTTAATCAACTACAATTTTTATTCGGGCGTGCATATAACAAATACAACTGATGGTTTGTATTATGGTATTATAAATTTTGCTTTTTGTTTGCTATTTTATATAGTGTATAAAAATGCAAAAGATATTAGTTACCTTGAAGAATACTATACAGGGTTTTGGGATTACAAGCAGCAGCTTGAAAAACAAAGAGATGCATTTGATAGGCAAAAGGAATATATTATTACTGTACGTCAATTTAAACATGATTATGCTAGTTTAAAACGAACAATGGAACAATCTGCAAACTCTGAAAAAGACACAAGCAATTTAACAATATTAAAGCAAATTGATGATAGCGTTAAAGAACTTGACAAAAAGTATTCTGAATATTCTAACCATGATTTTGTGCAAAGTTTACTGCACTCAGCAGCAAAGCAATGCAACGAGCTTGGTGTTAGTTTTAAAGCTGAAGTACCTATACCAAAAAGTTTAAATATAACTGATCTTGATTTAAGCCGTATTATTTCTAATATAATAGATAATGCTATTGAAAACGTTGTTAAATCTGAAGGGGTTAAAATGATAACAATTAACTCTTATATTTCTGAGCAATGGGTAACGATAGCATGTGCAAATTCTTTTGATGGTAAATTAAAATATAAAGGCGATAAAATAGTTACAACAAAAAGAGATGCAAAAAATCATGGAATGGGCATTACAAATGTAGAAACTGTTGCAAAGAAAAACGGAGGCTTTGCAGAGTTTAATAGAGAAGAAAATATCTTTATTGCAAAAATCCACTTACCAATTGATGAGGTGTAATATGAAAATAGGTTTTATTGGCGTTGGTATCATGGGAAAATCAATGGTACGCAATTTGATGAAAGCTGGTCATGAAGTAGCGATTTATACCAGAACAAAAGAAAAAGTGTCGAATGTTATTTCAGAAGGCGCTATTTGGAGAGATACGGTAAAAGAATGTGTTCTCGACAGAGAATTTATTATAACTATAGTAGGGTATCCAAAAGATGTTAAGGAAGTTTATTTTGGTAAGGATGGAATTTTAGAGAACGCTCCTGAGGGCGCATATGTGTTAGATATGACAACAAGTGAGCCAAGCCTAGCAGAGGAAATCTATTTAAAAGCCACACAAAAAAATATACATGCGCTAGATGCTCCTGTAACAGGTGGTGATATAGGTGCTAAAAATGGTACTCTTGCAATTTTAGTGGGCGGAGATAAAGCGGATTTTGATTTTTGTTTAGAAGTATTAAAGGCAATGGGGCAAAATATTAGTTATTGTGGCACAGCAGGCAAGGGTCAGCACGTTAAAATGTGTAACCAAATAGCAATAGCTGGGGCAGTATCTGGTGTTTGCGAGGCTATGGCTTATGCAAAGGAACAAGGTATTGATTGGCAACTTTTATACAATGCTATTTCAACAGGGGCAGCAGGCAGCAACCAAATGAATGGCACAATGCCGAAAATCATCGCAGATGATTTTGCACCAGGTTTTTTTATAAAGCATTATATTAAAGATTTAACAATCGCTAACAACGAGGCTGAAAAACAAAACCTAAAATTAACTGTTTTAGAAAAAACCCTTGAAATTTATAAACAATTAGAGCAAGAAGGCAAGGGAGATTTAGGCACACAAGCTTTGATAAAACATTTTATTAAATAACAAAAAATGCTAGTTCACTTGTAAAAGCGAGCTAGCATTTTTTGTTATTGATTAGTAAATTATAGTGCATGGCTGAAATTATTTAATCTAAAGAAAAATCAGATGCTGTAAATTTACGCATTTTCGGCATGCGTTTTGGTATGCGCATTATTGGGTCATATGTGTATTTTTTGCAATATGAAAAAGGCGAAACTACACCTTTTTTTCTACATAAAATCATATCTTTGTCGCTAGATGTGCGTCCATAAACACAATATTCACACGCTGGCGGGATACTTTTATCATAAATTGATTTTTGAAACATATGCAAATCCTTTTTTATTTATAAAAACTGCGATAATAAAATTAAATTAACGAGCTAGTTTTAATGTTTGGTATTAAAAATATGATTGTTTTCTTAGTATAGCTTATTTTTTATTATTTGTAAAGATTTGTGATTTAACCAGCAATATCTTTTGCAAGTGATAAGTTGTAAATATGCAAACAATAAAAATAAGTATGGCTTGCTCTGTTGAAATTCGCTGCATTGTAATAAGTCTAGGAGAAAAACTGTTATAAACAGTTTGTGCATTAGGTATACGTAATAAAAGCCAAAGTATAAATAGTGAAATTGGTAAATGAATAATGCGTGATAAATACAGATATTTTAAAGATACACTTTGTGGCACAAGAGCAGAAACTTGCATTAGTATAGATAATCCTTGCAAACTTAAACAAATGCAAACTAAGTAAGTTGAGTAAGGTCCACTTTGAGCTAAAATAGCTGTGCCAGAGGTAATTTCAAGTAAAAAGGCAGGTAAATAGTGTATTTCTGCAGGCAAAATTTGATATAAGCCAGTAGAGAAAAAACGCATAAAAATAACAACAGAACATAAACGTAAAAATGCAAAAAAAGAATCAGAAATCATACTTGAAAAAGGTGTACTAGATTGCGGATTTTGAAGTTCGTTTATTTTGATATTCTCTGATGCTTGTGTAAAATCAGTTGTAGGTAATGTTATTTTTAAAACTAAACTAACAAACCAACATGCTAATATTTGACTAATAAATAAATAATATCCTATCAAACTATTACCAAAATGGCCTACACCCACAGCTAATATAATAAAAGATGGTCCCATGCACACAATAGCAGGTAGTAGACGTGCGCCTTGTTCGCTTGTTAATTTTTGTGCACGTACAGCTTGGGCAAGCGCATTTACTGCTGGTGTAAAACCTCCTACTAGTTGTAATAAAATTATTCCACCTACATTTTTATTTTTAAATCCTAAAATTTTAGCTAAAGGATTTAGTAAATAACCAATAGGTGTAATTGCACCAGAAAAAACAAGCATTTGCGCTACTATTAAAAATGGAAAAATAGCTAGTAATAATTGATCAGTGCAAAGCGTAATACCTTCTAACAAGGCTGCTTTTGAAAGTTCAGGATACACAATTGAAAAAAATATTATAAAAAAAGCAATAAAAACTGAAAAAGCTAATCTAGTTTTGTTTAATAAAATCATATAAACAACCTCCTATTTAATATATATATATTAAAGCTAATATTTATTATTAAAACAAAGGAGGTTTTTGTTGAAAAGGAATAAACAAAAAAAGTTAGTTTTAATAAAAAAATGGTGTAAAAACCTCTTGGCACAACCGCAACCACAATTTTATACAAAACCTATGCTCTATATTTCTGGTGATGAAATGGAATTGAAAAATTTTTGTCAATTATTAGAATATACCGATGAACATTTAGGTATGACAATTAAAAATGGTGCTTTAGATATTTATGGTGCTAACCTATTTGTAGTAGCTCTTGAAAAAGAGCGAATATTAATAAAGGGAACAGTTTTTAAAATTGAATTTTCACCACAAAGGGAGAGATAAAGATGAATTTTTGGGCAAGTGTTAACTTTGATGCTAAGGGTGGTAGAGTAGTACATTTTTTGCAAAAATCAGCACAAAATAACCTTAAATTGCGTGAAGTAAAATATATTTTGGGTGGAATAACAGGAAAATGTGAGGCAAAAAACTATTTTGAATTAATCAAAATTGCAAAAAAATACCATGTAGATATTAAACTTAAGGAAAAGACAGGCTTATATTTTACACTAAAACAGTTTTTGTCTAAAAAAGGCATTTATATTGCTTGCCTAGTTTTTTTTATTTTTTGGTTGTGGAGTCAAAATTTTATATGGTATATCCATTTTACGGGCGCTAATGATGCACAAATAGCACGTATAAGGCAGATTTTATGGCAGAGTAATCAAATTACGACTGGCACATATGTAACTACAGAATTGTTAGAACAAGGCAAACAAGCATTGCTTAATTGGGATAATGAATTTTCATGGGTTAGCTTAAATTTTAATAACGGTAGGTTAGTGGTAGAAGTTATTACAGCAAAAGATGTGCCTATAATAAAGCAAGGTTGGAATACAGATTTAATAGCTAGCCACGAGGGAATAATTACTTATGTTAATGTTGAACAAGGAACAGCCCAAGTTAAAGTTGGGCAATCTGTAGCAAAAGGGCAAGTATTAGTTAGTACAGCACGCCTAGAACACGACCAAGAAACGCTAGTGTTCTCTCAAACTAATGCAGAGATTAAAGCGCAGTTTATCTGGCAAGGCCAAACAAGGCAAGAAACAATTGAGAGTATTAATACACCAAGTGGAGAACTACTAACGGTTAGCGATGTGTATGTTTTTGGGCAAACAATAACATTTCCATGGTGGGAGGAAATAGATAATTCTCAAAGTGGTGTAAATGTTAGAAAATATCAACCTAGTATTTGGGGATTTGCTTTACCTGTAACGATAATTGAAAAAAATTATTTAAAAATGGAATACAAAGAACATATTTACACAAAGCAAACTGCACTTTTTTTAGCAAGAGAAGAATGTATAGATGCATTATTTGAACAATATCCAGATGCACAATTGTTGCAAATTAGTGAAAAATATTACATCGAAGATGGTGTTTTATTGTATGAGTGTAGTTGTGAAGTTATTGCAAATATAGTATTTCCCGCAAATTGAACAATTGTGTCAATTATTAGAGAGATATAAAATAATTTTGTAAAAAATTAACAGTTTATTTTATGTGAATTTGTGATATAATAGTTTAGTAAATTTACGATTAATATTTTTAATTCAATAAATGTTTTTTAATTAACAAATTTCGCATTTTTGCGGGTTTGTTTTTTATTTCAAAAAATAATGGTTTTTGGGAGTATATATTCCTCAATGAAGCTTAAAATATATAATTAAAATAGTATTTAAATTAAAAGGATTAATAGTAACAAGATATAGAAAAGAAAGTTTAAATACATCGAGGAGAGATAGAATAATGTCAAATAAGGTATACATCACTAATTCACAAAATATTGTAAAAGTTCCATCAGGACTTAGGATATTGATAAGACGTGCTTGTAATGCAGTGTTAAAATTTGAAAAATTTGCAGATAAAGCAGAGGTTAGCGTTAGTTTTGTAGACAATGCAAAAATTGCAGAGTTAAACCACGAGTATAGAGGCAAACCAATGCCAACAGATGTTTTGAGTTTTCCTTTGGGTGAAAATGGCGAGTTTGATGTAAACCCCGAAACAGGTTATCGCATGCTTGGCGATATAGTAGTAAGCGTAGAGCGTGCAATGGAACAAGCAGAGCTATATGGACACTCTTTACAGCGTGAAGTTGCATTTTTAACAGTACATTCAATGTTACATTTGTTAGGTTACGACCATGAACTAGGCGGTTTAGAGGCAGTGCGTGTGCGTGAAAAAGAAGAAGCTATTTTAATACAGTTAGGTGTGCCACGCACAGTTAGCTATACAACTAGCGAATATTAAGAAAAGAGCGAATTAAATGGATTTTGAAAACCAAATGGAAACATATTCAGTTTTTGTTGCGTTAGTAGGGCGACCAAACGTAGGTAAATCAAGCATGACAAACCGCCTTGTAGGTGAAAAAGTTGCAATTGTAACATCAAAACCACAAACAACACGCACCCGCATTACAGGTGTTGTAACACGTGGCGAAACACAATTTGTTTTGCTAGATACTCCTGGTGTACATAAAGCTAAAAGCAAATTAGGCACACGAATGGATAGAACAATTTCAAGCTCTATGTCTGATGTTGATGCTGTTATGATGCTTTTTGAACCATATGGAGTGCTAAATGAATCTGAGCATGCTTTGATTGAAGGTTTGCGTGGGCGCAAAAATGCAATTGCGGTTATTAACAAAAAAGATTTAATACGCAAAGCGGCAGATTTAATAGCGCGCAAAGAAGAAATAGAAGCATTTGGAGTTTTTCAAACAGTAGTATTAGCAAGTGCTGGTAAGGACGAAGGTTGCGAAGAGCTTTTTGATTTGCTTTCC
Organism: uncultured Faecalibacterium sp.; assembly: GCA_964370685.1. GTDB lineage: Bacteria > Bacillota > Clostridia > Oscillospirales > Ruminococcaceae > Faecalibacterium. The sequence goes on along the minus strand of CAYJKG010000002.1, from coordinate 145,802 downwards.
AAATATAAAGTAGCAGGGCCACATTTTTTTGATGCTGATGCATATACAGATATGCCCGAAAAAGAGCTTGTTGCCGAGCTTATACGTGAGAAAGCTTTGTTATTTATGCGTGATGAAATACCACATGGCATAGCTGTTGTGGTAGAAAGCTTTAAAGAAAAAGAGGGAAAAAACGCCATAGATATAGAAGTTAATCTTTACTGTGAGCGTGAAAGCCACAAAGGTATGATTATAGGCAAAGGCGGCACTATGCTTAAAAAAATAGTGCAAGGCGCTAGGGTAGAGTGCGAAGAGTTTTTAGGCTGTAGGGTGAAAATGAAATGCTGGGTTAAGGTTAAATCTGATTGGAGAGATAACGAATTTTTACTCAATAACTTTGGCTTTAACCAACAAAAATAAGATTGTTTTTTATATTAGGTGAATTTTTAGAATTTATTATACATTTTAGGGTATACTTTTTAAAGCATGCGTTTTATAAGCGAACTAATGTTATCCTAACCTGTTTTATACAGTGTAACTTGGATTGTTTTTTGCATTAAAGTTTTTTATTAGATGCAAGGACTATATAAAATTTATTATTTTAAGCCAAATAGACATTGCATAAAATTGTTTAACTCATGAAAGGGGCTAAAATGTATATAGAAAATGGCTGGCCTGCCTTTATTGTTTCAGGTAATGTAGAACAATATTTAGAGTACAAAAAACAAAGCGAAATTGACTTGCAAATACTACAAAATGTAGAGCAAAAGGAGATTGCACATGGAGGCAATCGTGACAACGGGGCTTGTCTTGCGTGAAGTAAAATACCAAGATGCAGACCGAATTTTAACAATACTAACACCTGAGCATGGTATTATTTCAGCCTTTGCTAAGGGTAGCCTGCGCCTAAAAAGTAAACTTTTTAGTGCTTGCGGGCTTTTTTGCTATTCAGAATTCAGACTTTTTCCTGGTAAGGAGATGTTTCGTATTGATGAGGCAGATGTGAAAAATATATTTCACGGCTTATCCTCAACATTAGAGGGAATGAGCCTTGCAATTTACTTAGCAGAGTTAACGACAGCTGTTTCACCAACAGGTAGCGAGGGAGATAAACTTTTGCGCTTGTTATTAAATTCGCTATATTTATTAAGTGAAAAAAAATGTCCGGCATTAAAAGTAAAAGCGGTGTTTGAGCTTAGAGCTATGAGCGAGTGTGGTTTTATGCCACAACTTTTGTGCTGTAAAGAATGTAATAAATATGATGGTGAAAATTTTTATCTTGAACATAAAAACGGTGTGCTTTTTTGTGAGCAATGTGCAACAAAAAACGGAAATTTAACGAATTTGAACGAAGGCGCGCTGTTTGCCTTGAGGCATATTTGTCTTGTGGAAGATAAAAAAGTTTTTGCTTTTCAAATTTCGGAAAAAGCAATGCACTATTTAAGTTTAGCTGCACAGGAATATACACTGCTACATTTAGATAAAAAAATAAAAAGCCTTGACTTTTTAAAATCCGTTTTATAATATTAATATAAACATTTTAGTTATAAAAGAGCGATTTGAAAAATAGAAAAAACTTGTTGTAAGTATAACTAGGTAAGGTAAAATTAGTAATTGCAAAATAATAAACACGAAGAGCAGCATTTTACTAACGATAGGAAAAATAATGGAAAATATATATTTAAAAACATTAGAATTAGATAAAATTATTAAACACGCAGCAGAGTATTGCCTTTGTGCTGAGGCAAAAGAAGCTATGCTTAAAATAAGCGTACAAACAGATATTGAAGAAGTACGCTTTGCGTTAAATCAAACAAACATAGTACAAGAAATGTTGCTAAAACAAGGTTATCCTCGCTTTGGTGGTGTTGAAGGAGTGCGAGAACTTGCAGTGCGTGCTGTAAAAGGCGGCGTGCTATCTATGGGAGATTTGCTTTTAGTAGCTGGTGCACTTCGTAATTTTCAAAATTTATCTACATGGTATGGGCAGGGCGGTAGTGTGATGCGTCAAACTGACGATTTATTTTATGCGCTTTCACCACAGCCACATATAGAAAAAGGGATAACAGATGCTATAATTTCGCCCGAACAAATGGCGGATACAGCCTCTGTTACTTTGCGAGATTTGCGCAAAAAAATACGTGCGACAGAAAACCAAATTAGAGATAAATTAGAGGCTATGATACGCAACTCTAACCAGACTAAATTTTTGCAAGATGCTGTTGTTTCAATGCGTAATGGTCGCTATGTTGTGCCAGTTAAAAACGAGTACAGAAGCGATGTTCACGGTGTAATACATGATGTTTCAGCGACTGGTGCAACAGTTTTTGTGGAGCCGCAAGCAGTTGTTGAAGCAAATGCAAAAATCATGCAGTATCGCACACAAGAAACACAAGAAATTGAACGTATATTAGTTGCATTTACTGGTCAAATAGCAGCAATTGAACCACAATTTCAGTATAGTTATCAGGCTATGCTTGATATTGATGTATTGCTTGCAAAATCGAAACTTGCACAGGAACAACGTGCGTTTATGCCAAATATAAGTTACGAACAAAATTTTTCTTTACAACGTGCCCGCCACCCTTTAATTGACCCAACAAAATGTGTTCCTGTAGATATTGAACTTGGTGATAAATACGATTCTATGCTAATTACTGGCCCAAATACTGGCGGTAAAACAGTCACTTTAAAAACCGCTGGGTTACTTATAGCAATGGCACAGTGTGGTTTTTTGATACCGGCTGACGAAAACAGCACGATTTGCATTTTTGAAGATTTTTTAGTTGATATAGGAGATGAACAGAGCATAGAGCAAAGCCTTTCGACTTTTTCAGGACATATGACTAAAATTAAAGATATTTTGCGTGTAGCAAGGCGCAAAACGTTGGTAATTATGGATGAACTTGGCGCGGGCACTGACCCAGCAGAAGGTGCGGCGTTAGCTGTGGCAATAATTGAGGCATTGCGTAAAAAGGGTGCACTTTTAATGGTTACTACACACTATGCTGAGCTAAAAATTTATGCGCTTGAAACAAAAGGCGTTGTAAATGCTAGTTGTGAGTTCAACGTCGAAACTTTGCGCCCAACATATAAGTTAAGCGTAGGCATACCAGGCAAATCAAATGCTTTTTTAATTAGTGAAAAACTAGGCATACCAGCAGAGATAATTGTATCTGCGAATAAGCATTTATCAAGCGAAAATAAGCGTTTAGATGGTGTTTTAAGCCAACTTGATGATTTAAAAATAGAACTTAAAGCTAGAGAACAAGAGGTTGAAGAGCTACGTTATCAAGCAGAAAACCAACTTGAAAGCGCACAAAAAAAACGTGATGCACTTATTGCACAAGGCGAAAATGAACTTGAGGCTGCGAGAATAAAAGCTAGAGCGCTTGCACAAAATGTTGAAGCAGAGGCATATGCGCTTACAGAGGAACTTCGTAAATTACAAAAGGACGAAAAACTTTCAGCTGCACAGCGAGCGATACGCGCAAGGGAAATTGCAAAAAAAGATAGCGAAAGGCTACTGTTAGGTAGCGAATCAGCTCATAAAACTATTAAAGAATTTACACCGCTAAAAAGTGTTACAGTTGGGCAAGAAGTTTGTATTGCTGACTTAGACCAAAATGCAGTTGTTATGGCTTTGCCTGATAGAAACGGTGATGTTTTGGTACGTGCAGGAATAGTTAAAACAAAAGTTAAGCTTAGTTCATTAAAACAGCCAGATAAATTTGTGCCACAGCAAAAATCAAAAGCTCAAGAGAGATATTCACGCAAAACAGGATCAAATACTGCAAGCGCTGGTGGTGGAAAAGTTGCTAGAGTTAAGCGTGATACAAAAATGGAGTGCATGTTACTAGGAATGACAGTAGAAGAGGCGTTGCACGAAGCGGAATTATTTATGGATAGAGCACTTTTGAGCGGGCAAAGTGTTGTTTATTTAATACATGGTGTTGGAACAGGGGCTTTGCGCAGTGCAATACATCAACGTTTAAAAGGACACAGACAAGTAAAGAGTTTTAGACTAGGAAGATATGGCGAAGGTGAAAGTGGCGTTACAGTAGTAGAGTTTAAATAACGTATTGTAGATTAATTTTAAATGTGTTAAGTTGAAATACTTTGCAGCGCATGTGCGGTGAATTGTGTTAAATTGTGAGTTAGTTTATATTTTTAAGTGTATCTATAAGCAAGATATTACAAAAAAATGAGGTTTAAATATGGATAATATTCTAAAAGCACAGCCTTTATCCAGACAAGAAGTTAAGGACGTAATTGAGGGAAAGGGACATGCAAAGCGTGTTCCCATGGCAATACATTTTTGGTCAAACTTAGCAAAGTTTAACGCAGAGCAACGCAAGTTGTTTGAATCGGTTTATGCGCAGTACCCATATGATATAACACATATATCATTAAAAATGCCTGATGTTTTTATTTTAGATGAAAACCAATCAAGAGAAGATATAGAAACATGGGTTAACAAACCTATGCCAAAAAAGATAAAAGCTTTAGACGCAGTACACGCTATAGATTTGGAAGAGGAAAATTTAGAAGATATTTTAGCGAATTTTCCTAATCCAAAGCACAAACGCATATACCCAGAAAACCCGCCAGAAGACGGTAGATATAGGCTAGGCTCTTGGTTTTATTGTTTGTTTGAGCGAATGTGGTCTTTGCGTGGCATGGAAAACTCACTTTGCGATTTTTATGAAAATCCGCAAGAAGTGCATAAATTGTTTAGAGCATTTACAGATTTTTATAAAGAGTTAATGTCCGAGGCAAAAATACGTTATAATTTAGATGGAATTTTTACAAGTGATGATATAGGTACACAAACAGGGCCGTTTTTTTCACGTGAGATATTTGAAACATTTTTTAAACCTTACTATAAAGAGCTTATCGAACATGCACATAGTTTAGATATGCATTTTTGGCTACATACTTGTGGGTGCGTTTTTGATTATATAGGCGATTTTATAGAAATTGGCTTAGATGTACTGCACCCTATACAAAAATATACTATGGATGAAAAAGAAGTGGCAAATAAATTTGGTAAAGATATTTGTATATGGGCAGGTTTTGATGTACAGCAAATAATACCTTATGGAACACCAGAAGATGTGCGAAAAGAAGTGCGTTTTATGATAGATACTTACGCACGTGAAAGCGGGAGGTTAATAATAACTGCGGGAAATGGTCTAACACCTGATACACCTCTTGAAAGTTTGCGTGCTCTTTTAGATGAAACACTGACTTATAGCACAGAAAAATTTGCATAATATTAGCTTGTAAAAGTAGTTTTATGAGTTTTGTTTATGAAAAAAATAAACAAGCAAGTAGTAAGGTTTTATAAAGCTTTTTAACGAGATAACATTAGTTGTTTTAACTATACCAAAAGAAAACGATATTGACTAATAAAGCATTAAAAGCACATGTAAGTAAATATCAATTTTATTTTAAAATAATCATTGATTTTACATAAATAATATGTTATACTACAAGGCGTACCATGTTACGGTTTTAGGTGTATGCCCCACCGTGGGGATAACCGTTACCTTAAGCTGTTGCATTGGCAAATATAAAAAAGAGGTATTTAGAAATGGACAAAAAACAAGTTATCGCAAGCGTTGCTTTAAGCGACAATGACACAGGTTCACCAGAAGTTCAAGTAGCTTTGCTTACAACACACATCAACGAGCTAAATGTTCACTTGAAAGCAAACCCTAACGATCACCACAGCCGTCGTGGCCTACTAAAAATGGTTGGTCGTCGTCGTAATCTATTGGCATATCTTCATAAGAAAGATGTTACACGTTACCGTGCACTGATTGCTACTTTGGGTCTACGTAAATAATTTTACTGTAAAAGAGGCAAGTGTCTTAGCGGACGCTTGCCTTTGTTATATTATGGTTTGTGAAAATGCTAATAATCTATGATTAATTGCAAAGCGCGTTTGTACAACTAACTAATGAAAACAAACAGAAGTATCAGAGAGTTACTTTTGTGTAAATATAAAAAACAGGAGATGTAATGATGGCTATTGAATATGGTTCTCGCAAAGAAACGTTTGAAAATTTTAAAGTCTATGAAACAACACTTGCAGGTCGCCCTTTCCAAGTAGAAATGGGTAAAATGTGTGGGCTTTCTAGCGCTAGTGCTATGATTCGCTATGGCGAAACTGTTGTTATGTGTAACGTAACAATGAGCCCAAAACCTCGTGACGGAATAGATTTCTTCCCACTAAATATCGAGTATGAAGAAAAAATGTACTCTGACGGTCGTATCCCTGGTAGCTTTATGCGCCGTGAGGGTCGCCCTGGCGAACACGCTATATTAACTTCACGCGTTATTGATAGACCATTGCGCCCACTATTTCCAAAAGAAATGCGTAATGACGTTTGTGTTACAATGACAGTTATGAGCCTTGATAAAGATTGCAGCCCAGAAATTGCTGCTATGGTTGGCGCATCTTTAGTAATTGCTGTTTCAGAAATACCTTGGGCTGGCCCTATTGGTGGTGTTCAAGTTGGTTTAGTGGACGGCGAAATTGTATTAAACCCAACAGAAGAGCAACGTCTCGTAAGTGATTTGAGCCTTGTTGTTGCTGCAAGTACAGAAAAAATCGTTATGATTGAAGCTGGCGCAAACGAAGTTGATGAAGATACAATGCTAAACGCTATTAAAGTAGCACATGAAGAAATCAAAAGAACTATCAATTTCATCAACGAAATTGTTGCTGAACGTGGCAAAGCTAAAGTTGATTTTGAAGTTATTGGTCTTGACGAAAGTATTATCAATGAAATTAAAGCAGAATATCTTGCTGATTTCCAAACTGCTATGAACACAGATGATAAAACAGTTCGTGATGCAGCTTTGCTACCAATTATGGATAAAATTGCAGAGCAATACCCTGATTTAACAGATGCAGATTTAGAACTTGTTTCTTACAAATTACAAAAATATGTTGTACGTCGCTGGTTGTTAGATGATGGCAAACGTGTTGATGGCCGTGGTATTAACGAAATTCGTCCATTAAATGCTGAAGTTTCTTTGTTACCTCGTGTACATGGTTCTGGTATGTTTACACGTGGCCAAACACAATCTTTGACAATTTGTACTTTAGGTGGTACAAAAGATAACCAATTGATGGACGATTTAAGCGATGAGAACACAAAACGCTATATGCACCATTACAACTTCCCACCATACTCTGTTGGTGAAGCTCGTGCACCACGTAGCCCAGGCCGTCGTGAAGTTGGACACGGTGCGCTTGCAGAGCGTGCACTGCTACCTATGTTGCCATCACTTTCTGATTTTCCATACACCATTCGCTGTGTATCAGAAATTTTAAGTTCTAACGGTTCAACTTCACAAGCTGCTATTTGTGCGTCAACACTTGCGCTTATGGATGCTGGTGTACCTATTAAAGCTCCTGTAGCTGGTATATCTTGTGGCCTTGTTTCAGAGGGTGAGCGCTGGATGACTATGCTTGATATTCAAGGTGTTGAGGATTTCCACGGAGATATGGATTTTAAAGTTGGCGGCACACGTCGTGGTATCACAGCAATACAAATGGATATTAAAGTTGATGGTTTAACATTTGATATCATCGAAGAAGCATTTGAAAAATGCCGCAAAGGCCGTTTGTTTATACTAGAAGAAATAATGAAACCAGCAATTGACGCACCACGTGCTGAGTTAAGCCAATATGCACCAAAAATGTACAGCATGCAAATACCTGTTGATAAAATCAAAGATGTTATCGGCAAGGGTGGCAAAGTTATACAAGAACTTTGTGCAAATTATAGCTGCAAAATTGATGTTCAAGAAGATGGCAAGGTTTTTGTTTCTGCTATTGATAAAGACAACGCTCAAGGCGCTATAATGGCTATACGCACCATAGTAGAAGACCCTGAAGTAGGCGCAATTTACAAAGGCAAAGTTACTCGTTTGATGACTTTTGGCGCATTTGTTGAGATTGCACCAGGTAAAGAAGGCCTTGTTCACATATCAAAACTTGACACTGCTCGTGTAGAAAAAGTTGAAGATGTTGTTGCTGTTGGCGATGCAATAATCGTTAAAGTTACAGAAATTGACCAACAAGGTCGCATAAACTTAAGCCGTAAAGATGCAATTGCAGCGCTAGAGGCAAAACGTGCTGCTGAAGCTACAAAGGAATAATTTTTACTGCTTACTGATATTTTATAAAACAAAACAACAAACCGCCAAACGAACAAATAACGTTTGTCGGTTTGTTTTATAGATTTTTTATTGTGTTTTATTAAAGGAGATTTTTATGCAAAAGCATTATGATTACTTAATAGTAGGAGCAGGTTTATATGGTGCTGTTTTCGCACGCCAAGCTATGGAAAACGGAAAAACTTGCCTCGTTTTAGATAAGCGCGAGCACATTGCAGGCAATATTTTTACAAAAAATGTTGAAGGCATAGCTGTGCACCAATATGGCGCACATATTTTTCATACTAATAACGAAGATGTTTGGAAATATTTAAATAAATTTGCTACCTTTAACCGTTATACAAATTGCCCAGTGGCTAATTATAAAGGCGAAATATATAATCTACCCTTTAATATGAATACATTTAATAAAATGTGGGGCGTTATCACTCCTGATGAGGCTCAAGCCAAAATAGAAGAACAACGCAAAGCAAACTATAGCGAAAACCCACAAAATTTAGAAGAACAAGCTATCAACTTAGTCGGTGTAGATATTTACGAGAAACTGATTAAGAGCTATACAGAAAAGCAATGGGGTCGCCCTTGCACTGAGCTACCAAGTTTTATAATTAAACGATTACCTGTGCGATTCACGTACGATAACAATTACTTTAATGCTTTATACCAAGGTATACCAGTTGGCGGTTACACAAAAATGATAGAAAATCTTTTTGATGGTGTTGAAATAATACTAAATGAAGATTATTTAGCAAATAAAGAAAAATGGGATGCAATTGCAAATAGCGTAGTTTATACTGGTGCAATTGATGCATATTTTGATTACAAACTAGGTGTTTTGGAATATCGCTCAGTGCGTTTTGAAACTGAAACAATTGATGTTGAAAACTACCAAGGTAATGCCGTTGTTAACTACACAGATAAAGAAACACCATATACACGTGTGATTGAACACAAACACTTTGAGTTTGGCACACAGCAAAAAACAGTTATAAGCAAAGAGTATAGCGCAGAGTGGAAACTAGGCGACGAGCCGTATTATCCAGTTAACGATGAAAAAAACAGTGCACTTTATGAGCAATATAAAGCACTAGCCGAAAAAGAACAAAAGGTTGTTTTTGGCGGTAGATTAGGCGAGTATAAATATTACGATATGGATAAAGTGGTTGAAGTTGCTTTAGCTAAAGCAAAAGAAGTTCTTGCATATTAATAGTTAAATTTCCTTAAACAAAGTTGCCTTTTGATTGATTTTATAGTGTAAAAGTAGTATAATGTATAGATGTTGATAATTACAAATCAAGAAGAGGGTAGGATATGCTAAAAGTAAGTGCATGCATTGTTGTTTATAATGGATACGAAGAACCACTTGCAGCAGCTAATTCCGTTTTACAACACACAAAAGGTGTTGAACTTGATTTATATATTGTTGATAATGCAAGCCCAGATGGTTCAGGTGAGGCTTTAAAAAAAGCTTTGGCTGAAGGGCGCTTGAAAACAGCAAATAACCAAAGAGTGTTTTTAAAACTCAGCAAAGAAAATAAAGGTTTTGGAAGTGGACATAATCTAGTTTTAGATAAGCTAGACAGTGATTTTCACTTTATATTAAATCCGGATATATTACTAATTGAGGATACCTTGAGCGATATGGCAAACTATGCACTAAATTATTCAAATTTAGTTATGGCTCGTCCCACATTATTATTTCCAGATGGCAAGCTACAAGAATTGCCATTACGCCGCTGTACAGCATTTGCGCTAATTTATCGTCAGTGCCCAAAAATAAAATTTTTAAAAAAATATCATGATAAATATGTCATGGCGGGGGAGGATTTATCAAGCCCTACGGAAATTTCTTTTTGCACAGGTAGTTTTACAATGATACGCACTTTGATTTTCCGCACTATTGGCGGTTTTGATGAAGGCTATTTTATGTATGTAGAAGATGCAGACCTTACACAAAAAGCGCTTAAAGAGGGCAAAGTTATGCTATTGCCACAATTTAAGGCTATACACGCATGGCACAGAAAACCACATAAAAATAAAGAGCATTTTATGTTACAATTAAAAAGCATGATGCGATATTTTAAAAAATGGGGTTTTAGGTTATAAAAGTTTTTATAAACTAACATTTTGATAAATATTATTAATATAAATTTAATGAGAACTTTTAATATTTATTAAATAAAATTTGTAACTAGCGGACGCAGCTCCGCTTTGAATAAAGCTGCACAACTTTTAATAAGGTGCTTTAGCATTGCGTAAAATGTTAAACCACCATAATACAAACAGAAAAAAAGGAGTGCATGTTATGAAAGGCATTATTCTCGCAGGGGGTGCAGGCACACGCCTATATCCTTTAACAATGGTCACCAGTAAACAATTATTACCAGTGTATGATAAACCTATGATTTATTACCCTTTATCAACACTTATGCTTGCTGGCATACAGGATATTTTAATTATATCCACACCAGAAGATTTACCACGTTTTGAAAATTTACTTGGTAGTGGTGAACAATTTGGTGTAAGTTTACAGTATAAAGTACAGCCTTCACCAGATGGTTTAGCACAAGCGTTTATACTAGGTGAAGATTTTATCGGCGATGACACTTGCGCAATGGTACTAGGCGATAATATTTTTTACGGAAACGGTTTTTCTAAAACACTTAAAGCAGCAGTACAAAATGCAGAAAAAAATGATAGATGCTCTGTTTTTGGATACTATGTAGCAGACCCAGAACGCTTTGGTGTTGTTGAATTTGACAAAGAAGGCAAGGTTCTTTCCGTTGAAGAAAAACCAGCTGAGCCAAAAAGTAACTATGCAATAACAGGCTTGTATTTTTACAGCAAAGATGTTGTTGATATGGCAAAAAAAGTTAAGCCTTCTGCACGTGGGGAGCTTGAAATTACAACATTAAACGAGATGTATTTAAACGAAGGTAAGTTAGATGTTCAACTTTTAGGCCGTGGTTATGCATGGCTTGATACAGGCACAATGGATAGTCTTGTTGATGCTGCTGATTTTATACGCATGGTGGAGCAACGTCAAGGCATAAAAATTAGCGCACCAGAAGAAATTGGCTATAAATACGGTTGGATTAGCAAAGAGAAATTGTTGGAATCCGCAGCGCGATATGGTAAATCACCATATGGCGAACATCTAAAAAACGTGGCTAACGACAAACTAAAATATTAAAAGTGAGGTAGCGACATGAAAATTATTATCACGGGTGCAAATGGTCAACTAGGCATGGAAATTCAAAAACAGTTGCATGATGGAAAAAGCGAAATCGGTGCACTTACTGATAAGCTTCGTCACGCAACAGTGCATGCAGTGGATTTACCAGAGCTAGACATTACAAATTATAGCGCTGTAGATGAATTTATACGTCGTCAACGTCCTGACGTTATAATTAACTGTGCAGCTTATACAAATGTAGATGGCTGTGAAACTAACTGTGATGATGCTTTTAAAGTTAACGCTATTGGTCCACGCAACCTTGCTCAAGCAGCGGAAAAAGTAGGTGCACGCCTTGTGCATATTTCTACTGATTATGTTTTTAGTGGTGAGGAAAACGGTGGCATCGCACAAGATGAAACTTGCCTTGTTAAACCAATTAGCACATATGGTGCTACAAAGTATCAAGGTGAGCGTTATGTACAGCAATTTTGTCACCGTCATTTTATATTACGAACTTCTTGGTTGTATGGCTATAATGGCAAAAATTTTGTTAAAACTATAGTTAATGCTGCAAAGAAGTATGGTGAACTTGAAGTTGTAAACGATCAAATGGGCAACCCCACAAATACTGTTGACTTAGCACATACAATTTTTAGCTTAGTTAACACGCACGAATATGGTTTATATCACTGCACAGGTGAGGGTATTTGCTCTTGGTATGATTTTGCAAGTGAGATAATAAAACTTTCAGGCGTAGAGGCGTCAGTTAAACCATGCACTAGCGCTGAATATAAAGCAAAACACCCTGAAAGCGCAGACAGACCAGCATGGAGCGCACTGGAAAATCGCATGTTACGTTGTACAGTAGGCAATCAAATGCGTGATTGGAAAGTAGCTCTAGCAAACTTTTTTGAAAACTGGGACGGTAACTAAAATTTATCTTTAAATATTGGAGATTTAGAATGAAAAAAACTTATCTTATCACAGGTTGTGCAGGTTTTATAGGTACAAACTTTGTGTATTATATGCTAAAAAAATACGATGATATATTACTTGTTAATTTAGATAAACTAACATATGCAGGAAACCTCGCAAACTTAAAAGATTGCGAGGACGATTCAAGACATGTTTTTGTACAAGGTGATATTTGCGATGAAGAACTTGTAAAAGGACTTTTTGCAAAATATGATTTTGATGCTGTTATAAATTTTGCAGCTGAAAGCCATGTTGATCGTAGCATATCAAACCCAGAAATATTTGTACAATCAAATGTTATGGGGACTGTAAACTTATTGCAACGCACCAAAGAAGCGTGGTATAAAGATGGTAAATGGCCAGCTGATAAAAAATTTGTACAAGTTTCTACAGATGAAGTATATGGTACATTAGGTGAAACAGGCTTTTTTATGGAAACAACACCACTAAGCCCACATAGTCCATATTCATCTTCGAAAGCTAGTGCAGATATGTTTGTTATGGCTTTTCATGATACATATGCAATGCCTATAAACATAACACGTTGCTCTAATAACTATGGTCCATATCAATTCCCTGAAAAGCTAATACCTCTTATGATAAATAACGTTAAGCAACATAAAAAATTACCTGTTTATGGTGACGGCATGCAAGTGCGCGATTGGTTATATGTTGAAGATCACTGCAAAGCTATTGACATGGTTACGAACGATGGCAAAATTGGAGAGGTTTATAACGTTGGTGGTCATAACGAAAGACCAAATATTTTTATAGTTAAAACTATTATCGAACAACTACATGATAGATTAAAAGATAACGGAATTAGTGAAGATTTAATCGAGCATGTTGCTGACCGTTTAGGCCATGACCGCCGCTACGGAATAGACCCAACAAAAATTAAAGATGACCTTGGCTGGTATCCAGAAACTCCATTTGAAAAAGGCATAGTATTGACAATTGATTGGTACTTGGAAAATGAAGAATGGATGAGTAATATAACAAGCGGAGATTACCAGAAATATTACGAGCAAATGTATAAAGGTAAATAATTAAGTTTGGTTCTGCTGTGTATTTTTAGTTAAAACAGCGTTTTTTCAATATTTTTGTTTTATACAAAACAGAAGTTTGCGAAAAAACGCTATTTTTTTAGGTGAATGTAATGAATAATATAACAAAGCATAACGATGAAAAATACGATATATCAGTTATTATCCCTATTTATAACACAGAAGATTACATAAGTGATTGTGTAAATTCTGTATTGGAGCAAACAGGCAACGCAAGTGTTGAAATAATACTTGTAAATGATGGTTCAAAGGATAATAGCTTAACAATATGCAAACAATTTGAAAAAAAATACCAAAATATAAAAGTGGTTAATCAAGATAATGCGGGTGCTTCAATGGCACGAAACGCAGGGTTTAAAATATCAAGCGGTGATTATATACTGTTTTTAGATGGTGATGATTACTATTTACCAATTTATAATGAAGATAAGCGTACTTGCTCGTTAGTAGATTTATTGTATTTAGCAAAGCGAAAAAGTATTGATGTATTATGTTTTAATTACACACGTGAAGAAACATACGAACCCGAACGCTTTTTTGGTGAGGAGTTTTCACAAGATATATATAGACTTGTAAACGAAAATGTCTATACTTCCAGTGCTTGTATAAAAATGATTAGACGTAGTTTATTACTTGATAATGATATATCTTTTGTTCAAGGAGCTTTATCTGAGGATATATTGTTTTCAGGCAAATTGTTAACAATTAAAGACGCAAGTTTTGCTTTTTATAATAAGGTAATCTACTTTTATCGTGTAAGAGAAGGTTCTATCACAAAATCTTTTAGTAAAAAACACGCTTTAGATATTTTGAATACAATAGAAATATTACAAAAAAGTGATAATAAAAATGTGCATGCATACAATGCTTTTCAGTATGCGACATTACTTGTAAACATAGGTTTAAGTAATGATGTTTTAGATGATGACTTATTAAAAAAGATATATTCATATAAATATCTTTTGAAAAATAATAACTCAAAAGTAGTTAAGACTATAAATATTTCAACAAAAATTATAGGCGTTAGACTAACTGCAAAATTATTAAGTGTAGCCTTTAAATTGAAAGAGAAAAGATGAAATGAAAGATTTTAGTATTATTATACCAGCACATAATAGTGAAAAAACACTTTTGCAATGTGTAGAAAGCGTTATGAAAAAAGCACAAGATATATGTGAAGTTATAATTGTAGAGAATAGTTCAAATGATAATACTGTAGATTTATGTAAACAATTAGAGAAACAATACGATAACATTATTTTTTTGCAGTGCGAAACAGGACCATCACAGGCACGTAATTTAGGGCTTGAAAAAGCTAGCGGAAAATATGTAATTTTTTTAGATAGCGACGATTTTATGATAGGTGATTTGCGTAAAGTTGAAAAACTTGTCATTGATGAAAATGAACTGTATTTCGTTAAACATGAAACTATAAATGATAAAAATGAAATCAAAGAGAGTTACTATAACATCAAAGCTAGTGCAATGCAAAATATAACTGGAAAACAAGCTTATTTTATACTTTACAATCAAAATTTTATTGCAACAGGCCCATGTGTGTTTTTATATAAGCGTGAGTATCTTATGAAGAACAGTTTTAAATTTGATGAAAAAATATTTCTAGGCGAAGATGCTTGTTTTGTTACGCAATGTGTTTGGAATGCTAAAAGTGTTACTATGTTAGATGAAACCTTGCTGTGTTTTCGTATTGCACAAGAAAACACACTTTCATCATCGTTTAATGAAAAATCTTGTAAAAACATATATCTTTCATGGTGTTTTGGGTTTAATTATTGCCAAAATTTTTCAAGCGAGGATAAAAACATATTTTTATGCCCTTATATTAATTCAGCTTTATGGTTTATGCAACAATTGCATGGCTTCAACAACAAGCAAAAAAAAGTCTGTAAAAAAGAGCTTGATTTTTTAACCAAGTTTTTGCGTATGGGGTATAAAGCTAGACATAAAATGATTGGATATATGTGCTCAATTTTTGGTGTGGTGACAACAGCTAAATTGTTGAAGGTAATTATTAAGTGATAAGTGAACAGTAGTTTTAACTTAAAAGCAAAGGAAATAGTGTATGAATTTAATTTTATCTGCTGGTTATATAGATACAAAGCAAAATGCAAATCTTAATATTATTATCGCTTTGGCAAAAACACTAAATTCTATGGGAAACAGGTGCTATGTAGTTGGCTTTTTAAGCGATAAATCAAGTAAGACAGGAAAAATAAATGACATTGATTTTTGTGGAATTCAACGCAATAAGTGGATAGATTATTTTACTAAAAAAACAGATGATATGCACCTAGACTATGAAGGATTAATTGCAAATAAAGCAAAGCTTTTAAAATTTGCAATACAGCACCCAATATGCATGGCGTTTTTATGTTTGCGCAGGTTTAAATATGTAGAAAAAGCCGAAATTATAACATATAAAAATGGCCTTGCTAATATAGCAAAAAATCAAAAAATAGACGCAATTATTTCGTTTTGTGCACCTTTTCATTTAGCTTTTGCAAGTGTTGATAAAAATTTCAAAGGTAGGCAGATTTACTATCAATTAGACCCATTTGGGTTAAATCAGTTGCTTGACAAAATGCACATATATGATAGAATAGAACAGGAAATTTCACTAATAAATAATGTTGATGCGGTGATAACCACAAAGTTGCTTTTAGATGCATATACTAAGCATGAAACCTACAAGCCTTATTATAAAAAAATGCAGTGGGTTGATTTTCCTATTTTGGTTAAAAATGATTTAAGTGCGTTTGATAGCACATTTAATTTTAATCGGGAGGATATCAATCTTCTTTTTTGTGGTTCAGTGGATGATGCCTATAGAAATCCTGAATTTTTGCTTAGTATCTTGAAGCCAATTTTACAAAAAAATAAACACATAAAGGTGTTTTTTTTAGGTGGGTGCAATAGTACAATTTTATTGCAAGCAGTAAGTGATATGCCAGAGCAAATTTTTATGCATGATGTTGTTCCTTTGCAAAATGCACAAAAAACTATGGAAGAAGCCGATATTCTAATTAATATAGGAAATAATATTTCTAACATGATGCCTAGCAAAATATTTGATTATTTTGCAAAAGGCAAACCTATATTAAATATTGAAATGCTTGAAAATTGCCCGGCAAATAGTTATTTTGAGCGTTATCCTATGCAGATAACTTTTAATGCAGTTAATGAAAATAACAGATTAAGCAATGAAACAAACATAAAAAAATTAGAGGAATTTATTTTACTAACTAAATGTAAAAATATTACTTTTAACGAGGTAGAAAAATTGTACCAAACAGCAACACCTAAATATGTTGCAAATAAAATACTAGAGCTGTTAAAAAACTAAAAGATGCAGCAAAATTAATGAGCTTATTACAAAATGGAGAATTTATGGAAAACCAAAACTATGAAA
This sequence comes from uncultured Faecalibacterium sp., assembly GCA_964370685.1. Lineage (GTDB taxonomy): Bacteria > Bacillota > Clostridia > Oscillospirales > Ruminococcaceae > Faecalibacterium. Next base: position 128,977 of record CAYJKG010000002.1, on the reverse strand, counting down.
TAGTAATTAAACCAAAAACAGGCAAATTTGATGTTGATTTTAAAGAAGTATGGCGTTATAGAGATTTAGTTTATCTATTTGTTAAACGAAACTTTGTTTCAATGTATAAGCAATCAATATTAGGGCCACTTTGGCTAATTTTAAACCCACTTATGACGAGTGTTGTTTTCACTTTTGTTTTTGGTAGTTTTGCAGGCATACCAACGGATGGTATACCAGAATTTTTATTTTATATGGCAGGCAATACTATTTGGGGGTTATTTAGTTCAGCAACAACGAGTATATCTAGCTTTTTTCTTAGTAATAATGCTTTATTTAGCAAAATATATTTTCCTCGTTTAGTTCCCCCTGTTTCACAAGCAATAACATCTATAGTAAACTTTTCAATACAATTTTTAATGCTTTTGATTTTTTGGGTTTATTATTTTATTATTGGTGCAGATATATCAATTAGCATAAATGTGTTATTATTGCCTGTTATTATTTTACACGCAGCAATACTTGCTTTGAGTGTAGGAATTTGTATTTCTAGTTTGACTACCAAATATAGAGATTTAAACTATGCTGTAGGTTTTGGCATGCAGCTTTGGCTTTATGCAACGCCAATAGTTTACCCTGTTTCTTCAACTAGTGGTTTAATGGAGTTAGTGTTATATTTAAATCCAATGACAGCTGTTGTAGAAAATTTTAAAGTTGTATTATTTGGCTCAGGAACTTTATTAACTTGGCAATGGGGACTTTCAGCTATAATTACAGTAATATTAGGATATTTTGCGTTACTTTTATTCAACCGTATTGAAAAAACTTTTGTAGATACGATATAAAACTAGTTTATTTGAGCAAGGAGCTATAATATGCAACCGATAATTGAGGTTAAAAATTTAAAAAAGCGTTATAAAATAGGAGTTATAAATCGAAAAACACTTACTGAAGAGTTACAAAGTTGGTGGGCAGGTGTCAGAGGAAAAGAAGACCCAAACATACGAATCGGTGAGAAAACTCGCTTAAAACATGATGTATTCATGGCTTTAAATGGGATAAATTTAAATATAATGAAAGGTGAAGCTTTAGGCATAATAGGCATTAATGGCGCAGGTAAGAGCACACTTTTAAAACATTTGTGCCGTATAACAGCACCAACTGAGGGCGAGATTATATTACGTGGCAAAATAACTAGTATGCTAGAGGTTGGCACAGGCTTTAACCAAGAGATGACAGGTCTTGAAAATATATATTTAAATGGTTCTATACTAGGTATGACAAGGCAGGAAATAACTGAAAAACTAGGTGAAATAATTGAATTTAGCGAATGTGGAGATTTTATAAGCACTCCAGTTAAGCGTTATTCAAGCGGTATGCGTGTTAAGCTAGCATTTGCAGTAGCAGCGCATCTTGAAAGCGATATTATCATTATGGATGAAGTTTTAACTGTTGGTGATGTGCAGTTTCAAAAAAAATGTTTAGATAAAATGAATTCCTTGGCAAAAACAGCTGGAAAAACGATTTTATATGTTAGCCATAATATGGATACAGTGCGCAGATTGTGCACAAGGTGCATAGTTTTAAAAGAGGGTAAAATTATTTTTGATGGTGATGTAGAGGAATCTATACAAGTTTACGCACAAGAAAGTTTTGCATTTAAATTAATAACAGAAGTTCCATATACAGTTACCAATAGAATTCATTTGAAATATGTTGAAATTTTGGATAAAGAAGATTTGTTCTTTAAAAATTCAGAAAAGCTAAAGTTTAAACTTTCATGGGAATCTGAAATTGATGAGCCTATGACTTTTTTTCGTTTAACAGTGAAATATATGGGGGCTACATCTATTGGTAGTTATACTCTTAATGATTTAAGCATAGAAAAAACTTCGGGTGCTTGTGTGAATTTAGTGTTAGATTTGCAACCACTGTTAAAAGGTAAATATAGTTGTGATATAGAGTTTGCAAGAATTCAAAATGGAACAACACATCAGCTTGGAGTTTATAATAATGCATTTGGTTTTGATATTATAGAGAATGTTGGGTTAAATAATTTGCACTGGCCTATGAGCACTTGGGGATGGAGTAAACTGCCTAATATTATTAAAGCTGATTAAAATTTTACGAGGTGTAGAGTAATGAATGCAATTTTTCGTCTAGGCGGCATAGACACAACTCATAATTCTCTTGTTCGCATAATTAATGAAAGTAAGTATGATAAATTATTTGTTATATGTAGAAAATCTCATGATTTATCAAAGATAACAATACCAATAACTGAAAAATATTTTCGTGATTTTGGTTTTGATTGTGTTAATGATACTAAAGTTGGATATAATGAGATGAAACCAATTGATAAGCAGTTTTTGGATGCTTATAATCCTTATTTATATACAACTCTTAAATTATATGAACGTGTAAAGATACCAAATGTTTCATTTGATGAACAAATGCAAGCAATATGGCGACATGTAACATATTGGAATTATATAATTAATAATTACAATATAGATATATGTGTCCTACAATCTATACCACATCAAATATTTGATTATATATTATACGCTATTTGTAAAATTAATAATGTGAAAGTTGTATTTACATATTTTAATATTTTATATTCACAATCATATGTAATAACAGATATAGATAATCATGAACCTAAAATCAAAGAACTATATGAAAAATTTTGTGTGAAATATGAAAATACTAAAATTGAAGATATAATTTTAGAAGAAAAATATCAGCGAGCTTTTGATATACAGTGTGGTAGTGATGATAATGACAAAACACCATATTACATGAAACCACTTGTAAATGTGAATACAGCAAATAAGCAAAAAATGCAACCCAAAGAATTTACAGAAAAAAATTCTAATGTAAAAAAAGGAAGAACCCTTAATCCTAGAATTCAAGCACTTAAAAATAACTTTAAAGAACACGGTATCATTAATTATATTAAAGATATATATTTACCAACATATATTAAAGGTGTTAAATACAAAAAAACTTGTGCTAAACTAAAAAAAACGATGGAACGTGAACAAGAAAGATACTTTAAACATTGGAATAATAAACAATCCATTTTAAATTTAAAAAACATAAAATATTTTTATTTTCCATTGCATATGCAACCTGAATGTACAACAGTTCCTATGGGTGGTTGGTTTTCAGAGCAATTGTTGGCAATAAAAATGTTGTCTAAAGCTTTACCTGAAGATGTAATGATACTAATTAAGGAAAACCCAAAGCAAACTATTAAAAATCGTTCCATTATGTTTATTGACGAACTGGTGTTGCTTAAAAATGTTAAATTAGTTTCAAGAGATGCAAACACATATGAGCTAATTGAAAATTGTATAGGAATTGCAAGTATAACGGGCACGGCTTTGTGGGAAGGTGTATTTAAAGGAAAACCAGGATTAATGTTTGGGAATTATATCACACAATATGCGCCCGGTATTGCGCAGGTAACTACAAATGATGAATGTAGATTAAATGTTGCTAAAATTTTGGCGGGAGATGTAAAGATAAACACTAAAAAGTTAAAAATTTTTTTATTGGCAATTCAAACAATTAGCATGCCTGGTAGTTGTGATCCAAATTTAAATTCAACCGAAGATGAAATGTATGCATTATTTAAGCAAGCGTTAACAGGTGTGAATAATATATTGTAAAAAACTGCAGGTTTTAAATTCATAAAGAGAGGTAATATATGAATGCTATTTTTCGTTTAGGTGAAAAAAATAATATGCATGAAGCTTTATGCCGTGTTATAAATGAACTAGATTTAGAGTATTTATTTATACTTTGCAGAACTGATAGCGATTTAAGCGCCATAAAGCACAAAGTTACTGAAACTTATTTTCGAACAAATGATTTAAATAAACAATATAAAGATAAATTTGGGGGAGATGATATCACTCCACTTGATAAAACAACTCTCGATGCTTTTTCACCTTATTTATTTAACGTTATAAAAATGTATGAACGTATGCTTGATATTGTATCTGGTTTCGATGAGCGCATGATTAAAATTTGGAAACATGTAGAGTATTGGAACCATATAATAACAAAATATAATGTGAATTTAGTAGTTTTTCACATGGTTCCACATGAAATTTATGAATATATCATTTATGCATTATGTAAAATAAAAAATGTAAAAATCGCCTTTACCTATTTTAACCCTTTATATTCGCATTCGTACGTTATGACTGATATTGAGGATCATTGTTCAAAAGTTAAATGTGAATATCAACGTTTGCAAAATGTTCTTGCTAATATTGATATAGAAAAAATATATTTGCAAACCGAATATGAAAATATGTTTAAAGTGCAAATAGGTAGTAATGATGCTGAAAAAACACCATTTTATATGAAAACATCGACTAAAAAAAATGAAAAAATACCAGTGGAAAATAAACTGATATCTTTAAAAAGAAGAACAGTAGCACTGAATAAAAACTTTAAAAAACATGGAGTTTTAGGTTATATTAACAACATATACTTACCTGCATATAAAAGAGATCAAAAACATTTTAAAAATCTTGCAAAGATGGAAAAAGAAGTTAAAAAATATTTCTCTTACTGGGATAGTAAATGCGAGAATTTTGATTACAAATCTGGTAAGTATATTTACTTTCCATTGCACATGCAGCCTGAATGTACAACTTTACCTTTAGGTGGTTGGTTTTCTGACCAACTGTTAGCAATAAAAATTTTAGCAAATAACTTGCCAGATGATGTATTTATACTAGTTAAAGAAAACCCAAAACAAACAATGCGCGCACGTTCAAAAATGTTTGTTGATGAAATTTATAATATTAAAAATGTGAAACTTTTGCCAAGGAATGCAAATACTTATTTGTTGACGGAGAACAGCCTTGCAGTTGCAAGTATAACAGGGACCGTTATTTGGGAAGCTATCTTTAAAAGCAAGCCAGCCATAATGTTTGGGCATTTTATTACTGAATATGCACCAGGAGTTTTCTATGTCAGTTCAAATGAAGAATGCAAGCATGTGATGAATAAAATATTAAATGAACAAATAATAATAACTCAAAAAGATTTAAAAATTTTTATGCTAGCAATGCAAAATTGTAGCTTGCCTGGAAATTTATCTCCAGAGTTGCCTTCAACTGCGTCGGAAATGTACAAACTTTTTGAGCAGGCACTTAATAATATTGGTGTTTATTTGTCCTAGCAATAAACTAAATTTATTTTAAACTTATTAATATAGAGTTTTTAATACGGTATAATTATGGGGAGTATTAAATGAATGCAATTTTTTGCTTAAGTGGGAAACAGAGCACACATGATGCTTTGTGCCGAATTATTAATGAAATGGATATTGAGTCCCTTTTTGTAATCTGCCGTAGCGAGGCTGATTTGTCTGCAATTGAGGCTAAAATTACTGAAAGGTATTTTAGAAACCTAGGTTTAACTGATGAATACCCTAATAAAATAGGTTATCTTCAAATGCAACCACTTGATAAAGCAGTGTTAGATGTGTTCACTCCATATTTATATGATACTATGAAAATGTATGAACGTTTGCTTGATATAAATTCAAGTTTTGATGAGCGCATGCAACAAATTTGGAAACATTTAAGATATTGGAACTATATTTTTGATAAATATAAAATTGATTTATGTGTGTTGCAAACAGTTCCACATCAAATTTATGATTATATACTTTACGCTCTTTGCAAAATTAAAGATATTAAAATCACATTTATTTATGAAAATGCATTATTAACACATTCTTATGCAATTACAGAGTTAAATGAGCACTGTTTAGAAACAAAGGAAGAATATGAGCGTTTAAGTGAAAAATATAAAAACAGTGATATTACTGATATTTTACTTAAAGAAGAATATCAATATACTTTTGATATTCAATGTGATAAGAATGATGCGAATAAAGTTCCTTATTACATTAAGAATATGAAAAAAGATACTGCGAAAGTTAAAGTTTATAATAGGCATGAAACAACACGAGGACGTATTGAAAATTTATTTAACAACTTTAAAGAAAATGGAGTTGTTGAGTATTTAACAAAAACATATTACCCAGCATATATAAAACACCGCAAATACAAGAAGAACCTTGCCGACATGAATTTCAAAATACAGCAATATTTTGCTTATTGGGAAAGTAAATGCTTGGATTTCGATTACACAAACAAAAAATATATATATTTTCCACTTCACATGCAACCTGAATGTACAACTCTGCCTATGGGTGGCTGGTATTCTGAGCAATTGTTTTCAATTAACATGATAGCCTATCATTTGCCTAAAGATGTTTATGTTTTAGTTAAAGAGCACCCAGAACAAACAATGCAAAACCGCTCAAATTCGTTTATAGACGAACTTTGCGCTATTGAAAATGTAAGGTTAGTTCCCAAAGAAACTAGCACATTTATGCTTATGGATAACTGCATTGCAGTTTCTAGCATAACAGGAACTGCTTTGTGGGAAGGAATCTTTAAAAACAAACCTGGGATAATGTTTGGTAATCACATAAAACAATATGCACCAGGAATCATAAGGGTATCTACAAATGATGAATGCAAAAAAGCTATTGAAACAATACTCAACGGTGAAATCAATATAACTTTAAAAGAGCTTAAAATATTTATGTTGGCTATGCAAAACACAAGCATGCCTGGTAATATGTCAGATGTTTTTCCATCAACAGAACAAGAAATGTATAAAATTTTTGTGCATGCTTTGGAAAAATGTGATATTTACATCAATAAAAGTAACAAGAATAATTAAACGAATTAGCAAGTGAGTTTTAGTTTTGCATATAAAAACACAAACAAAATACATTTATTTAAAAAGATAAATATTTGAGAGGTAACAATGAAAGAAAGTGGTATAAGTTTTACAAAAGACCCAATAGCTTTTAATAAGGCTTTTTTAGGTGAAACTTTATGCGCTCAATTCATTGAACTAGAGCCTTTTTTGCTGCTTTGTTTTTACAATATATTCATTGCAGATAGCTTTGAGGGGCAAGCAGAGGGCTTGTATCAATATGATGGATATATGCCTTTTAAACAAAATTTTTCTTTAGAATGTAAAAAAATGCTGTTATCCTTGGTTAGAAAACCAGTTTTTGCGTATTTTAAAAGCCAAAACCACGCTAAAAACAACAATGCAAAAACACTCATATCAAGCACTTTTTATTCCAACCCAAGATATAGTAGCACAATAGACGAAATAATCACAAAAAGTGAAACTGCGCACATTTGTTTAATGCACGACATGCCTTTTTTTACTCAAATTAAACCAGTGCAATGTTTAGATTATATAAAAACGGATAAAAAGTTAAATGCTAACCCTATTTTTGTGGGTGATACAGTTGAGGGTGAAAGTGTTAAGAAATGCATGCATGCGTGGCATAGTTTTGCTTATAATCTGCTAAGTTTAAATAAAAACTGCGAAATGGATTTTAAAACAGCAAGCATGATTTTAACTCAATTGCAACGTGCGATTTCTAAAAGGCAAAATGAGCTTTATGATATTTTAAAAAACGAGAAAATCAAAGAATATATTACGATTAATCACTACTGTATGTATGATGTAATGCTAATAACAGTGCTCAAAAAATTAGATGTTCACATTAAACAATTTGAGCATTACCCCTCGCAATATGACGAACTTGAAAGTTTTGTAGCTACACCTCAATATCGCATTGCTTTTGCAGATGAGTATTTTTGCTGGAGCGAATCTGAAGTAAAGTTTCATAAACAACAGTTTAGTTATTTGAACGTTTTAACAGGTAAAGATGTTAAAATTTCATCAGCTGGCAACCCTGAAACACCTTGGAGTGTAGCAAAACAATATGGCAAAGAGATTAGTTCTAAGGCTGTTATAACTTTAATGCTCCCTTACGAAATTAAAAACACAGAGGAAGAGTTGCAAAAACATTATGAGTGGCGCAAACAAATTTTTGAGCAGTTGGCACTTTTAGGGCAAAGGCAAAATGTAAAGGTGCGTGTTAGATATAAACCAAATGGGGATTATATTTTGCGTGAAAAAGAAAAGGCGGTTTTAGCAAAACTTGGCATAGAAGTTACAGCCTCCACGCCGCAATCGCTAATGCAGGAAATGTTTGAAAGCATAGCTGTTTTTTCAACTGCTTGTTCTGTTTTGAGCACATCTAAAATTTTAGGCAGAGTTACTTATCAAATTGCACAGCCAAATGTGCATTATGCAAAAGTGGATGATGAAATACATTATGTTAATATAGATGAAGTTTCAAATATTGTTTTGCCAAAAAATACAAAGGAATTAAAACGAGCAGATTTTTTAGATTGCGACAAATTGCTTAGCTAAAAATATATTTGCATATTGACAAATGCAACAAGAGGGAAAAGTATGAATGTTATTTATGGTTTGCTTAATCACGAAGAGCCAATTTCCGCTGCAAAACAAGCACTTGAAACTATAAAACCAAATAAGCTATTTGCAATTTGTAACGATGATTTAAAGCATCATTTTACTGGTTTTGATAGTTTTGTAGAAAATTATGACTACGTTAAAACTCGCAACTTTGGTTATGTAGGTAAAATAGAAGAAAACGATTTACTGCCTTTAGATAGAAATTTATTAGAGGCTTTTTCACCATATATGGATAACACTCTTTGGCAATTTTATAGGATAGGTATTGATAACGAATTTTTAAGTTATGATATGCTTGTACAAAAAACATATGAAGCTTTAATTTATTGGAACACAGTTATAGAGCGCCATAAAATAGATTTATTTATAGCTCAATATGTGCCACATTATGCATTTGAATATATAATTTATATCTTATGTAAAATTAAGGGCATAAAAACAATAATGTCTGAAAAAAGCATGGTTATACAATATTCGTATATGTTTGAAGATATCACTAAGCACAATGAAAAAGTATATGCAGATTATATAATGCTAAAAAAACAATATGAAAACACTGCCACTGAAAATATACCGCTACACGAAGATTTTGAAAAAATATTTTTGAAATATACAGATAAAAAAGCAGATATAACCCCACATTATATGCGCAGGGATAATGTGACCATGGGCAAAAACCGAAAGTCAATTTTTGTTAGGATATCACGTTTATTTAAGCGTGCTAACGTTTATATAAACGAGGGCATTAAAAACGGGCTCTGGACATATATAGTAAATTGGTTTAAATTTTACTTTGTAAATATCACGAAATATGGCCACAAAAACGGTATAGAAAGCGTTCGCCACAAACAAGCACATGCGTACACACAAAAATGGGAAAGCCTTTGCACAACACCAGATTTAAGCAAAAACTTTGTATATTTTGGCTTGCATATGCAACCTGAAGTTACAACTTGCCCTATGGGAGCTATATATAAACAGCAAGAGCTTGTTGCACAAATGCTCGCAAAAAGTGTGCCTGAAGATGTTATTATATATATAAAGGAAAACCCACATCAGCTAGCTGTAAATAGAACAATGGATTTCCCTGAAATATTATTGAAAAATAAAAATGTGCGTTTAGTTTCAAAAACTTTTAACACTTACGACCTTATAGAAAATTGCATAGCAACAGCCAGTGTTACAGGCACATTGTTATGGGAGGGTGTTTTTAAAAATAAACCAGGCATAATGTTTGGCGATAGCATGATGATGTATGTACCTGGTGTGCACAAAGTAACAAGTAAAGCGGAGTGTGAAAAAATATTTGCAGATATTTTAAATGAAGATGCAAACACTGATATTTCACAAAAAGATTTAAAACTGTTTTTGTTAGCTTTTAGCAAACACGCTTTTAGGGCATATGTACCGCACTTGCATGATGATATAGTGGAGCAAGCTTGCGTTGACGGCATGAGAGAAGCAACGATAAAAGCAGTAGATGAAATTTATTATAATCGTTAAAAAGATTTCATGATAGTAAAAGGATATATAAGATGAATGCAATTTTTAACCTTGCAGGTGCTGATTATGTAAACAGAGCACTTAGTAGAATTATAAACGATATGCAATTTGAAAATCTTTTTTTAATTGGTATTGATGAAAATGCATTAAAACATGTAAATGCACAAGCTACTGAAAAATATTTAGTGCGAAAAGAAATTGCCCCACAATTGTATTCATCAAAAGTTGGATATGATAAAATTTCGCCTTTAGATGCTGAAATAGTAAATAGCGTTGCTCCATATTTAAGCAACATGGTTAAAATGTATAGCCGAACACAATGGGGATTACTAAGTTATGAAGAACGCTTGCGCAAAGTTTATATTCACTTAGAATATTGGAATTTTATTATTGATAAATACAATATAGATATGTTTGTTACTCAAAATGTGCCTCATGAAATTTATGATTATATTATTTATGTGTTATGCAAAATAAAAGGGGTGAAAACTGGTTTTACTTATTTTAACCCTACATATGCAAATTCATACGCTTTAACGGATATTAATGAGCATTGCCCAGAGGTGCGAATTGAATATGAAAGATTATATAAACAGTACATAAATAGTGAAATTGATGATATAATATTAAGCGCAGAATATCAAAACATTTTCGATATACAAAGTGGCAATAGCAATGTAGAAAAAACACCTTATTATATGAAAACCAAACCTAAAAAAGCATATAATACAGGTAAACCTAGCGCACCTAGTATTTTTATGAGAGCTAGCAATATGCTAGGTAACTTTAAGAAATATGGTGTTAAAGGGTATATTAACGATGTGTACCTACCAGCAAAAGAACAAGCACAAATTATTGAGAATAATTCTAAAAGATTAAATATTATGCTTGCCGAATATAACCAATATTGGGAAGAAAAATCACAAAATATTGAGTTTGACAAATTAAAATATATTTATTTTCCATTGCATATGCAACCAGAGTGCTCAAGCTTGCCACTGGGAGGTTGTTTTGAAAATCAAATTTTAGCAATAAAAATGTTATCAGCAAGCTTGACACAGGGATATTATATATTAGTGAAAGAAAACCCAAAACAAACTATAACTCAAAGGCAAAAAGAATTTATTGATGATTTGTGTTTGTTAAAAAATGTTAAACTTGTTTCGAAAGCTACTGATACATTTGAACTATTGGATAATTGCATAGCCGTTGCATCTATTACGGGAACTGCTATATGGGAAGGAATATTTAAAGCAAAACCAGCAATTATGTTTGGGAATTTTATAACAGAGCATGCTCCAGGTGTTTTTAAAGTTACGACGAACGAGCAATGCATAAAAGCTCTTGATACCATTTTGCAAGGCGAGGTTTTAATCACATTAAAACATTTAAAAGTGTTTATGCTCGCAATGCAAAACGTGTGCCTACCAGCTGACTTACAGCACCTTGCAGGAAACACTGAACAAGAAAAAGAAGATAACATGTATAAGTTGTTTTTACATGTTTTTGAAAAAATGGAAATCTTACAAAAAGAAAGTGTGTTATTATGAAAAATATTTTAGCTATAAATGGGGGGTTTCCTGTTAGAGGTGATAAAATTTACTACGGTAAACAATGCATTGATGATGCAGATGTTGCTGCTGTCACAGATGTTCTTAAAAGTAGCTTTATAACTCAAGGTCCAGCTGTTGACCAATTTGAACAAGATTTATGCACGTATACGGGGGCAAAATTTGCAGTTTGTAATGCAAACGGTACAGCTTCTTTACATTTGGCATGTCTAGCTGCTGGAATTAAAGAGGGTGACGAAGTTATCACAACACCTATTACTTTTGCAGCTAGTGCTAACTGTGTATTATATTGTGGCGCAAAACCAGTATTTGCAGACATTAACCCAACAACGTATAATATAGACCCTAAAAGCATAATAAACTGTATTACTGAAAAAACAAAGGCAGTAATTGCTGTAGATTTTACAGGCCAACCAGTTCAAGCTAAAGATATAAGAGAGATTTGTGATAATTATAATTTAGTGTTTATACAAGATGCTGCACATTCTATAGGTTCTACTTATGAAGGTGTGTATGTAGGTAATATTGCAGATATGACGACTTTTTCTTTTCACCCTGTAAAAACTATAACTGCGGGCGAGGGCGGCGCAGTTATGACCAATAATGAAGAGTTCTATAAAAAACTTGTATTGTACAGAACACATGGTATAACTAAAGATAAAAATCTTATGCAAAACGAAATAGATGGCCCTTGGTACTATGAGCAATTGGAGCTTGGTTATAACTACCGTTTAACGGATTTTCAGGCAGCACTTGCTTCAAGCCAGTTAAAAAAATTACCAGAGTTTAAGCAAAAACGTCAAGAGATAGTAAAAAAATATGATAATGCTTTTAGCCAAATGCCAGAGCTTTTTATACAAGAGGAAATCCCACAAGCTGATAGCTGTAGACACTTATATATTTTAAACTTAAAATTAAACATGCTAACTTGTACACGTTTAGAATTTTTTAATGCATTATCAGCGGAGAACATACAACCGCAAGTGCATTATGTGCCTGTTTATAGTTTTCCTCATTATGAAGCTTTAGGCTATAATGGTGAAAATTGCCCAAACGCTGAAGAGTTTTATAAATCTGTTTTAAGTTTGCCATTATACCCAGCATTGACAGAAAAAGATACTGATGATGTAATAACAGCAGTTAAAAAAATTCTTGAGTATTATAAAAAATAACAACAATATAAAAAAGGAATTGTTTATGAAGCGTATAGCAATTATAACAGCTAGAGGTGGCTCAAAACGCATACCTAAAAAAAATATAAAGGATTTTTGCGGAAAGCCTATAATTGCATATTCAATACAAAGTGCAATTGATAGCAATTTGTTTGATGAGGTTATGGTTTCAACAGATAGCTTAGAAATTGCTAATATTGCAATACAGTATGGAGCAAGTGTTCCTTTTATTCGTAGTGCGAAAACCTCAGATGATTTCGCACCTACTGCACAAGTGCTTTTAGAAGTTATAGAGCAATATAAACAAATTGGTAAAACTTTTGATCAAATTTGTTGTATTTATCCAACTGCACCATTTGTGAATATTAATAAATTACAGAATGCTACAGCTTTAATGCAAAATGAAGATGTACAAGCCGTTATACCAGTAGTAGCTTTTTCGTTTCCACCTCAGCGTGGTTTTTCATTAACGAATAGCAATGTAGCCTATACGTACCCTGAGTTTGCGCTAACACGTAGCCAAGATTTAACACCACAATACCATGATTGTGGGCAGTTTTATTTAATTAAGACAGAAAGTTTTTTACAATGTAAAACATTAGTACCACAAAAAACTAAAGCTTTAATAATGCCTGAAACCGAAGTGCAAGACATAGATAACGAAATTGATTGGCGCTTAGCTGAAATGAAATACAAAATTATGATTGGGGAACAGAAAAACAATGGTTAACACTATTTTTGAGAAAATTAAATCAGATGATGTGTATATAATAGCTGAAATGAGCGCTAACCATGCGGGCAAACTTGAAAATGCCCTTGAAATAGTGCGCCTTGCAGCAAAAGCAGGTGTAGATTGTGTTAAAATACAAACGTATACACAAGATACATTAACTTTAGATTGTGATAAAGATGATTTTATTATTAAAGGTGGTCTATGGGACGGCTATAAACTTTATGATTTATATAAAGAAGCTAGCACACCATATGAATGGCACGAGGCTATAAAAAATGAATGCGAAAAATCAGGGGTTGATTTTTTATCTACTCCGTTTGATAATTCCGCTGTTGATTTTTTAGAAGAATTAGGCGTTGAGTTTTACAAAATCGCCTCTTTTGAGCTTGTTGATATACCACTTATAGAATATACAGCAAGCAAAGGTAAGCCAATGCTGATTTCGTGTGGGATGGGCACAGTGGAAGAAATTGAAGATGCTATTAATGCTTGCAAAAGTGTAGGTAATGAGCAAATAGTCTTACTAAAATGTTGCAGTGATTATCCAGCAAAATTTGAGGATATGAAACTTGCTAATATAACTGATATGCAAGAGCGTTTTCCAGAAGTTGTTATTGGTTTTTCTGACCATAGCATGGGTAGCCTTGCGCCTGTTATTGCAACAACTATGGGTGCAAAAGTTATTGAAAAACATGTTTGCATTTCGCGTAGTATTAAAAATCCCGATAGTGATTTTTCCATGGAAATGGAAGAATTTGCACAAATGGTTAAAGATGTGCGAAATACAAAAACAATAATAGGCAAAGTTAGCTATGAACGCACAGTAAATGAGCAAAAATCAATAGTCTTTAGACGCAGCATATATGCGTGCAAAGATATAAAAAAAGGCGAGATATTCACGACTGAAAATACTAAAAGTGTTAGGCCATCTTTAGGTTTAAAGCCGAAAGATTATAAACAGCTACTGGGAAAAACAGCAAAAGCAGATATTAGCTTTGGTGACCCTGTGATTATAGAATTAGCTGAGGAGAAATAAGGAGCTTATCATGAAAGTTTTGATGCTAGGTGGCACACGTTTTTTTGGTAAACATATGGTAGACGAATTTTTAAAGCAAGGCGATGAAGTTACTATTGCAACAAGAGGACTTGCGCAGGACACATATGGAGATTTAGTTGACAGAATTACACTAGATAGAAATATTTCTGAAAATACTAAAAGTGCACTCAGCGGTAAGAAATTTGATATAGTTTGTGATAACTTTTGTTATTCATCAAATGCCTTAAAAGATGTTTTAGAAAGCGTAAAATGCAACAGATATGTTTTAACATCAACTATATCTGTTTATCCTGAAAACGCTGGATTGGATACTAAAGAAGATAGTTTTAATCCCTATGAAAATAAGCTTGTTTGGTGTAATTATGGCGATTTCAAATATGGCGAGCTTAAAAGACAATCGGAAACCGCATTGTTTCAAGAATTTAATTATATAAAAGCAGCTGCTGTTAGATTACCTTATGTTATAGGTGTAGATGATTACACTAAACGGTTATATTATTATGTTGATTGTATTGTTAATGCTGTGCCATTAAATATAGATAATATTAACAGTGACATACCTTTTATCCGCTCGGATGATGCTGGTAAGTTTTTAGTTTTTATAGCAAAAAATGATTTTGCTGGACCTATAAATGCTGGGTCTGACAGTGCGAAACTACGAGATATTATTACTTATATCGAAAATAAAACTAGTCAGAAAGCTATATTTGATTGCACTGCGAATGAAGCGCCTTTTAACAAGGTTAAACCATTTTCAATTAATACTGAAAAAGCCAAAAAACTAGACTACGATTTTTTAACTGTTAAAAGCTGTGTGTTTGAGCTTTTGGATGAGTATATTCGTTTGGCTAAAAATAAAATTGATTTTTAGTGAGTATTATTGTGCTTAATGCTAATGAGTGATTTAATAATGCAAAATAGAAATTTTAAAAGATGGATAGTAATATCTGACATACATGGTAATTTACAAGCTTTAAAACAAATGTTATTGCAAGAGCAAATCACAAAAGATGATTTAGTGATTTGTTGTGGTGATATTGTTGCTTATTACTACGATGAAGTTGAAGTGCTTAAACTATTTAAAAAAATACCTAACTTTTATATGGTTAAAGGAAACCATGATGACTATTATTGCCAAAATATAGATAGCGAAAAATTAAAATGCTTAGTAGACAAATATGGTACCGTGTATAAGAAAATAAACCAAGAAGTTAAACAGTTTTTGAGTGATTTGCCAACAAAAATTGAGAGTGTTTTGAATGGCTACAGTGTGTGCATCGTACACGGTGGGTTAAATGATAATCTAGAAGAGAGAATTTACCCTGACACAAAAC
The DNA here is from genome assembly GCA_964370685.1 of uncultured Faecalibacterium sp. Lineage (GTDB taxonomy): Bacteria > Bacillota > Clostridia > Oscillospirales > Ruminococcaceae > Faecalibacterium. The sequence continues at coordinate 113,210 of CAYJKG010000002.1, read as the reverse complement.
TTGCTGAAAACCAGTATGATATAGTTTTTATGGGACACACGCATTATCAATTGGAAAAAAAAATAGGTAAAACTTTATATGTTAACCCTGGTTCTTTAGGGCAGCCACGTGATTGTAAAGGTTTTTCTTATTGTGTTGTAGATGATTTTTTTGATTTAAAAATGAAGATGAAAACAGTAAGTGTTGACATTGAGCAACTTCAACAACAATGTATAAAGAATGAGGGAAAAAAAACCTATTCTTACGAAGTTTTAGAAAGGAATAAATGATTTTGAAAGAATTGAATATTTTAATTACTGCTGTTGGTGGAGATATAGGGTCAGGTATAGTAAGGTGTTTAAAAGATGAGAGCGATAGTATAAATGTTATTGGTTGTGATGTGAAAAAATACGTACAAACAATAACATTATTGAGTGCTTTTTATCAAGTTCCCGCCGTAGGTGACACTAGCTACTTAGATGAAATTTTGAAAATATGTGAACAACATAAAGTTAATATTATTATCCCAACGCACGAAAATGAAATTTTATTTTTATCAAAACAAAAAAAAATTTTTGACAAATTAAACATAAAGTTACTTGTGCATTCCACTGAGTTTTTAAAAATATTTAATAGCAAATATGAAACCTCAAAAGCTTTGAAAAATATAGGTTTAAACGTACCTGAAACTTGGTACGCAGATAATTTGCCTTGTGATTTTGCAGAACCTGTTATAGTTAAACCAGACAACGCTTCTGGTTCAAGGTCAATTTTACGCTTTGATAGTGTTTTAGATATACCTGAGAAACTTAAAAGTAAAAATAATGTGGTTCAAAAATTCATAGATGGCAGCAATGGTGAATACACATTATGCATTTTTAAGGACAAAGCAAAAACTAGCTATGCCTGTTTTTATAGAGAGTTAGGTCTTGGTGGTATGAGCGTTTTTGTAAAAAGTGTTCAGTTTGATTGGCTTGATGATGTTGTTAAAACCATTTGCGATAAGTTGGTTTTTAATGGCTGTATAAATGTACAATTTAGAATAGAAAGTGGAACTTATTATATTTTTGAAATTAATCCTAGAATATCGAGCACAGTAAGGTTTAGATATGAAATGAATTTTAAAGATTTAATATGGTGGATAAAAAGTACATTGGATATCGAATATGATGTAAACACAATTAAAGCTGGATTGATAGGCATAAAAACCACAGGAGAATTAATTTTTAAAGACTAATTTTAGCGAGTGTTATTTTTGTTAGTTGATAGAGGAACTATGAAAAAGATTTTTTTTAGAGTAGATGGAAATAGCAAGGTAGCAACAGGGCATGTTATGCGTTGTATATCATATGCAATGTTTTTTAAAGCAAATGGTTGTGATTGTTTTTTTATAACTGCTGATGATTATATGCACGAAGTGATAAGGCAAAAAGGTTTTTTTGCCTTATCTTTATGTAGTGCCTACGATAAAATGCAAGATGAAGTTGATAGTTTTAGAAAATTAATCAAAGCACAAAAACCTGCTTTAGTTATAATTGATAGTTATTTTGTAACAGAAAATTATCTAACAGAAATTTCAAAATTAGTAAAAACAATTTATATTGATGATTTAAATAGTTTTGATTATCCTGTTAATGCAATTTTAAATTATAGCATTTATGCAGATAAAATAAATTATGATGATACCAATAAACGCTTGTTTCTTGGTATGGAGTATTTAGCATTGCGCCAAGAGTTTGTTAGTTTAAAACCTATTGAGATAAAAAAACAAATAAAGAATGTTTTTATAACAACAGGCGGTTCTGATGTTTTGAGTTTTACTAAAGATTTTTTGCAAAACCAAAGCACTTTAAATATGTTTGGCGAATTAAACTATCACGTTATACTAGGTAATTTTTTTAATTCACAAGATAAGCAATTTTTATTTGACTTGCAAAAAAAGCACCAAAATGTTACAATATATCAGAATATTGCAAACATGGGGGAGGTTATGTCTAAGTGTGATATAGCTATCTCGGCGGGTGGTAGCACTTTGTATGAACTTGCGTATTTGGGAGTGCCAACAATAGCATTAATTACTGCTGAAAACCAACGCTTGAACGTTGAAACTTTTGCAGAAAAATCAGTTTTAATGTTTGGCGGAGATACAAAAGAGAAATTTGTACCAACTGTTATTAAACTTTTGCAGGAATGCACTTATGAAAAAAGATTAATAATGGCACAAAACGCCTTAGCCTGTTACAAAAATGATAAAAAATTAAATTTAATTTCGCTTATTTAAAAATTGCCAATAAAACAAAAGGGGAAAAACATTGAAAATAGTTGCAGTTATACCAGCAAGAGCTGGCTCAAAGGGTGTTCCTAATAAAAATATACGTATATTAAACGGAAAACCCCTTGCATATTATGCAATGAAAAATGCCGTAAGCTCTAAATATATAACAGATGTTATAGTAACTACTGATAGTAGGGAAGTAATGGCTATTGCAAAGCAACTGCCAATTGCAGTGCACGAACGCTCAGCAGATTTATGTGATGATAAAACTACGCTAGATGCTGTTGTTTATGATGCAGTTAAGGATATTGATTGTGATTATGTAATAACTATGCAACCTACTTCACCAACATTAACTGTTGAAACATTGGATAAAGCTATTGCACATATGCTTAACAACACTGAAATAGAAACACTTATGAGTGCGTTAAATTCACCACATTTAGCATGGACAGATAAAGATGGTGTGAAAGTTCCACTTTACGAAAAACGTTTAAATCGCCAATATTTGCCACCATACTATGCTGAAACAGGTGCGTTTTTTATCTCAAAACGCAGTGTAGTTAAAGAGAACACAAGATTTGGTAAAGTAGTAGATGTTTTTGAAGTTCCGCGCAAAGAAGCACTTGATATAGATAATTTTTCAGATTTACAACAGGCAGAGGCTATACTAAAAGCACAAAAAATTGCTTTTTATGTAAATGGTAATAACTCTCGTGGTGTTGGGCATATTTACAGAGTGCTTGAAATAGCGGATGAGCTATTAACAAAACCTTGTATTTATTATGACGAAAACCAAACCTCACGCCACCTTTTTGGCGATACAACACATACAATTGTACCTGTTAACGGTATAAATGAGCTTTTTGCCAGTGTGCAAAAAGAGCAATATGATGTTTTTATAAATGATATTTTGACCACTAGTATTGACTACATGTATGGTTTGCGTAACTGTTTACCAGATGCAAGAATTATAAATTTTGAGGACGATGGTGAGGGTGGTAGCATTGCAGATGTTGTTATTAACTCGCTTTATGATGTAGCACTTACACCCAATATGAAAGTTGGCCATGAGTATTACATTTCACCAAAATTATTTTTGATGTATAACCCAATTGAAATTAAAGAAGAAGTCAAAACTGTATTTATAAGCTTTGGTGGCGCAGACCCACAAAACTACACAGATAGGTTAATGGATATAGTAGTTAATGAAAAATACAACAGCTTAAAGTTTGTGTTTGTTTTGGGTAGAGCGAAAAAGAACGTTGAAGAACTATTGAAATTCAATAATAGAGATAACATTGAGGTTTACTACGATGTGCAAGATATGCCAGAAGTTATGACAAGGGCGGATATAGCAGTAACTTCAAGAGGGCGCACAGGATACGAGCTTGCAATATTGGGCATTCCGACAATATCACTAGCACAAAATAAACGTGAAAATCAACATAATTTTATACATGAGAGTAATGGTTTTTCATATTTAGGTGTTAATCCAACAGATGCAACTATTGAATCTACTTTAGACTATTTTATTGCTAAAGATAAATCAGAAAGGCAGAGAATAAGCGACATGCTAACGGCTGTTGATTTAAAAGGCGGACGACACAAAATACGTGAATTAATACACGAATAATTTTTATTAGAGGGATAGGGGAGTTGAGAAAATGAAAAAACCATATGTTATAGCGGAGGTTGGCGTTAACTTTCAAGATACAGCAAAAGTAGAGGGAATTACTCCTTTGCAAGCAGCAAAAAAATATATTGAAAAAGCAAAAGAAGCCGGTGTTGACGCCGTTAAATTTCAGTCCTACAAAGCTGAAACAATAGTTTCAAAAAATTCACCAGCATATTGGGATTTAACAAAAGAGCCGACAACATCTCAATATGAACTATTTAAAAAAATGGACGCTTTCAACGAGGAAGATTACCGTGCTTTGTATGAATATTGTAACGAGCTAGATATAACATTTTTATCTACACCTTTTGATTACGCTTCTGCTGATTATTTATATGACATGGTAGATGTTTACAAAATATCTTCATCAGATTTAACGAACTTGCCTTTTATTACGCATATTGCTAAAAAAGGCAAACCTATTGCACTTTCAGTAGGCGCTGCATATCTTTCAGAGGTTGATGAAGCTGTAAGAGTTATTGAAAAAGAAAATTGCCCAATTTTTGCAATTTTACACTGCGTACTTTCATATCCAGCCAAATATGAAGATGCTAATTTAAATGTAATAAAAACATTAAAACGTGTCTATCCACAGTATTTAATAGGTTACAGTGATCATACTGTACCAGAAGCTGGCATGGCTATATTATCAACCGCTTATTTATTAGGTGCAGATGTCATTGAAAAACATTTTACATTAGACAAAACACTAAAAGGTAATGATCATTACCACGCAGGAGACCCAGAAGATTTTAAGCTTGCTATTGCTAATTTTAAACTTATAAATACAGCATTGGGTAGCGCAGAAAAAACTGTTTTTGATTGTGAAAAGGAATCTCGCAAACAGGCAAGGCGTTCTCTGGTTGTAACAAGAGATATAGCAAAGGGTGAGATTATACAAGCTAATGATTTAATGGCAAAACGTCCAGGTACTGGTATAGCACCTACGCATGCAGATATAGTAATTGGCAGAGCGGCAAAAATAGATATTGCAGAAGATACTGTTTTGCTATGGGATATGATTTAAAAGATTGACATAAAAGCAACTCTCAGTAGAGGTATACATAAAAAACATGGAACAGCACTTAATTTGCTATTCCATGTTTTTTATTAATTTATTTATTATTTTCAGTTAGTTTAGTTAGTAGCAATCCATAAATTTCGCTACCTTTTAACGTAAATTGTTCTTGAACTAGTTCTGCTGTAAATCTATCAGGCATATTTAAATTTAAACAAAAAGCTTTTTTATCTAAGGAAGTTATGCTACACTCTACATTATAACTATCGTCTGCAAGGTGAGTTAGCTCGGCTTTATATTCAGCTGATTTTTTATTCCATGTTTGTTTGCGTATAGCTGCGCCTAAAGCTTTTTCTCTAACACTACTTGGTAAATCAAATGCTATTTCGTCTGCTACTTTTTTACCAGTTTCAGTTATAAAATAACTATCTTCATTTTGTGTTACTAATTTTTGTTCAATTAAATTTGTTAGACAAGGTCCGATTTCAAAATAATTTACTAGCGCCTCGCTAACAAGTGCATCTGAAATATCATCTATACTAAGACCAGGCACGGTTTTAATCATATAGCAAAGTAGTAGGCGAATTTGTGTTTCATTTGTTAATCCGCCGGGCCTAACTCCGCCAGTAAAAGCGTTATTTTCCATGAAAATATCCTTTCTATGAGTATATATATATTAATTAAAATTTTTGTACTTCTCTATATTATACAGGTAAAATGCATTTGTTACAAGAGGGTGAAAGCAATATATTGTATTTATTACAATATATTGTGATATTAGCAAAATGATATATGTAATATAATTAGTTCTATTCATGAAAAATTCGAGCAATTATAAAAATTGCTCGAATTTTGTCTTATATAATAAACCTACGTTGATATATTTAATTTTGTTTGTGATGTAAAATTACTTTACACAATGAAATTTGCGTACTTGCGTAGTTTGCGCTGTTGGCAATTACTGCTATTATTTACCTAAATATAAACGAATAATATCTAGGTATTCATCTGGGTAAAAACCAATTTCACCAGAAAAGCGTGTTAGTGCTATTAAGCCACCATCAATTTCTTCAATAGATGCAAGCATTTCAGCGTTATCTGTTTTTAGGCCACCGCCATAAACTACATCCATTCCGCCAGTTTGCTCTTTAACAAATTGTGCTATTTTTGTTATGTATGGTTTATCAGCTGGTGTTTTGCCAGGGCCTATGGACCAAATAGGCTCATATGCAATGCAAACTTTGCTTTTATCAACACCCTCAAGCCCAATTGCAAGCTGTGCACCTAAAACTTCTTTCCATGCATCTTGTTCTTCACTTTTTTCACCTATGCAATAAAGTACTGTTAAGCCACGTTCTAGTGCACATTTAATTTCGGCATTGAGTAGGCGGTTTACAGCAGCTGTCGCTTGCTCACCAGTAATGCCAGCTTCAGCTAATATGCCCATTTTGTCGTTACGTTCTTCACAATGCCCAATTAACACGCTTTCGCAACCTATAGCACAAACAGCAGAAGCAGAACGGTTGCTAGTAAAAGCACCAAAATTGCCACCAATAGCGGTATCCATGCGGTAAACACTTTGTGAACCTATTTTAAGCGCAGAATCTTCTTTTTTAGCACCAACAGCTGAAAGTAAATGTGCCTCTGGTAGATACATCGCAAATTCAACTTCGTGCGAATCATATTGTGCGAGGCCATCTTGTGTGCCTTCAACAATAGTTTTACCCCAATCTGCCATAGGTGCTAAACGGTTTACACCGCCAAATTCCACTGGAACATCAAAACGTTTTAAATTTAAAAAAATATGTTTCATTGTATAGTCCTTTCAATAATATAAAACTGAAGATATTAATAAATATTCGCAAAATATCGTAAAGTTTGAGAACAAAAAAATTATGCTTTGCCCTCAGAACCTGAAAGGCGAATTATGTTTTTGATATCCTCAGCTAGTGCATTTGATGCAAATTGGCTTAATTTCCAGCTGTGCCCTTGGTGGTCCATTTCTGCAAGGCCTTGTTGATAGTATTGTACATATTTGTAACGAACCTCTGTACCAAAGTTAATTTTTGCTACACCTGTATTGATAGCACGCTTGATAATTTCTTTATCCATACCTGTGCAACCATGTAATACTAGTGGAATATCTGTAAATTGACGTACAGCCTCTAGCACTTCAATTTTAATATCAGGTTTACCTTTATAGTAACCGTGTGCGTTGCCAATGCCTATTGCTAAGGTATCAGGGTTACACAAATTTAAAAACTCACGTACTTGTTCAGGGTCAGCTACGTTTTTATTTTCAAGAGTGACGCCATTATCTAAACGTTGTAATTCGCCAATTTCTGCCTCAACTGGCACGCCAAAATGTTTTGCTACTTCTACAACACTTTGTGTTAAAGCTGCATTTTCAGCAATAGGTCGTGTAGAGCCATCAATCATAACAGAGTTGAAGCCATCGTTTAATGCGCTCATTACAATAGGGAAGGTTTCGCCATGATCAAGGTGAATTGAAACAGGCACAGAAACTTTGTTTGCACACCATTTTGCAACGTTTACAAAATAATCATTTCCAGAAAAACCGCCAGTGGCTACATAGTGAGCTAAAATCATAGGACTTTTTAGTTCTTCTGCCGCTTTACAGCAAGCCATAATAATATCATAGTTGCCGCCTTGTGTGTTAATAGCGGGGATAGCGTAACCGCCTTTAGCGGCTTTTTTTAGTTGCTCTAAATTTGTTGTTAGCATTTGGTGCTCCTTTGTTGATTTTATATGTGTGTTGTTAAGCTAATGCAATGTACATACGAGTGTATAACATATTATAACTCAAATTTACTCTAAGGTCAATAACATTTTATTAAAATAGTATCACTTTTTTTGTTTATAGGCTATCTCTAACAATAAAGTTTGGTTTTAATTCAACGGTCGAGGGTACATCACCATTTTCTAGTTGTTCAAACATTTGCATAATTTCTTTAGCAATTTCTGAGCGTGGTAATTCAACGCTTGTTAGTGCAGGTTGTATATATTGGCTAAGTTTTGAGTTATCAAAACCAACAATTGAAATATCTTTTGGTATATTATAACCCATATCTTGAACAGTTTTTAGGGCAACGCACGCAAGTCGGTCGTTACGCCCGACAATGCCATCTACTTTTAAACCCTTCTCTATTTTTTCTCGAATTCCAGCAGAGAGGGTTTCCTCGCTTGTATAACCAGTAATTGTATTTTCATCAGTAAATGTTAAACCGCTTGATTGCATTTCTTCACAAAATGCTTTATAACGCAAATCATTCATACTGCTAAAGTTGCCACGTGAACTTATACGGTCTATATATATAATATTTTTTCGGCCTTGTTCCTTTAAGGCTTTTACACATAAAGCAACACCTTGTTCTAGCCCTGTGTATATTTTGCCTGCGTTTTGTACTACTTCGGGTGTGTAGTGGCGGTTCATAAGTAAAACTACTGGTACACCAGTTGAAATCAAAGTCGAAATATATTTTTCTTGCAAAGTGGCAGAGGAAACAACAATACCGTCCATTTGTCGGCTTTCAATTTGAGATATAAAATCATTGTCATTTCTACCTGCAAGTAGTGATATCAAATAGCCTTTGTTATACGCTATTTTATCCATTTCTTCTACTATGGTCGCAAAGTATTCGTTAGAGATATTATCAGCAATAAATAATATATGGTTGCTGCGTTTACCTTTTAGTGCACGTGCTACCATACTAGGCCTATAATTAAGCTCTTTAACAGCTTTAAGCACACGTTCACGTTTAGTTTGCTCTACATAGCGATTATTATTAAGCACATAAGATACTACCGTAACCGAAACACCAGCGTGCTCGGCAACATCTTTACGTGTAACAATTTTCTTTTTATTTTCCATAATAATGCCTCGTTATTTTAAAATTGTAATTTTCTTTTCACAGCGGAAAGTTTTGCCACTTTCAAGCAATTGCATATTAGGTTTATTTATAAATTCGCCATAATTGCTATCATTTTCTTTTGAGCCCCACCAAGGTTCTATGCAAATAAATGGAGTTTCATCAACCGAACACCAAAGTGTCATTTCTGGTGCATATTTTGAGTTTATTGAAACGCCCGCTCCAGTTTTGGTATTTATCAAAGTAACACTATCGGATTTTTTTGATAATATTTTAATTGCTTCAGTAAATAAACCAGATGTTAGTTTTAAAACTTTGCCGTCTGCGCTAAGTAGTGAGCTTTTACCAGAGCTAATACGTGCATCATCAAAAATTTTAATATCTGGTTCAGCTGTATCAAAGCGTAATTCGTAATCTTCTAATGTTTCACCCGGTTTTTGAAAAGTGCGATAACCAGTGTGATAACCAGTTGCAAAGGGTAAAATTTCAGAGCCTGTGTTTGTAATCTCAAAAGAGTGCTCTAAGGTAGCGCCATTTAAAGTAAAAATTGAATCAAACTGAAAAGCAAATGGATATTGTTTGTGTGTTTTTGTTTCGTCCACTAACCTAAAGCGCAAAGAGTTTTTGGTTTGTTCTACAAGTTCATGCACAAAATCTCGTGCAATACCATGCAAAGGCATAGTGTACTCTGTACCATTTACTGTATATGAACCTTTTGCAAAATCGCCACAAATAGGAAATAATATTGGCGCCCTACGTGGCCAAATACTTGCCTCGCCTTGCCATAGGTGTTCAGTTTTTGTTGTTTTATCGTAAATGGACCAAAGTTCTGCGCCGTAATCATTAACTTGTATATTGAGGTTTTCGTTTTGTATAGAAAAAAGCATTTTTTCTTCCTTTCATTCTTGACATTTGGTAGAATAGTTGTATAATATTTATAACCATTATACACTCGTGTGTATTTTAATGCAAGTGAAAATTATAAATTTAGGAGAATAATTATGAGTAAAAAGCTAAATGTAGGCTTTATCACTACTGTTTCAGGGCGTTGGCCACGTGAAACACCAAACGAACGTTTAATTTCCTACGGTAATTGGTTAAAAGAAAATCTAAAAGACGATAACATAGTCGCTTTTGAAACGATAATAGATTCACCAGAGCGCATTAATATGGCAATTGAAACATTAAAACAAAATGCGGTAGATGTTGTTATTATGGTTTATGGTGCTTTTACTGGTGATGATGTGTGTACAGCAATAGGTGATGAGCTACGTGTACCTATGATTTTATGGGCACCACGTGAGCCAGAAACACAAGTTCACGGTGAACGTTTGCTTTCTAATGCAATGGTAGCAGTAACAATGAATGCTGCCTCTATGCACCGTTTGGGTCATCCATGTACATCAATTTATGGAGGGCTCGAAGATGAAGGCGCAAAATTGCGTTTATTAGATGCATTAAAAGCGTATCGCATTGTTAAAAAATTAAAAGGTACAATGCTAGGTTTGTTTGGTTATAGACCAACAGCTTTTTACAACTCTGCTTTTGACGAGGGTTTAATACGTCGTACTTTTGGCATAAAAATGGAATCTACAGATTTAAAAGTTGTGGCTGATCGCATGTTACAAATTAATGCAAGCGAAGTTTTAGCTGATAGAGGTTTTGTAAACGAAGCATTAAACGTAGTTGAGGATTTACCAGACGAATATAAAGATAACCACAGCCGTTTATATCTGGCATTAACTCAATTAATGAACGAAGCTAGCTACGATTTTGCTACAATAAAATGTTGGCCAGAAATGGGCCAATTAAAAATGACACCATGTGCTGTGCTTGGCCGTTTAGCAGATGCAGGCAAAAATGTAGGTTGTGAGGGTGACGTTGACGCTATGCTAGGATTAATTGTACAAAACTACATAACAGGTTTACCAGGATTTATCACAGATATGATAGATTTAAACGAAGAGGAAAATTATTTTACCTTCTGGCATTGTGGTAATGCTGCACCATCTTTGCATGATAAATCATATAATGGAGCAATGGGCGACCACCCACTTGCAGGCCAAGGCTCTGCTTTTTACACTACACTTAAAAAAGGTTCAGTTACTATTGCACGTTTTTGTAATATACAAGGTAAATATAAATTATTCCTACTAAGTGGTGAAGCACGTGAAACTGATTTATACACACCAGGTTCAATGATTAATATAACAGTTAAAAACCCAGTTAAAGAAACACTTTATGGCATGTTAGAGGCAGGCATTCCACATCATTACAGCATTGTTTGGCAAGATGTAGCGCAAGAAATGAAAGCTGTTGCGAAATTGCTTGGCATTGAAGTGTTAGAATATTAATTGCAGTATATAATTATAAGTTGCACATTATTTATTAGTTATAATTTTTTTAAGATGCTTTTTAAATAAAATTGTTAAAAACCGTTATTACGTATTTTTTTATACGCAATAACGGTTTTTTTATTTTATATAAAAATATTATGAAAATAAATTTTTGTGCTTTTTATTGAACATATTAATATTTTATACAAAGATTTTTTTGTTGACATTTATGCGTTTTATTGTTAAAATTATAGTAGTATCACTTATTGTCGGTGATTATAAATAAAAATTCATATTTTTTAAATATGTGATTAATTTTGTATTGGATTTTTGCGATTTTTTTAATCAGAATGAAGAAAAACTCCAGTAAAAGCTATTATAATCAAAATAGATGATTATAAATTTTACCGAATGTAAAATATTACATTATTGTTACGAAAGGATTTTATGAAAAAAAGAAATTTTTTAATCACGATATTCCTAGCAGTGACTTTTTTTGTAACAATCGCTTACAGTACGTTAGCTTTTAACAATACTGTAAACAAGGAACTTGAAAACTCTGTTAGAAGCACACTTGTTGATTTAGCAAATCAACAACAACTTTCATTGAACAGACAACTCGATAATATGTTATATAATATTTCAAGTATAGCTGAAACGTTACCTATTATAGGCATAGATGAGGCTGCTTTATTAGAGTATGTCGACAATAAAAAAAGGGAATTAAATTATGAAACAGTTTTGATGATTGATAAAGAAGGGCTCGCTTTTACATCAACAAATGAAATTGTAGATGTTTCACAAAGTGATTATTTTAAAGCTGCAATTTTAGGTGAAAATTTTGCAACAGATATACATCTATCTGATTATGTAGATAAAAATGTTTTCACAGTTGCTGTGCCAATTTACGTGGATGGAAAAATAGATGGTGTTTTAGCTGTTGAATACTGTGAAAATTATATGACATCGCTGTTGACAACATTTACTGACCAAAGAGGGTTAAACTTATTATTGAACGAAAGAGCTGAAATTTTGCTTAATACTAGCTCATTTGAAATAACCTTTGATGCTTTTAAAAATGCCGAATTTGATAATGGTGTTACTTTTGATAGCATAGTTGAAGATTTTGCCAACCATGAAAGTGGGAGTATTTCTTACACTTTAAATGGTGTAAAAAAACTTGGTGAGTATAGACCGATAAATATAAATGGCTGGATTTTGTTTTTTGAGATATCAGAAGAAAGTTTAGTAGATAGTGTGCAAGAAATATCAAATGGTATGATTACAATAAGTGTTTTAATTATTATTTTTGCATTTATAGTTATACTTTATATTTTGATTTCAAGAAGTATAGCATCTAAAGCGTTGGAAAAAGTAGCATTCTATGATGATTTAACTGGTTTGCCAAATTTGGTTAAATTTAAACGTATAGTGCAAACAACTTTGCAAAACGCTCCTGATAAATCTTACTGTATGGTAAAAATGGATCTTGTAAATTTTAAAGCTATAAATGAAATGTTTGGTTTTGAAGAAGGCGATAAAGTAATATGTGCAATAGCACAAACGGGAGAAAATGTTGAAGATACTGGCTTTATACAAGCGAGAGTATCAAATGAAGAGTTTATGTTTTTTTCAGAAAAGCATTTGTTTGAAAAACTAGAAGAGTCATCAAAAGGCTTTGAGAAAAAATTTAAAGAGTTATTACCGCACCTTAGTGAACATAATTTTACTTTTAGGTATGGGCGTTATTTTTTAAAGCAAGGCGAAACTGATGTTAATGATATAGTTAATAAAACGAACATTGCACATTCACTTGCAAAAAGAGATAGCAGCAATAACATATGGAATTACGATGAAAAATTCACACAAAAAGTATTGCGTGATACAGAAATTGCCAATAAAATGCATAAAGCTCTTAGAAATAGAGAATTTAAAGTGTATTTGCAACCTAAATATGACGTTAAAAGCACTGAAATAGTAGGCGCAGAAGCTCTCGTTAGGTGGATAGATGAAAGTGGTAAACTATTAAACCCAAATGAATTTATACCTTTGTTTGAGCAAAACGGATTTATAGTTGAGCTTGATAAATACATGCTTGAAAATGTGTGTGAAATATTAAAATCATGGAAAGAAACAGGAAAAAAATGTGTGCCTATTTCAGTTAATTTTTCACGTATCCATATGAGAAACAAAAATTTTATTCAAACGCTTTATAACATTGTAAGTTCGTATGATATCCAGACGAAATATATTGAAATAGAGCTTACTGAAAGCACTGTTATGGAAAACGAGAAAGAGCTGCGTGTATTACTAAGAGAATTACACGATAAAGGATTTCTTGTTTCTATTGATGATTTTGGTTCAGGTTACTCATCACTAGGTATGCTTAAAAACTTTAAAGTGGACACGCTAAAATTAGATAGAAGTTTTTTTGTAGAAATTGAAAATGACAATGACCAAGAGCGCGCGAATTTAGTAGTAGAAAGCATTGTTGAACTTGCTGGAAATCTTGGGATGTACACAGTGGCAGAGGGTATTGAAGAAGAATATCAGCAGGAATTTTTGAGAAGAATAAATTGTAATGCTGCACAGGGCTATTATTATGCAAAACCTATGCCAGTAGCTGATTTTGAAAAACTATAATTGTAAAAAATATTTGATAAAACTAATAAAAGTGCTAAAATGCTTAAATAAGGTTTTTAGCACTTTTTGTTGTTGATATAAAAACCAAAAACATATTCGCCGACTATTAGTTTAGAAAGTAGGATATTTTGAAATTAAAAAGTGTTTAAGAGGGATGTAATAATGGAGTTAAAATTAGCAGAGTTTAAAGATATAGAAATAGCTGTTAAAATAATAGATGAAGCAAAAGCACACTTAAAGGAACAAGGAATTAATCAATGGCAAAACGGCTACCCTGATTACGATGCAATAAAAAAAGATATTTCAACAAATAAAGGGTATTTTTTAGTTAACGAAGACGAAATACTTGGTTATTTGTGTATAGATTTTGATGGTGAGCCAGCGTATGACACTTTAAAAGGTTCTTGGAATAGCAATAAAAAATATGTAGTTGTTCATCGTTTGGCGTTTTCACAGAATGCTCGTGGAAAAGGTATAGCACACGAGGTATTTAACCTTGTTTGTAAGGAGAGTTTGAATAAAAATATTGATTATTTTAGAGTCGATACAGATGCTGATAATATTAAAATGCAACATATTTTAAAAAAGAATGGTTTTGAGTTTTGTGGTACAATTTGGTTTGATAATAGTGAAAAAATTGCTTTTGATAAAATGATGTAATATTATAAAAATAAATATGATGCACGCAAAAGTATTATCAAAAATAGATTTGAAATCTATTATAGCTCTGGTATATAAATACGAGGAGGTTTTAAAGCGATGAACGAAATTAAATGCCCTAAATGTGGCGAAGCATTTACAGTTGATGAATCAGGCTATATTGCTATTGTAGAGCAGATAAAAAATGCAGAATTTCAAAAGGAATTAAAGGAAAGAGAAGAGCTTTTTAAAGTAGCAACTGACAAAGAAGTTGAATTAACAAAAGCTAATGCTCAGCGTATTTTTGACCAAGCACAGGCAAACTCTAATTCTGAAATTGAAAAATTAAAAGCAGTTATTGAAAGCACACAAAAAGAAAAGCAGAGCGAACTTGAGCTTGCTGATGCAAACGCTAAAGCCAATTTAGAAAAAAGTTTGGCTGAATCTAACAAAGAGATTGAAAGATTAAACGCGCTTGTGTGTTCCACTCAAAAAGAAAAAGAAAGTAGCCTTGAGATTGAAAAAGCCAATGCCAAGGCCTCGCTCGAAAAGAATTTAGCTGAGTCAAACGCTGAAATTGAACGCTTGAAAGTGCAAATTGAAAGCACGCAAAAAGAAAACAATAGTAAAGCTGAACTTGAAAGAGCAACAGCTAAAGCTAATTTAGAGAAAAACACTGCAGACTTAAAAACTGAAATTGAAAAATTGAAAAGCGAGCTAAAACAAGCGGAATACCAAAAAGAGCTTGCTGTTAGTGCTGAACAATTAAAGGGGCAAAGTGCTATTTCTGAAAAAGAAAAAGAAATTTCATCATTACAATTTAAAAGTGAAAACCTTGTTTCTGCTCACGAGTTGAAAATTAAGGTGCTTGAAGATAGCTATAAAGACAAACTTTCTGAAAAAGATGAACAAATAAACTTTTATAAAGATTTAAAAGCAAAGCAATCGACAAAAATGTTAGGCGAAACGTTAGAACAGCACTGTGAGTTATCATTTAATCAGGTGCGTCACGTAGGCTTTCCTACGGCGTATTTTGAGAAAGATAACGATGCTAGAAGTGGCAGCAAAGGCGATTTTATTTTCAGAGATTTTACAGAAAATGGCACTGAATTAATTTCTATTATGTTTGAGATGAAAAACGAAGCTGACGAAACGGCTACTAAAAAGAAAAACGAAGATTTTTTCAAAGAACTGGACAAAGACAGGAAAGAGAAAAAATGTGAGTATGCTGTTTTAGTTTCCATGTTGGAGAAAGATAATGAATATTACAATAATGGCATAGTGGATGTTTCGCACAAGTATCCAAAGATGTATGTTGTTAGGCCACAATTTTTCATACCTATGATAACATTACTTAGAAATGCTGCAAAGAATTCAGCTGAGTACAAGGAGAAACTTGCAGAGATACAAAACCAAAATATTGATATTTCTAATTTTGAAAGCCAAATAAACGAGTTTAAAGATAAATTTGGTCGCAATTATAGATTAGCAAGTGAAAAATTCCAAACTGCCATAAATGAAATTGATAAAACAATAGAGCATTTAGAAAAAACGAAGAAAGCTCTGTTATCTTCAGAAGATAATTTGAGGCTTGCGAATAAAAAGGCTGAGGATTTAACAATCAAAAAACTAACAAAAGGTAACTCTACTATGATTGCGAAATTTGCGGAGCTGGAAAAAGAATAAAATGAATAACAAATTATCCGAGCGTTGGCTGCAAAAAAGTATGTCGACCCACTTAGCCAGATAAAGGCATAAAGTAAACGCATTGTAAGGGGTATCCCAAAAAAATTAATGCAGGTAGCCGACTTTTCCGTATCCCTTTAGGGATTGTCAATATAATGCCTTTATAGGGCTTAGCCAAACCTCTAATTAAACTTGAGGTCTTTATTGTAATAGAGTTGCTTTATTTGTCGTTATATGATATAATTTAATATATATTTTAATAAAATTTATTTATTATCTTTACTTGATTAAGAGGAGTTATAATCATTATGGTTAATGAAAATCTTTTACATATAGCACTTGAATATTTTCAAATTGGGGCAACGACCAAAGATGATATTTTTATCAAACAAAATAACGATTATGTTTTGTTGTTGGCCAAAAATATGCCTGTTACTAATCGTATGTATGAAACAATGGAGCGTTTAAAATATACTGATAGAAATGTTTATGTTAGATGTGATTATTATAAAGAGCTAATCAAAAATGAAGTGCCTGGCATTTTATGCCAACAACACCTTGAAGAAGAAATTGGTTATGCTAAAATAAAAAAAGATTCTAGCGGATTTTTATTATCTGTAGAAAAAAACGGAGTAGTTGAAACTGTAGAAGCTGAACGTATATCCAACGATATAGCTGAAAAAGTTAAAAATGTTGATGCTGCTTTGCTTTTGCAATGCATTAATGGTAAAAACAATAACGTCGATGAATACTTTATTACTCATTGCACAAATGTTTCATTATTAAATGGATTGATAGGTAAATGGCTTGGTTTGTCTGATGATGATATACACACATTGACACTAGGCGGTTTGCTACATGATGTAGGCAAAACAAAAATACCAAGTGATGTTTTAAATGCACCAAGAAAACTTACGAAAGAAGAATTTGAACTAGTAAAAAGTCATGCTGTTTTTTCGTACGATATGTTAAAAAAAGACCCAACTATTAGTGATGAAGTTGCAGAAATTGCAAGATGGCATCATGAAAAAATAAATGGTCAAGGGTATCCGGATGGTTTACATTGTGATGATATACCACTTTTTGCACGCATAACCGCCGTTTCAGATGTATATGACGCTTTAGTGTCAAAGCGTTGCTATAAAGAGGCTGTTACACCTTTTGAAATATTACATTTGTTAGATTTAAACAAATTTTCCGACCTTGATTATGAGCTAGTTTGGGTGCTGGTTAATAATTTACCAAACGAACTTATTGGTAAAACAGTGTTTTTATCAAACGGTACGATAGGTACAGTTAAATTTGTAAATAGACATTCGTTAAAATATCCATTAGTAGATGTTCAAGGTGAAATAATACAAACATCAAAAGATTTATATTGTGTAACAATGATACAATAATTTTAATGGGCGCATCAACTTTTTTAACTGTTGATGTGCCTTTTTGTTTATCATTGAAAAAGAATTGTAATTTGTTGATATTGTGATAAATAGTAAATATTTTAGCATGTGTTTCAAACTTTTTTACAAAAACACTTTACTTTTCCATGCTAAAGTGATACTATATAAAAGTTGAGCGCTAAATGTTGTTTTTATAAAGCGCTTAACTTTTAAGTAACACGAAAAACTGGAGGGTATTATGAAAAAGATTATCACTTTATTTATGGCTGGTGTTATGGCACTTTCACTAGGTGCTTGTACAGCAGAGCCTGCAAGCACAGATGCTGGCACATCTAGCGAAGCGAGCCAATCTCAAGAAACTTCAAGCTCACAGGTAGCATCAGAAGAAAGCTCTGAGCCTGTAATGGAAGTTGTTGCTGATTTAGAAGAAATTATGGCAAAAGGCGAAATGGTTATTGGCTATACTGTGTACGAGCCAATGAACTACACAGATGATGAAGGCAACTTTACTGGCTTTGATACAGAGTATGCAACTGCTGTTTGTGAAGCTTTAGGCGTTACACCTGTTTTTGTTGAAATTGATTGGGGCACTAAAGAGTTAGAGCTAAATGCAAAAAGCATTGATTGCATTTGGAATGGTCTCACAATTGACCCACAACGTTCTGAAACAATGAGCATTACTTTACCTTACGTTAAAAATGCACAAGTATTAGTTGTTAAAGCAGACAGTGGCATTACATCTACTGCTGATTTAACAGATAAAACTGTAGTTGCTGAAATTGGCTCTGCTGGTGAAATGCAAATAGTAGCAGGCGAGGATAACACACCAGATGAAAACCTAGCACAAGCTGAATATGTAGGCATGGCAAAACAAACCGATTGCTTGCTTGAAGTTAAAGCTGGTACAGCTGATGCAGCCGTTTTAGACTGGACACTTGCAATGTCAGCAGTAGGCGAAGGTACAGATTATGCTGATTTAATGATAGTTGATGGCGTTGAACTTGCAACTGAAGAATATGGCATTGCTTTTAGAAAAGGCAGTGATTTAACAGAAAAAGTTAACGAAATAACAATGCAACTTGTTGCAGATGGTACTTTGACAGCACTTGCTGAAAAATATGGCCTAGCACTTGCACCAGCTCTTGCTGAATAAAATTTGATTTATTTGCTACATAAACAAAAACAGATAATCCAATTTTTTGGGTTATCTGCTTTTGCTTAATATAAAAAAAGGATTAATTAGGTATGTCATTTCAAGTAATCAGTGCACAACTGTGGGAAAGTTTTACGATAAATTTAAACTTGTTTTTTATAACATTAGTTATTTCTATACCTGCGGGTTTAGTTATAGCTTTTGGGTCGATGTGTGCGTTTAAACCAATAGCATGGGTTACAAAAACCTTTGTTTGGATTATACGTGGCACACCGCTAATGTTACAAATACTAGTTATATTTTACGGCCCTGGTTTACTGTTTGGCTTCGATAGTTTTGCTAGGTTTAATGCTGCAGTTGTAGCCTTTGCAATTAACTACGCTTGCTATTTTTCTGAGATATATCGTGGTGGTATATTATCAGTACCTAAAGGACAATACGAAGCAGGGCAAGTGCTTGGCATGACTAAAACACAAATATTTTTTAAAATAACTTTGCTACAAATGATTAAGCGCATTTTAGCGCCTATGGGTAATGAGTTTATAACCCTAGTTAAAGATACAAGCCTTGCACGTATAATTTCCAATAAAGAAATTATAATGATGGCTAGCGAATATACATCAAAAGGTTTAATTTGGCCACTATTCTATACAGGTGTTTTCTTTTTAGTAGTGGGTGCGTTGTTAACACTACTTTTCGACCAATTAGAAAAGAAATTAAGTTATTTTAACTAGGAGGAACACATGCCAATATTAACTGTTGAAAATTTAAAAAAGAGCTTTGGCAGCACAAAAGTGTTAAAAGACATTAGCTTTTCGCTTGAAAAAGGCGAGGCACTTGCTATAATAGGTTCTTCTGGCAGTGGCAAAACAACTTTACTGCGTTGCTTAAATTTTTTAGAAAAACCTGATAATGCTTTAATAACAGTATCTGGAGAAACAATTTATAATTCAGATGATGAAACAACTTTAAGTGAAAAAGCCATACGTCAAAAACGTTTGCACTTTGGGCTTGTATTTCAATCTTTTAATTTGTTTCCGCAGTATACTGCTTTCGAAAATGTAACGATGGCATTTAAATTACTGGCAAAAGATGAAAAAAGCAAATTTTATAAAACACCAATCGCAGAGATTGAAAAAGAGGGTAGGCGCCTATTAGAGCAAATGGGTCTTGCCGAAAAAGCTAATTTATATCCACATCAACTTTCTGGTGGGCAACAGCAGCGCGTTGCAATTGCAAGAGCGCTTGCGCTAAAACCTGATATTTTATGTTTTGACGAACCAACCTCAGCGCTTGACCCCGAGCTAACAGGTGAAGTTTTAAAAGTTATACGTGGCCTTGCTGAACAAAACACAACTATGATAATTGTTACACATGAAATGGCTTTTGCACGTGATGTAGCAGATAAAGTGATTTTTATGGATAGTGGCATCATAATTGAACAAGGCGATGCAAAACAAGTTGTTGATAATCCACAGCATGAGCGCACTAGACAATTTTTAGCAAGACATTTAGAGTAAAACACAAAACCTACTGCGTTTTAAGTAGTAGGTTTTGTGTTTTAAGCAAATAATTTTTTACACACTGCATTAAAGTATAATAAGTATAGATTTTTGTAAATTTTCTTCGCTTCGCTTAAAAAATAATTTATAAATCTATATCTTTGGATGCTATAAAAAATTTACGAAGTTATGATTTTACACGTTAAAATGAAAAGAGGTTTTACTATTAATATTACAGCTAATAAATGTTGCATTCGTGCTTTTACCGCACACGATATTGAAGACTTTATGATTTATAGAAACGACTTAGAATGGATGAAATATCAAGGATTTAAAGGTTTAACTAAAGCAGAGTATGAAGAAATATTGCTTAAAGATATTGATATAAACAAAGGTGTTCAGTTAGCAATGTTTGATAGGCAAACAAACAAACTTGTGGGAGATTTATTCTTACTAAAAGAAGATAATATTTGCTGGATTGGCTACACGATAACACCACTAAAAGCTAGGCAAGGCTATGCTTTTGATGCTGTTTTAGCAATGATAAATGAGCTAAAAAAGCAAGGAATTAAAACAATAAAAGCTGGAGTTTTAGAAGAAAATATTGCATCTGTTACTTTGCTCAAAAAACTGGGTTTTGTTTTTGATTGTGTTGAAGAAAATGAGCAAATTTATAAATTTGAGCTTTAGTTTTGTTGATTTAACAAAAAGATTAAAAGAAAAACGCGTTAAAAACTACGATTGAACGAAATAAATGTGTTTATATATATGAAACTGCTAATAAGTTGTAACAACTTGTTAGCGGTTTTATTTTATGTTTCTTGAGTGAAAATTATAGTAAAATATATTTTATATAATAACTAGTTTTGTAATATTTTATCCATTAATTTATGCTTTAATAATATAAGTGATATAGCTATTAATGATAACTTAGCTAAAGTAATCGTTCTTGAAGTAAGAAAAATCTTTAGTTTTATTTATTGTTATAAAACAAGCATATTTGAAATTAACATCGAGGTAAAGCATATGAGTGAGTTTTTAAATAATTATCAAGAGATAACAGATTTAGAGTTAAAACATGCAGTTGAAAATGCAATTGCACAAGCTGGTAAAGCAATTGATACATTAGGCACTAAATTTAAACCAGCACAAAGCGACAAAAACATATATCCTGTGTCAGAAAATATCGATTGGACAGAGGGATTTTATACAGGTGAACTTTGGATTGCATATGAGTTAAGTGGTGATGATAAATTTAAAGATACAGCAATGGCACAATTGGTTTCGTATCGTGAGCGATTAGATAAACGCATATTTATTGATCACCATGATATGGGATTTTTATTTTCACCTTCTTGTGTTGCAGCATATAAACTAACTGGTGATGAATTTGCAAAGGAAACTGCAATAATGGCTGCTGATAATTTAATATCACGCTTTCAACCCGTTGGCAATTTTATACAAGCATGGGGTGAGCTAGGTGCAAAAGATAATTATAGGTTAATTATAGATTGCTTGTTAAACCTACCATTACTTTACTGGGCAAGTGAGGCAAGCGGTGATGATAAATATGCAGAAATTGCCAAAAAACATATAACTACTGCACTAAAATGTGTTTTACGCGATGATAACTCAGCGTATCATACACATTTTATTGATCCACAAACAGGAGAACCTTCAGTTGGTGTAACACACCAAGGATATAGAGATGGATCTGCGTGGGCAAGGGGACAAGCTTGGGGAGTTTATGGAATTGCTCTTAGTTATAAATACACTCAAAACCCCGAGTATATCGAAAAATTTAAAAGAGTTACGGATTATTATATAGAGCATTTACCATCGGATTTAATCCCTTATTGGGACTTTGATTTTACAGATGACACTACAGAGCCAAAAGATTCTTCCTCAGCTGCAATTGCTATTTGTGGTATGCTAGAAATGTCAAAATATTTAGAAAAATCAGATGCAGAATATTATACTTCTGTTGCAAAAAAATCACTGAAAGCATTGGTCGAAAAATATGCTACAAAAGCAGATTGCAAATCTAACGGGCAACTTTTACATGGAACATATGCAAAATCTTCCAAATTTAACACTTGCCCAGATTTAGGCGTTGATGAGTGCAACACATGGGGTGACTATTATTATATGGAAGCATTAATAAGGCTAACAAAAAATTGGAATTTATACTGGTAAAATTATTGCCAACAGTTTAAAATAGTTGGCTGTAAAATAAATAATTTAAAAACTAAGGAGAAACAATAATGAGAATTTACTTATCTGATGATTATCAATCCATGTCAAGAAAGGTTGCTAACATTTTTTCTGCACAAATTATAATGAAACCTGATTGTGTACTAGGGTTAGCAACAGGCTCTACACCAGTTGGTACATATAAACAGCTTATAGAGTGGTATAACAAAGGTGATTTATCTTTTGAGGATGTTAAAACTGTAAACCTTGATGAATATGTTGGTTTGGCCCCTGAACATGAACAAAGTTACAGGTATTTTATGCAAAGCAATTTGTTTGATCATGTAAATATTAAGCCTGAAAACACAAATGTACCAACAGGCATAAGTGATAATCACGAGCAAGATTGCATAAATTACGACAATTTAATAACAGCTTTGGGTGGCGTTGATATGCAATTCTTAGGCATTGGCCAAAACGGACACATTGGATTTAATGAACCAGATGGTGCATTTGAGTTAGGAACACATATTGCTGAATTAAACCAAAGTACAATAGAGGCAAATGCTCGTTTTTTTGAAAATGATTTAAGCAAAGTGCCAACCCATGCAATGACACTTGGTATAAAAAATATTATGCAAGCAAAAAAAGTTGTATTAGTTGCTAGCGGTGCTGAAAAAGCAGATGCAATTTTAAAAGCATTTACTGGCCCTGTAACACCACAGTTACCTGCATCAATTTTACAAATGCACCCTGATGTAACTTTAGTAGGTGATAAAGCAGCGCTTTCAAAATTAGTTGAAACAGGAATTGCGCTAAGATAATAAGTAAATTTTATATAATTATATTATAACAAGAGCAACAGTTTATTAGGCTGTTGCTCTTGTTATTTAATTTTTGTAAAAAAACTGTTTGTTTTGATTTGTCTGTAAAAAGCATAAAATAAATATTGAATATTAATTCGAGCAAAAGTCAGACTATATTATGCAGAATGACACTATTTGATGAGATTACAAAATTTGTTGCAATAAGTTGCAAATATTCCTTTCGAAATTTATTGAAGATTTGACAAATTTATGGTATATTTTTAATAAGGATAAGTATGATTATTTGTGCATTTTTAAGTGTTATTCAAAAAGCTTGAACTTTTAGTTGAAAATAATTGAATTTTTTAATAACATTCATCTGACTTTGGTTTACTTATTTAGTTTGGCTGATACAGATAAGTTTATAAATTATCTATATAGCTAAACGTAAAATTGAAAAAAGAAACAGACAATATGGAGGGAAATATGTCTAAAGAAACTAAGGCTGGCACACCTTATACCTTTGAGGGTAAACTGCCATTAAAACAAGCAATACCACTAGGTTTGCAACATGTACTTGCAATGTTTGTTGGTAACTTAACACCTATACTTATTATTACAAGCGCATGTGCAGTTGGTAGTAGTGCAAACGAGTTTGCAAGTATACAAGTTTCGCTACTACAAAATGCTATGTTAATCGCTGGACTTATAACATTATTGCAGTTGTATTCAGTTGGGCCTATAGGTGGCAAAGTGCCTATTATTATGGGTACAAGCTCTGGATTTATAGGCGTTTTCAGAAGTGTTGTTGACGTTATGGGTGGCGGTATCCTTGCGTATGGCGCAATTATGGGTGCCTCAATAATAGGTGGTATTTTTGAAACATTTTTAGGTGCATTTTTAAAACCACTTCGCAAATTTTTTCCATCAATAGTAACAGGTACAGTAGTGCTTGCGATTGGTCTTTCATTAATAGGCGTTGGTGTTGGTTCTTTTGGTGGTGGAACTGCAGCAGCAGATTACGGTTCACTTGAAAATTTATTTGTTGGCCTTGCGGTTATGATAGTGATTTTGTTTTTTAAACATTACACAAAGGGCATTGCTAGCTACTCCTGCATATTAATAGGTATTATTTTTGGTTATATTTTATGTGGTGTTATGGCTATGGTTTTACCAACAACTGGCATAAACGCAGCTGGTGATGAATACATAAAAGCATGGGTTTTGAACTGGAATAATGTTGCAAATGCTTCATGGTTTGCAGTGCCAGAATTTATGCCTGTAAAACCTGTTTTTGATATACGTGCTATTTTGCCAATAATAATAATGTTTGTTGTTACTGGCGTTGAAACATTAGGTGATATTTCAGGTGTAGTTGAAGGTGGTATGGGTCGTGAAGCTACAGATAAAGAGCTTGCTGGTGGTGTTATGTGTGATGGTGTAGGTTCTTCAATAGCTGCCTTTTTTGGTGTTTTACCAAACACATCTTTTAGCCAAAATGTTGGACTTGTAACGATAACAAAAGTTGTAAATCGCTTTGCACTTGCTTGTGGTGCAGTATTTTTGATACTTTGCGGTTTAATACCAAAACTAGCTGCGTTAATTTCAATGATGCCACAAAGCGTACTTGGTGGTGCAGCTGTAATTATGTTCTCATCAATAGTTATGAGCGGTATACAATTAATTACAAAAGAACCTTTAACATCTCGTAACATTACTATTGTTTCAGTTGCTTTAGGCCTTGGCTATGGTATGGGTGTTAACGCTACAATATTAAATAACTTACCAGATATGTTAAAGCTTGTTTTTGGTGGCGGTGGCATAGTGCCAGCAGCTTTAGTTGCTGTTATATTTAACATTGTTTTACCTAAAAAAGAAGAGCAACTGCAAAATACATCTCATTGATAATATCTAAAATTATATAAAGGAGCAATAACAATGTTAAAATTCAATAATTATGTTAGGACAAAAACTTTGCAGGAAGCTTATGATTTATCACAAAAGAAAAGCAATGTAGTAATTGGTGGTATGCTCTGGCTTAAAATGCAAGATAGAACAGCACAAATAGCGATTGATTTATGTGATTTAGGCCTTAATGAGATTATCGAAACCGACAGTGAAATTCACATAGGTGCAATGGTTACGCTGAGAGATTTAGAAAAACATAAAACATTAAATGAAATGACAAATTTTGCTGTGCGTGATAGCATGAAATATATAGTAGGCGTTCAGTTTAGAAATGTTGCAACAGTGGGAGGCAGTGTTTTTGGTAAATTTGGTTTTTCAGATGTTTTAACATTGTTGCTTGCTATGAACGCTAAAGTGGAACTTTTTGCAAAGGGAATTGTTACTTTAAGTGAGTTTTTAGAAATGCCGAGCGAACGTGATATTTTGGTGAAAATCATAGTGCCAAAACAAAAATTAAACATGATTTATACCTCTCAAAGAAACACTAAAACACATTTTCCAACTGTTGCACTTGCAATGGTTTTTGATGGAGAAAATTTTATTTGTTCAGTAGGTGCAAGACCATCACGTGCAAAAGTTGTTACTGTGTCAAAAAACACTGCTGAAAATGTGGCACAAGAAGTTATAAAAGCGCTAGATTTTTCAGGCAATGCACTAGCTAGCGCAGATTATAGACAACATCTTGCAAGGGTGCTTATAATACGTACAGTTGCAAAATTTGAAGAAAAAGTTGAGGTTTAATGTTATGCTTATAAAACTAACACTTAACGGCAAGGTAATAACAGATGATATAGAAGCTGATACTTTGCTAATTGATTTTTTAAGAGAGCACGGTTGTTTTAGTGTTAAACGTGGTTGTGATACCTCTAATTGTGGGTTGTGTACTGTTATGATGAACGGAAAACCAGTACTTTCATGTAGTTTGCTTGCAGCACGTGCAGACGGCAACGAAATTTTTACGCTAGAAGGCTTACAAAAAGAAGCCGAAGCTTTTGCTGTTTTTATAGCGGATCAAGGTGCTGAGCAATGCGGTTTTTGTAACCCTGGTTTTGTTGTAAACACTGTTGCGTTATTGCGTGAAAATAGCAATCCTAGCGACGCAGAAATACTTGCGTTTTTATCAGGAAACCTATGTAGGTGTTCTGGGTATGATGGGCAGTTACGTGGTATACGCAATTACCTAGACTATCAAAAACGAGGTGAAGTAAATGGATTATAAGTTTGTTGGAAAACCTGTCAGAAAAAAAGATGCTATGCAAATTTTGATGGGTAAACCATCTTATGTAGATGATTTAGCGCCTGTTGATTGTTTGATTGTTAAAATTTTAAGATCACCACATGCAAACGCTATGATTAAAACTATTGATATAAAGACAGCTTTACTTGTGCCAGGCGTTGAGGCGATTTATACCTATGAAGATGTAAATCAAGAACGTTTTACCATGGCTGGACAAACATATCCTGAGCCGTCGCCTTATGATAGGTTATTATTAGATAAACATTTGCGATTTGTAGGCGATGCTGTGGCAATTATTGCTGCTGAAAATGCAAAAACAGCCGAAAAAGCTATGAAGCTAATAAAAGTAACTTACGATGTTATGAAACCAGTTTTAGACATGGATAATGCACTTGATAACGATATTTTAGTGCACCCTGAAGAAAACTGGAAATCTCTTTGTAATGTTGGTGCGAATAATAAAAGAAATTTATGCGCAACAGGTTTAGATAGTGATGGCGATTTAGAAAAAACTTTTGCTGAGTGTGATGTTGTTTTTGAAAGAGAATTTCACACACAGGCGTGTAATCAAGCGATGATGGAACCATTTACAACTTTTGCTGAAATGGATATTTATGGTAGACTACACGTAACAGCCTCCACACAGGTTATTTTTCACACAAGGCGTATTTTGGCAAATGCTTTGGGTATACCAAAAAGCAAAATAAGAATTACAAAACCACGTATAGGTGGTGGATTTGGCGCAAAACAAACAGTAGTAGCTGAGGTATATCCTGCTTTTGTTACATGGAAAACAGGCAAACGTTCACGCATAACCTACACGCGTGAAGAATCACAAATTGCAGCATCACCAAGGCATGAAATGAAAGTTAAAGTTAAACTTGGCGGCATGAATGATGGTTCAATTTTAGCTTTAGATGTTTACACACTTTCAAACACTGGTGCATATGGTGAGCATGGCCCTACAACAGTTGGGCTTTCTGGGCATAAATCTATACCAATTTACAGTGGTGGTTTAAAAGCTTTTAAATTTGCTTTTGATGTAGTTTATACCAACGTGCAATCATCTGGTGCTTACCGTGGTTATGGTGCAACACAAGGCATATTTGCAGTTGAAAGCATGGTAAACGAGTTTTCAGATATGATAGGTTTAGACCCTTTACAGGTTCGAGAGAAAAACATTGTTGCTGAGGGTGAAATTATGCCTGCTTATTACCACGAAAAACTTGAAGCATCAAGCCTAGATAAATGTATTAAGCGTGCAAAAGAGATGTTTAATTGGGAACAAAAATTTCCAGTGCGTGATATGGGTGATGGTAAGTATCGCACTGCTGGTGTTGCGCTTGCAATGCAAGGCTCTGGCATACCTTTTATGGATGTTGGTTCGGCTACAATTAAATTATCAGATGAGGGGACCTACCACTTATTAATTGGCGCAGCAGATATGGGCACTGGTTGCGATACTATTTTAGCGCAAATGGCGGCAGAGTGCCTAGAGTGTCATGTTGATAATATAAGCGTATTTGGCGCAGATTCTGATATTTCGCCTTATGATTCAGGCTCGTATGCATCATCAACAACTTATGTAACAGGTAAAGCTGTTGAAAATGCATGCATGAAACTGCGTGAAAATATATTGAAAATAGCAGCTGAAATGTTAGATTGCTCAATTGATGAATTAGAATTTTTGGGAGATAAAGTTGCAAAATTGGATAAATCAGAACAAGCATCTTTATTTAGCATAGCTACAAAATCAATGCATGGTAATAAAATACCTGTGCAAATTACACAAACCCACTCATCACCAATTTCACCACCACCGTTTATGGTTGGCATGGCAGAGGTTGAAGTTGATACATTAACTGGTGCGGTGGAAATTTTGGATTATGTTGGTGTGGTTGATTGTGGCACACCTATAAACCCTAACCTTGCACGTGTTCAAACTGAGGGCGGTTTGGTACAAGGTATAGGTATGGCACTTTCTGAAAATATCTCATATGCTCCAAATGGTAGATTACGTGAAAATAATTTTATGACTTACAAAATACCTACTAGGTTGGATATTAGTAGATTGCGAATTGATTTTGAGCACAGCTATGCTAAATCAGGGCCTTTTGGTGCAAAATCTGTTGGTGAAATTGTTATAAACACTCCATCACCAGCACTTGCACATGCTATTTTTAGAGCAACTGGTACTTGGCACAGAGAGCTACCAATTACACCTGAAAAAATTTGGAGAGCAACACTAAAATAAAATGGTATAATTTGTATGATACATTTAATTTATCTAGCAGCAGGTAACTCAAAACGCTTTGGCGAAGAAAATAAACTTTTGCACATAATCAACGGTAAAGCTATGTTTATGCATGGTTTTGATATCTTGTGTGAAATTCACAAAACAAAAAATGATATAAACCTAATAGTTGTTACGCAGTTTGATGAAATTACAGAATATGCAAAACGATGTAATGTTAATTGTGCATTGAATTTAAAAGCAGATGAAGGTATTTCTAGTTCGATAAAAGTGGGAATAAATTCGATTGATAAGGTTAAAAACAGCGATTATTATGTGTTTGTTTTGGCAGATCAGCCTTTTTTAACAAAAGAAACAGTGTTAAAATTGATGTCAAAAGCGGATGGCAATATATTAACTGCATGTGTAATGGCTAAAGGTTTAAATGGTAGCCCTACAATGTTTTCAGCAAAATTAAGGCACGAACTTTTAAATTTAAGTGGTGATGTTGGGGGTAAATTTATAATGCAAAAATATAAACCTTTGAAAGTTGAAATTTTTGACAAATGTGAATTGCTAGATATAGATGAAAAAAGTGCAAATTAGAAAGGATAGTTAGAAACATGGATTTATTAAAAGAACGAATTATACGTGACGGCGCAATAAAACCAATGAACGTTGTTAAAGTTGATAGTTTTTTAAACCATCAACTAGATATAAAATTGATAAATGAGATTGGCAAAGAACTTAAAAATAGGCTTGCTGATGTAAAGGTTGATAAAATACTTACAATTGAAGCTTCTGGCATTGGTATTGCGGCAATTGTTGCACAATATTTTGATGTACCAGTTGTTTTTGCTAAAAAGTCACAATCCATTAATTTAGATGGCACTATGCTTTGCGCTGTAGTAGAATCATACACACATAAAAGACAAAATCAAATTATTGTGGCAAGTAAATTTATTAAACCAAACGAAAATATACTTATTATTGATGATTTTTTAGCAAACGGAGCGGCAGCGCAAGGTTTGTGTGATATAATAGAATCTGCACATGCAAATGTAGTAGCAATTAGCGCAGTTATTGAAAAGGGCAACCAGGTTGGTGGTAAAATTTTACGTGAAAAAGGTTATAGAGTGGAATCTGTAGTTATTATTGACGAAATGAACCACGAAACAGGAGAGATTACGTTCAGATAAATATATTTTAATACTTACTTTGTAATATTAGCTTTAAATAGCAATGTGGGCAAATTATAACTTGCGTTTTAGCGCTTGTATATAGAAAATTACCTAGCTTGATAAATATAATAAAGTAAGATTAAAAACTTAGTTTTGGGAGAAAAAATGTTAAAAAAATTATTAATATCATTTGTTGTGGTTTTAATTATAGCTAGTGCTATTGTATTTGCAACAAATGATATAAATTCGCAAAATAGCTCAAACAGTTCGCAAAGCGAAGTCTCGCAAAATGCTACTAGTACTAGTAGCTCACAAGTACAAAGTGAGCAAACAACATCAAGTAGCGAGAATTCTCAAGCGACTAGCGAAATTGTAATTGTTGATGCAGCTGACAGGAAAGTTGTTTTAGAAAGCGAAGCACAAACAATTGTAAGCTCTTATTATATTACAACTTATGCTACAATTGCGCTTGGTGTTGAGGATAGGGTAATAGGTCTTGAAAAAAAGGCAGAAAGCAGGCCAATTTATGCATTAGCAGCACCTGAACTGCTAGAAGTGACACAGGTAGGCTCGCTTAAAGAGTTTAACATTGAGGCTGTAGCAGAGCTTAACCCAGATATAGTATTAATGCCTATTAGATTATTAGAACAAGCTAATACACTTGAAAATTTAGGTATAAAAACACTTATAGTTGATCCTGAAACGCAGAAAGGCTTAGAGGAAATGTTGCAAATAGTTGCGATGGCAACTGGTAGCTCTGCAAAAGCAGATGAACTACTTTTAGCGTATGAAGAAATCTTTGCAAAAACAGATTTACTAACAACAGAACAGGAAAAACCCATTGTTTATATGGGCAGTAACTCTAGTTTTCTTGAAAGTGCAACATCACAAATGTATCAAAATTTCTTAATTGAAAAAGCTAGTGGAATTAATGCTTTTGCTAGTTTAAATGATGATTACTGGGCGGCTGTTTCATACGAGGCAATCTTAGAGAAAAATCCTGATTACATTATAATACCATCAGCGGCAAGTTATAGCGTTGAAGATATTATGAATGATGCACAGCTTAAAGATATTAGCGCTGTTATTAATGGTGATGTTTATATGATGCCCGCCGAGTATGAAGAATGGGATTCGCCAGTTCCGTCAGGTGTTTTAGGTGTTTATTGGTTAGCAAGTATTTTGCATGGTGGTGAAACAGCAAACGAAGATTTTGAAAACACTAAAAATGAGTTTTATCAAAAATTTTATGGATTTGAACCAAATTGATTTTTTACCTTTATTTAGTGATTGAGGTGTGGTAAATGAAAAAGAATTTTGCTTTGTTTACAATAAGCATATCTTTGCTTGTTGCACTAATATTAGCCTCAATTTTACTAGGTAGCTTTTCGCTTACACTTGCAGAAATTAGCGATATACTAACAGGCAAGCTTGTAGGAACAATAGAGAGCAATGTGTTTTTTGGTTTACGCTTGCCTCGTACAATAATGGCTTTGCTTACTGGTTTTGCAATGGGACTAGCTGGTGTTGTGTACCAAACTATTTTTAAAAATCCGCTTGCCTCACCAGATATCACAGGTGTATCTTCTGGTGCTGCTTTTGGTGCAGCTTTTGCCATTGTAATGGGTTTTGGCGCACCGCTACAAATAATGATGTTTTCATTTGGCTTTGGTTTAGTAACAATAATAGCTTTGATTTTATTATCAAGCTTAACAAAAGCCCGTGGTTTAACTAGTTTTTTGCTTTCGGGTATAATAATAAAAAGTTTTTTTGATGCATTTCTTATGATAGTTAAAACAATGGCAGACCCGCAAAACCAACTAGCAGCAATTGAATTTTGGATAATGGGCACATTAGCAAATGTTACAGCGGAAAAAATACTGTTACCAAGTATAGTGGTTTTCGTTATAATAATGGTTACTTTACTGTTTAATAAACAGATAACAATGTTAATTTTAGATGAGGATGATGCAGTTATAACGGGTTTAGATGTTAAATTTTGGCGTATATTAATTTTGCTTTTGTCTACACTTATGGTATCTGCTGTTGTTTCAGTAGTAGGTACTGTTGGCTTTGTTGGTTTAATTGCGCCACACATTGCGCTTGGAATTGTTAAACGTAGGGGATTGCTATTATTGATTTTTAGTATGCTAATAGGAGGTATAATTACTGTTTTTGCTGATTTATTTGCAAGAGGAGTAAATACTGGTGCAGAGTTACCACTTAGTATACCAATAGTTTTAATAGCATTACCAGTGCTAATTGTTATAGTTTTAAAATCAAACGAGCGGTAAACTAGGAGAAATAAACATGGGTGAAGTACTAAAAATAGAAAACCTATGTGTAGGTTATAAAGATATTGTTGTTCACAATGTTTGTGTATGTGCTTTTGCTGGCGAAACAATTGGAATTATAGGTTTGAATGGTTCGGGAAAATCAACACTTTTAGGTGGTATTTCAGGTGTTGCAAAAGTTTTTAGCGGAGATGTTTTTGTAAATGGTATTAATCAAAATAGACTTAGTATAAAAAAGCGTGCAAAATTTATAAGTAAATATTCACAACGCACTTCAATAGCAACTGGGCTTTTGGCATGGCAAATTATCGAAATGGGACTATACGCTGAAGATAATCTTTTAAAATCTACATCATCGCAAAAGGCTCAAAAAGTGCTTTTATATGCAAAAATGTTTGGGATAGAACATCTGTTACAAACAGAGTGTCAAAAATTAAGTGAGGGGCAGCGAAGTCTTGTGTTTTTAGCAAAAACTGCCGCACAAAACACACATGTTGTTTTGTTAGATGAACCCGATAGCTCTCTTGATTATATAAATACGCATAAACTTTTTAGCATTATGTCAAACTTAATTAAAACACAAAAAAAAGTGGGAGTGTTTGTTTTGCACGACCCAACTTTAGCACTTAACTGGTGTGATAAAATATTGATATTACACGAGGGCGTTATAAAAGACTTAATAGAAACGCAAAAAGATGATGCTTTTAGTTGTCAAAAAAAATTAAGTATTATTTACCCAGATATATTAGTTTTGCAAGAAGATGCGCAGTTTTATTGTAGGTTTAAAAAATAAAAGAAAAAACACCACATCAAAGTGAAAAACTTTGTTATGGTGTTTTTTAATTTACATGTTAGCAGTATTATATTTTAAAACACACAAAAATGTGCTAAGCATTTAGTGGCTTAAATTATGGGGCTGGTTTTATGTCTGTTGTTATCCAATAAGTTTCAGACATTGGCATTTTTACACCTTCAATATTGGCAGTGCTTGATAAATTGCTCTCGTAGTAACCATGCACTAGCGTTGCATAATCATCTATTAAAATTTGTTGCAATTCTGTTATTATTTCTTTTTGTTTGTTTAAATCAAGCTCGCTTAATAGTTGTTCATATAAAAGGTCATATTCAGCGCTATGGTAACTACTATAGTTTAAGTCACTAGTAGAATACCAGTTCTCCAAAAATCCAATAGGGTCGCCAACTGGCACTGTTATCCAGCTATTAATTGCCATATCAAACTCGCCGTTAACTACCATATTCCAATGTGTGTCAGAGTCCAAAACTTGTAAATTAACGCCAATTCCTAGTTCTGAAAGATTAACACTTACACCTTCAGCGACACTATCAAGGCTTTTCATAACGTAGCTAATGTAATTTAGGTTTATTTCTTCACCGTTAAGTTCACGTATGCCATCACCGTTTGTATCAACTATTCCCGCATCATCTAAAATTTGCTTTGCTTGCTCCATATTATAACTGGTTTTATCGTTTAAAGTTTCATAACCATAATCAAGGGTGGAGGGCAAAACAGAATAACCACTAGTATAAACGCCTCCAACTGTTACCTCGCAAATAGTTTCATCGTCAATAGCAAGTAAAATCGCTTCTCGTAAATTATCATCACTTAGAACGCCGTCGTAATTCAAATATGAAAAAGCTGTCCTTGTGCTAAGTGTATCATGCACGTTGAAATCCTCAGAATTTCTCAATAATTCAAGATCATGTGCGGTTGTTATGCTATCTACAATATCTACATCTCCAGCTTGCAAAGCTAGTGCTTTCGTTGTGCTGTCCTCCATGAAAATTACATTTAGTTTTTCAAAAGGTACAGTTCCGTTCCAATAATTTTCGTTTTTAGTTAGTGATATGGAAACACCAACATCGTTGCTTTCAATCTTATAAGGGCCTGTGCCTACAGGTGCAGAGGTTAAATCAGAGTTAACATCTAAAATTATAAAGTTTACATGAGATAAAATCTTTGTTAAATCGGAGTATGGTTGAGAGGTTGTAATTGTAACAATGTTTGTTTCATCATTTGCGGTTATAGTTTCGTATGTCATAAACTGGCTAGGTATATTAGTGCCAACGCTATTTTTTTCTTGTTCATACAGATACTCAAAGCTAGCTTTGACGCTAGAGGCTGTTAATGCCATACCGTTTGAAAATTTTACATCATCTCGTATTTTAAATTCCCATATTGTTTTTGTTTCATCTACAGTATAAGATTCACACAAATTAGGGTTGGCGTTCATTTGATCACCAAATTTAAATAAAGTTTCGCCAATTCCATAGCGTGCAGTACCCCACGCAGAGTTTGGTGAGGCACTAGGGTCGAGTGAATCTGAAAAATTACTACAACCCAAAGTTAAAGTTGTGGTGTCAGATGTTGTTGTGCCACAACCAACCGCAAAAGTGGTTAGCAGAATAGCGCTTAATATAGCAACGAGTGTTTTTGTAATAATAGTTTTTTTCAAATTAAACCTACCTTTCTTTTAACGGAGTTAAGTATAGCAAACTACATGGAGAAATGTCAATAGTTTTCGCTATTGATTTGCGAATGAATATCATTTTTAAAATGCTGTTATGTTTGAAAAATCTTAAAATAATAACTAAATAATTAAAAAATAACACGTTTTCATTTATATGCCTCTTTGTTATGTAATTGTTTTTGAGAACAACTTGCAAATTGGATAACTATATAGTATAATAGCAACGGTCTTAAAATTGAAAATTACAAAGGATATGAAATTGAAAAATAAAGAATTTTTTAATAGATTAGTCCAAATAATAATTACATTATTTGGTATTAGTTTTTTAACTTTTTTGTTAATACATCTAGCACCAGGCGACCCCGTTTTAACAATGTTTACCGCAAGTGGCAATATACCAAGTGCAGAAGTTATTGAAAAAACAAGGGAGGCAATGGGTTTAAATGAACCTTTTTTTGTGCAATATTTTAATTGGTTAACAAGTGTTTTAAGTGGCGATTTAGGCGAATCTTTCTCACTAGGTAAACCAGTTTCTGAAATTATAACACCTAGGTTAACTCGCACTTTAAACTTAGCGTTAGTAGCTATACTTTTTACAGTTTTGCTTTCGTTTCCACTGGGGGTGTTATCGGCTGTTTATGTAAACAAACCAGTTGATTATATAATACGAGGCTTAACAGGTTTTGGTATTTCTGCACCTAGTTTTTTTGTGGGAACTATGCTTTTATACGTTTTTGCATTAAAATTAAACTTGTTTCCAGTTGTTTCTGTAGGTGGCGGTATTGATATGATTATTTTACCAGCAGCTACGTTGGCAATTTCAATGTCAGCAAAATATACAAGGCAAATTCGTAGTATAGTGTTGGAAGAACTAAAAAAACCGTATGTAATTGGTGCAACCGCAAGAGGAATTTCATTTATAAAAATTTTGGTTTTTGATGTACTGGTAAATGTATTAGTGCCAATAGTTACATTATTTGGTATGTCTTTAGGCTCATTACTTGCAGGTGTTGCCGTGGTAGAGGTTATATTTTCTTATCCAGGGCTTGGTAGTATGGCAGTTGATGCAATTACCGCATATGATTACGCACTGGTGCAGGCATATGTTTTATTAATTTCGATTATTTATATGTCAGTTAATTTTATAGTTGACATTTCTTATAAATATTTAGACCCAAGAACAGAAAAGAGAATTTAATAGTGAGAGGTATATTTAACTTTATAATAAAAAATAAAATATTTAGTTTTTTTCTCTTTTTGCTTTTAGCTTTGGTGAGTATAGCCATTTTTGCTGATTACATAGCACCTTATTCACCATACGATGGAGAGCTTAAAAATGCGTTTTTACCAACAAGTAGTGAGCATTTATTTGGTACAGATAAATTAGGTAGAGATATTTTTTCGCGAATACTTTTTGGTATTAGGATATCGCTTAGTGTATCTGTTATTTTAGTGCTTATTATTGCAACAGTAGGTACTATTTTAGGGTTAGTTTCTGGCTACTCAAAGGGTTTTTTAGATAAAATAATAATGCGTATTGCAGATATTTTAATGTCGTGCCCATCTATGGTGCTTGCGATAGCGTTAGCTGGTATTATGGGCGCAAGCCTTACAAATGCAATGATAGCAATTTTTATTGTAACTATAAGTAAATATATACGTTTAGCACGTAGCTTAGTTGTTAAAACCATGCATGAGGATTATATAAAAGCTGCGAAAATGTCAGGAACTAGTAGTTTTAATATATTGTTTAAACATATTTTGCCTAATATTTTTGGTACAATTTTGGTCACTGCCTCAACAGATATAGGTGCAATTATACTTGAGCTTTCAGCGTTATCTTTTTTAGGTTTTGGTGTAACCGCACCTATACCAGAGTTAGGTTTAATGATAAGTGAGGGGCGAGATTTTATGCTTAGCTCGCCTATGCAAATAGTTTTTCCCGGTGTTGCTATTTACATAATAGTAAGTATTTTTAACACTTTAAGTGATAAACTGCAAGACATGTTGCTATAAGTGAATAAGTATTATTCAAACTCTGATAACACTTGCTTACTTAATATAAAATACAGGAAGAAAAAATGCTCAGAATAAAAGATTTAACTATTTCATACGATAATCAATTAGTGCTTGATAATATTAATTTAGATATAAATAGAAAAGAGATAATTTGCATAGTAGGTGAGAGCGGTTCAGGTAAAACTACCATTGTAAAAACAATTATGGGGTTATTGTCTGATAGCGCAAACATATTAAATGGTGATATTGTTTATAAAGAAAAATCAATACTAAACATTAGCAAAAAACAACGCAATAAATTACGTGGTAAAGAAATTGCAATGATGTTTCAAGATGCTGGATTAAGCTTAAACCCTATTAGAACTATAGGTAAACAATTTGTGCAGTATATAATAACACACCAAGATGTTACTAAGCAACAAGCACATAAATTAGCAGTTACTATGCTAGAAAAAATGAATTTACAAAACCCTGAAAATATTATGAAATCATATATGTTTAACTTAAGTGGTGGTATGAAACAACGTGTAGGGCTTGCGTTTGCACTTGCTTTAAACCCAAATTTACTGTTGCTTGATGAACCTACTAGTGCGCTAGATGTAACAACGCAGGCGCAGGTTGTAGATGAAATTATCAAACTTAGAGATGATTTTAACACTACAATTTTAATGATAACACACAATATACCACTAGCTATTTACATGGCAGATAGAATAGCTGTTATGAAAAAGGGTAAAATCGTAGAACTTGATACTGCGCATCGGATTTTTTATCATCCACAGCATGAGTATACAAAAAAGTTGATAGATAATATACCAGATATAAAGAGTGATTTACATGAGTAATAGTATTTTAAAAATTAATAATATTACCAAAAAGTATCAAAGGTCAAAGGCATTAACAATTATTGCTTGCAACGATATTTCTTTGGAAATAAAAAAAGGAGAGTTTATATCAGTTGTTGGCGAAAGCGGCTGTGGTAAGAGCACACTTTTAAAAATTATATCTAATATGGAGCTAAAAACTAAAGGAGAGGTAATTTTTGAAGGTAGAGATATAACAAATTTATCTCAAAAACTATTGCGCGAAAACAGAAAGAGTATACAATATTTATTTCAAGACACTACATCATCACTTAACCCTAAAATGCGTGTTATGGATATTATTTGCGAACCTATGCTAAACTTTGGTTTAATTTCAAAACATGAAGTAAAAACACTTGCCAGTGAATTTTTAACAAAAGTTGAACTTGATGATACCTTTTTATATAAAAAACCAAGCGAAATGAGTGGCGGACAAAGGCAGCGCGTTAGCCTAGCAAGAGCACTAGTTTTATCGCCAAAAATTTTATTGCTAGATGAACCTACTAGTGCACTAGATGTAATTACACAAACTAAAATAATAAACTTAATTAAAAAATTGCAAATAGAAAATGAGCTAACTGTAATTTTTGTTTGCCATGATTTAGCTGTAGTTGCTAATGTATCTGATAGAATAGCAGTAATGAAAAAAGGTGAAATAATAGAAGTTACAACAAGCACAAACTTAGTTAGTGGCAAT
The DNA here is from genome assembly GCA_964370685.1 of uncultured Faecalibacterium sp. Taxonomy (GTDB): domain Bacteria; phylum Bacillota; class Clostridia; order Oscillospirales; family Ruminococcaceae; genus Faecalibacterium. The sequence continues at coordinate 75,031 of CAYJKG010000002.1, read as the reverse complement.
GTACAAGAGTATACAAATAAATTACTACACTCTATTTTTGATATGAAAAAATGTGGTTGTAGGTTTAACGAGCATTGCGTGCACGACCATTGTAATGTTAAAACGCAAAACAATAGTTAAAATTTAATAGCATATATAAACACCCTTAAAGCTTTGCACATTGCATTTAATGTGCGGTTTTAAGGGTGTTTTTATTTTTAAAGATACTTAATATAGTGCTTTTTGCTTTAGCCGCAATAATATCATGAAGAAAAATTTAAGAAACACTATTGACAAACAAATTGTGTTGGTGTACTATTGTACTAGATAGATAGTACAATAAAGAAAGGAGAAAAGCATGGGCTGGAGTTTTAGCGATGATAAACCGATATTTTTGCAAATAGTAACTGAGATATCAAACAGCATTGTAAGTGGTAAATATGCACCAGGCGAAAAACTACCAACAGTTAGAGAGTTTGCGGTTATGGCTGGTGTCAACCCTAACACTATGCAAAGAGCACTTGCAGAAGTTGAGCAAAACGGGCTAATAATTACAAAACGTGGCGATGGGCGATATGTCACAGCCGATACAAGTAAAATCAAGGATATAGGTATGTTGAGGCTTACACAGGCAAGTGATGATTTTATTGTTGCAATGGTAGAACTAGGTTTTACAAAAGCTGAAATATTATCACAAATTGAAAATAGGCTAAAGGAGGAAAACTAATGGAAACATTAATAAGTTGTAAAAATTTAACAAAACGCTATAAAAATAACATAGCACTAAACAATTTGAATTTTGAACTTGGAAGAGGTAAAATTTTGGGGTTGCTTGGGCCTAATGGAAGTGGCAAAACAACCTTGATAAAGTTATTAAATGGTTTGCTTGTAGCAGATGGTGGCAGTATTGAAATTTGTGGCAATAATCCTGGTGTTCAAACTAAAAAGATAGTTTCGTATTTGCCAGATAAGATTTTTTTAGACCAAAGCGAAACAGTTGAGTTTAGCGTTAAATATTATGCGGATTTTTACGCTGATTTTCGTGTTGAGCGTGCATTGCAGATGCTGGAAAATTTGCAGATTGATTTAAAAACTAAAGTTAAAAACTTATCAAAAGGAAACCAAGAAAAACTTGCACTTATACTTGTAATGAGCCGTGATGCACAGCTTTATTTGTTAGATGAACCCATAGCTGGCGTTGACCCTGCTGCACGAAATTACATTATAGAAACGATTATTGCAAACTATAACGAAAATGCCTCTGTTGTAATTTCGACACATTTAATTGCGGATATAGAACCAGTTATTAGCGATGTTGTTTTTGTCAAAAATGGTGAAATCATACTAAGTGGTGCAATAGATGACATTAGGCAAGCAAATAACATGAGCATAGACAATTTATTTAGAGAGGTGTTCAAATGTTAAAGAAGTTATATTATTATGAAGCCAGATATTACACAAAAATTGTTGTGCCTGCGTTAATTGCGCTATTTGCTGCAACTGCTGTAATGTTTTTTGGTGTGCAGCTGATTTCTTCAAAAAACGAAATATTCAATTTAATAGGTATATTTTTGTTTGCACCGTATGCATTGTTTATAGTGGCTATGTTTACATTACCTACTGTTATTATAACTATGCGATTTTATAAACAATTTTTCACTTTGCAAGGGTATATGACTTTCACTTTGCCAGTAAAACCCATGGAGCACTTCTTTTGCAAGTTTATTATGGCGATTGTTGTTTCTTTTGTGATGGTGTTTTTTAATTTACTATCGCCTATTATACTTTTAGCTTCAATGCAAGACGGTCTTTTGATGATGCAAACAATTGTTGATGTTATTTTTGCTGAAATTTCTCTTTTTCATTTGCTTGTCATACTGTTTACATATTCTGTTCAAGGTGTTTTTCTTATATTAATACTTTATACTGCTATGTGCTTAGGGCAACTCGGAGCAAGAAAAATATTAACTTCTATTGGTGCTTGGATAGCACTTAATTACGGCTCGCAAATAGTTGCCTTTGTAGTTTCTGTACCTTTAAGTTTGATTTTCTACGCATTAAACCCAGAGACATTAAGTAGCAACATGAACATGGATTATGTTATGTGGGTGTTTGGGCTTATATCATTTGTATTTTTATTAGAAAGCATAGCAGCAATTTTTGTATGCAAACATATTATAACTAAAAAACTTAATTTAGAATAAATATTATAGCATGATAATGCTCATTTGCGTAGGCAAAAATAAAAAGTTGTGAAAAATGGAGGTTAACATCTAAAATGAAAAAAGAACCTAGCAAAAAATCAAATATAAAATATATTATTTGTATAGTTTTAATAGTGTTTGCTATATTTGCGATTAAAATAACATCAACCGCGGTAACTATAGTAAATTCAACAAATCAAATTGTAGCTAGATACTTAACAGATGAACATTATAAATATTCACCTATTGGTATTTTGGAAAGTGGAGATGTTTATTTTACATCTAGTTCAGTAAAGTTGCAATTTAACGAAAAATTGCCCAATATTGGTTTTTTAGCTGGTAAGGATGAGAGTTTTATTAATGATATCTTATTGAATGTCGGTACTTTGCACTATGACAAAAACGACAAAGAATTTATGGAATTAGTTGTGGTGGACGATAATACCATGACTTACATAAATAGCGAATATTTTGATGGTCAAACAATAACTAACTTACTAGCACAGTTTGATGAGTTTGATATAATTGATACTTATAAAACCGAAAATTTTGAAAGTGTTTTTGTAAAAAATTACGTAAATAAGGAATTATTAATACAGTTAAATGAAGAATTTGGAACCGTAAATTATGTAGCAGATAATTATAAAAAAGCTGAAAATATATTTTATATATACACCACAAGTGAAAGATATAATACCACACTAGAGATTGAAACTGAAACTAACGATGAAAACTTGTTTGATGTTTTTAGCAGTGAGCCAATGGATTCAAGTTATATTGCGTCAATTTTAGTTTTTGAAAACAATTATTACTATGGTAGTTTTGAAAATAAAATTGAGGGCGAACTGTTGGATATGGTAATGAATATATTACCTACTACTAATATGTAATCAATAAAAAAGTGAAACGAAAAAATTCCGTTTCACTTTTTTTATTACGTTCTTTTTGTATAACGCATAACAATAACACCTTCATCAATAGTGTAGCTGTTTAGGTTAAGTTTAATATTAGGGTTGTTATCTAAAAATAATTTCCGACCTTTACCCAAAATTGTGGGGATGATACCAACAATGTATTCATCAATTATATCAGCTTTTATAAATTGGTCTATAACAACTCCGCCTCCAAACAAAAATACATTTTTGCCTTTACTTTGTTCATTTGCCAGTATAGTGGCTATATCACCACCAATAAATTTTACATTATCATAATTTTCCTGTTTTTGGCTAGTTGCCACATAAACCGTTTTGCTTTTATAATCGTTAGCAAAACCTTGTTCGTAACATTGGCGCCCCATTACTACTATGTCTATATCAGATAAAAACTGCTCAAAATCAAATTTTGAATCTGTGTTTAGTTCTTTGTTACCATCTCCGGTTATCCACTCAAAACTGCCATCTTCGCCTGCAATATAGCCATCAAGACTCATTGCTAAATTTAAAATAATTTTACCTTTCATTGTGTGCCTCCTCGTTGTTTTTATCATTTGTTAAATGCGTTGTCATAAAATCTAGGATTTCAACAAATACCTGTTTTTTTTCATCTGAAAAATTTTCATCAACAGCATCCATTAAAGTTACTGCTTTTGAATTTTTACTACTTTGTAGCAAAGTTTCAGATAAAGATAGGTATGTAACACGTTTATCCGCGGTAGATTGTGTTTTTATAATATAGCCTTTTTTTTCAAGCTCATTAACTTTTTGTGTTGTGGCTGGGCGAGAAAGATTTAGTTTTTCAGCCAATTCGCTTATTGTCATATTTGCTTTATGGTTAATAATAAAAAGCTGCAAAACGTCCGAGTAGGAAAGGCTATTGCCTATTTCACTTTCACGTATATTAAGATAACAATCAATATCAATGGCGCTCATAAATTTAAAAAATGAGTTTTGCATAAAATCTCCTTTGTGATTAGTTTCAATATTGAAATTATATCACTAAAAAAACTTAAAGTCAATATAGTTTCAAAAATGAAATTATATTGACTTTAAGTTTGAAAATCAGAACTTAGTATTTATAAATTTTTCTGTGTTTTTTTAGTAATACAATTGAAACTATAAGCGCTAACGCCTCTGCAATTGGTATTGCAAGCCAAACACCAGTTGCTCCTAAAAAATTTGGTAATATAGCAAGCATACCTAATATAAACGCAAAAGTGCGCAAAAAGGAAATAAGTGCGGATATTTTGCCATTAGAAACAGCGGTGAAAAATACAGAGGTAAAAATGTTTAAACCAGCAAAGCAATAACCTAACGAAAATATAATAAAACCAGTATTGGCAAGCTCATACGAAGAGCTTTGCGGTGAAATAAATGCAGATACAATAAATTTGTTTAATAGCATACAAATTAAAACAAGTATAGCAGAGCTTACAGCCACAAGCCTAATTGATATTTTAAAAACAGTTTTAGTTTGTGCATGGTTATTTGCGCCATATGCAAAACCGAAGATAGGGGCAATACCAGCACCAAAACCAATATACATAGAGCTTAATAAAAATTGCACTTGTACTATAACGCTGACAGCTGCAACGCCATTATCGCCAGCTATACCACTCATAATAATGTTCATTAAAGCTGAAACTATAGCTATAGCAAGGTTCGTTACCATTTCCGAGGAACCGTTGGCACATGTATTAAAAATAAAACCTTTATGTAATTTGGGTTTAACAAAATATAGCATAGGGTTTTTATTGTTAGAAAAATATATGAAGTAACAAATTGTAGGTATTACATAGGCTAAAGATGAACCAATTGCAGCACCAATAACACCAATTTGAAACACGCCTATTAATAGATAGCTAGTTAAAATGTTTAAACTACCACTAATAATTGTAATTAGCAAGCCCATTAAAGATTTGCCAACAGTAACAAAATAGTACTGCGCAGAAATACCAACAAACATAAAGGGAAAAATAAAGCTATATGTTCTAAGATATGGTTTTGCATAAATAGCAATGCTTTCAGAAGCGCCTAAAAAGCGGATAATTTCATCATCAAAGGTGCGTCCCAAAATGGTAAATATTATGCCAGTTAGCACAGATAAAATGGTGATAACTGTAAAATTATCCCTCGCCATTTCGGCATTATCTTCACCTAAATTAGCAGATAGTATCGCGTTTGCTCCTGTTGAAAACATAATGGCAACCGCAAGCACAAGCGATATAAATGGAAAAACTATATTAACAGCTGAAAGTGCGTACTCATTAATATATTTTGCTGAAAAAATACTGCCCATCATTGAATAGATGGAAACAAATAGCATCATTACAACACTAGGTAAAACAAACTTAACTAGTTTATTTGTATCAAACTTTTGGGCAATTGCTTGTTGCATAAAAATAAAATCCTCCTGACAATAAAAAAACCGCAAACAAGTAATCTTGTTTGCGGAAATCACCTTATACGAATAAAATCGCTGTTACGCCATAACATATTTGCACTAGTATACCATACACAATTTTATATTGTCAAGTTATTTTTGGTGGTAGTAATACTTTTGTTTGGATTAGTAATTGTAAAAAAATTAAACAAATATCATAATTTAAAGAGTGTAGCTTAATGATATTTGTTTATGTTATAATGTAAGGCATGTGTTTCTATAAAAAATTAAAAAATAAATATTAAAAAATAAAGCGCACATTTTTACTTTGCAATACGTTAAACAAGATGAAAGGAGGTTTTTATGTCTTTAGAATTAGGCGAGCAATATGAAAAAATATATACTTTTTGCTATTTTAAAGTAAAAAACAGAGAAATAGCTGAAGATATAACACAAGAAACATTCTTGAAATATTTTGAAACAACGCAATACCTAGAAAAAGGCAAAAAACTAGCCTTTTTATACACCATAGCACGCAACCTATGCATTGATTATTTTAGAAAAGCAAAGCAAACAGTAAACCTTGATAACGTGCCTGAGTTATCAGAGGAAATAGTGGTAGATGTTGAAACTGCTATTGCTGTTCAGGCTGCTGTTGCAAAACTAGATATTTACGAACAGGAGCTTGTGCTATTGCGTTTTACAAACGAACTTTCAATAGGCGAAATATCAGAAATTTTAGGCATTTCACGCTTTGCGATATATCGCAAAATTAACGCTACCGAAAAACGATTAAAACAATACTTGCGAAAGGAGGATTTTTATGGATAAAAAATTAAAGTTAGCATTAAAACAAAATTTTGCTGCGCCAAAGCCACAACAAAAAATGCAATTTGTAAATGATATAACATACCCCAAAGCAAAGTTAAGTGCTGTTATATTTGCACAAATAGGTTTCATACGCAAAAGGGTGTGGTGCTTATTTGCCCTTGGTGTTTGTTTTGTGCTCGCTTTTGCAAATGTGGCAAACATGCCACAAGACACTTTGGCGATAATATCAACACTTGTGCCTTTGTTATCGCTTTGTATGGTTAGCGAAATTTTTAAAAGTGCTGCTCATAATATGGAAGAAATGGAGCTTGCTTGCAAGCATAATTTGCAAAAAGTGATACTCATGCGCATTTTAATTTTAGGCATAGCTAGTTTTATAACACTGCTGCTATTTGTAACTATTGCAAATAGTGGTGACTATGGTTTGTTGAGAAACATCGTTTATATTTTTGTGCCATATTTATTTACAAGCTATATAAGCCTTTTAATAATAACAAAATTGCGAACTAAAGAAACTATATATATTTGCATGGCGGTTAGCCTTGCTGTGAGCTTTTTTGTGATGATAGCGCAGTATAATTACACTTTTATATATGAGATAAATTATGTTTATATTTGGGTGCTATTACTTGCAATTTTAGCTTTGCTTTTATCGTATAATCTATTTCGCTTTGTTAAATCACAGGAGGAATTGCAATGGAACTTGTTATAGATAGAGTAACAAAACAATATAAAAATAAAATAGCAGTCGATAGGCTCTCGCTAACTTTAACAAAGGGTGTTTATGGTTTGCTTGGGGCAAATGGTGCTGGCAAAACAACATTAATGCGTGTTATTTGTGGCATATTAAAACCCACAAATGGTGAAGTAAAGTATAATAACATTACAACATCTGAGGAAAGTTATAGAGATGCACTAGGGTATTTGCCACAGGATTTTGGTTATTACCCTGAATTTTCAGCACAAGATTTTATGTATTATATGGCTAGCTTAAAAGGTTTAACAAAAGCACAAGCAAAAGCTAAAACTAAAGAACTTTTTGAGATTGTTTCGCTAGCAGATGTAGCAAAAAAGAAAATCAAAACTTTTTCAGGTGGTATGAAACAGCGTTTAGGCATAGCACAAGCGCTGTTAAATAACCCTAAAATTTTGATATTAGACGAACCAACAGCAGGGCTTGACCCAAAGGAACGTGTGCGTTTTCGCAACTTAATATCAGAGCTTGGCAAGGATAGAATAGTGCTACTTTCTACACATATAGTTTCGGATATTGAGAACATAGCAAATGTTATATTAGTGATGAAAGACGGCCAGTTATTACACAATGGAGCACTAGAGGAAATTATAAAAACTATTGATGGCAAAGTTTTTGAGTGTACTGTTAACTACAAAATAGCTGATGATTTAATTTTAAATTACCCAGTGATAAACCGCCGAAACGAGGGTGAAAACATATTTTTGCGCCTAGTGTGTGATAAAAAACCACACGAAACGGCCGTTAATGTTAATGCCACCTTAGAAGATTTGTATCTTTATTATTTTAGTGAGGTGAGCGGTGATGAATAACTTTTGGAGCTTAGTGGGTTTTGAGTATAAAAAGGTGTTCACAAAAAGAACTATAATAATTTTTGTGCTAATGTTAGCTTTAATTTCTGTTTCTGCCGTTGGTATTTTAATAGGTAATGTTTATGTTGATGGTGAAATAACAGATAGCAAATATAACGATTATATGATAGATAAAGCGTATTCACTAAGTTTGCAAGGGCAAGTGTTAGATGCAGAACTTTTAAAAACGATTATTACTTCATATGCAAATTATCCAGTTAGCGCAACTTTAGAGGAACAGCGAGAGGCAGTCCAAACGCATATTAGGCCTTATTTTGATGCAGAGGGGATAATAAAGGCTGTTTATGGCACTGGTGATTATTCAGAAATTGGCGCTATAACAGATGAGCAAATAGCCAGTTTTTATGATATACGCACTGAAAGGATTATAGGCTATATAAACTCTGTGCCTATAAATGAAACCTCAAAAACCATGCTACTAGAAATGAGCGCAAATACGCAAACACCCATAGTTATGGGGTATAGTGATAGTTACATGCTAGCTATGGCAATGATGGATTCCTCAGCGCTTATAATGAGTTTTTTTGTTGCTTTTATATTTGCTGGTTTATTTGCAAAGGAATATCAAACAGGAATTATTGCAATACAGCTTACTAGTAAAAATGGTAAAAGCACTTTGTTTAAGGCTAAAATTTTCACCTTGATTTCCGCAGCTTCACTTGTTATATTAACTACTTTAGCGGTAAATTTTATAACTTGCATGGTGGCATATGGTACAGAGGGTGCACAAACTGCCTTGCAAAATAAACTTCCATTTGTGCCTTATGCATTTACGGTTTTAGAGGCAACACTTGTGGATTATTTTGTTATTTTGTGCGCTAGTTTGTTTTTTGGCGTGTTAATTATTTGGTTATCATCATTTTTAAAAACTCCGTTTGTAGTGCTCGCAATAGGTGTTACGATATTGCTTATACCAATTTTTGTGCCTATACCTGAAACATTACCAACTTTATATAAGTTTTTTGCATTATTTCCGAGCAACTCTTTTTTATATTTAAACAATTTTTCAGTGCTTTTATATGAATTGCCTTTTGTTTCTTTGCCGCCATATATATTTGTGCCAATTTTTTATGTTTTAACATCAACTATTCTAATATTATTTAGCTATAGGGCGTATAAAAATTATCAAGTGAGATAAAGGAGGGGAGTTTAATGAATAATTTTTGGAGTTTAGTAGGTTTTGAATATAAAAAAATATTTGTGCGAAAATCCGTTTATGTTGCGATAGTTATTTTACTAGCTATTGCTGCTGTTTCTACCGTTGCAACGCTTATAGGCAAAGTAGACCCAAACGACCCTGATAGTTTGAGCTATTATGAAGAAATGCTTATTTATAAGGAATATGATTTAGCTTTATCTGGCAAAGCTCTTGACGGCGATTTAATACTTTTAGCTAGTGAAGCATATGCAAAAATACCTGATGATGTTTACCCTTATTCAGATAGTGCAGAATATCAAGAATATGCGCTTGCTTATAGCAAGGTGTTTACCACTGTGGATTCTGCCTATACAAGCCGAAATGTACCATTTGGTTATAAGGAATTTGGGCAGTTAACACAGGAAAAAGCCAATAGTTACTATGAAATACGCACACAGCAATATAGGCTCAATTTAGAAAACAATCCACTTTTTAGCCAAGAAAACATAGAGCGTATAATGGCAATTGATAGCGAGGTGCAAAAACCTATAATTATGCAATACGCTGATGGGTACACAAGGCATATAGCACTTTCCACCTCAAACACTATTGCACTGGTTTTGATAATAGCTTTTATATTATCCCCAATTTTTGCAAATGAGTATGAAATAAAAACGGGTAACTTAATTTTAACTGCTAAAAATGGTAAAAAACATACTATGCTTGCAAAAGCTTTTGTTGGTGTTTCAATTAGTTTAGCACTAGCTGTTGTAACGCTTTTAATCTCGTTTTTTGGCTGTATGTTTGTGTATGGTTTTGAGGGTGCAAATGCTTCTATACAAAACTATATTGCATTGCTAACATATAACTTCACTATGTTAGACGTTGTACTAGTGCTTTTTGTGTTAACCTTGTTATCAAGCTTTATGATGGCAAGCATAAGCCTGTTTTTTTCAGCTATTTGTAAAAAGAGTAGCCTAGCGCTAATACTATGTGTAATGGTTTTGCTTATGGATATTTCGGGCATTGGTTACTATTTAGGTAAGGTGCAGCATTTCTTACCATCTGGGGTTGGCACTTTTAATACTTTTTATCTGCAATTATCGTTTAATGTTTTTGGGATGGATTTATGGCTTTATCAAGCAGCTGGTTTGGTAGCATTTATAGTTGGCATTTTACTTTTATTGTTGGTTTACTATAAATTTAACAATCAAAGTGCAAAATAAACTTTAGTGTGGGATTAAACTCTAAAGCAAGTATAACTATATTTGCTTTAGGGTTTAATTTTTATATTGTATTGCATTTTAAGTGGCATATAAGTTATAATTGCATAGCCAGATAAATGTAATTAAAATAAGTAATCGAACCTAAAATGAATGGAGAAAATATGCCAAATATTAAATTTAGTGGTGTAGATGCACCAACTGTACAAACTTTATCACATGAGCTTTCTAAAAGCCTTTCAAAAACTATTGGTTGCCCAGAGGATTGGATAACATTTATAGCAGGTGAAAGCGCAGGTAAAATTTTTTGTAATGGCGAGGTTTTAACCGATACTATTTTTGCATATGTTTCATGGTTTGACAGAGGTCAGGAAGTTAAAAATCAAGTAGCAAAAGTTATCACAAAGAGCATTTTAACAAGTGATAAAGCTGAACTAGCTACGATAGAAACGGTAAATGTTGTTTTTATTGATATGAAAAAATCAGATTATTTTGAAAATGGCGAGCATTTTTAAAATAATCTGATTAAATTAAATGTTTATATAATTTAGTAAAAAAGGGGTAAAACATGGCAGTTATATATTGGGATTTTGATGGCACGCTTGTATATTCAAAATCTTTGTGGAGCCCTAATGTGTATAGAGCAATTGCTGAGGAGTATGATAAAGCAGTTTTTGCAGATGTAAAAGAATATATGCAAACTTGCTTTACGTGGAACAATCCTTATGAGAATTTTGCAGAATTAAAAGAAGAAAAATGGTGGGAGTATATGAACAACCATTTTAAAAAATGCTATATAAAGCAAGGTGCACCGCAAAAAACAGCTGAAAAAGCCGCATTAAAAGTTAGAGAATATATAAAAGAAATCGGCAACTATACATTATATGATGATGCAATACAAACATTAACAACTTGCAAAAAATTAGGACATACAAATGTTGTTTTGTCTAATAACTATCCAGATTTAATAGAGGTAATAACTAATTTGGGTATTGCTAAATATTTTGATAATTTTATTGTATCTGCAAAATATGGTTATGATAAACCACGTAGAGAACTTTTTGAAATTGCAAAAGCTTTGTATCCTGACGAAAGCACATTTTATATGGTTGGAGATAACGCATATGCTGACATTGAAGGTGGAAACAGTGCGGGAATGACCACAATTTTAGTACACCGAGGTTTTGACGCTAACGCAAATTACTGTTTTGAAAATTTAGCGTGTATACTCGATATCTTATAATCTAAAAAGAGTCTTCAAGGTTAATTGACATTGGAGGCTCTTTTATAGTTATTAATATTATTGTAGCATTATATTGTTATATAGGTAAACATACTCGTAATTTGTAATAGTGTGCTATTGACAATGTTTTGGTAGTATGCTATTATTACGCAAAAAGAGGTGAGTGTATGCAAGATGTAAAATTGGGCAGAGTTATTAAGTTTTTATCTACTAACTTAGAAAAAAACGCTAATAAAGAATTAAAAACATTTGATTTGAGCCTAACACAAGGTATAGTGCTAAAATGGTTGAACGATGAAGAAAATCATACTTTAACCATAAAAGAAATTGAAAAGCGTGCAGGAACTGCGCAATCAACAATTTTTGGTGTAATTTGCAGACTTGAAAATAAAGGTTTAGTCGAAACGTTTTTAATTGAACACAAAAAAGTTGTTAAAATAACTGCGCAGGGCATGGGGCTTTGTGCTGTACTTGAAAGCGCGATTGACAAAACACACAGCATTTTTTTTAAAAATTTTACAGAGGGTGAACGCAAATTGTTTGTAGAACTATTACAAAAAGCTGAATCTAACTTTTTATAATAGCGTGGTATTATAATTGGAAGTATAATTTATATAATAATGGTGAAAATAATGTGCGAAAATACACAATTGATAGTTAGGTTACTGCAAAAAAGTGAATGGGAAAGTATATTACAACTTTCAACCTTGCCTTCGCAAAGTAGTTTTATAGAAAACTCACGCAAATGTCTTGATGACGCAAAAACTAATGCGTATAACATGACTTGGAATTTTTACGGGATATTTTTGGGTGAAAATATTATAGGTTTTGCTATGCACGGTAGGCAATATTTAAAACCTTTACCTATTACTAGAGTTTGGCTTGATAGGTTTATGATAGATGAAAAATATCAAGGAAAAGGCTACGGAAAAAATGCTATGCTATTAATACTACAAAAATTATATACTGATTATGATTGTAAAAAAATTTTTTTATCTGTAATTGAAGATAATGCTATTGCAATAACTTTATATGAAAATTTAGGTTTTAGAAGAACAGCACACAAAGACCCAAATGGTGAGCAAATAATGGTTTGCACAAAATAGTATACAATATAAATAAAATATTGTTTTTTAAAATTACGCGATATTTAAATAATTGTTTAAACTACCAGTTTAAGCTACTTAATTTTATATGTTAACTGTTTGTTTCTTTTTTTTGAAGAGTCTTGACATAATACCTTAAACAGCTTAAAATATTATGGGACTTTACTATACTAAAATCTGATAAAAACTGGGCGTGTTAATAAAAATTACGATAATATATTAAAATTAACGAGTTGTTATTAATTGTTGTAACTATTCGATTGAAAAGTGAGAGGAGGGTGCTAATGTTCAAAATGGGTATAGACGTAGGTTCAACTACGTTAAAATATGTAATTTTAGACGACGATAATAATATTTTACAAAGTGGTTACGAAAGACATTTTTCACAAATATCACAAAAAATGCGTGAAATGCTAAAAGAAGCTCAAAGCGTGCTTAAAGTAAACGAAGTAGCATTGAGCATATCTGGGTCTGCTGGCATGGGGATTTCAGAGCAACTTGGCATACCTTTTGTGCAAGAGGTTTATGCTACGCGTTTAGCGGTAAAAACATTTTTACCAGAAACAACAACAGTTATAGAGTTAGGTGGCGAAGACGCGAAAATTTTATTTTTATCTGGCACTATGGAAGTACGTATGAATGGTAGTTGCGCTGGTGGTACTGGTGCATTTATAGACCAAATGGCAACTTTATTACATATAACACCAACACAAATGAACGCATTAGCACAAGATGCTCAAAAAATATATACTATAGCCTCACGCTGTGGAGTTTTTGCAAAAACAGATATACAGCCGTTACTAAACCAAGGCGCACAAAAAGAAGATATTTCAGCTAGTATTTTTGCAGCGGTTGCTAACCAAACAATTTCAGGTTTAGCGCAAGGTCGCAAAATTGAAGGAAATGTATTGTATTTGGGTGGTCCTCTAACATTTTTTTCTGAACTGCGTGAAAGTTTTGATAAAGCTTTAAAGATAAACGGTGTTTTTGCGCCAAACTCCTTGCATTTTGTTTCGTTAGGCACTGCACTTTCTAAAGATAGCAAAGTTTTTTCATTAAATAAGTTACTTACTATGTTTAGTGAAATAAGAGCAAACCAAGACTTTTTAGGTTGTGATGCACTTTTTAGCTCAAAACAAGATTTTGAAGATTTTGCAAAAAGACATAAAATAGGTGAACAGATACCTACTTATCCACTAAAAGGCAAAGCTTACATAGGTGTAGATGCCGGTTCTACCACGTTAAAAGCGGTTTTAGTGGGAGAAGATGAAAATGTGGTGCATTATAAATATCGTACAAATGGCGGAACTCCAGTGCCCTTAGTACGTGAATTTTTACAAGAAGTGTATGAAAAATATCCCAATATTGAAATAGGTGCAGTTGCAACTACAGGATATGGCGAAGAAATTGTAAAAGAAGCCTTTAAGGCAGATTTCGGAATAGTAGAAACTATAGCTCACTTTACAGGTGCACAAAAATTTGAACCTAATGTTGATTTTATAATTGATATCGGGGGACAAGATATAAAATGTTTTAAAATACGCAATAATGCAATTGATAATATATTTTTAAACGAGGCTTGTTCCTCTGGTTGTGGTTCTTTTTTGCAAACTTTTGCAACTGCACTTGGGGAGCAAACAGAAGAGTTTTCAGCAAAGGGATTATTTGCAAAAAAGCCAGTTGATCTAGGCTCAAGATGCACGGTGTTTATGAATTCATCTGTTAAGCAAGCGCAAAAAGATGGCGTTGGGATAGAAGATATATCTGCAGGTTTATCAATTAGTGTTGTAAAAAATGCATTATATAAAGTTATACGTGTGGCTGACCCTAAGCATTTAGGTGAACACATAGTTGTACAAGGTGGTACTTTTTTAAACAATGCTGTTTTGCGCGCATTTGAGCAAGTTGTAGGTACACAAGTTACTCGCCCTCAAATAGCAGGTTTAATGGGTGCTTATGGTGCTGCATTGTACGCAAAAGCAAATAATAAAGAAAGCAAAAGCACAATTTTAACACAACAAGAATTAAACAACTTTGTGCACACAGTCAAAGCAAGTACGTGTGGGCTTTGCCAAAACCGCTGTAAACTAACAATAAACACATTTGCTGACGGACATAGATATATTGCAGGCAATCGTTGTGAAAGGCCCTTGAAACGAGCTGTTAATTCTCAGCATTATAATTTGTTTGATTATAAAAAAGAGTTGCTTGCAAATTTTGCGAATACTGAAGGCAAACGTGGCACAATTGGTTTACCTTTAGTGCTTAATATTTATGAAATGCTACCTTTTTGGCACACTTTTTATAAGGAACTAGGTTTTGGTGTCAAGGTAACAAAAGAATCGACACGTAAAACATATCTAAAAGGTCAGCAATCAATACCATCAGATACTGTTTGTTATCCTGCAAAATTAGTTCACGGACACATAGAGGATTTGCTTGAGCAAAAAGTAGATTCGATTTTTTACCCTTGTATGTCATATAACTTCGATGAAGGTATGGGTGATAATCATTACAACTGTCCAGTGGTTGCATACTACCCCGAGGTTATAGATGCAAATATAACTGAAATGGGTAATACACGTTTTATAAAAGAGTACGTAGGTGTGCACCGCAAAAAAGATTTTGCTAAAAAAATGCATGCAATACTAAACCATTATTTTAAAGATATATCTCGCAAAGAAGTTGCAAAAGCCGCTGAAAAAGCATACACTGCATATGATATGTATAGGCTACAAGTTGAAATAAAAGGCACTGAATATCTGAAAATTGCAAAACAAAATAAATTACCTATAATAATATTAACAGGAAGACCCTATCATTTAGATTCAGAGGTAAATCACGGTATTGATAAACTAATATGCGAACAGGGTGCTGTGCTTATAACTGAGGAAGCTGTTTGTAAATCTGTTGAGCGATTTGAAACGAATGTGCTTAACCAGTGGACCTACCACAGCAGATTATATGCAGCGGCTAAATATGTTGCAAGTTCAAACTATGAAAACATAAATTTAGTACAGCTTGTATCATTTGGTTGCGGTGTAGATTCAATTACCACTGATGAAGTTAGACATATATTAGAACAAGCGGGAAAAATTTGCACACAATTAAAAATAGACGAAATAAACAATCTTGGAGCAGTTAAAATTAGATTGCGTAGCCTATTTGCAGCAACGGGGGTACAAAGCGCGTGAAAAGAGTAGAATTTACAAAAGAAATGAAAAAAACTCATACTATACTTGCACCCAATATGCTCGATATACATTTTAGAATGTTAAAAAAAATCTTTGAATGTTACGGATATAAAGTTGAATTTTTAACAGATGGTGGTAGGCAAGCTATAGACGAGGGGTTAAAATACGTACACAACGATACTTGCTACCCAGCATTATTAACAATTGGGCAGCTAGTTTGCGCTTTAAAAAGTGGGAAGTATGATTTAAATACGACTGCGCTTTTAATGACACAAACCGGCGGTGGGTGCAGAGCCTCAAATTACATACATTTAATCCGCAAAGCTTTAGTTTCAGCTGGTTTTGAGGATATTCCAGTTATATCCATGAACACCAGCGGACTTGAAAAAAACAGCGGTTTTAAATTAACGTTACCAATAATACGCAGAATTTTAGCCGGAACTGTATATGGCGATTTACTTATGCTACTAGAAAATCAAACAAGGCCATATGAGGTGCAAAAAGGGCAAACAGTAGCCCTTACACAGTGGTGGATAGAAAAGATGTCCTCTATGTTTGCTAGTAGGCAAGGTTTCACAAGAAGAGATATACAGCGGTATATGAAAAAAATGGTTGAAAGTTATGCTGATATTGAAATAAACAAAGTGCCAAAAGTTAAAGTTGGTATAGTTGGCGAGATATATGTTAAATATTCTGCTAGCGCTAACAACCATCTTGAAGAATTTTTAGCAAGCCAAGATTGTGAAGTTATGGTACCAGGTGCTATGAACTTTTTGCTTTATTGTATAGATTCACGCATTGATGATATAAACTTATATGGTGGCAGTGCGATAAAGAAGTTTGGTTTGCAAACAGCATTAAATTACTTAATACACTTTGAAACAGATATGTTAAGCGCATTAAAAGATAATGGTTTTACTGTACCTGCGACATTTTTACAAACAAAAGCTTTAGGAAAACCTTTTATAAGTTCTGGTTGCAAAATGGGTGAGGGTTGGTTGTTAACTGCTGAAATGGTTGAACTTATACATAGTGGTTATAGCAATATTATTTGTGCACAGCCCTTTGGTTGTTTACCTAATCACATTGCGGGTAAAGGTATGATACGAAAAATAACAGCAGTGCACCCACTTGCGAATATCGTGCCCATTGATTATGACCCTAGTGCAACTAAGGTTAATCAGGAAAATCGTATTAAACTAATGCTAGCAGTCGCTAAAGAAAACTTGGAAAATAATAGTTTAAGCGAGGATATCACCATTAAAAGCGAACCAATCGCAGAATATCTAGAGATGTCTGCACTTTAAATTATTTTTATAAAGCTACACAAAGCAACTAAGCTAAGTGTAGCTTTAATATTGTAGTTTATAAGCCTAAAAGTGAATTTTTTGAAAACACAAGCTTTTTTGTGTTTATTATCTTGTTAAATACTACTAAAAAGTGTATAATATAAGATATCTGTAAAAATATATTATTAACCCCAGTTAGGAAGGTACCTCTTGGAATTTTTAGATTTTTCTCATAATCAGCAGGCAGCTAAACTTATAGCAGCTACTTATGAAAGCCCACCTTTAGCATATGTGCGTAGCTATGGCTGTCAACAAAATGTTAGCGATGGTGAGCGCATAAAAGGCGTTTTGCAAGATATTGGCTTTGGTTTTTGTGATGCACCAGAATATGCTGATTTAATTTTATTTAATACATGTGCTGTACGTGAGCACGCAGAACAGCGCATTTTTGGCAATGTGGGCGAGCTAAAAGCACTTAAAGCTAAGAAAAAAAGCATGATAATAGGCCTTTGTGGTTGTATGGCAAATCAAGCTCATATAGTTGAAAAACTGCGCAAAAGCTACCCATTTGTTGATTTAGTTTTTGGCGTTGATGCAATTGATACAATACCAGCGCTTTTGCTTAAATACTACACAGATGATAAGCGCGTGCTAATGCAACCTACTGAACGCCCAGTTATTGTAGAAAAAATGCCAGTGCGCAGAGATAGTGATTTCCGTGCAAATTTGCCTATCATGTATGGCTGTGATAACTTTTGTACTTACTGCATAGTGCCATACGTGCGTGGACGTGAAAAAAGTCGTAAACCAGTAGATATTTTATCTGAGTTTTCAGAACTTGTAAACAATGGATATAAAGAAATTACGCTTTTAGGTCAAAATGTAAACAGCTATGGCAAAGGCCTTGAAGAAAATATTGATTTTTCAGATTTATTGAAATTATTATGCACTGTGCCTGGTGATTATCAAGTGCGTTTTATGACTAGCCATCCCAAAGATGCTAGCTTTAAACTTATTGATACAATAGCAGATGAACCTAAAATTTGCAAGCATATACATTTGCCAGTGCAAAGCGGTAGTGATGATGTTTTAAAACGCATGAATAGAGGCTACGATACTGAAAAATACAAGAAACTAGTCGATTATGCGCGCAAAAAAATAAAAGATGTATCTTTTAGCTCGGATATTATAGTTGGTTTTCCTAACGAAACTGCAGAGGATTTTGAAAATACGCTAGAGCTTATAAAATATGTTGATTATACACAGCTATTTACATTTATTTACTCAAAACGTTCAGGTACTCCAGCGGCCGAATTTGCAGATGAAATTACCCGTAAAGAAAAAACAGATCGCATGAATACACTTTTACGAATGCAAGAAGAGGCTAATTTTAAACGTCTTGAAAACTTAATAGGTGAACAAGTAAGCGTACTTGTTGAAGGTGTTTCACGTACAGTTAATAAGCTTTCAGGGCGTTTAGCAAACAATATGCTTGCAGCCTTTACAGCTGAAAAAGAACTAATTGGCCAATATGTGAAAGTGCGCATACTATCAAGACGTGGCACTGTTTTAATGGCTGAGCTTTGCGAGGATTAATTGCGAAACAAATCTTAAAATTAAAGCCATGTCACCGTAAAAGACTGAACCATCAAAAGATGTTTTAGATATATTATTTTTTAAACCAGAAAGGAATTACTACAATGGATTGTATTGAATTATTTAAAAACGCTGCTGTTGCATTACAACAAGATAGCCGTTACCTAACACTTGAGCACGTACGCAAAGCAAACGATGCTGACGAAGCGTTGCAAACTTTAATAGGTGATTTTAACCTAGCACGTATACAACTAAATAACGAAGTTTCTGCTGAAGAACAAGACGAGGCTCGTGTTGCAGCATTAAACGACGACGTTAATCGTATGTATGGCGACATAATGAACCACGAAGGTATGGTTGCATACAACGAGGCTAAAAAAGATTGCGAAACACTTATTCAACACATTGATGCTATCATCAATACTGCAATGAATGGTGGAGATCCAATGCTTGTTCAAGAACCAGCAGTCGGCGGTTGCTCACCATCAGGCTGTTCATCTTGCTCAGGTTGCGGCGGCTAATTTAAAAGTAATTTTATAACACAAGGCGCTATTTTGAAAAAATTTACGTTATTTTTCAAAATAGCGCTAGTATTGTATGTAGCGTATATGATTTTTTTGCTGTTTTATTGTAAAATATCAAAAAAAACATAGTTGTGGAATTTGAATGATTATATGGAATATAGAGAGGTTTTGTTATGGCAGGTTATTCTCCAATGATGCAACAATATTTTGCAATCAAGGAACAACATAAAGATAAGATTTTGCTTTACCGTTTAGGTGATTTTTATGAGATGTTTTTTGATGATGCTATAACTGCCTCGCGAGAGCTTGAACTTACGCTTACTGGTCGCAACTGTGGCATGGAGGAGCGAGCACCTATGTGTGGTGTACCTTTCCATAGTTACGAGAGTTATGTTGCGCGCCTAATTGCAAAAGGCTACAAGGTTGCTATATGTGAGCAAGTTAGCCCGCCGACAAAAAAAGGCATAGTAAAACGTGATATTGTGCGTGTTGTAACACCTGGTACTGTTATAGAAAGTAGCATGTTGCAAGACGATAAAAATAACTATATAGCTAGCATTTTTTTAAAAGGTAAAAATGCTGGTGTTTGCTTTGCAGATATTTCAACAGGTATAGCGCATATAACTGAGCTTACAAGCGATAAAATTACTAACGCAATTTTAATGGAACTTTGCCGTTTTAGCCCTAGCGAGGTGCTAATAAACGAGGCTGTCTTAAGCGTTAAAGAAATTACAACTTATATAAAACAACGTTTAAATTGTTCAGTTGAACTTATTGAAGAAGAGCGTTGCTCAATTGCTCTTGCAAACGAAGTTTTAAGTGGCCAATTTGGAGCCGATTGGCAAGAACAGGGCAAAATTGCACCTAAAGGTTTAGTGCGTTTTGCAATGAGTGGCCTTTTACAATATTTATGTGATACACAAAAAAAAGGCATAGAGCGCCTACGCACTTTGCATAACTACACAGAGGCAGAGTACATGCACCTTTCGCCAGTGACACGCGCAAACTTAGAGCTTACCCAAACCATGCGTGGTCGTGAAAAACGTGGCACTTTACTTTGGGTATTAGATAAAACACAAACAGCAATGGGCAAACGTATGTTGCGAACTTATGTTGAGCAACCTTTGTTATCAAGCAACCTTATAAATGCACGTTTAAACCGTGTTGGTGCTTTATATGATAACACTATTGCACGCACCGAACTTAGTGAAAGTTTACGTAGCATTTTTGATATTGAACGTTTGATGACACGTATAGTTTATGGTTCTGCAACGCCAAAAGAGATTTACAGCCTTGCACAAACTTGCACAAACTTGCCAGAAATCAAAGCGCTTGCAAACAGTATTGATTGTGGAGATTTAAAAGACATAGCACGAGAAATTGACACACTTGACGACATAAAAGATGAAATTTTTGCATTTATTAATGATAGAATTTTAGAAGAACCTAAAGCAGATATAGTGCGCATAGGTTATAACGAAGAATTAGACGTTTTACGTAATTTACGTGATAACGGGAGAAATATATTACCACAAATGGAAGCTCGTATGCGTGAAGAAACAGGCATACCAAAACTAAAAGTAGGCTTTAACCAAGTTTTTGGCTATTACATAGAGGTTAGTAACTCATACAAACATCTAGTACCTGAGGACTACGTGCGAAAACAAACAATAACCTCTGGCGAGAGATATATTACACAAGAACTAAAAGAGCTTGAAAGTAAAATATTAGGCGCAACAGAGAGGTACTCGGTTTTAGAGCGCCGCTTATATGAAGAATTACTATGCACACTTTCAGGACATTTACCACGCATACAAACCACAGCAAATGCAATTGCTACACTAGATGTTGCTGTTTCACTTGCAAGTGTTGCTGTGGATTATCAGTATTGTCGCCCTGAAGTTGACGATAGCACGGATTTTCAGATAATTGCTGGTAGACACCCTGTTGTTGAGCAAATGCTTAGCGGTGTGTCTTTTGTGCCAAACGATACAGTTATGAACGCTGGCTCGGATAGATGCTTAATTATAACTGGCCCTAATATGGCTGGTAAATCAACATATATGCGCCAAAATGCGCTCATTGCTTTGATGGCTCAAATTGGATCATTTGTGCCTGCTGAAAAATGCCGTATGGGTGTTGTTGATGCAATTTATACACGTGTAGGTGCCTCGGATGATTTAGCCGCTGGGCAATCAACATTCATGGTTGAAATGACAGAGGTAGCAGAAATTTTAAGCACGGCAACGTCAAAAAGTTTAGTGGTTTTAGATGAAATCGGGCGTGGTACATCTACATTTGACGGTATGAGTATAGCCAGAGCAGTTGTAGAACATATTACAGATAGTGATAAAAAACTTGGTTGTAAAACACTTTTTGCAACGCATTACCATGAATTAACTGCACTTGAAAAAGAGCTGTTTGGTGTTAAAAATTATAACATAGCTGTTTCAAAAAAAGGCGAGGATATAACATTTTTACGTCAAATTGTGCGTGGTCCAGCTGATGATAGCTACGGTATTGAGGTTGCAAAACTTGCAGGCTTGCCAAATAGCGTAATACGCAGAGCAAAAGCGATTTTAAAAGTGCTTGAGAAAAACGCACCCGACACAAACACAATTGAGCAATTGGATTTTAGCAGTTTTGATAAAGGGGAACCTGATTACCCTGAAAATGTAGCTGAAATTTTAGATAAATTAAAAGATTTAGATATAGATGCACTTTCAGCAAGAGATGCTTTAAATGTGCTTTATGAGTTAAAGGCAAGCGTTTAAATTAAATTGTTACTTTGACTTAGTTTTAAATTTGCTTTATAGCTTTAAAGTTTATATTGCAAAGTTATAAATTAAAAAAGGGGGGATAGTTTACATGGCTGTTATTAATATTTTAGATAAACATACAGCTGAACTTATTGCTGCTGGCGAAGTTGTAGAGCGCCCAGCCTCAGTTGTAAAAGAATTATTGGAAAACGCAATTGATGCAAAGGCAAATCAAATAAGTGTCACCATTGAAGCAGGTGGTGTGCGATTAATTGAAATAAGCGACAATGGCACGGGCATAGAAACAGAATATATGCACAATGCTTTTGTACGCCACGCCACAAGTAAGATATCCACTGAAAACGATCTTGATAGCATCGCTACATTAGGCTTTAGGGGAGAGGCACTTGCTTCAATTGCAAGCGTTGCTAAGGTTGAGGTTTTAACAAAAACAGCTGATGAAGAATTTGCGTGTTCTTTTAAAATAGAGGGCGGGCACGAGCATGAACCACAAGTTGCCGCACGAGCCGTTGGCACAACTATGCGTGTAAAAGAGTTGTTTTTTAACACCCCCGCACGTATGAAATTTTTGAAAAAAGATTCAAGCGAAGGTACTTTTGTAGCTGATTTAATAGGGCATGTAGCACTTAGCCGACCTGATATTAGCTTTAAATTTATACGTGAGGGCAAACTGCAATATGTTACTGCTGGTGATGATAACTTGCAAAGTGCCGCTTATGCTGTTTTAGGGCGAGAATTTGCAAGAGATTTAATACCTGTTGACTGTAAAACAGGTTTATACCATGTTCAAGGTTTAATAAGCCCCTCCCACAAGTGTAGAGCAAGCCGAAGCATGCAATATTTTTACATAAACGGTAGATATGTAAAAAACCGCACTATGATGGCAGCACTGGAAGCAGCTTTTAAAGGTACCGTTATGCATGGCAAATTTCCTGGCTGTGTATTACGCATGCAAATGCCAACAGATTTAATAGATGTAAACGTACACCCCGCGAAAACAGAAGTGCGATTTGCAAAGGAAAAAGATGTTTTTGACGCTGTTTATCATGCTGTAAAAACAGCTTTATTGCTAGAAGGTAGTAAAAACCACATGTTTAGCTTATCAGACACAAAACAAGCAAACAACAATAGCACATCACAAAATAATACTACAACACGCGATAAAAATGCTGTGAATGAAAATTACTTTACAGATAAAAAAGCGTTTCAAACTGTAAAATCAGAAGAATTTGCACCAAAAACAACCGGACAATTGCAAATGACATCAGAAGAATATAAAAGTTTTATGGCAGGTGCAAAACCAGAGGGTAAAGTTACAGTTATAAGCCCTAATGAGCCAATTTCAAATGTTAATTTTAATAGCTCTTTATTTGAAGAGGAAAATCAAAATGATGCAAAAACTGTTTCGTTTGAGGCTGTAAAATTGCAAGATTCAGTTTTAGATATCTTGCCAGATTTAGATGAAAAAAATGAAGCGAACAATCTACAGCCTAATGAAAATACTATGTTAAAAAGCAATAGTGATAAGTTTGAAGAAAAATCATCACTATTAGTTGAAATTGAAAGTCAAGCTGATAACACTCTTAGCAATGTACCTTCAGATATTGATGCTAGTTCAGTTACAGCGAATAATTCATTTGAACAACCGTTGCCACAAGTCAAACAAACCTCCTTTTTAAGTGAAAATGAACATGAGCAGTTACGCTTTATAGGCGAAGTTTTCAAAACATATATAGTTGCACAATTAGGCGAAGAAATTTGCTTTATAGATAAACATGCCGCACATGAACGCATGATTTACGAAGAACTTTGCGCAAACTATGGCAACGTAAGCTCACAAATGTTAATGCAAGCGGTTGTTGTAAATCTTTCTGCAAGCGAAAAGCACGCAGTATTAGAGCAAATTGAAACATTAGAAAACGCTGGACTAGAAATAGACGATTTTGGTGGAACTTCAGTGCTTGTTCGGGCTGTGCCTTGCGATGTTGAGGTACATGATATAGAAAATTTAGTTATAGAACTTGCAGATAAATTTTCAAAAGGTGCAAAGGACGCCATAAGTACACGCACAGAGGATGTTTTACACTCTGTTTCGTGTCGAGCCGCTATGAAAGCTGGCGATAGAACTAGTGCAGAACAATTATTGTATTTGGCACAGCGCATTATATCTGGTGAAATACCACCATTTTGCCCACATGGGAGACCTTGCATTTTACGCTTAACCCGAAAGGAGATTGAAAAACAATTTGGACGTATACTCTAAAACAAAAGTAATAGCCGTAGTAGGGCCGACAGCTTCTGGTAAAACCGGACTTAGTGTAGAACTTGCAAAAACGGTTAATGGCGAAATAATCAGCGCAGATTCTATGCAAATATATAAGTATTTAAATGTAGGTACTGCAAAAGTAACTGATGAAGAAGGACAAGGTATAAAACATCATTGTGTTGATTTTTTAGAACCACATGAGCGTTTTAGTGTTGCTGATTTTATAGTTTGTGCAAGAGCGGCGGTTGAAGATATATCTTTAAGAGGTAAAACACCAATCTTAGTTGGTGGCACTGGGCAATATGTCGAAAGTTTTTTAAAAGGTATGCGACTTAACGAGAAAAAAACTAACGATGAGTTGCGTTTAAAGTTAGCCTTGCGACTACAGCAAGAAGGCAGCGAAAAGCTATATGCCGAACTGCTAAATATAGACCCTATCGCCTCGGAAAAAATTCACCCAAACAATACAGTGCGAGTTTTGCGTGCTCTTGAGCATTATTATGCTACAGGGCAAACTATAAGCACTCAAAAGGAATTATCATTGCCTGAAACACCACCATATAATAGTTTAATTTTAGGATTAAAATTTGATGAAAGAGCAAATTTATATGAGCGTATAAATTTGCGTGTTGATATAATGATGCAAAAAGGCTTGCTTAAAGAAGCTGAGTTTGTTTATAAAAATAAGGAACAATTTGTAACAGCCGCGCAGGCTATAGGTTATAAAGAGTTTTTTAAATATTTTGAAGAAGAAGCTCAACTTGAAGATTGTGTTTGTGCTTTAAAGCAAGCTTCACGCCGTTATGCAAAAAGACAACTAACATGGTTTGCACATATGGAAGATATAGTTTGGATAAACGCTAATGATAACGCAAGACAAGAGGCTATATTAACTGCGAAAACTTTTTTAGCAAAGGAGTAATTTTATGCACGATTTTAAAAAAATACGTAAATTGATAATTTCTACTTTTGCAATTTTTTTAATAGGAAGTGGTGTATACGTTGCTTTTCAGTTGTATACATTGCTTCGCCCTACATATGTGTTTGAAATTGCAATAAAATCCACACTTTTAGATAGTGTTTTTTCAAATGGATATGTTGTTTTTGAGGAAACCTATGTTACAGGTAGTGGCAATTTATCGTTGACTGTACAGGAGGGAGAGCGTGTTTCGCAAGGCCAAAGTATAGCAGAAATTTTTGAAAGTGATGCACAGCTTACTGCAAGTTTGCAAATAAAAGAAATTGAAAATGATATTGCTTTACTACAAGAATCTCAAAAAGTGGATAACACAAAAGTTTCTACTTTAATTTCTCAGCGAAGCAGCTCGCTTTATGATGTTTTAGATGCACTTGATAGTAAAAATTATAATGTCGCCAACACAGAAAAAGATGATTATATTTTAACGCAAAATAAAATTGATATTTTAACAGGTGAACAAGTAGATTTCACACAGCAAATTGCAAACTTAACAGCACAAAAAGATATATTGATATCACAAATTAGTGGTACACAAACTGTAATTGCTCCAAGCAATGGTTATTTTATCAGTTCAAATTCAGGTCAATTTTTAACAGAGCAAGAAAAAACAGCAAAAGATATACCTTTAAGCGAGTTTGAGCAAATGATAAATAGCGAAAATCAAATCACAAGTTCTGAAAATATAGGTAAAATCGTTTCTAGTTACACTTGGCAATTTGTGGGTGCTTGCACCTTAGAAGAAAGCGAGCGCTTTGCTGTTGGTGATGAATTAGAAATTGCTTTTCCCGATAAAAACGAGGAAATTTATCCTACTAAAGTGGTTTCGGTTGAAGTTGACGAAAGCACAGGCTTTGCACGAGTTGTTTTGCAATGTGAATACGTGAGCGAAAATATACTTTCCTTAGGTTTTGAAAACGCACAAATAATATTTGAAACATATGAAGGTTTGCGAATCCCACAAAATTCCATACGTATAACACAAGTAGATGACCCTGAAATTGTAGCTCAAACTGGTGACTCTTTTGTTGAAGGTGTTTATGTTAAAAACAATAATATTTTTAATTTTGTACCTATTGAAAAAGTATACGAAAACGAAGATTATGTTCTTGTACCTTATCAAACAATAACTAATGCTAAAGAAGGTTTGAAATTGTATGATGAAGTACTTATTTCAAACGACAATGTAACTGATGGTATGCTTTTGTAAAAGTTTTAAAAACTTTTAGTTATGTTTTATTGACATTTGATTAAAAAAAAGAGATAATATAAGTTATAATAATGCATGTTTTAGTAAATAAAAGATAATTATAGATGTGCTTATAAATAGTAAATATCAAGGATTGGAGATTTTTTATGAGTTTTTTTAAAGATGTAAAGAATTTATTTGGCAATAACGAAGAAGAAGATGATGAAATTTATGACGGCATGGGTGAAGATGTAGATGGTTACGATGAAGAAGTGGACAATGATCAATTTATTGATTTAAACAAAGCTAGAAGGGCTGCAAATACAGCGCCAGATAGAAATAAAGTTGTAAACATAAATGCTACTACTCAACTTAAAGTTGTATTAGTTAAACCTGAACGATTTGAAGATGCAAGCGCAGTTGCAGATCATTTAAACAACAAGCGCTCAGTAGTGTTAAATTTAGAATCTACTAACAAAGAGGTTTCACGTCGTTTAATAGATTTTCTTTCTGGTGTTGCGTATGCAAATAACGGTAAAGTAAAACGTGTTGCAAATAGCACTTTTATCATCACACCTAATAATGTTGATATTATGGGTGACTTATTGGACGAATTAGAGAGCCATGGCGCATTCTTCTAATGTGCGTGGTTTTATACCACCGCAAAATGATGCTGAACGCTTTTTAATGCGCCATATTGAAGATATGGCGAAGTTTGTTCAAAAACGAAATATACCACGTTATTCAGAGTTTTTAAGCGATAGAGAACAAGCTTTAGCAAAAGCAGCCTTAAGTTCAGCACAAAATATTAGCTATAGATTTGATGGTGGTTTTGCTGACGCAGAAAGAAAGGTTCTTTGTATTGAACCTATTAGTGAAACAACATATGCACCTATAAGTTTAATTTTATGTAAAGTAAAATCATTTGCTAACAATGCACAGCCCACACACAAAGATTTTTTAGGCTCGCTTATGTCATTATCATTTGAAAGGGCATGCCTTGGGGATATTATAATAACGCCTAAAAATGATACTGCGTATATTTTTGTATTGCATAGTGTTTTGCCTATAGTGTTAGACGAAATACATGAAATTGGACGTGCTAGTGTAAGTTTGCAAGAAATATCTTTAATCGAATTTCCAGCGCAAGAGGCAATTCAAAGACAGCTTAAAACATCTACAGTTTCATCGTTGCGCCTTGATGCGGTGTTAGCAACGATTATACCTTGTAGTAGAACACAAGCAGCTAGTTATATTTCAGCTGGTAATGTTGAAATAAACCATGTACCAACAACAAATACTTCTGCAACTGTTTATGAACAAGATATTTTTACAGTGAGAAGAAAAGGACGTTTTAAACTGGTAACGCTCTTAGGTAAGAGTAAAAAAGATAGGTATATTATAGAATACTTTCAATATTGATAAGGAGATTTAGAATGTTGACAACAAAAGATGTTAATGCAGTAGTTTTTGAAAAGGCAATGCGTGGTTATCGCCCAGAAAGTGTAGACAACTTTTTAGATAAAGTTGTAAGACAACTAGATGATGATACAAAAACCATTGCCACTTTAAAAAAAGAAGTTGAAGCTCTGGAAGAAAAAATGTGTATTTTAGCACAAAGAATCGAAGAATACGAAGAAGATGAAAATACTTTAAAATCTGCTTTATTAAACGCACAACGCATGGGCGAAAGTATCATAAACGAAGCACAACAAAAAGCCGACGCAACACTACATGAATCAAAACAAAAAGCAGATACAATGCTACATGAAGCAAGCGTTCGTGCTGAAAATTTAACTAGATTAGCTATAGAAGAAAATCGTGATCAAGAAGTTGAGCTTGAACGTGTTAAAAAAGACGTTTCTGATTTTAAAGCAAATGTATTGAATTTGTACAGACAGCACATACAATCTCTAAGCACTTTACCAGATTATGACAATGAAGATAACGACTTGGACGATAACTTAGATTCGATATCCGATGTAAATGAACAAACTGTATCTTTTGAGGATTTTACTTTAACCGAGGATAAACCACATGTTGCAGAAGAAACTATAAGTGAAAATAGTACATTTCAAGCACCATCAGAACCTATACAAGAAGAAATGAAACCCGAAGAAGTGACAACAGAAGAAGTGAAGGAAATTCGCTTTAATTTGGCACCAAGCGACGCTCAAACACAATCAGTAGAGGAAATTAACCCTTTTAAAGAAACTGCTAGCGAAACTTTCCAAATGGATAAATTGTTTGAAAATGTCGAAAATGATTATAAAAAACAAGAGGAAGTGCAAAGCGAAGCGCCGTCTGTTGAAGATGCTTTTAAGGGTATTCAATTTAGCGATTAAACCGTTTACAAAGAATAAGCGAGTATTATCCGAGTTTAGATAACACTTGTTCGCTTAAATACAAATATGCTTATTCTTAATTTTAACAAAAACAACTTGTAATAGTTTGCGGCACAATTAACCGCGCTAGCCAAGTTGTTTTTGTGCGTTTTTAGTATTATAGGAGTTTATATGATTTCTGCGATAGTTTCAATTATCAGTGTAGCACTTTTAGTTTTTATTGATCAAGCTGTAAAAATATGGGCAGTTGACGTGCTAAAACCTGTGGGAACTTTACCATTTATACCCAATATTATGGATTTTCATTTTGTGCTTAACACAGGTATGGCTTTTAGCCTTTTTAGCGGTAAGCAAACATTCTTAATAGTTACAACTAGCATAGGCTCGTTAGTAGTTGCTTACTTTTTGTTTTTTAAAACAAAGGGCAAAATATTGATGCAAAGTGCCTTTATTTGTATACTAGCAGGCGGTATAGGTAACTTAATAGACCGTGTAAGTGCTGGTGCTGTTGTAGACTATTTTAGATTTTTGTTTATAGATTTTGCCGTTTTTAACTTTGCAGATATTTGTGTTTGCGTAGGTGCTGGATTATATATTATTTGTATTTTTATGGAAGAAAAACAAGCAAATGATGAAGCAGCCAAAAGCGAAAATAATAAAGGATAAAAACAAATGGAACAACTTGAACTTATAGTGCCAGAAAAACTAGCTGGACTTAGGATAGATCGCTTTTTATCTGAGATGCTATGTGATTTTTCACGCAGTATGCTAACAAACTTTATCGCTCAAGGGCATGTGCTTTGTGATAATAAGCCAATAACAAAAAGCACAAAAGTTAAAACAGGGCAAACTATCATAATAAATGTACCAGAGCCAGAGCCAACTGTTGCATATGCGCAAAATATACCAATAGAAATAGTATATGAAGATAAACATTTATTAGTAGTAAATAAGCCAAAAGGTATGGTAGTTCACCCAGCAGCTGGCAACCCAGATGGTACGCTTGTAAATGCGCTGTTATACCATTGTGGTGATAGTCTTTCAGGTATAGGTGGAGAGATACGCCCAGGCATAGTACACCGTATAGATAGAGATACAAGTGGGTTGCTTGTGGTTGCAAAAAATGATAAAACGCACAGAGGTTTATCTGATCAACTTTCTGCGCATGAAGTTGACCGCATTTATTGGGCAATGGTTTATGGTCGCTTTTCAAAAGATGAAGGTTTTATTGAAAGCTCCATTGGACGCAGTAAAAATGATAGAAAAAAAATGGCTGTTTATCACATAGATGAGCCAAATATGCGCTATGCATATACTGCTTATAAAGTACTAGAACGCTTTGATAAATACACTCTAGTTGAATGCCGATTAAAAACAGGGCGCACACACCAAATAAGAGTGCACATGGCGCATATAGGGCACCCTTTAGCTGGCGATGCAGTTTATGGGCCTAAAGCTTGTATAGAAAGTCTAAACGGGCAATGTCTACATGCAAAAACTTTAGGTTTTGTACATCCAATAACAGGTGAAAAGCTTGTTTTCAACTCTGATTTACCTGCCAATTTTAGTGATTTTAAAGCGAAACAACGTATATTACCAGAATATTTGTAGTTTTTTGTAATACAAAAGGAGGTATACATTGAAAAGTAAAATACTAAAATTTACCTTATTGTGTGCTTTGACCTTATTTGCTATAGCTATTGCATGCGTATATTACTTACCACCTTTACCAAACATTTTAAATCAAAAAAATTCAGAGATAAAAAGTGTTTTGAGTTACGATATTGTTGATATAAATAACACAGACTATGAAAAGTTACCTTTATTATATGGTGTTAGTGAAGATGAGGCCATTACAATTTACTATTTGCGCTTACGCCTGCGTGGATATACATCCCTAGAGGAATTGTATAATATAGAAGGTATATCTGAATACGATGTTAAAATGTGGGGCGAAAGGGTAATTTTAACACCGTTTAAGTAATTTTTATTTTTGAGATTTTACAACAAGATAAGGAGAAAAAATGGAAGAAACTATGATGAATAGAGAGCTTAGCTGGCTTGATTTTAACGCACGTGTTTTATCTTTAGCTAATGATAAAAGTGTTCCACTTGCAGAACGTTTAAAATTTATTGCTATTTTTTGTTCTAACCTTGATGAATTTTTTATGGTTCGTGTTGGCTCACTTTATGAAAGAACACTTTTGCAAAAGAAAAGTGATAAAGATATAAACGAACTGCAAAAATATGGTATGACACCTATTGAACAATTAAATGTTATAATGCCAAAAGCAAAAAAGTTGCAAACAGTTTGTGATTTAGCTTATGAAAGCGGAATACAAGAGATTTCAAATTATGGGTTTACAAAAGTAGATTTTACAAAGTTAGATAAAGATAGTGAGTACTTTTGGAAAAAATATTTTAAAAATGAATTGCTACCTGTATTAAGCCCACAAATATTAGATAACAGGCATCCATTTCCTTTTTTGCGCAACAAGGAAGTATATCTAGCTGTGCAATTAAAACAAAAAACTGGTGAACCTCAAACTTTTGGTTTAGTACCAATTTCAAGCCAGACAGAACGTGTGATTTTTATCAACACTAAAAATGGTTTTGTTTTTGCACTTGTGGAGGAACTTATATCTCATTTTTCTTCTGTTATTTTTGGCAAAGATAAAATTGAAGAACAATGTCTTTTTAGGGTTACACGAAACGCCGATTTAACTGTGCAAGAAGGCATGATGGACCATGATATTGATTATCGTTCAGTTATGTCTGAAATATTAAAAAAACGCAGAAAATTAGCGGCAGTGCGTTTGCAATTTTCTTTGGCTGCACCACAAAACATAGTCAACTTTTTGTGTGATAAATTACTTTTGCCACATTCTCATTGCTTTATGCAAAGCTCTTCTTTAGATTTAAGCTTTTTATTCAAAGTTGCAGGTAAAATTTCTGGCGCAAATAGCACAGCAGATTTATTTTATCCGCCTGCTCGTCCTATGATGCCCCCAGCTGAATATAAGCTTTCTGATGTTGTGCAAGAAAGAGATGTTTTGCTTTGCTATCCATATCAAAGCATACGCCCGTTTATTGCACTTTTGCGAGATGCAGCTAGCGACCCTAAAGTTGTTTCTATAAAAATGACTCTTTACCGTATGGCAGATAACTCTCAAATTGTCCGTGCTCTAACCCTTGCTGCTGAAAATAACAAAGAAGTTATGGTACTGGTTGAATTACGTGCACGTTTCGATGAACAAAACAATATAGATTGGTCAAAACAACTTGAAGCTGCAGGCTGTACAGTTATATATGGGCATGATGCATATAAAGTACATTCCAAGCTTACACTAATTACAAAACGTAGTGATGGCAGATATTCACATATAACTCAAATAGGTACTGGCAATTATAATGAAAAAACCAGCGAAATTTACACTGACCTTTCTTATATAACTTCAAATCAAGAAATAGGCGAGGAGGCCTCTGCGGTTTTCCAAAAATTGGCTTTTCATAAATTAACAGACAGAACAACAAATCTGCTAGTTGCTCCACGTTGTTTTAAAAGCATATTGCTTGATGAAATGGACAGGTTAATTATGGCGGCTAATTCAGGGCGCAAAACCTCAATGGTGCTAAAAAATAACTCAATGAACGATAAAGAGCTTATGGCTAAAATGTGCGAAGCGAGCATGGCTGGCGTGCGTGTGGATTTAATTATTCGTGGCATTTGTTGTTTAAATGTTGGAGTACAAGGCAAAAGTGAAAATATACATGTTCGTAGTTTAGTGGGGCGTTATCTTGAACATAGCCGCATATATAGTTTTGATGATGGCATAGAAAAACATGTTTATATTGCCTCAGGAGATTTTTTAACACGTAATACTGAGTGCCGTGTTGAGGTTGGTATACGAATTACAGCACCAGAACTAGTTAAAAAAATTGAAGATATTTTGTATTTACAGTTAAATGATAACGTTAATGCGTTTGAAATGCAAAGTGATGGTAGCTATACAAAAGTTCAACGTAAAGATGGTGAAAAAATCATTGATGCACAAATGGATATGTTCAAAATACTAAAAAATGATTGGCAAGAACACTTATTGTCTTTGCCCATACATTCAGCGCAAGAAGATGATAATGCAAAACAAGTGGTAATAGAAAAAGAGACAATCTGTGAACCTGTTGCAAAAACAACACAAAAAATTGAAGAAGCAAATGTTCAACAAATAAACCAGCAAGAAGAAAATAAAGTAAATGTTGAAATTTCTAATGAACAAAATGAAACAATACCAGAAAAACAAACTATACCACAAACTGAAAAAAGCAAAGAAAACACATTAGAGGAACAAGCAAAAAATACAGAGCAAGTATATCAAGGTGCAGCTGTAAATAATCCTACAAATGTTAAATCTCAAGCAAAACCAATGCAAACAGCAGCATCAACTCACGAAAATATAAAAAAAGTAAATGGTCAAGAAACCATGCAATATAATACAAAAACAAATTTACCAGATAAAAGTAAAATGTCATTTTTGCAAAGAATTAAATTTATTTTGTGGGGATAATACTTGCATCAATAGTTAAGAAAGAGGTTTTTTCATGCAATATCTTATTGCTTTGCTTGTGCTAAATTGCATAAGTTTTGCTATGCACAAAAAATTAAAATTAAATCCAACAACTTCGTTTTTAGTCACAATATTTACTGGTGTTGCGTTAGCGTTTGTGGGAGGCGTTTTTAACTTTTTATTTTTGGGCACTGCTGCATTTTACACTGTGGGTCTGTTGTGCTTTTTTGCTGTTTTATTTATTGATAGAAAATGCTTATCTTTATCGTATTTAAAAACTTATTTTACTTTGCCTAATGTGCTTTCCATCAGTGCAATGTTGATGTTTTTTGTTATATATGTTATACAAAACCCATTGTTTTCCTATTGGGACGAATACTCGTTTTGGGGCACAGCTGCTAAAATAGCAATTGAAACAGATAATTTTGCACCCATTTATAAATTTAACTTTTTATGGAACGAGTATGTAATTGCTGGCAGTACCGCTTTAGTTTATTTGTTGCATTTTTTCGGTAATACTTTTAATGATTACGGACATTACTTTGCATATACTGTAATGACTATATCTAGCTTTGCAACAGTAGCAGAATACATTCAGGACAAAACAAAAGTTAAATTTATAACTCCACTTACTTTTTTATTACTGTTTTTATTGCCATTTTTGCAAAACAATCATAGTATTGATGCTGATTATTATTCAATTTCCTATGCGTATGGAACATCAATGGTGGATTTTCTATTAGTAACATACATGGTAAGTGCTGTTGTTACTTATTTAAGTTCGCCTAAAATACCATATTTTATAATGCCATTATTTGTTTTAGCTGCAAGCAAAGATGTTGGTATATTTTTTGCTCTATTATCAATTTGTGTTATAGCTTGCTTTGCAATATTTATTAAGCACAACAATAAAAAAATGTATGTAATAAAAGTTGTGATACTAATTATCGCAGCTGTAACGGCATATTCTACAAACATTCTTTGGGTTCATCATTTGCACATTAACGATAACGATGCCTCACAAGAAACTCCATACTTTTCACCTTGGCATTTAGAATATCAACGTGAAGTTAGTGTGGCACAAAATAGCACTATAGAAATTATCCCCGCAGAAAAAGATGGTAACTTACTATTACAAATTGTTTCACCAGAATATCGCACTTCAGCACAAAATGCAGTTTTAAATGATATTTGGGCACAGTTTAATAATTCTTCAACAGCAGTGCAAATACCTGATAAATATTTAGTAATTATATTAATTGTAGTAGGTTTAATCTGCTCGTTTATAATTGATAAAAAATATCGCTTAGCTTTGATTTTAGCAAATCTAGGTTTGCCTATAGGATATTTTTTATATTGTAGCGCAATAAGCCTTTTTATAGCTAATTTTAATGATGGCATGGTAGAATATCCACGTTATTCCCTGACATATTACTGGTTTTGGATTTACTTTGTTTGTTCACTTTTAATAATAGCATGTGTGACTATTAAAAAATATTTACCAATTTATTTATTGTTATTAATTGTTGTTAGTGCGGTTTATGTTAGAGGTGTCGATTATACAGTGGTTAGCGCACCAGATAACCCTCATAATATAGCTACTGAGTACAAACTTGAACTTGAAAAGTATCAGGAAATATTTAATACTGCTGAGCATATTTTCATGGTAGCGCCAAGATTTGATGATTATAAATATATGCTAGGCTTACACAATGCAATACCTGCGCCTGTAAATGCAGATATTAACAGAGTAACATTTGATTTTTCAATGAATTTTTCAAACAAAGAATTTTTAACAGATGAAACTTTAAAATATTTTATAGTAGCAAATGATGAAGAGTTTTTACAAATAATATTTGAAACCTTTGACTATATTTTAATACTACACCCACAAGAAGAATTTGTTAATTCTTACGGCGAATTTTTTGATAAAGAACCTACTGAATTTGCATTATATAAGATAAATCAAAGTTCCACTGTGCCATTTGAAAGTGTGATGCCATGAAAATAGCTTTTAAAACACCTATGCAAATTAGCGAAGATTGCAAAACGAAACCCATTTATATGTTAATAGCTTGTTATGCTTTTGTAACAATATTTTTTGCATTTTGCATTTTGCTTTTATCAATTTACCATTTAATTTTATTTGGGATAGGCTCACTTGAAGAACAAGAATTGACGATAACGGATTTTGAAGCAATAGGCATAGAACTTATATCTGAAAACGAGCTTATTACTGTTTCAGATGACGCACAGCTACTTTATGAAAACAAAGGTAATGTGAAAAATCTAACTTTCAAAGTAGAAACTAGCAACGACCCTGGCGAGTGGGTTTTGTTTTACCAAAGCAACGAAAACGCTGGTTACTCAGTGCAAAAAATGGTTTACGCTAAGCAGATAAATGACACATATATTTTTGAAATTCCAGCAGGCACAACAAAAATTCGTTTTGATTTAGGTGTTATACCTTCAAACACGATGCTTTTTGAAAGTATAGAAATAAATACATTTAGTTTTACTAACATAACAAATATCGGCACAGATACTTTGTTTTATATGCTGGTTTTGCCAATTGTTTTATATACAATCTTACTTTCTATAAACGAATTCAAATATTTTTATTTCTTAATTTTGAATCTATTGCAAAAAAAAACGTGATTTAAAATGATATTTACTTTACAATCTATATAAAAAGTGCTAGACTTAAGATACATACACAGGTTTTGTGTTTGTATCTTTTTTAATTTTAGAAAGGTAGGGAAGTAATGCACTGTTAGGTTTTATTCGGACGGCTAAACTACTTTAATAAATACTAACTGTGTGTGAATATCAACTATGACCAAAAATATTATTTTTACAGATGAAACTAAATGTATTGGGTGCAACAAATGTATTTTTCAGTGTCCTGTTGGAGCAAATAAAGCAATATTTGAAGATGGCAAAAACAAAATACATGTTGACAATGAGCATTGCATTGGTTGCGGCGAATGTATTAGTATTTGTGATCACTCCGCAAGACTTTACGCTGATGATACTGAAAAATTTTTTGATGACTTAAAAATGGGTGTACCAATTTCAATAGTTGTTGCACCAGCTGCCAGAACCAATTTTGCACATTTAAATAGATTGTTTGGTTTTTTGAAAAGTCAAGGAGTTAACTTGATTTATGATGTTTCTTATGGCGCTGATATTTGCACTTGGGGTTACATAAAAGCTATAAAAGAAAATCAATTGCGCACGGTAATTGCACAGCCATGTCCTGTAATAGTAAAATATATAGAACTTTATAAACCTACCTTATTAAAATATTTATCACCTGTGCACAGCCCTGCACTATGTACTGCTATATACTTAAAAAAGTATAAAAATGTAACTGACAAAATTGCATTTTTATCTCCATGTATTGCTAAAACTTATGAATTTGCTGACGAAAACACTCACGATAATATAAGCTATAATGTTACCTATGCCTCTCTTTTAAACTATTTAGAGGTAAATCATATTTCATTAAATACATATGCAGCAGCAAATTTTGATAACATAGATGGTTCATGGGGTTTTGCTTTTTCAAGGCCTGGCGGTCTTAAAGAAAATGTGCATTTTTACCTTGGTGATGATGTTTGGGTAAAACAAGTTGAGGGTATTGACCACGTTGAGCATTATTTTAAAGAATATGCACTACACGCAAGGTTAAATAAACCTGTACCTTTGCTAGTAGATGTTTTAAACTGTTCGCATGGCTGTAATTTAGGCACGGGTACAACCAAAAAAACATCTCAAAATAGCATAGATTATACCACAAATAAAAATAAATCTACCGTTAACAAGGAAAAGGCTTTTGAATTATTTGATTATTTTGATAAAACTTTAGATTTAAATGATTTTATGCGAGCATACACTGATCATTCTTTTAGCGTGCGCGAACCTTTGGATTCCGAAATAGAAAAAATATTTTTATCTCTTGGTAAAGTAACTAGTGAGGATAGAAATATCAATTGCTTTAGTTGTGGCTACGGTAACTGTAAAGATTTTGTTACTGCAGTTGCTTTAGGAAATAATCATATTAAAAATTGCAATAGATATGCAAAAATTGAAATACAACAAAAAATGGTAGATTTTGAAGATAAATTCCAAGGTTTCCTAGATAGCGTAAAGGAGATAAACAGCTTAGTAGATGAAAACACAGAATCTAGCACTACACTTAACAGTATAACAAGCCAAACTAAGATTATTGCTGTGAATGCAACTATTGAGGCTGCTCATGCAGGGCAAGCTGGTGTAGGTTTTGCAGTTGTAGCAAATGAAATCAAAAAGCTAGCAGATGATTCAACAGATGCATTAGTGGTAAATCGAAAAAATAACGAACATTTAGTAGAAACTATAGGGCAATTAAATACTGCTCTGGAAGAAATTAAAAACGAGCTTTATAATGTTATGAATAGCGATTAAAGTATTATAGCTGTAACTGACTAAGTCGGTTACAGCTTTTTTTATTGTGTTAATGTATAGTGAAGTATTTTTGTGGATTTCTCTGATATTTAGTCAAAAGGTTTTAAATATGCGAATTCTATGGTAAAATATTAGAGTGGTTATATTAAAGATGTTTTTATATAACCAAAAGCATGTAGTGTTATACGTGCGTCAAATATGTTAACATATTTAGAAGTTAAGTTACCAAAGTACCAGCTATAAGGAAAGGTTGAAAATGATTAAAATTGCGATATGTGATGATGAGAAAATATTGCTAAAAAATATTAGAGATCTAATTTTATCATATGCATCTAATAACGATGTGGAAATGTGTTGTGATTGTTTCACCAAAGGTGAAGATTTGTTAGCTAGCAATGGCATAAATGAGTACAAAATAGTTTTTTTAGATGTTGACATGGGGAATGGTTTGCCTGATGGTATTCAAGTGGGGCAAAAATTGAAACAAAAAAAACCAGACATTATTCTTGTTTATGTTTCAAATTTGATTCAGTATGCTCCTATTGGATATGAAGTCAATGCATTTGGATATATTTTAAAAGAAAATCTAGAGAAAACATTACCGAGATATTTAAATAGGATATTAAATGAAAATTTTCAAAACTATGAATATCTAACAGTAGAAAAAAATGGCACATCTGAACAGATATCATTTTTAGACATAACATATATTGAAAGTTCAAGGCATGAAATTCTCGTACATACAATAGAAAATGCATGCTACAAGTTTAGAGGTACATTGAAAAAACTTGAACAGGAGCTTGACAAAAAAGGTTTTGTAAGAGCGCATAAAAGTTATATCATAAACATGCGAATGGTAACTGATTTTAAAAATTATAATGTTATAATAAATAAAGATAAAATAATAAATGTCAATTCTAGAAATTGGAAAACTGTTACGGATTCGATTATCAAATGGAGGTCAAAACCATAATGGATTATTTTTTTGGAGCTGTAATAGTTATTATTGAAATGATTTCATTTGTTAATCTTGCGGAATGCTTTTTTGTTAAAAAAGAAAGTAAAAACAAAATTTATACTAGGATTTCATTTAACCTGCTTGTATTGTTGTCACTTTTGATTTTAAATTGTTTTTCATGGAACATCGTCATAAAAAACATATTATTGATAGTTGCTTTAATTGTTTTTTTATCATATCTTTATGAAGGGAATCTATACAAAAAAAGTGTAATACCTGTGTTTTTTCTTGCGATAATAAGCGCAATTGATTTTACTGTTGTTTTCGGAATACGTGCTTGGTGGGAGATTTCTCAAGAGCAAGCGATACAATCTCCAGTGTTTTTTGTCTTTGGGGTTATTATCTCAAGATTTACACTTTTTTTACTCAGCTATTTAGCAAAAAGATTGAATTTTAAGAACACGCAATGCACACAAAACAATCCAAAAGAGTGGGCAATAATTACGGTGTTCTTGATATCTACTCTTATAAATTTATACTTATTATTCGATGTTTCAATAAACACAAATCGCTTGGATACGGGAGTTGTTATAGCAGCTGTGAGTATAATTTTTACAACTATAGGGATTTTTGAAATAACTTTAACACTTGAGAAAGAAAAGAAAAAAGAAGATTTTGAGTTATTAGAAAGTAAAATTGAATTTGAAATGCAAAAAGTTTCTTCTGCGATGGATCTTTATAACAACCAAAGAAAATTAACACATGATTTTAAAGAACATCTAAATGCACTTGCAACACTTATAAAGTCAAATAATTTTTTAAAAGCTGATAATTATATAAGTGATTTACTAAAAATCCAAGAACAGAGTTCCCTTGTTATCTATAGTAATAATCCAATAATTGATATGTTATTGACACAAAAATCTCTTGAAGCTAAAAAAACTGGTACAGAAATTGATTTCGAGGTAGGAGATTTGACACATTTCCCTATGGCGGAAACAGACATTGTAGTTGTGCTTGCAAACCTACTAGATAACGCAATTGAAGCCAGCAAGGACTGTGAAATTGAAAAGAATATTTTTGTCACTATAAATTTAAATGAAAGGCAAAATATTTTAAAAATAAAAAACAGCATGTCAAAAAATATAAATATCGTACACGGAGAAATTAAAACTACAAAGAAGAACAAGGCAAAACACGGTTTTGGACTGTCAAATGTTAAAGAAATTTTCGATAGATATGATTGGAAGCACATCATAAATATTGAAGATAACACCTTCGAATTCATAGCCATTCAGTTAAAATAATCTCACTTACCTAGTGTTGGGGCAAAATAACCCAGTGTTGGGGCAAAACTATTGAAAAGAATAAAAAAAGATGTTACTCTTTACGCAAAGGAGGTGCAACCAATGTTACAAATTTTGTCCAAGGAGTTAACATCTTTTTTTATTTCTAAAAATATTTGAATAGCGAATATCGTGAGGTGGTATATTGGCAAACACTTCTTGTACTATTAGTGAAAAGAAACGGTGGTTGATAAATGATTAAAAATGAAAAAGCTAACAAAATGTTTCGCATAACTTGTTTTTTAGCACTTGGTGGTTATTTGTGTTTTCTGTTTTATTTTACAATTTTGTCACGTGCAATAACTCCGACAGAACAGATGCTTATTCATTATAGGCCGTTTTCCTCATATATTGCTGCATGGCACCAGTGCGAGTTTAGGCCTTGGTATAATATAGTAGGTAATATTTTGATGTTTTTTCCTCTTGGTTTTTTATGTGCATTTCTTTGGCCTAAAAAAATATCTTTGTTGAAAGTAATTTTAATTGGGTGCTTGCTTTCTCTAGTTATAGAAATTGTACAAGTTACTACATACAGAGGAATTGCAGAAATTGACGATATCATCAATAATACTTTTGGTACGCTTTGCGGATATTGCATACAAAAAATATTGTTTTGCAAAGACGCATTTAAAAGAAAGATATTTTATCTACTGCCGTTTTGCATGGCAACTTTAGCGTGTTTGACGCTTTTAATCGTTTATCAAACAAAAGAATTCGGAAATTTTCGGCAATATAGTCAGCCTATAAATATGCATGGTATCACAGTTGATAGTAATGTTGAATTTTCTACAGAACAAGCGACAGCACCAGTGTTTAATAAGCTATCATGGAGTATAGACGAGGCAATGTCGTTTGCAAAATCCTTTGCTGAACAGCATAATATTATTTGGAGCGATGCATCACCTACAGTTTTTGAGGATGAAACGCTTTGGTATAAAACAGATGATAAGACTGCACAATTAATAATCAATACTGCCGATGGAACATATGAGTATAATAAAGATGAGCAAGAAGAAATGTTTTTAGGCTTTTCCGAAAATGAAATACATGTGTATTTGGAAAACATCGGTGTGAATATAAGCGAAGATGCCGTTTTTTCAAAAGATGAAAGTGTATATTACTTGCAATCACCATTTATTGCATTAGAGCAAGATATTTACCAAGGTGGTGAAATAGAGCTTGCACTTTCTGAAGATGGGAAATTGTTGAATTTAGCTTACGCTTTACAAAAAGGTGTTTTGCACAGTGAAGTGCCTATAAAAAGTGAACAAGAAGCATTTCAAGAGATACAAGAGGGGAAATTCATTTCAGCTATCAGCGATATATCTGATATTACCATTGAAAACCTCTCTTTAATTTATGTAGAAGATTCTAAAAGTTTTTTACAACCATATTATCAATTTTCCTGTAAAAATTCAGAGGGCACACAGTGGAATATTTTAATTCGTGCGATGAAATAAGAGAATAAAATACGAACGTGATATAAAATAAAAAAAGAATAATATAGGTGTAAAATGCTAAGAAGAATTAAAATTGTTATCATTCAAAACTCACGATTGAGCGTGCTTAATGTTTTAGTGTTGGTAATATTAGGTTCATTTGTGGTTTTTAGTTTAATTATATATAACTCTGCAAAACTTCTGAAAACAGATACATTAAATCAACTAGGGATAACAATAAGTGTTGCCAGTAACATTCAATATATGGATTCTATCTTTTCGGAAAATGCCAGTCAAATTTTTGATGAAACACAATATTTGCCGCCCCAAACAAGAGAGAGCTTGGATGCAGTTTTGAATATAGATGAAGTAACAGGAATTGAAACACTTAATGCGAACTCTATGCTATACGCTTTACCTGTGAATTTTGAAAACAGTAAAATTTATACCGGAGAAAATCCTTATGAACAAATACATCAAAATGCAGTATTGGAAGAAATCGATATAGAACTTTTAAGTAATTCGGTAAATATAATCGGCTTAGCAAACGTTGAAATGTTCGATTATTTTCGTAGAAACCTTTCAACACTTTTTGCGGGGGGATATCCAAGTGCTGAAAATCCAGGGGCAATAATATCAATGGAGCTAGCAGAGCAAAATAATTTGAGTTTAGGGGATATTATAGAAATAAATGTAATATCGAATGAATTTAACACTCAAACACAAACAAATGATATTGAATTAATACCGGAAATTCAAAGCATAAAAATAACAGGAATATATGAAACAAATTTATATTTTGATGTTGGTGAAGAAAATTACGAAGGAATAGAAATTTTTAAAAACAGTCCTTACAACGCAATTTTCACTGATTACAACACAGCTGTTTTACTTAATGATGCATCACAAGACATACGATTTTTTACTATATATGTAAATTCCTACGATAGCATTGATATGGTTTTAGAACAATTAAAAGACACTGGGATTGATTGGGACAAATACCAAACATTTGTAGCGGCAGAAACTTATTATGCAGATGTTATTAATCAAACAGACAGTTTTGTTTTTAGAACTTTTTTAATGGTGCTAGTCTCGGTCTTTGTTGGATATTTTCTTTTCTATTTATATATTTGTTCCTTAAATATTTATAAAGATTGCGCCATACTTCTCACCTTGGGTGAGTCTAAGAGGAAAATTGTTTTTAGTAAATGCATAGAGTATATGGTGTATATAACAATAGCTATACCTATATCATTATTTGTTGGTTATTTTTTAACAACAATATTACAAACAACATTAATGCCAGAAGTTGAATTATTAGGAGTTCAAATAATATCTTATTCTATAGGTTCAGACAATTATATACCAAACTTACAAGTAATTGTAACTCCATCAAACGTCGCAATGTTAATTATTTATTTTGTGATGCTTTTAGCACTTATCGCCTTTGTTGTATCATTTAGCATGCAAAATAAATCTATAAAAAAAATGCTGATGAAAGTAGATGAATAGGAGTATATTATGATTAAACTAAAAGATTTGGTTTTTTATTATGAAAAAGATAGAGTATTGATTAATAATGTTAATTGCGATTTTGAAAGAGGTACATTTTATTCTATTTCAGGACCATCTGGTGTGGGTAAATCTACATTACTTTCACTAATAGCAGGGCTTGAAAAACCACAAAGTGGAGAAATATTTTTCGATAAGGTAAAAAGTAATTTTGATGATGTTGTTAGAAAACACGGTGTAGCAATGATATTTCAAAATTTTCTTCTATTTAGTTATATGTCGGCCTTGCAAAATGTAGTTACTGCAATGGATATATGTTTTGGAACAAAAAAAGAACATAAAGAAATTGCTCAAGAAGTGTTATTATCCCTAGGTATAGAAATGGCGGATATTAATAGGACAGTAAAAAAACTATCAGGTGGGCAACAACAGCGTGTCGCTATTGCTCGTGCTATTGCAGTAAAATCAAAATACATCTTAGCCGATGAGCCAACAGGAAATTTAGATGAAGATAATGCGGAGTTGATTATTGAATTATTCAAAGATATAGCAAAAAAACATAATTGTTGCATTATTGTTGTTACTCATTCAGAATATATAAAAGCACAGGCGGATGTATCTTACGTATTAAAAAAGGGCGAACTTATTTTAAATTAATTAGGTGGTTTGATGAAAAGTGTTTTGTTAAGGTTAAGTACATACATAACTAACAAATGGAGAATTTCTTTTTTGCTT
Organism: uncultured Faecalibacterium sp.; assembly: GCA_964370685.1. GTDB lineage: Bacteria > Bacillota > Clostridia > Oscillospirales > Ruminococcaceae > Faecalibacterium. The sequence goes on along the minus strand of CAYJKG010000002.1, from coordinate 31,197 downwards.
TTTTTAGTTTCTGCTATTTTTGGTTTGGCTATTGGTTTATCGGCTTGTTATATTTCTGCTGAAAGTTTATATATGGATGTCATAAATAACCTTTACCCTGCAAAATTATGGCTGATTTTAAAAGATGCCACTACTAATATAGACGTTGATTTTGATATACAAACATTTGTTAATCTTAATAGTGAGGTTACGCAAGTTACTGTGGATAATTTGGATTATAAAGAAATAATCTTAGCTAGCCACGATGCAACACAGATAACACTAAACGAATTTAATAGCATGCTTCCAGAGGATAGCCCATTTGTTTTTGTTGACGCGACAGAATTTGAATTTAAGCAACTTATACAAACACTTGAAATTCAAAGCAAATTGCAAAATGCAATTATAATTGGTGCTGTGCTGTGCACTGCGTTATTTTTTATTTTAATTAATATTGTTTCTATGAGAGAGTTTAATAACGATGCATATATATTATTAAGGCTAGGCGAAACAAAACGAAATATAGCTTTGCAATACACGCTTTTCCATATATTAGTGGCAATAATACCATTTTTTATTATCGTTTTAATATCATTGAATTTTTCTGGTTTTGTTTCAAATTTTTGGATAAACACACTCGTTGTGGATAACAGTGTTGTAAATTTTGATGTACAAAGAGAAACTTTAAACAATTTAGAAAATGCTGAAATTTGGCTACACAGTAAAGCTTTGCTTACTTATTGTTTGGCATTTAGTTTAATAGTAGTTATCTGCAATTATTTATATTATGCATTAAATAAAAAACTGTAAGCACACAGTGGAATGTTTTAATTCGCGCGATGAAATAAGAGAATAAAAATCATAACAAAGGAGAAAATATTATGAAAAAAATTCAATCTTTATGTTTAGTCTTAATTCTTAGTTTTTTAATTAGCAGTTGTGGCAACATAACAGACAACCAAACTGCAAATTCATCAAAGCCAAATACAAACCAAACCACTGAAGAATCTGCTCAAAATGAAGTCGAAGTAGTTGAGCTTTCAGAAGTTGCTATGCCTTTAGTTGTAACTACAGGTGATAACATCATTTACACCTCGCCTTTTGAAGGCGCTTTAACACTTATTCCCAGCGAATTCATGCAAAGCATGGGTGAAGATGTAGCAACTGAATGGATGATAGAAACAAATGCTAAAAGTGATGAAAACCCTACAGTTTTATCAACCTCAAATTTATATTCTTTTATTAAAGCTTTTGATGTTTCAGAGGATTTAGTTCGTGATTATTTTGTAAAACAGCGTGAATATATAAATGAGAATGATTGGCTTTCAGATGAAGATATAGACCTGCTTTTATCTGATGATACCGCAAAGGTTGCAGAGCGTTTTGCAAACACTTATGGATATTTTTCAGGCGACGAAGTGTATTCACCAAAATGGATTTATGAGCATAGTGTAGCTGATTATTTAGCACACGAATTACCACTAGATATTATTGTGCAAAAACTTGATGTAATAGCTAAAGCGGATAATATGCTAAACTCTATTGATAGCAAACATGCAATATCTCTCAAAATTGAAGTACTTAAACAAGTGCAAATTTTAGTTGGAAATAACACACAGTTTGAGATCACACCAAACATGAACGAGCAAACTTTAGATGTGGCTGCTCCTTTAGAAAACAACGCTCAAAGCGAAAAAGTTTTAGGTGTTGTTAAAGGTGAAGTAAAGTATAGCACGACATGGCTTGCAGAAAACGATTTAAGTGCGTATGAAAATGCAGGGATTACAGCAGAGGACTTAAAACTATTTTTAGATGATATTTCTATTTATAGTGATTCTTATGAATATGAAATTTTACAGAGTAGTTATAATAAAATGATTGCTAATGGCGGCAATACCCAAGCAATAGATGATGGTTTTGGGAATTATGTTTATAATATTGATGGTGTCGAATATAATGTTGAATGGCTTAGCAGAAACACTGCACAAGAGTGGCTAGCAGTGGGTATTGATAAAGAAGTCGCTGGGCAAATTCTTGAAGATATTAGCGCTTTTTCTAGTACAGATGAATACAAGATAATAGAAGAAATATATAACTCGTTGGTGGATGTTTCAAATATTGCAGATACGGAACACTATTCACACCTATAAAGAAACAATTTGGAATTACTACAAAATTCAAAAAAGAAGGGAAAGTAGTAGAAAAAATAATATGTTAAAAATTTCTACTATAAATAATAAAATGAGTTTTAAAAATAATCAATTAATATCAAGGCAACATTTTATGAAAGCAATAGCAACAACATCAACTTTGAAAAAACTTTGGTTACTTTTTTGTGTTTTTATGGTAATGCTAATTATTATTTCATATATATTTGAGGATAATCAAAACACGAAAGAATTGAAAGGAACATTTGCGGAAAGTTATGAACCAAGAAATGAAAGTGTTTTTTTTGTAGCACAAGAAAATAGATTTGTTATATACGACCAGATTTTATGGATTGTAGAAGGATCATTAAAAAACAACACTAATGACAATAACTTGGAAAGTTATAATTTGGTGTTAGAAAATGATAACATAATTGGAAATGTAATATATGATAACTCTATTCAACAAATTCATTTAGCTTATTATGAAAAAGAGTTGATTTTATTTAGAATAAGTGAAATTCCAACATATATAGAATATGATAAATCATATTAGTTACATAAAACAAAAAACTAGTTTTGTGTTTATTATAAAAAAGGAGTATGCAATGATAAAAATATTAATTGCACTTTGTTGTTTATTAAGCTTTGTAGGTTGCGCAGTGGAAAATACAGAAATTGTAACATCACTAGATACAAGCAACGAGTTAAATAGTGAATTAAATAGCACGCAAGTAGAGTACAATGCAGATGATTATAATTTAAATATGGTAACAGGTACTTTCACAGCATTTGAAACAGCTGCAACTAAAAATGGCACATATTATAAAGATATAAGCACAAATGCAATTGCATATATGGAGGCTGAGAGCGAAGTTTCAGCTATACTTTGTAATAGGTTAGACTGCGCACATAATGACGAAACTTGTACCGCCTACATGCCTACTGTGTATTATAAAATGTTTTTAAATTACGAGGAGAACACCTTGTTCACTGTAAGAGGTGAGAGCTATGAACCTGATTATATACCGATTTATATAATAGATAGAATGGATATAAATGGCGAAAACCGCAAAGAGATTTTACGCTTAGAAAATGTTTACCTCTACAATATTTTTGCAAACAATGCAGATGACATTTATTATATATATAATGATTTCAACCAAGAAAAGGAAAGCTATGATTATTTTTTAGATGTAACTAATGCTAGTAAAGGCGAAAGCGAAAACGTAGAGATTTTTGCAAAGCCTACAAAGATTATAGGCGCATACAACGAATTTCTAATTTTGGCACAAAGCGATAATGACCTTTTTGAGAATAACGAAATAATAAAATATAATGTTGCAACGAAAGAACAAACAAAACTAGCTACTTCTACAAGTACAAACCCTATTTTTGCAAATGAAAATAAACTTTATTTTTTCAAAAGTACAGGCGAAAAAACTGCCACAATAACAGAACGTGATTTAATAACAGAAGAAGATAGAATTGTTGCTGAAAATATAATGTGTTATGGGGAATTTACATATACTTCAGAGGGCGTGATTTTTGTAGATGATTACATTATTGTATCATCGTCAGTGCCACCGACGACAGATACTTTGATTTTGCATGTAGATGTTGTAGCTGTGGATATTGATACAGGTGAACAAACAGAAATCTTTTTAAATGACAACTATGGCATGCCGAGAAGTATTCGTGGTGAGACAGATACACATTATGTGTTGCTCTATGGTTTTGCTGATAAAACTGTAGAAGTTATAGTTGACGGAACTATAGAATATATCGATGGTTCATTTCTTCAATACGCTTTAATTGAAAAAGCGGATTATTTACAAAGTAAAGCAAATTACATCATGCTTGCAGATTAATTAATTTAGCCACACAAATATAAGCTTTGTTATGTTTGTGTGGCTATTATTGCTGTTTAATAAATGAATTGGTTATGGAGGATTTTAAGTGATATTTCTTTTTGAAATGAAAAAACTATATAAACAAAAAACTGTTTTTTGGTATGCACTTATTTTGCTTAGCGTTAATTTGTTTTTGCTGTGGGCAAATAATAGTGTGCTAGAACAAGGTAAAATTCTATCTTCTGAAAAAATTTTAACAGCACAAATTTCAACTATGTCAGAAGATGATAAAGCGGATTTTGTGGCTATGCAACTAGAAAAATACAATGCTTTTTTTCAGATTGAAGAAGTGTTGCAAATGGAACGTTACAACATGGAAGAAGCCGCTTATTTAAGAGAAAGTTACAAACACGCTTTCGAGAAATACAGCGAAGAATACTCTAACGGTTTTGAATTAGAATATACTGATGTATTATGGCAAGAAGTTGCTTTTTTAACATCTATAAATAACGAAATTAAAACAGTGCAAGCTTATAATGATTTTTTATCAGAAATTGATGAAAAGGCAAAAACTTTGCAGAGCCTTTCAATATTTGGCGGTGAGGGAACTTACGATTATAATAATATCGTAGCGACACAAAAAGCATATTCTCAAATGCAAAATATACAAATAATTTACTCTCCACAAGCGGGCTTTTTGCAAGCTACTAACTTTTTTGCAACTGATATTTTACTAGGTTTTTTTATGGTGTTAGTTAGTTTTTTATTAGTTAAAACAGAGCAAGATACAGGTATAATTAAACTTGTGCGTAGCACACCACAAGGCAAAGGTAAAACTGCAATTAGCAAATGGTTAGCTTTAGCAGTGTTTTTGTTTTTTATGGTGCTATTAATGTATGCTAGCAACTTTTTATTTGCACAAACAGTTTTTGGCCTTGGGGATTTAACAAGGCCAATACAATCGCTACCTATATTAATGCGCAGTGTTTTGCAAATAAATTTATGGCAGTATATATCACTATTTTTAATTGCAAAATGGGTTGGTCTTTTTATTTGTGGGAGTTTAATCTTGCTTATTGTTTTTATGTGCAAAAGCATGGTTAAAAGTTGGTTTTTTAGTGTTTTATCAGTTTTACTGTTTTTTATTATATACATTGCTATACCAGCTACTAGCACACATAATTTTTTGAAATACGCAAATTTAATAAGTTTGCTACAAACAAATGAAATAATAGGTAGTTACAGAAATATATATGGCTTAAATAATAGTGCTATATCCTTAGTGCTTGTATCGTTACTTTTTGCGCTCTTATTCGGCGGGGTGTGTATAGGGCTTTTTTATCTATCTTTTCAGAAAATGCCTATACTACAAAGTAAAAAGCTTGTTGTTAACATTAAAAAACATAAAATAAAAGCACATTCAATATTTTATTTTGAGTTTAAAAAGTTATCTATTTACAGCGGAGCGATGCCAGCGTTTCTTGTTTTTTTATCCATTATAGCATTGCTTTGTTTTACAAATGATTACCATTTAACACCAGAAGAATTTTTTTATAAACAATATATGTTAGAGATAACAGGTGAAACTGGCAAAGAACGGCAAGAAATATTAAACGAACAAAAAGAAGAATTTGAGCATATATATTCAGCAAAAACTGAGGAAGAAAAACAAGAACTATTGCATATGGATGTTACTTTAAACCTGAAATATAATGCATACCAAAGGGTTTTAAGTGATATTGAAGCTTTAAGATATACAGGTGGGGAGCATTTAACATATAAAACGGGTTACTTGCATTTATTTGAGATACACGGCCACCACCAAGATACTATTGAAATTGTTTTACTCTCTATTTTAGGTATAGTTTTTTCTATAAGTGGTTTTTGTGCTATGGAACATAAAAGCGGTATGATAAAAATATTGCAAAGCACACCACAGGGCAAAAATAAAACTATTCATACTAAAATTTTATTAACACTTACATTTTCTATTTTAATTGCCCTAATTTCATATGTTCCTGCATTTGTTAGAACTTTAATTTTATATGGCTTTGAGGGTGTTATGTTACCGCTTAGTGCAACGAGTTATTATGGTGGCATTATAGGCTATTTCCCAATAATATTTATGATTTTCATACAGCTAATTATGCGAATACTCGCAATAAGCATGGTGAGCGCAGTGACGCTTTGTGTTTCGCACTTAGTTAAAAATCAAGTTTCGTGCATGATGTTAATTGGAATAGCGTTATTTTTCCCTTTAGTAATTGCGTATTTTAATGTGCCTGAGCTATTATATTTTAGTATCTTTCCGCTGTTTAATATAGCGAATTTATTATCGCAAAATATCTATATGATTATCACTGCTTTAATCTATACAGTTTTTGCTATGCTAGTAATTTATTTTTCTATTAATATTTTGCGTAGAGATTATACTTGTAGGGAGGAAATGAAGTTATGAATAACACTTTACAAATTGAAAATTTGCAAAAAACATATATAAAGAGTAGCCTTTTACAAAACACAAAAAGCGAGACGAAACAAGCTTTAAAAGGTATAAATTTAACTTTAGAAAATGGACTTTATGGTTTGCTTGGGCCTAATGGTGCGGGTAAATCAACGTTAATACATATAATCACTACATGCCTTGTACAAAGTGAGGGTGTAGTTTATTATGAAAATATGGATATACGCAAACAGGGTAGAAAGTTTTTGAGAGTTTTAGGCTACATGCCACAGCAGCAAATGCTGTATGATGGCTTTACAGGTGCAGAATTTTTAGCATATTTATGCGCTTTAAAGGAAATACCAAAAGCAAAGGTAAAGGCCGAAGTTAAAAGGGTGAGCAGTGCTGTGAATTTAACTGGTGAGTTAGGCAAAAAAATAAAAGCATACTCTGGCGGTATGAAACAGCGCTTATTAGCAGCGGCTGCTTTTATAGGTGAGCCAAAAGTTTTAGTTTTTGATGAGCCTACAGCAGGGCTTGACCCCAAAGAGCGTGTACATTTGAGGGAGCTAATGGCGGAATATGCAAAAAACGCAATTGTGCTTGTTGCAACACATGTTGTTTCTGACGTGGAGAGTGTTGCAAATGAAATTATACTTTTAAAAGAGGGTGATGTTTTTGATAAAGGCAGCCCAGAAGAATTAATAGAAAAATATGCACCAGAGCAAAATTTAGAGCAAGTGTATTTGAATATTTTTAATAATGCAAATGAAAATTGAGTTGCAAAAATTGTTGGTAGAACAAGAAATACACATATGATAATAAATTAATAGTGCCTTTTTAGATATAATGTTTGACAAGCCGACAGGTAAAATAACTAAAACTTGGTGCTATTTTCTTTTGTGTGAACATATAAATTAAAAGAAGAAATATATAATACACAAAAGGGGATTTGTCTATGGTAAAAAAAGAACAAACTCATGATAAAAAAATAATCTCAAACCCAATTTTTTGCATACAGTGCGTAATTTGCGCTGTAGTGTTAGTAGTTATAACATTAATAAATATATTTTTGCCTTTGCAAATGACTGAATTGTGTGAATTTGTTTTATCTAATATTGAATCAAAAACACAAGAAACACCACTGGCAAGGTTTTCGCAACAAGTTATAGGTTTTATTTTTTTAGACGTAAACGCAAAGGGCAAAAAAGATGATGAATTGCCAAATTTTGATGTAGCGGCTAGTGGTTCTAGTTTTGATGATTTTTCAACAGAATTACAAATCACTTTACCTGTGAATAATTATTACATTTCATCTGATTACGGTTGGCGCACAGATCCTTATACAAATGAATGGTCGTTCCATAATGGAATAGACTTAGCTAGTCCGCAAGGTGAGCCAGTGTATTCTTTTATGGCTGGAGTCGTTGAAAAAAATGTTTATAGCACAAGTTACGGTAACTATTTACAATTACGCCATGAAGATGGCTCTGTAACATTATATGCACACTTGCAATATGCCTTTGTACGGGAAGGCGAAATTGTAGAAGCTGGTGCAAAAATAGGCACAGTTGGTAACACTGGACGCTCAACTGGTGCACATTTACATTTTGAAACAATAGTGGATAACACACGTTTAGACCCTACTATTTTTTTTAATTAATATGCAAAAAATCAAACAGTTATTATCCTTGTTAATCACAAAAAACACTTTCAAATATAAGTGTTTCGAATTTCAAGACCCTGTTTTTTTAAGTGTGTTTATATATATTATTTTGCTATATGATTATAGCGGATTTATGCGTTTAAGTTTTTTAGCAAGTGTGCTCCATGAAACGGGGCATATTTTGTTTTTTGTAATTTTTTGTAAAAAAATGCCTATAATCAGAGTTACCTCAACCGGCTTTTGCATGAAAACAAAAGGATTATTTATTCCAAGTGGTAAAATGTTTTGTGTTGCTTTGGCAGGGCCGAGTGCGAATTTTATAATCGCTATTTCATGTTATTTTTTGTTGTTAAGTGATTTTACTTTGCAACTGGCAGCTTTTACAATGGCGAATTTTTTGCTTGGGATTTTCAATTTATTGCCTTTTTCACCTTTTGACGGTGAAGTAATGTTAAAAATTTTGGCTCAAAAATTGCTTTTTAGTAAAAAATAGTGTAAAATAAAGTGCTATGACATTTATTTTAACTGTTATTATAAATGTAAAAATGTAATTATAAAACGATGTTAAAAGCATTAAGGAGAATACAATGTTTAACCCAAAATTAAAAGAGGCTTTATCGCAAGTGCAAAAGCCTGGACGCTATACAGGTGGTGAACCTGGTAGTATATATAAGGATAAAGAAAAAGTAGATGTTCGCTTTGCTTTTTGTTTTCCTGATACATACGAGGTGGGCATGTCCTTTCTCGGTGAAAAAATTTTGTATGAAATACTAAACCAAAAAGAAAACTGGTGGTGTGAACGTGCGTTTATGCCTTGGGTGGATATGAAAGAGGAAATGGAACGCTTAAATTTGCCTCTTTACACTCTTGAAAGTAAAGATAGCCTAGCAGATTTTGATGCTGTTGGCTTTACTTTGCAATACGAGCTTTCATACACAAACATACTTGCTATGCTTGAACTTTCAGGAATACCTTTTTACTCTAAGGAAAGAACAGAAATGTTTCCACTTATAGTAGCAGGTGGTCCTTGCGCATGTAATAGCGAACCTATTGCTGATTTTTTTGATGTTATTCAGCTAGGTGAGGGCGAGCAACAATTGCCACAAATATGCGCAGAGATAGAAAAAGCAAAAAAAGAAGGTATAAGCAAAGAGGAAATGCTCTTGCGTATGGCTCAAATACAGGGTGTTTATATACCAGCTTTTTATGATATAGAATACAATGCTGATGGTACTGTTAAAAGCATAACTCCTAATAAAGCTGGTGTACCAGCAGTTGTTACAAAAGCTATTATTAAAGATATGAACAGCTTTGAGCCTCCTACAAACTTTGTTGTTCCTATGGTTGGCGCAGTGCAAGATAGGGCATGTATAGAGGTTTTACGTGGCTGTGTGCGTGGGTGTCGTTTTTGCCAAGCTGGCTTTTTATACAGACCAATGCGCCAACGTGATGCTGATTTACTTGACCGTGCTGCGCAAAATTTATGTGCAAATACAGGTTATGAGGAAATAAGTCTTTCGAGCCTTTCGACTTCTGACCATGGCGAACTTGAGCAAATTTTAGATAATTTTAACGAATGGGCACCTGAAAAACACATTAGCCTTTCATTACCTAGCTTACGTATGGATAATTTTTCAAAAACTTTAGTAGAAAAAACAAACCGTGTGCGTAAAAGTGGTTTAACTTTTGCAGCAGAGGCTGGTACACAACGTTTGCGTGATGTTATAAATAAAAATATAACTTGGGAAGAAATTGAGCGCACTTGCAATATTGCATTTGCTGAGGGTTATACCTCTGTTAAGCTATATTTTATGATGGGCTTGCCAACTGAAACCATGGACGATATAGCAGGAATTGCCGATACTGCACAAAAAATATTAGATTTATACTATAATCAAGCAGATAGACCAAAAGGCAAGGGTGTTCAAATTTCTGTTAGTTGCGCATGTTTTGTGCCAAAACCACACACACCTTTTCAATTTTGGCCACAAGATAGTGAAGAAACTTTATTTAAAAAGCAAAAACATTTAGTAGATAGTATAAAAAGTAAAAAAATTAAAGTTAGCTACCACGATAGTAAAACTAGCCAATTAGAGGCTGTTTTTGCAAAAGGTGATAGAAAACTTGCGCCTGTTATAGTTGCAGCATACAAAAATGGCTGTTATTTTGATGGCTGGGGTGAACACTTTAAATATACCACATGGATGAAAACTTTTGAGGAATGTGGCATAGACCCACATTTTTATGCTAACCGTGAAATTAGCTTAGACGAAGTAACTCCTTGGTCACATATGGATTATGGCATAACAAAAGAATTTTTATGCCGTGAGTACACTAAAGCCTTAAACGCAAAAACCACCGAACCATGTAATTTGCAATGCCATGCATGCGGTGCTAATAAATTATTTGGAGGGCCTTGTTTTGACTACAGTAAGAATTTGGTTTAAAAAACAAAATGAAGCGTCCTATATTTCGCTTTTGGATATGCAACGTGTGATGCAACGTGTTTTAACACGCAGTCAGCTGCCAATTTGGCATACACAGGGGTTTAACCCGCATATTTACATGACTTTTTCATGTCCGCTTGCATTAGGGCAAGAGAGTCTTTGCGAAAGTGTTGACGTTAAAACTGAAGATGATAACGCAAATTTTGCTAATTGGCAAGAAGTGCTTAACACAATAATGCCTAGCGGAATAGAGGTTTTTAAAATAGAACCTGCCGTTATGAAAGCAGAAAAAATAGCTTTTGCTGAATATTCAGTTAGTTACCCTGCGGTTGCAATACGCGTTATCGAACAATATAATGTATTGGAAATTGCTATTGTACGCAAAAAAACCAAAAAAGGTTTTAAGGATATAGATTTAAAAGAACATTTGCCAAAAATTAATGCAAATGTAAATGGCGAAAAAGTTGATTTTGATTTACGATTACCAGCAGGTGGTACTTTAAACTTAAACCCTATGCTTTTAGCTGAGTTTTTGGAGGAAATTTCTGGTTTGCCTGCTTGCTACGCACAAATTTTACGCACAGCAATTTTAACAGCAGAGGGCGAAAACTTTGTTTAAACTTGTATTAACTTTTAAAAAATAAATTTACAAAATGCTGATTAAAAATGTTTAATAATTAAAAGTGAAAAGTAACATAAATATTACTATAATATTGTATAATTTATAAAAAACACTTGCAAAAATTGTTAATGTATGGTAAAATATTTAGGCGTTAGTGTCCGCTGATAACCACAGTGGGGTTAATGACAAATCATTAAACTGATGGTCCTCTGACGAAAAAGTTTCGTGTATGAACATCTACATTCAAATGGAGGATTAAAAAATGGACGCATTAGTCAAAATTACCGAAGGCATGATCAAAGAGAACCGCCCTCAATTCAACGTTGGCGATACTGTACGTGTTAGCGTACGTATCAAAGAAGGTGAAAGAGAACGTATTCAAAACTTTGAAGGTACTGTTATTGCTAAAAAACATGGCGGTATCGCTGAAACATTTACCGTTCGTCGTACAGCTTATGGCGTAGGCGTAGAACGTGTATTCCCAATCAACAGCCCATTTGTGGAAAATGTTGTGGTAGTACGTAGAGGTAAAGTCCGCCGTGCTAAATTGTTCTACTTGCGCAAACTTACTGGTAAGGCTGCAAAAGTTAAGAGCATGATTTAATCATCTAGTGCAGAAAGGGGCAAACTTGTTTTGTCCCTTTTTTGCATATTTGAAATTAATGCAAAATAAGATAAATGAGAGGTTATAGCTTTGGAACATGCATCAAAACAAAAAAAGCAAGGTAGTGCTAGTTTAGAATGGTACGAAGATTTAGTGTTTGCAATTTTAGCTATAATTTTGCTATTATCCTTTGTCTTTCGTATAGTTGAAGTTAGTGGTGATTCCATGATACCAACTTTATATGAAGGCGAGCGCTTACTTGTTTGGGGCGCTGGTTACACACCTGAAGAGGGCGATGTTATAGTTATTGGCGGCGATATATTATACGATAAAGCGCTAGTAAAACGTATAATTGCCATGGAAGGTGATGTTGTTGACATACAAGCTGGCACAGGTGAGGTTAGCGTTAACGGCGAAATTTTAGATGAAGATTATATCTCAGAACCAACAATGGTTCTTGGTGATATAATATACCCAGTAACAGTCCCTGAAGGTACTGTTTTTGTAATGGGCGATAACCGCAATAATTCTGGCGATAGCCGTTCTTCACAAATAGGTTTTATTGAAGAGGAAGAAATTTTAGGCAAGGTTATTTTCCGAATGTTTCCTTTTTCAAATATAGGGATGGTTGATTAAATGAAAGAACAAGCACAATTTGCTAACCAATATAATATACAGTGGTTTCCTGGGCATATGATGAAAACTCTGAGATTAATGGAAAAAGAAATTGCAAATGTTGATGCAAGCCTTATCTTGCTAGATGCGCGCATACCTTTATCCAGTTTAAACCCAGAGATTGAACGTATTACCGATAGAAAACCCAAACTTTATATTTTAAATAAAGCTGATTTAGCCGATGAGCAAACCACGGCTGAATGGATAAAATATTTCCATAGTGCAGACGCAGGTTGTGTAGCAATAAACGCTAAGGAAAAATCCGCGACAACCGCTGTTAAAAATGCAATTGGCAAAGAGTTAAAAGCACTTTTAGCAAGGCGTAAAGTGCGTGGCATGACAGGCGCTAAAACACAACTGATGCTTTGTGGTATACCAAACGTTGGTAAGTCCACATTTATTAATACTTTTGTGGGTAGCACAAGAGCAAAAGCCGCTGACCGCCCAGGTGTAACACGTGGCAAACAGTGGGTTAGCTCAGGCTCATACGATTTGCTTGATATGGCTGGTGTACTTTGGAAAAAATTTGATTCAGACCAAGTTGCATCTAACCTTGCTTTTATTGGTTCTATTAAAGATGAAATACTTGATATAGAGCTACTAGCTATGAACCTATTAAGCCAAGTGCGTGAAAACTACCCTGAAAAGGTTGCAGAACGTTACCAATTAGATGAAGCTACTGTTAACCTACCAGCATATGACTTAATGGAGGCTATAGGCCGCAAGCGTGGCATGTTAATTAGTGGCGGAGAGGTTAATGTTGAGCGTGCAGCCATCATGCTGATTGATGAATTTAGAGCGAGCAAATGGGGACGCATAACATTGGAGAAACCTCCAACTAGTGCACAAATTGAAGATGATGATTTTTACTCGGAGGAAGCTTATGAGTGAATTACTCTCTTTTGATAATGAAGTTCGAAATACACATGGTGCATTTGCAGGTGTAGATGAAGCTGGCAGAGGGCCTTTGTGTGGGCCTGTTGTAGTTGCAGCATGTATGTTAGACCCTGAAAAACCAATTGACGGGTTAAATGATTCAAAAAAAATAACAGAAAAAAAGCGCGAAAAATTATTTGATGAAATTTTAGAAAAAGCTTTGTGTTACAGCATTATATACGTTGAGGCAGCTACAATTGATGAAATAAATATTTTACAAGCCACCCTCAACGGCATGAAGGACGCTGTAAATGCATTGGATATAACACCTAATTTAGCTCTGATTGACGGTAATAAATGCCCACCAAATTTAGTTATACCATCACAGGCAGTTGTTAAAGGGGATGGAAAATCAGCAAGCATAGCAGCTGCATCAATTTTAGCTAAAGTTAGCCGTGATAAACATATGCTGGAATTAGATAAACAATACCCCGAATATGGTCTTGCAAAACACAAAGGCTATGGAACAAAATTGCATTACGAAAAAATAGCAGAATTTGGTATACAAGATTTTTACCGTAGAAGCTTTTTGAAAAAACAAGGCTATTGGCCATAAATTTCATATTTTGTTTTTTTGCATTTTTTAAGATACAACTAGAGTATAATGGTTGTATCGTAAAAAATATAATGCATTTATTTATTTTTATATAAGTATTGTATGCACATTTTGCCATTAAAACAACGCGGAGTAAAATGCATGGATAGTAAAATAACAGGTGCAATGGGTGAGCGCATTGCCGCTAAATTTTATGTAGACCGTGGTTATTTATTGCTTGAACATAACTATAAAACACGTATGGGCGAGCTTGATTTGATTTTTCGCAAAGAAAAATACATAATTATTTGTGAAGTTAAAACACGCACTACCAGCAGTTTTGCAAGTGCAAAAACAGCTGTTGATTTTTATAAACAGCGCCGAATAGTGTCTGCTACTAAGCGATATTTGCAATTGACACATCAATCAGATGCAAATATACGTTTTGATGTAGCAGAGGTAACACCGCTAGGCGATGGGAAGTGGAAAGTAAACCGTATAAAAAGTGCTTTTGAGGCACAATAGTTTAAAAAAGGGGATTTGATTATGCAGTATTTTAGTACAAGAAATGACAAAAACTTTGTAAGCTCTTCTAAAGCAATTTCACAAGGTCTTTCAGATGAAGGTGGCCTATTTGTACCTGAAACTTTTCCAAGTGTAGATTTAAAAGAAATAATTGGAAAAAATTATTCAGAGATGGCAAGCATTATTTTGCAAAAATATTTAACTGATTATAACCCTGAATTTTTGGATAATGCTACAAAAACCACTTATGGTGAGGCTTTTAGTGGTAAAGCTGGTTATGTGAAAAAAGTTGTTGATGGTTTATATTCATTAGAACTTTGGCATGGACCTACTTGCGCTTTTAAAGATTATGCTTTGCAATTAATGCCAAAATTACTTGTTGAAGCAAAGCATAACCTTAAATTAACAGAAAAAACCTTAATATTAGTTGCAACTAGTGGGGATACAGGCAAAGCAGCCCTTGATGGTTACCATGATATAGAAGGCATACAAATAGCTGTTTTTTATCCTGAAAGTGGCACAAGTGAAATACAGCGTTTACAAATGTCAACACAAGAGGGCGATAACGTTGGAGTTTGGGCGATTAAAGGCAATTTTGATGATGCACAAACTGCTGTAAAATGTGTTTTTGAAAACAAAGAAATTGCTGCTGAACTTGACAAAAAGAACGTTAAACTTTCAAGCGCTAACTCCATTAACTGGGGACGTTTAGTTCCACAAATAGTATATTACTTTGCCTCTTACTGCGAGCTATTAGCTAAAGGTGATATAAAAGAGGGCGATAAGATTGATTTTTGCGTACCAACAGGAAACTTTGGCGATATTCTTGCTGGTTATTACGCAAAACGTATGGGCTTACCAGTTGGTAAATTGATATGTGCATCTAATCAAAACAACGTTTTGACAGATTTCTTTAAAACTGGTGTTTATAACGTTAAGCGTGATTTTCACAAAACAAGTTCACCAAGTATGGATATACTTGTTTCCTCAAACCTTGAACGTTTGCTTTACCACATAACTAATGATTCTGCTTTAGTTGCTAGTTATATGAAAACTTTGAGACAGACAGGCGAGTATAGCGTTTCTTCTGAAGTATTAGCGATGTTGCAAGAACAATTTGCATATGGTTACGCAAATGAAACAGAGGTTGCTAATGAACTACGCGCTCAGTATGAAACTAATACATACCTATGCGACCCACATAGTGCAGTTGCTTTTGCAGTTGCTAAGGATTATCAAAAAGTCACTGGTTCTACTACTCCTATGGTCGTGCTTTCAACAGCCTCGCCATATAAGTTCCCTTGCAGTGTACTTGAATCACTTGGACATGAAGTGCCTGCTGATGAATTTGATGCTTTTAGCAAATTAGAGGAAATAACAAAAGAACCTTCTCCAGCTGTATTAGCAAGTCTTAAAACCGCTAAAGAACGTTTTTCACAAACAATTTTACCGCAAGAAATATTAAAACTTGTTACTGAGCTTTAATTTAATATTTTAAAAGCTAATTAGGCAAAATTTTACTCATGCTTATCTTAAGAGATATAGCAAAACAAAAATATGTTTTGTTATTTAAACTTAATTTATGCAACTAAAATTTTGCCTATGTGGCTGTGATATAAGGAGTATGCATGGCGCTTTTTGTCATAGGCGATTTACACCTTTCACTAGGTGGGGCAAAACCTATGGATATCTTCCCAGGGTGGGAGGGTTATGTAGAACGCCTAAAAACTAACTGGTTAAAACTAGTAAAACCAGAAGATAGCGTTGTTTTAGCTGGTGACATCAGCTGGGCAATGCGTTTAGAAGATACCAAAACAGATTTTACATTTATTAATGAACTGCCAGGGCAAAAATATATATTAAAAGGCAACCATGATTACTGGTGGACAACAATTAATAAAATGAACCAATTTTTAAAAAACGAAGGCTTTGATACATTGCATATTTTGCATAATAATTCTTTTAGTGTTGAGGGGTTTGAACTTTGCGGTTGTCGTAGCTGGATTTTTGATGTGGGTGAACCACAAGACGAAAAAATCATGAATAGAGAAGTTGGACGTTTGAAAATGAGCTTAGATAGCGCAGGAGCTGGCGAAAAGTTAGTTTTTTTACATTACCCACCACTCTATCCCAACTCCTCCGCTGAAAAAATAGAACAACTATTGAGGGAATATAATATCAAGAATTGCTACTATGGTCACTTGCATGGTAAATCTATACGTTATGCTGTACAAGGTAATGTGCAGGGCATTAACTATAAGTTAATCAGCGCAGATGCTCTGGGATTTTGCCCTTACAGGATAAACTAAAGGCACAAAACCACTAATTTTGATAAAAAAACAATAAATTTGCTGTTTTATGCATGAAAATTAAAACTTTATTAAAAAATAAAAGCAAAAACACACTGGTATTTACTTTGTGAACGTGCTATAATAGGCTAGTGTCTTTTTAAAGGCATAATTTAGCTGTGCATATATTTGTAAATATCACACACATTTCTATGATAATTCATTTTATTGAAAACTCAATAAATAATTATACAAAATAATATTATATCGAAATCTTGGAGGAAAAATTATGAATCTCATCAAAAGTGAAAAAATTGAAAACGGTATGGTAGAATTACAGTTTTCTATTGACGCTGAATCATTCCGTGACGCAACGGCTGCTGTCTTTAAACGCGATGGCAAAAAATACAAAGTACAAGGCTTCCGTGAAGGCAAAGCCCCACGCGCACTAATTGAAAAAATGTATGGTGCAGAAGTTTTCACTTATGACGCTATAAACGATTTGTTCCCAACACATTACGAGGCTGCTTTAACTGAAGCTGGCGTTGAAATTGTTGGTCCACCACAAGTTGATGTTGTTTCTGCTAGTGAAACAGATGGCGTTGTTTTAACTGTTAAAGTAGCTGAAATGCCAGTTGCTACTGTTAAAGATTACAAAGGCCTAGCTGTGGAAAAATCTACAGAAACCGTTGCCGATGAAGCAGTTGACGCTGAGATCACTCGTATGCTAGAGCGCAACGCTCGTGAGTGCACACGTGAAGGCAAAACAGAAATGGGCGATATACTAGATTTAGACTTCGCTGGTTCTGTTGACGGCGTTTTATTTGATGGCGGCACTGCTGAACACCACACATTAACACTAGGTAGCAATTCTTTCATACCTGGTTTTGAAGAACAATGCGTTGGCTATGAAGCAGGCGCAGAGTTTGATGTTAAAGTATCTTTCCCAGAAGAATATCACGCACCAGAACTAGCTGGTAAAGAGGCTGTGTTTGCTATTAAATTGCATGGCGCAAAATACAAAGAACTACCAGAACTTGATGATGAATTTGCAAAAGATGTTTCTGAATATGACACAGTTGCAGAGTTAAAAGATTCTATACGCAAAAATCAACAAGAGCAAATGGATAAACAAGCAGAGCTTGATATGGAAAATGCTCTAGTTGATATGGTTATTGAAAATATGGAATGCGAAGTTCCTGCGGTTATGTATGAATCTCGTATGGACGAAATGGTTAACGATTTCGGCTTCCGTGTTCAACAACAAGGTTTAGATCTAGACACATACCTACAATATATGGGTCAAACCATGGAGCAATTCCGTGAAACAATGATGCCACAGGCTGAAAAACAAGTTAAAATTCGCCTAGCATTAACAGCAGTTGCTAAAGCAGAAAATATTGAAATTTCTGAAGAAGATATCAATGCTGAAATCGCACGCATTGCTGAACAATACAAAATGGAAGAAGATAAAGTGCGTAACTTAGTTAACGTTGAGGACTTGAAAAAAGACATGTCTGTAACAAAAGCTATTGACTTTATCAAAGAAAACGCTAAAGTAGGCAAAAAAGCAGCTAAAAAAGCTCCTGCTAAAAAAGCGACAAAAAAAGCTGAAGATAAAGAAGCAGCACCTAAAAAAACAAGAAAAAAAGCTGAAAAACCTGAAAAAACAGAAGAATAATTTCTAATACAGGTTTAAAGATGTATAAAATGACCGATACGCTGCCAACAATGTCGTGTCGGTCAATTTTTAAATTGAGTTATATTTAAAAAATATAGGCAATTACCACAATAGAAAAAAAGAAAATGGAGGCACGCTATGAGTTTAGTTCCTTATGTTGTAGAACAAACCCCTCGTGGAGAACGTTCTTACGATATTTTTTCTCGCTTGTTAAATGATAGAATTATTGTTTTAAGCGACGAAGTTAATGATGCTACTGCTAGTTTAGTAGTTGCACAATTATTATACCTTGAAGGCCAAGACCCTGATAAAGATATCAGCCTTTATATCAACAGCCCTGGTGGTTCTATTAGCGCTGGTATGGCTATACACGATACAATGAACTACATCAAATGCGATGTTTCAACAAACTGTATGGGTCTTGCAGCATCTATGGGTGCGTTTTTGCTTGCGAGCGGTGCAAAGGGTAAACGTTTTGCGCTACCTAACGCAGAAATTATGATACATCAACCATTAATGCGTGGACTTGGTGGTCAAGCAACAGATATTAAAATACACGCTGACCACATCATCAGAACAAAACACAAATTAAATACATTGTTGAGTGAATACACAGGCCAAGATTATGATAAAGTTGTTCAAGATACAGAGCGCGACAACTATCTTTCAGCAGAACAAGCTAAAGAGTATGGTCTAATAGACGCTGTAATCACCAAACGCTAATTAAAAACGAAGGGTAAAAAACTATGGCAAACCATCATTCAGGTGATAAAGATTTGATTTGCAACTTTTGTGGCAAACATCAAGATGAAGTTGAGAGAATAATCATAGGCCCAGGTGTAAATATTTGTAGCGAGTGTATTTCTCTTTGCAGTAATATTGTGGAAGAAAAAGCAGGTAGAACAACAGCTACCCGCAATGCACACTCACGAAATTCACGTGCGAGCCTGCAGGCAAACAACGTGCCTATGGTGAATGTTCTCACACCTATGGAAATTAAAAATACATTGGATCAATATGTTATAGGCCAAGATCAAGCTAAAACTGTACTTGCAGTTTCAGTTTATAATCACTATAAACGTATTTTGAGCGATAAAGTAAACGATATAGAGTTACAAAAATCAAATGTTTTAATGCTAGGGCCTTCTGGTGTGGGTAAAACATTATTAGCGCAAACTTTGGCAAAAATCCTAGGAGTGCCTTTTGCTATTGCTGATGCTACAACTTTAACAGAAGCTGGTTATGTTGGTGAGGACGTAGAAAATATTTTACTAAAGCTAATACAAGCAGCTGATTTTGATATTCAACGTGCTCAAATTGGTATTATTTATATTGATGAAATAGATAAAATTACTCGCAAAAGCGAAAATCCATCTATTACACGTGATGTTGGTGGCGAGGGCGTGCAACAAGCATTATTAAAAATATTAGAGGGTACAATTAGTAATGTTCCGCCTCAAGGTGGACGTAAGCACCCACAGCAAGAGTTTATTCAAATAGACACAACCAATATCTTGTTTATATGTGCTGGTGCTTTTGATGGGCTTGATAAACATATACAAAAACGCACAGATGCTTCTGCGCTTGGTTTTGGTAGCCAGTTAAAAGATACTTCTGTTAACGCTAAAGAAAACCTATTGCGCAAAGTAGAGCCACATGACCTTGTTAAGTTTGGCTTAATTCCAGAGTTAATAGGACGTGTTCCAGTTATTACCACACTGGAATCTCTCGATGAAAATGCACTTGTTCGTGTTTTAAAAGAACCTAAAAACAGCATAGTTAAGCAATATAAAGCTATTTTTGAGCTAGATAATGTTGACCTTGTATTTACAGATGAAGCATTGCTAGCAATTGCACGTAAAACAATAGCACGCAAAAGCGGTGCTCGTGGTTTACGTGGTGTTATGGAGGATTTACTCATACCAATTATGTATGAAGTTCCAAATGATAACACTATAATTTGCGTAACAATTGATGAAGAAACTGTTAACGGCGGTAAACCTACATTTGAGTATGGCGCTGTGCGCAAACGTTATAAAAATACAGTTCCAGTGGTGTAATTTTAAAGCTAAAAATCAAGCAACTTGGCTTGTTTGAAGCTATTGCTGATAAAATAAACCAGCTAAAATTTACGCTAAACAAAATAAATTATAATTAAAGACTTGTTATGTTGTGCTATGTACAATATGACAAGTTTTTTTGCGGTTTATTGTTGAATTGTTCATAAGTGCTATGGTATAATATAAGGTAATATATAGGTTTTAACGTTTACTTAAAAGTTATATATAATATAATAATATAACCTAAGGGAGGTTTTTATATAATGGAAGAAATTAAAATTAGTATATCTGAGATTGAACCTTTGCAACTACCAACTATTGCTTTACGTGGTTTGGTTGTTTTTCCTAATAACATAGTGCATTTTGAAGTAGGTCGCAAAAAAAGCATGGCTGCTATTGAATGGGCAATGGAACATAATTCTGATATTTTTTTGGTAACGCAAAAAAATGATGACGAAGATGACCCTTCACGTGAGGATTTATACACTTACGGCGTAATTGCAAAAATTAAACAAGCTGTGCGTGTTTCAAACGATTTAGTAAAAGTTTTAGTTGAAGGTAAAACACGTGCTAAACTTATAACATTAGCAGAGGATTCTCCATTTTTGCTAGGTACCATACGTAAAAGTCCTGTTAAAGGCACAAAAACTGAGCCAACAGTAGAAGTTGAAGCTTTAGTGCGAAGCTTAAAAGGTGTATTTCATAACTATATTGATCTCAACCCACGATTAGGCAAAGATGTTATCTTTAATATAGGCACAAATGATGAGCCTACATTTTTATGCGAATATATGTCTTCTAATTTGATTTTCGATTATCACGAAAAACAAGAAATCATGAATGAAAACACATTAGTTGCTCGTTTAAATAAGCTTTTGGAACTACTTTTACACGAGTGTGATGTTTTGCAAGTTGAACAAGAAATACAAGAGCGTGTTAACGAATCCATGGATAAACACCAACGTGATTACTACTTGCGTGAACAACTAAATATTATACACGAGGAGCTAGATGATGGCGATAATGTTCGCAGTGAATCTGCTGATTATCGTGCAAAAGTGCTAGAGCTAGGTCTTGAAGAAGAGCATGAGCGCAAATTATTAAAAGAAGTAGATCGCTTAAGCAGAATGCAAAGCAGTAGCCCTGATGCCAATATTATAAGAACATATCTTGACACTTGCATTGATTTGCCTTGGCATAATTTCAGCGAGGAAAATTTAGATTTAAAAAATGCTGAAAATGTGCTTAACAAAGAACATTACGGCCTTGAAAAAGTTAAAGATAGAATTTTAGAAATATTAGCAGTGCGCAAACTTAGCCCTGATTTAAAAGGGCAGATTATTTGCCTAGTTGGCCCTCCTGGCGTGGGTAAAACAAGTATAGCTAAGTCAATTGCAGATAGCATAGGGCGTAACTATGTACGTTTAAGTTTGGGTGGTGTGCGAGATGAAGCGGAAATCCGTGGACACAGGCGCACATATATAGGCGCTATGCCTGGCAAAATGATAACCGCAATGATAAGCGCAAAAACACAAAACCCACTAATTTTACTTGATGAAGTAGATAAGCTTGCAAATGACTTTAGGGGCGACCCAGCTGCTGCTTTACTTGAGGCTTTAGACCCAGCACAAAACGCCACTTTTAAAGACCATTTCCTTGATATGCCTTATGATTTAAGCAATGTGCTTTTTATCACAACTGCAAATAGTAAATCTACAATACCTGGACCACTACTTGACCGTATGGATGTTATAGAGCTTTCAAGCTATACTCGTAGCGAAAAATATCAAATTGCACGTAAACACTTGTTGCCAAAACAGGTTAAAAATTGTGGGTTAACTGGTAAAGTAACATTTGCTCAAAATGCATTATACTCTATTATTGATGGATACACTAAAGAAGCTGGTGTTCGTAGTTTAGAGCGTACTATCAGCGAAGTTTTGCGCAAGTGTGCTCGTAAAATAGCTAGTAGCGAAGTTGAAAAAATTACAGTTAATGCTGAAAAAGTTACAGAACTGTTAGGCCCTAGTCGCAGAAAACCAGATTTTTTAAATCGCAATGGCGAAGTTGGTATTGCTAATGGTTTAGCTTGGACTAGCGTTGGTGGTGAAATGTTACCAATAGAAGTTGAGGTTATGGAAGATGGTACAGGCAAAGTTGAAGTAACAGGCTCACTAGGTGATGTTATGAAAGAGAGTGCCAAACTAGCCCTAACTTATGCTCGTGTACATGCGAGCGAGTATGGTTTTGATGCAAGTAAACTTAAAAATTGCGATATACATATACATGCACCAGAGGGTGCTGTACCAAAAGATGGACCATCAGCTGGTGTAACATTAACAACTGCTTTGATTTCCTGCCTATCTGGGCGAGTAGTGCGTGGAGATGTTGCCATGACGGGTGAAATTGCACTACACGGTGCTGTTTTGCCAATAGGAGGCCTACGTGAAAAAAGCATGGCAGCCTTTAGAGAAGGTATGAAAGTTGTGTTAATTCCAGCTGCTAATGAAGCAGATTTATATGAGGTAGACGAAGAAGTTAAAAAGAAACTCTGCTTTATACCTATGTCTGACCTTTCACAAGTTTTGGATATTGCTTTTGTGCCTTTAAAAGAAGTAAAAGGTAAAAAGAAAACTAAAAAAACACCAGTTTTTGAAGTGCCAGCAGTTGATAGTACTAAAAAAACACCTGTACTATGCAAAAGCAACACTTAATACCAATTAATATGCCGTTTTAAATGGCAACGAGGAATTTATGAATTATCATACAGCGGAATTTATAGCTAGTTATGGGCTCTCGAGCCAATTACCAGATAGTGATAGGCCCGAAATTATATTTTCTGGCCGTTCAAATGTAGGCAAATCTAGCTTAATTAATAAAATTTGTAACAGAAAAAACCTTGCACGTGTTAGTAGTACACCAGGTAAAACTGCGACTATAAACTTTTATTCAATAGATGGTTGTTACTTAGTTGATTTACCAGGTTATGGTTATGCAAAAGTATCACACTCTGAACGTGATAGATGGGATAGATTAATCAACCGTTACTTTGAATCTGGTCGCTCACACACTTTATTAGTGCAACTTTTAGATAGCCGCCACGCACCTAGTAAAGACGATGTTCAGATGTTATCATACTTGCATTATCACGATATTCCATTTGTAGTGGCACTTACAAAAATTGATAAGCTTAAAAAAAGCCAACTAGCTGCTACAAAAGAAAAATTTGAGGATATTTGCCGACCTTACGGCTGTAAAGGTGTTTACCTTACCAGTGCAGAAAAAGGCGATGGTATACCAAATATCCACGAAGTTATTGAAGTTGCTGTAATAGAATATCACGAATATGCCGAGGAAGATTTTTCCGATGAGGAACAAGATTGAAAGTAGGGTTAAAGTATGTCTTACGGTGAATTTGCGTATTTTTATGATGCGTTTAACAGCGAGGCTGACTATGACGCTTTGTTTAATTATGTTCAAAACACATTACATAGCCATAAAATAAAAAAAGGTATAATTGCAGATTTAGGCTGTGGCACAGGCGAATTAACTTTAATGCTTGCACAATGCGGCTATGACATGATAGGAATAGATGCTTCAGAAGAGATGCTCATGGTTTTGCGTGATAAAGCTCAGGACCTTGAAATTTTTGAAAATTTATTGTTATTAAAACAAGATTTATGTGCATTAAATTTATATGGCACAATAAATGCTGCTGTTTCTACTTTTGATACTTTTAATCATATAAAAGATTTTGACTCCGCCATAAAAAACGCAGCTTTTTTTATGGAAGAGGGTGGAGTATTTTTATTTGATATGAATACTCCTTACAAGCATGAAACAATACTTGCAAATAATGAATTTTTGCTAGAAGCAGAGGATGCTAGTTGCCAGTGGAAAAACCACTATGACGCAAAAAAAGGTATTATTACAATATCATTACAAATAAACGATAGTGAAACAGGTGAAACCATTACCGAAAGTTTTTGCGAATACACGCACAGCCTAACTGAAATAAAACAAACTTTAGAAAAATATGGTTTTGAACTTGAAAGCGTAGTTGATGGTGAAACTTTTGAAACTTTACATGAAAAAAGCCAAAGATTTTTATTTTGTGCAGTAAAGCAATATACTCAACTTGAGGATACTAAACGCTTTTAATATCGTTTTGCAATCTAACATCTAAACTTATTATTTAGATGTGATACAAATTATTAGCTTAATAGATATTGCATTTAAAATATTATTAGGCTAATAAACAGGAGATAATATGAAAAAACATAACATGATACGTGGCCTTTCAGAAAATGGTGGAATTGTTTTTTGTGGCATTGATTCCACAGAAATAGTTCGCTCAGCTGAGCAATTTCACAAAACTAGTGCTGTGTGCACCGCTGCTTTAGGTCGCTTATTAACAGCAGCCTCTATGATGGGTATGATGTGTAAAGATGTTGAAGATAGCGTTACTTTGCGTATGAACGGTGGTGGACCTTCTGGCAAAGTTGTTGCTGTTTCAAACGGGCTTGGCATAGTGAAAGGATATATAGAACAACCAGTAGTAGAAATACCTGCTCGCCAAGACGGACATCTTGATGTTGGAAGTGCAATAGGCAAATACGGACTATTAACTGTTATACGTGATAATCCTAGCTTTAAAGAACCATATGTTGGGCAAATACCACTTGTTTCTGGCGAAGTGGCAGAGGATATTACCAACTATTACGCAACTAGTGAGCAAGTGCCAACTGTTTGTGCTTTAGGCGTTTTAGTTAACCCTGATTTAACAGTAGCACTAGCTGGCGGCTATTTAATACAATTGTTACCAGGTGCTACTGAGGAGGAAATTACGCAACTAGAACAAAACATTGCAGCAATGCCTCCTATTACAGATTTTTTTGCTCAAGGCCACAGCTTGGAAGACTTAATGCACCTAGCGATGAAAGGTTTTAACCCTAATGTGTTAGATGAACATCATGTTGAGTTTTATTGTGATTGTAGCCTTGAACGCACAGAACAAGTGCTTTTTAAAGTTGGCCGTGAAGCTTTGGAAGAAATGAGACAAGAAGACCCAAATTGCGAAGTTGTATGCCATTTTTGTGATAAAAAATATCACATAGATTTAAATGAGTTACTAACAAGAGAGAACACAGCAAAATAATTAATCTTATTAAAGCCGCTTTGAATATATCTAAAGTTAGATTATATACAAAGCGGCTTTAACTTTAACGTAGCATTGTGCGTTTTAAATTGTACAAATTTATTATAGCTTTATTAGCAGTTATGCCGAAAAAATATTTTAAAAAAATTGCAATTATTTTTTCAAAAACCCTTGACATTAGCCGATAATATCGGTATAATAAGCAAGTTGAGTTTTTCAAAACACTTGCTTAAAACTTAAATCATTTGCGGCCGTAGCTCATCTGGTAGAGCGCAACCTTGCCAAGGTTGAGGTAGCGAGTTCGAGCCTCGTCGGCCGCTCCAGCGTGACGCTGAACCCAATTAGTTTGGGTTCAGCGTCTTTTTTATTTTTCCTATGCACTTAAAGTTGAGATAGCTTTTTCAGGTGGTAATCACAGCAAAACGCTGAATTCCAAATTATTGGAATTTAGCGTTTTTTTATATAGTGTTCAAAAAAAAAACAATCACGTAAAAACACAATAAAAATAAAATAATAAACTTGACAAAACACAAACCATGTGATAACATTGTTATTAAAAATATGTCTGTTATGAAAGGTGATACAATTGAGTTACTCATCAGAGCTTACTAAAGAACGAATAATTGCCTGTGCAAAAGAAGAATTTCTTAAAAAAGGTTTTATTAATTCAAATCTGCGAGAAATTGCAACTAACGCAAAAGCAACAACAGGTGCTGTCTACAACCATTTTAAAGGTAAGGACGGCTTGTTTGAAGCGATAGTCGGAGATTTTGCAGCAAAGTTACTAAAGTTATATAAAAGAGCTCACGAAGAAGTTGAAGGGCAATATGATTTTGATAGTACAGACATTACAGAAAACATGGGTAAGGGAACAAATATAATTTTAGAATATCTTTACTCGGATTTTGAGCTTTCAAAATTGTTATTTTGCTGTTCTGCTGGCACAAAATACGAAAAGTATGTAGACGAGCTTATTGAGGTAGAAGAAAAATCTTCTCTTGCTTTTATGGAAAATGACAACTTTAAACCTACAAAGATAAACAAATTTTTTGTTCATGTTATATCAAGCTCAGGTCTTAACGATATGCTTGAAGCTATTCACCACGATTTAAGTAAAGAAGAAGCATTTGAGTACATAGGAAAAATACAGAGATTTTACTATGCAGGAACAAAAGAAATACTGGGAAATTAATAATTAGTTTTAAAAATATTGGGGGCTAAACACCCGATATTTTTTTGAATATTAAGTTAGCAAAAACTAACTTAAATACAATATTAAAAGGAGATTTTTATGAAAAAGCAAAAACAAGAAACACTGCTAAAAAGATTATATGCCTTTGCGGGAAGTTACAAGCATCTCACTAATTTGGGTATGGTTTTATCAGGTGTGAGTGCCGTTATGACACTTTTGCCAATTATTTTTATTTACAAAGCGGTTAGCGAAATTATTCGTGTTTATCCGAATATCACCCTTACAGATAGCATAATTACAAATGCGTGGCTTGCAGTAGGTTCTGCAATTGGTTCAATGGTAGTTTATCTAATAGCGCTTATGTGTACTCATATTTCGGCATATAGAATTGCAAAAAACATGCGAAAAACCGCACTTAATCACATCATGGCATTACCTCTTGGTTTTTTTACTAATACTGGTAGCGGCAAACTTCGCAGAATTATCAACGACAGTGCTGGAGCAACTGAAACATACCTTGCACACCAATTACCTGATTTAGTGGGAGCATACACAACACCTATTGCTGTGCTTGTTATATTATTTGTATTCGACTGGAGATTAGGGCTTATAAGCCTGGTTTCGCTTGTGCTTGCAATGGTTTCGATGATGTCGGGAATGGGCAAGGATCAACCAGAAAGGCTAAAGCAATACCAATCGGCACTTGAAAACATGAATAACGAAGCAACTGAATATGTGCGTGGTATTCCGGTTGTAAAAACTTTCAATCAATCTGTGTTTTCGTTTGATCGCTTTCACGGAATAATAAATACTTACAAAAAATATGTTTCAGCGTATTCATACCGCATGCGAATACCTATGACACTTTTCCAAGTATTTCTTGCAAGCACACCGATATTTTTAGTGCTGTCTTCAATATTAATTATAAGTGGTCAAAGTGATATGACAAGCTTCTTTTTAAGTTTTTTCTTTTATTTGATTTTCACGCCAATAGCCTCACTTATGATGATGAAAATTATGTGGGTAATGCAACATTCAATGCTTGCAAGCGATGCACTGGGTCGTATAGATAACCTACTAAACGAAAAACCACTTGCAAAGCCAACTTCTCCAAAATCTCCCAAAACTGCTGATATAACTATGGAAAACATATCTTTTACCTACCCAAACACAGATAAAAAAGCAGTTGATAATGTAAATATCAATATAAAACAAGGGCAGACTATTGCCTTTGTAGGTCCATCAGGAGGAGGAAAAACCACGCTTGCTTGCCTTATTCCGCGCTTTTGGGATGTAGACCAAGGAAGTGTAAAAATAGGTGGAGTGGATGTAAAAGATATTGATAACACTGAGCTGATGAAAAATATTTCCTTTGTTTTTCAAAACACTAATCTTTATAAAACGAGCATTTTGGATAATCTGCGTGAGGGTAAACCTAATGCAACGATTGACGAAATTAATAAAGCGCTAAAAGCAGCACGATGCGAAGATATAATAGCAAAACTTCCAAACGGACTTAACTCTGTTTACGGCACTAAAGGCGTGTATTTATCAGGTGGTGAGGCGCAAAGAATTGCACTTGCAAGGGCAATTTTACGTGATGCACCAATAATTCTACTTGACGAAGCAACAGCCTTTGCTGACCCCGAAAACGAACATCAAATACAGCTTGCATTTAAAGAGCTTACAAAAGGAAAAACCGTGCTAATGATTGCACATAGGCTTTCGACAATAAAAAACGCAGATCTCATTTATGTCATCGCTGACGGCAAAGTATCAGAGCAAGGCACACATAATGAGCTTATAACAAAAAATGGACTATATGGCGAAATGTGGACAGAATACAACAACGCATTTATTTGGAACGAGGTGACTGCATAATGAAAAAATATTTACAAAAAACTTTTGCTCTAACGGAAAAAGGCGCAAGTGAGCTGCTAAAAGCAAGCATTATTACTGTTTTTATTAATATTGTCATTATGGCTGTGAGCGGTATCTCTTATTACTTTATACAGGACACACTAATGCCTATTTTAGAAGGTAGCACACCTATTTACACCATAATTGCTTATATTGGATACGCTGCATTTATATTGTTTTTGCTAGCTGTGCTTTACTATTTTCAGTATAATT
This sequence comes from uncultured Faecalibacterium sp., assembly GCA_964370685.1. GTDB lineage: Bacteria > Bacillota > Clostridia > Oscillospirales > Ruminococcaceae > Faecalibacterium. Next base: position 2,253 of record CAYJKG010000002.1, on the reverse strand, counting down.
TCTGCTATATTTCGGCCTATGAGGAAAGCGCAAATATGCGAATTTCTCTCGCTGAAACACTCCGAAAACTACCACTTTCATTCTTTGGCAAAAAAGATTTATCAGATCTTACCTCGACCATTATGGGCGATGTTACCATGATGGAAAATGCATTTTCGCATTTTATCCCTGGATTTATTGGCTCAATTATCTCCACAATAATAATGGGAATTGGTATGTTTGTGTTTGACCCACGGCTAGCATTTTCACTTACTTGGGTAATTCCGGTTTCATTTTTGATGTGTGTTGCAAGTAAAAGACTGCAAGATCATTTTCTTATAAAAACAAAGAATATTCAACTGACATATATCGATAAAATTCAAGAATGCCTTGAAAATGTGAAAGACATTAAAGCAAACAATAGAGAAAACGCACACCTAAAGATTATGAACACACATTTTGACAACCATGAAAAAGCAAGCATTAAGGCTGAATTTATCACAGGTTCATTTGTAAATTTATCACAGATGATATTAAAAATTGGCATTGCAACAACTATGATTGTAGGTGTAACACTGCTTGCTACAGGTGAAGTGACACTTCTTACTTTTCTTGTATTTTTGATGATTGCATCAAGGATTTACGACCCACTTGCGGGTGCACTTGTAAACCTTGCAGGTATATTTATTTCATTAAAAAGTGTTGAACGTATGAAAGAATTTGAAAGCACAAAAATTCAAACTGGCAATGAAAACATGTCACCAAAAGGTTATAATATCAATTTCGAAAATGTATATTTCAGCTATGAAACAAGTGAAACAGTATTAAATGATGTGTCGTTTATCGCAGAACAAGGGAAAGTTACTGCACTTGTAGGTCCATCTGGTGGAGGTAAAAGCACAGCTATGAAACTTGCTGCTAAATTTTGGGATGTAGATAGTGGTAAAATCACCATAGGCGGTGAAGACGTAAATTCAATAGAGCCTGAAACACTATTAAAAGAAATTTCTATTGTGTTCCAAGATGTAACACTCTTTAACAATACAGTTTTGGAAAATATTCGTATAGGTCGAAAAGGTGCGAGCGATGGTGATGTAATAGAAGCGGCAAAAAATGCACAGTGCCACGAGTTTATTATGTCTATGCCTAATGGTTACAACACCATTATTGGTGAAAACGGCTCGAAACTATCAGGAGGTGAGCGTCAAAGACTTTCTATTGCAAGGGCTTTATTAAAAGATGCACCTATCGTTTTGCTTGATGAGGCTACATCTTCTCTTGATATTAAAAATGAAAGCGCTGTTCAAAAGGCTATTTCAAGACTTACTAAGGATAAAACAGTTATCGTAATTGCCCACAGAATGAGGACTATTGCAGGAGCAAATAAGATTGTATTACTAAAAGAGGGTAGAGTTTCAGCCGAGGGTACGCACAGTGAAATGCTTAAAAAATCTGCCGATTACGAAAATATGATAAGGCTGCAAACCGAGAGCTTGAACTGGGTGCTTTAGCTAAAGAAGAGTTTAGGTGCAGAGATAAATACAACATTATTGCAAATTAATCCTTTGAAAGATTAAAAGCACGGTGCAAAGATAACACATAGTGTAACAATACAACTAACTGATTTGTAATAACAGCATAACACTGAATCTATTTTTTAGATTCAGTGTTATTTTTTGTAATACATTGAACTAAAATTGTGATAGATTTATCTACTATTAATAGCAGTTAATACCCACTACTAAGTAATTATAGGGTAGGAAGTTATTTAATTTTTATCTGTGAATTATCCAAGTTATAGTTATGCTCACAATAATATAGCTGTCGCCAAAATATTTTAATAACTAATTTACGTTGTTTTTTATGCAAAAAACACATTTTAATAAATACACTTGACAAACAATATTATTCGTCGTATAATATTAATCACAAAACAATTACAAGGAGGTTTAACATGGATTTTGCAATTGCATCAAAACTTTTAGATGCCTGTGTGCTTGGGGTTGTAGCAAAAGGTGATACTTATGGTTACGATTTAACTCAAAAAATAAGTTCATCTATTGAAATTTCAGAAACAGCGTTATATCCCGTTTTAAGGCGATTATCCAAAGACGGCTTGCTCGCTACCTATGACAAAGCATATGACGGCAGAAACCGTAAGTATTACGTAATCACTAAAGAGGGTACTGCTAGACTTGATTATTATAAAAAAGCATGGACGCTACACAAAGAAACTATTGATAAAATTTTGATAGGAGGCACTAATGAATAAAC
>CAYJKG010000001.1:276834-296342 GCA_964370685.1 uncultured Faecalibacterium sp. | reverse complement strand
CATGGACTAACCCTATTTTCATTTAATTTATTTTCACTTTTAATTTACAAATGAGTTTGAATGCTTAGTATATTTGAATAATGAAACATTTAAAGCTTAAGCGAACACATACAAAACGCAGTCCTATTTCAGTGCTGAGTTTTTTAAACAAAGGGTCTCCATTGAACGGACACCCTTTAATTTTACAACGAGCGAAGAAAACACTAACAATTAAAAATAAGACAAAAGCAGTGTGGAAATAATCTGCAATACTTTTGCTTTGCTGTGTGACCGAAGCGTTATGGCAGATTTTCTCCTTGTACTTAGGGCAGTGAACAAGCTCGACACGAAAGCTTTGCTTGCACTCGTGAACACAGCGCTGGCATTGCAAATTGTACTGTCTTTTATCGCTATTAGGTTAATGAAAAACGCCATTTCTTTTTTTAATTTTTTAGATAATCTCATGTTTTTTTCTCCATGGTTTGTATTTTTAGGCGTAAAAAATCCGCCTTAAGGCAAAACCTCAAAACGGAAAACTAAAAATATTTGTTATAAAAACATATTATTTTTACGACGAAAATAAATGTTAAAATGTAAGTTGTGGCTTAATACATAGTGCATCACCTCATTTTGAATATAAAAAAACTGACCTCATATGAACGAAGTCAGCTGCGATAAGTTTATTTGTAACCCTAGTCAGATAAATGCAATTAAGATATCAAAGCGAAAAGCGAATAAAAACCTATAAAGGCTTTACAGCACAGATTATTCAGTGTGAGATTGAACGCTGCGAGGGGGTAATTATATAATCATATTACTGTCTGTTAAAATATTCAATTCCATCTTCCGGAATAAAATAAGTGCGTATATACCCATCATATGAAATTACTACAAATTCACCGCTTGATTGTAAAAAATATGCCGTGTCAGAATCACTTTGAGTTTTAGTCATAACATTATTTGCTCCAATAACATCATTAGCACCCTGTAAATATTCGCTTGCTGAATTATATCCCATACCTATTCCGTGTTTTTCAAAATGCTCAGATAAGTAATCTTCATTTCTAAACTCAAATGTACTTGCGTTTTCATAATTAACGATTGGAGTTGAGGTTTCATTATCTAAAAGATTTGGTATGGCAACAATAGCGGTTATAAGAATAAATGCAACAATAATAAATTTTGATAAGATTGATGAATCAACATACTGCTTTGGAGGCGTTTTTCTATTATGATTTATATATTGATTTGGTGTTTGCGTTGTTTTTATATTGTTGCGCTTAGCTTGCCTGCATTCTTTACATCTTTTTGGAGTTTGCAAATTTTTTGATTTGAAAAAATCTATTTCTCCATCGCTAAGTTCAAATACTTTGCCACAATTTTTGCATTTAATATCCATATTATAAATCCTTTCAATAATTTTAATTATTCGCAATCTTTAACTTAAATATCTATCACCTTAAAATCACGTATAATAGAATTATCATCTAAAACAGGTGATAGTTCTATTATTTTCCCCTTTCATAATTTTTTAAAATTTGATTATACAAACGGGGTTAGCTACCCGATTTGGTATAATAGATGTGGCACTGTGGATTTGTATCATAAAATTACGGCGTGTTTGTTTTAAGCAAATAACGACTGTTAGGAGGTGACTCAAACCACAGCACCTGTCTTAAATGTTGATTAGTTGGTTAAGGCAAAAAGTACCTCATATGGCATCTCTATTATATTGTAGTAAATATTCACACAGCCTTTTCGAGTGATTACACAAGGTGAAGATGTTGCCATTCTCAGCCTAACTTGGTAGACAAGGCGTTCATTTTCAGAAAACTCAGCTTGTCCATATAACCCCTTTGAAATATAATTTTACCGCCGATAATGTTGAAAAAACCGCACCCTCTAAACCCTTTCGGGTCTTTCCATTCAATTATGGCAAAGTCGCCATCCATAAAAATATTATCGAGTATGCAGACCATTTCAGCAGTAGCAAACTCGGCTTTGAACATCTCATAAATCGCCTTTTTGCCTATAACAGGCTCAGCCACCACCTGATGATTTACCGCATCATCTACATAAAACTCGCTTAGTTTTTTTGCATCGGCATTGTTAAAGGCATCTATCCAGTTTAAAAGCGTTTCTTTTGGCGTTAAATTGCCGCTGATTTTTCGCTTATAAAGGTTTCTGCTTCCGCCGTCACCATCGACTACTCCACAACTTACAAAGCCCATTTTTTGATAAAACCTATTAGCACGTGGCGAGGTGGTAAAGCATTCAAGCTGTATTTCCTCGTAGCCTTTAAACAGGTTTTGCGTAGCGTAGGCAATCAGCTTTTGTGCAATACCTTTGCCCCAATACGGTACATCAACCGACAAACCCTGTATCTCGTTTTCATGTGTAAACAGAAAACCTATAACAGTTTCGCCGTGTAAAATAATGGTTGCATTATTGTAAATTGCGCTTAAATCACGGTCGCAAGCACCGCTCATTATATATCTACCTGCCATCTCATCACCGAGGTGTGCGCGCTCGTATACATCTACTATTTTTCTCCCAAGGGTGAGCACTGCGGTTTTGTCGGCGCTCGTCGCTTTTCTAATTGTGTAACTCATATATTTTTTACTTTCTGAATTTCTTCATCATATCATCAAAGCTTACTAAGTTTATGTCACTGCGCTCACTTGCAAGCTTCACACAGCCTTTTGCAAAACCAGTTTTAGCAAATAAATAATAATGTTTTTGTGTGCTTTTAAAAAGTTCACTGCGGTATATAAGTGTTTGTAGCACTGCTAAATCCATTTTTTCATTGGTCCACTGCAGACTACAAAAAGAGCACCCGCACCATCATCAAAGCCTATGATATCAATTTCTTCCTGCGATTTTGTCTTAGGATTGTTTCTCCTTACTAAAGTTCGCTTAAGTTAATTTTAGCAGAGATAGGTATGAACGTCAAACAGCTTAGATACGATTTAGTAAATTATATCTAAGCTGTTTGAAATTAATTTGGTAAATATATCATTCCGATAACATTGATATTATTCTGATGAATGGCTTACGATGTATGTTTAAATATTAGGGCAAAAAGGTTTTGCTGTTTATATAATCTCTTGTACTCGCTACTTGTTCATACTGAAGTATCACTTTGATGCCACAAATTTAAAATACGTAACACATTCCGTTTTTTAAATTCAATTTAATATTTCAAGGAATGTATTACGTATTTTAATTGATTTTTGCATATATCAGAGTTAGTGAAGCTGACGAGCTATGAGCGATTATGAAATACATAGCTATGACGCTTACCGCTGGCGAGTACACGACGATTTAAGAGTTTCAGAGCGGTTACAATTGTCGATGTTAAATCCTGCGATGATTGAACATTATATCTTAGAGCTAAAAGAAAATAAAGAAAATTTAGCAAAACTTGATGATGGTGAAATTTTATCTTTAATGTGTGTTGTAAAAGACGGAAAACCGACGCTTGCGGCAGAATTATGTTTTTCAAAATATCCTCAAGTTACATTTCCGCAACTTTGCATTACAATTATTGTTGTTCCCGGTACAGAAATGGGAGAAACGGGAGCTGACGGAGAGCGGTTTATAGCAAACAAGCGAATAGCGGGAACAATTTCTGAAATGTTAGAAGAAACTGTCGCTTTTGTAAAACGTAATATGAATGTAAAGACAATTATTGATGAGGACGGCAAGTGTAAAGATAAATCAGAATATCCAATCAAAGCAAGAAGAGAGGCTGTTTTAAACGCTTTGATGCATAGAGATTACAGTATTCACACAGAGAGAGCGCCTATTAGATGATAATAACCCCACCCTTTTTGCTCACAGTTATCCGAAAAATAAAATATAGATTTCTTATTGGGAAACCGATTTAAGATACGTGGAGACGTATAGAAGTGGTCATAACGAGCCTGACTCGAAATCCACCTCGCAGTATTTCATTATTTTGATCACATGAAGTACCATATACAAGTGGTAAATTCAACAGGTGGTATATGGTGCTGTTTTGTTGTATACGCTCTAAGTTATGCTCAAACTACATTCAAACTAAACTCTAACTATATTATAGTTATGTTCTATTTAACTTCAAATAAAAGAAAAAGCCGTAGTACAGATTTTTCAATTTGTACCACGGCTTTTGATGTTTTGGTTAGTTAATTATTAATAAAACTATTAATGTAATTATTCTAAAATATAACTTTTCTTTGTTTATTGCGGTGCAGAATTTGGTATTGCAAGAAATTTGATTTATCTTATTATAAAAATTTTATCAAGTGGAATATATTACAAGCTGTTAATCATTTTATATTTACTATAATGTTGTTAAACTTTTCGAATTCTTCAAGTTGTGGCATATGCGCAGAGTTTTCTAAAATTATCAACTCCTTTTTAGGAGCAATAAGGTTGTTATAGAAGTTTTCAACTAAAACAAGTGGAGTGCTTAAATCATACCTGCCAGAAATAAATGTGACGGGAACTTCTAACTTTGCAATCATTTCAAATAAATTTGTGTCAAGTCCGTTTTTATATATTGCTTTAGCTGTTCGCATTGCGTTTAAATAGTATTTGAATTTTTCTGTTAGCGGGTAATTTTTTGATTTAAAAACCGCCTTTCCAATTCCATATTTAGGCTTTGTTTTGATAAAACCTGACATTTTTCCAATGCAACGTCGATATATAGAATAATTTTTGCCTGAGTATGGTGGTGATTCTATTTTGCATAGCAGTCTTAAAGCATCTTGTCTGTTATTTTTCTTTGCATTCTCTTTCATCATGGCATAGCCAATATGCATTGCTTTGTTATAATCCACAACTTGGCTAACACCTATATATGAATGGTAATGTTCAGGTTTGTTTTTTGTAGCTAAAATAGCTAGTATGCTACCCCAGGAATGCCCCATGATATAGATTTTTTCTTTGTTAAATTTCTTTTTTAAATATTCTGTCACATAAATTGTATCTGCTACACAATTTTGAATAGTGAGTGATTTTTCATCAACATTTTTCCAGCCTGTAAGCCCAGCACCCCTTTGATCATGCCTTACGACAATGAAGTGCTTTTCAAGTTCTTCTTGATAATCTTTTATGTATGCAGTTTCTGCCTGCCCTGGGCCACCATGGACACAAAGTAATATAGGGTTTTCTGCACTATCATAACTTATAAATAAACTGTGTTTCACATTATTTATACTTATTTTTATCGATTCATTCATTTAATACTACACCTTTAAAATTCAACTTGTTTAATCTTTTAAAAATTTTATTCTGCGATACTCAAGTGGTGAATAACCATAATATTTCCTAAACAATTCGGCAAATTTCCCTTGTTTTGTATAACCTACTAAGTGAGATATTTCACCAACAGAGAGCTTTGTTTCTAGCAGTAGTTGAGATGCCTTTTCCATTCGATATTTTCTCAAATACTCAGAAATGTTTTCACCAAATACTGCTTTGAAATAGTTTTTCAAACTAGTTTCGCTTACTCCAAATTTTGTTGCTATGGATTTAATAGGAATATGTTCTGTAAGGTTTTCAATAAGAATTGTCCTTGCTTTTTTTGCAATCTCTGCTTGCGTTTTAGTATGGTATGTTCGCTTCTCGCTGGATTTTACCACAGTGTTTAAAAGGAAGTTTATTATCTCAAGCGCACTGTTTTTTAATCTGAAATTCGATAAAATTTCCCTGTTATCCCATAACATTATCATCACATCTTTAAGCTCACTGCTTGACTTCATAATAACTGTACTTTGCCCTTTAAAATACTTTTTGTTTAAATTTTGAAAATCGAGTTCAAATGTTGATAGCAATTCATTGTTTGCACATTGAAATTTTTCTTCATCAAAATAAATAGTTACACCTTTATAGTTCTTAGTAGGAAAAAAGAAGGGCGTTTTTGAAACTTCCCTACTTAAACAAAAATCATCTTCCTTTAAACAAACGTTAAAACCATCTTCTAAAGCAAGTTCTATTCGCCCTTCAATACAATAGTTGAACTGTGTCAAATTTTTATTATAGCTGTTACCATTACCTGGTATCTCTGAAGTAGAAATATCGTAAAAACAGATAAACATGTTATTAAATATTTCGTAATAATAACAATTAAAATTATTGTTGTTGGTTCCAAATACATAACAATTGCTGTTTAGAGCTTTTTTAAATTCTACTTTATCGTTTTTATCAATGGTATCCCAATTTTTCCAATTAAATTCCAAAATAGTGACCTCTTTCATACTTGTTGTATTTATTATATAGATTCTTTTGAAATAGTCAAGCAGACCTATTTGTTTGCTATTTGTGGCCAAAAAGATATATAGGTATAGAAAAGCAAGAGATATGATGATATAATAATTGAGTTAGCAAAAACTAACTGGACGTTATATATTATTGGAGGTTTATTATGAACAACAAGCTACAAGGTAAAGATTTTATCAACATTGGTATTTTTACAGCAATTTATTTTGTGATAATTATGGCAGCTGGTATGCTCGGAGTTATCCCTATTTTTATTCCGCTATTAAGTGTAATTGTTCCTTTACTAGGTGGTATACCTATGATGCTGTATTTTTCTAAAGTGAAAAAATTTGGTATGATAACAATTCAAGGCTTTTTGTCTGGCATTTTAATGATGATAGGTGGTATGGGCTATTGGTGCGTAGGTACATTTTTGGTAGCTGCTCTAATTTGCGATTTAATGTTAAAAGCAGATGGTTACAAAAATGCTAAAAAGAGTATAGTAGCTTATGGTATTTATGCTATGTCTGTAATAGGTGCGTTTATCCCTATTATTTTAACAAGAGACAGCTACCACGAAATGTTAGCAACAGAGGGTTTTGGTGTTGAATACGCAGATACGCTTATGAGTTATATGCCGAATTGGATTTTGCCTGTGCTTTTAGTTGCAAGTTTTATCTGTGGTATTATCGGAGGTTTTATAGGGCAAAAAATGTTCAAAAAACACTTTGAGAGAGCTGGTATTGTTTAATGAACAGAGCAATACTACTATCACAAAGATATACAAAAGGCATACCGATAGACCCACGAACTAAACTTGCGGTAATGCTAACTTTGTCTATCCTTGTGTTTGGAGGTTCGTACCAAACAACACTTTTTTATCTGCCAGCGGTATTGCCGCTTGTTATTGCTTTTTGTGTAAAAGCATACAAAAAAGCTGTGTTTTACATAGCTGCAATGATAATCTGCCTTTTATTGCAGGAGTTTATAGTCCCTTATGCAACGGGGACTATACGCTTTATTATGACACCGCTTGTTGTTATGCCACTTTATTTTATACCTGGTTTTTTCTCGGCATATTTTTTGCTTACCACCACAACAGTGAGTGAGTTTGTTGCATCTATGGAAAAACTCAAGCTACCAAAACAAGTTACTATTCCAATGGCGGTAATGTTTCGCTTTTTCCCAACTATATTTGAGGAATGGCAAGCGATAAGCGATGCTATGCGTATGAGAAATATTAGCTTTAAGGGAAACAAAGTAGGTGCAATGCTCGAATATCGCATTGTACCTATGCTTATGTGTAGCGTGAAAATTGGCGAGGAATTATCTTGTGCTTCGCTTACAAGAGGGCTTGGTGGACCTGTTAAAAGAACAAACACTTGTGAGTTGAAATTTAAAGTGCAAGATGTTTTAATTTTGATTTTGTGTGCTGGTTTTCTAACAGTGCAAGCATTAATTTTTGTGGGGGTAATATGATGATAATTTGCAATAATGTCTGCTATTCCTACAATACAAATAGCGAAAATCAAAGCAGTGAAAATGGTGGTAGGTTATATGATATAAATTTAGAAATAAAAAAAGGTGAATTTATACTTTTCTGTGGTGGTTCTGGCAGTGGAAAAACTACAATTACAAGGCTATTAAATGGGCTTATTCCGCATTACTATGAGGGGGAGTTAAGCGGAAATATCACAATTAACAGCAAGGAACATAAGGATATGTCACTTTTTGATATTTCAGCTAAAGTTGGTTCTGTTTTCCAAAACCCACGCTCACAATTTTTTAATGTTGATACAACTTCTGAAATTGCCTTTGCTCCAGAAAACCACGGTTGGGAAAAAGACAAAATATTAAACAGAGTAGATGAAGTTTCAAATAAATTAAATATAAAAAAGCTTATGAATAGGAATATTTTTGCACTTTCAGGCGGAGAAAAACAAAAGATTGCCTGTGCGTCAGCATCTGCTATTAACCCTGAATTATATGTTTTTGATGAGCCGTCCTCTAACCTTGATGCAAAAGCGATAGAGGAGCTAAGAGAGTTGCTTATTACTCTGAAAAATGAGGGTAAAACAATAGTTATTGCAGAGCACCGCCTATATTACATATATGACTTGCTCGATAGCGTTTATTACATGAAAGACGGGAAAATTACAGGTAAATATAGTGGTGACGAGTTTAGAGAAATGTCAGAAGATGTTCGCAGTGTTATGGGGCTTAGGCCGTGCACACTTAAAGGTCTTTCAAACATAAAATCTAAAAATGCTAAGCAGTGCGAGCAAATGTGGAAAATTAAAAATTTGAGCTTTAAATATAGAAACAGTGAAATTTTAGCACTTGATGTGGATGAAGTAATTGTTGATAGTGCAAAGATAACGGCAGTTATAGGTAGCAATGGTGCAGGAAAAACAACATTTTCTCGTTGTTTGTGTGGGCTTGAAAAAAGAGCAAGGGGAAATTTAGAGTTCGCCACGCAAACTTATAACACAAAACAGCGTTTAAAAGAATGTTATATGGTTATGCAAGATGTAAACCACCAACTTTTTACCGAGAGCGTGCTAGAGGAAGTTTTGCTAAGCATGCCAGTAGAAAATAAAGAAAAAGCACAAAAATATTTAGGCGATATGAATTTAACAGCGTTTGAAAACAGACACCCAATGTCACTTTCAGGCGGGCAAAAACAACGTGTTGCAATAGCTTCTGCAATAGCCACTGAACGCCATATTATTATTTTTGACGAGCCGACAAGTGGGCTTGATTTAGAAAATATGAAAAGAGTATCTGATTGTGCAAACGAACTTGCGGAAAAGGGCAAAACTGTTATTATAGTAACACATGACCCAGAGTTTATTTTAAGGTGCTGCGATAATGTTGTTCATATTGAAAACGGAAAAGTGTTAGATAGTTACGAGCTTAGTGAAAAAACTGGGCGTGAAAAATTGCTATCATTTTTCAAAAATAGTTATAGATTTTTATAATATTTAACGCAAACAGCATTGGGTAATATGTGAATATTCAGATATGTGTAGGCTGTGAAAAAATGCAAACATAAAACGCTGTATTTTAGTGTTCCCACTCTAAATCTTTTATTCCTTTGCCTGTAAATAATATAATTTTTTCATCATTGCAAAGTTCAGAGAATATAGCTTTCTGTTTTTCGTTGAGCCCCAAGGATATACTTTTTACACCTTTTATATGGTTAGAATGTATATCCTTTTTTGGTTTTGGGGTTTTGGGGCGGTTGAAAAATATGTCATTAAATCAGGAAAATGTATGTCGTCTGTGAACATTACTGTAAAATTAAGTTTTCTATTTTTTGTGTCTATTCTGCTTTTCTTTGATAGAGTGCCGAAATAACCATGTTTTTTTAAAATTTCAACTTCTTTAGATAGGTTTTGTTCATAGTTTTCAAGCATTATGGAAAGTAAACCATCTTCATGCTTTGCCCAAAAATTCATTTTCTCCACCAATTTTTTCTTGCCTAATAGTGCTAAAATAAAAGCAATAGGTTTTGGAAAGCCATTAAATTTAAAAAGTTCGATGTATGGTCCTTCTTTAAAATATATTAATGCGTTGTATGGTTTTTTTGCTCTACCATATTCAACTGTAAAACCTTTTTTTTGCCACTCATAGACAGCACTGTCGAGGTCGGTGACTTTTATTAATATATGACTAAGTTTCATTATATCTTCTATAAAATTATTAGTATTTTCATCTTTGTTTTTTAATGTTTGACTTTTGGATTATAATCCAAATAATGCGTGATATAAAGCAGCGAGTTAACGAAAGCTAACTTATAATTATTTTAGCATGTTCAAACAAATATTGCAACTAAAACGCTAGCATTGTAGTTGTTTTAATAGTTAGAATTTTAAGGGTAAATTATTGTGCTTACATGATATATTCTATAGTTTTTATTTGTAACAACAGTAAAAACGCAGAAAAATTCTCTTGACAAAATACAAAAGTATTGTTACAATAACTTCATTATCGATAATAGCGTTATCGGTTTTTACTGTCGTAATTTTTTTGGAGTTAAAAAGAGCATATGGCAAATAAAGATTTATCATTAAACCCTAAAATAGAAAAAGCCGCTTTAAATGAATTTATGGATAAAGGTTTTAGAGATGCATCAATTCATACAATTGCAAAAAACGCAGGTGTAACAACAGGGGCACTATACACTAGATATAAAAACAAAGATGCAATGTTCTCGGCTTTAATACAAAAAGCATTGCAGGCTATGGGGGAATACCCAGAAAACCTTTACAAATTATATAATCATGCTATGCAAACAAAAAAGTTTGAAGATTTTTATAAAGCGATAAAATCAGAACAGGAAAGTCATACACAAATAATTTTTGAATATTATGAAGAATGTCAGTTGATATTTTGTAAAAGTGATGGAAGCTCTGTAGGCAAAATGCTTGAAGATGGGCTTCAAAATAAAATTATATCTACGGTTACTTTTATGCAAAATATATCAAAAAAAGAAATTGATGCTGAATTAATCGAACTTATACTAACTCAAACGATGAATATTTATAAATATATTTTAGAGAAAAATTATAGTAAAGCGCAAGCTATAAATTTTATAGAAAAAACAGATTTGTTCTATGAAGCAGGCTGGAAAGTATATTTTAATGAAATAAGTAAAAATCAAATGTAAAAGTTTGGTTTTTATTTTAAGATGAGGGTTAGTTTAGTCTAACTGACGTGGGGGTATCTGTGATAGATTTTAACTTAAGCTTTACATATGAAGATGAAACACAAAAAGCCCTTGATAATATAGATGGAAAAATAGAAAAAGGTAAATGTGTAGTTTTGTGTGGTAATTGTGGTTGTGGAAAATCAACCTTTGTGCGCACAATAAACAGGTTAATTCCACAGTTTTATGAGGGCGATTTAAGTGGTTATAGCAAAATTAACGGTAAGGGGTTAGAAACAATTTCTATAGGCGAAGTTGGCGAAATAGTTTCAAGTGTTTTCCAAGACCCGAGAAGTCAATTTTTTACAACAAATAGTTGCACTGAAATGGCTTTTGCACTTGAAAACTATGGGGTTGAACGTGATGAAATTATTAATAAAATAGACGCAGCGTTTAAACTTTTTTCCCTTGAAAGATTGAGAGATAGAAAAGTTTTTGACTTATCATCAGGCGAACGTCAATTGGTAGCAATTTTGTGCATGTGGGTGCAAAACACAGATATATGTGTTTTGGATGAACCGACGGCTAACCTTGATTTTACTGCAATAAAATGGCTTTCACAGGCGTTGAATATATTAAAACAACAAGGAAAAACCTTGGTTATAAATGAGCATAGGCTATATTATCTAATGGATATAGCAGACGAATTTTGGCATATGAAAAATGGCAAAATAGTTGAAATTATAGCCGCAAGGGATATGAAAAAATACTCTACAGAAGATTTAAACCAAATGGGGCTTAGAACAAATTCTTTGGATAAACTTGCACCTAGAATTGAACAAGAAACACCAAAAGAAAAGTTAAGTGTATCATTTAATAATATTTGTTTTAAATATAAAAATGCAGATAAAAATGTTTTGGATAATTTTACGTACAAATGTGAAAATAAAGATATTACAGCAATAGTAGGTGTGAACGGAGCAGGCAAGACAACTTTAGGGAAGCTAATATCAGGGCTTGTGAAAAAGCAAAGCGGTGATGTTGTATTTCAAAACAAAATATTGTCAAATAAAGAGTTAATAAAAAATTGTGTTTTTATTATGCAAGAAGCGGAATTTCAGTTTTTTACAAATTCTGTATACAATGAACTTACATATGGGCGTGAAAAAACAAAAGAATTAGATTTACAAATAGAAAATATTTTGAAGCGATTTGATATGTGGGAACTGAGGAATAGACACCCCTTTTCGCTATCTGGCGGGCAGATGCAAAAGCTCAGTATATTAATTGCATATTTTTCACAAAAACCTATAGTTATATTAGATGAACCAACAGCAGGGCTTGATTATATTAGCCTTAAAAACTGTGTTAACTTAATTAATGAATTAAAAGAGGAAAAAATTGTTCTTGTAATAACTCATGATTTAGAATTAATTTCAAAACTATGCAATAAAGCAGTCTTTATATCAGAAGGTAAAAATGCAAAAGAATTTACAATAGATAGCACTGAGAATTTTTTTGAGTTTAAAAATTTTATGGAAAAGAATATAGCCACTGATAATAAAGAGAGAACAAAAAAAGATGTATCAATAATTGACCCTAGAATTAAATTGTTGATATTTTTAAACTCATTGATAGCTGTGTTTTGCATGGATACAAACTACATAACAACAAGTTTTTGTGCAACTGCCTTACTTATGTTATTTGAAAAGCGACTTAAAAGTTTTGCTGTTTGGGCAGCTGTATTTCTTGCTGCTATATGCGCACCATTTTATCTTACGGCGGCTTTGGGGGGCTTTATACTCAGGTTTTTCCCTGTGTTTATACTTTTAGGTGCAACGATTTCGGCTGTTGCTATAAACGAGGGTGCTGCAAAGATGATTGCAGCGCTTAGAAAATTTAGAATTAACGAAAAAATAATAATGATTTTTTCTGTGGTGTTTAGGTTCTTCCCAGTGTTAAAGAGCGACTTAAAAACAATGCTCCAAGCTATAAAAACAAGAGGTTTTTTTATTGGAGTTACAGAAAAAATCAAACATTTAAGCGAATTTATGGAAATATTAATTGTTCCTTTATCTTTTAGAGTTATAAGGATAGCCGAAGCACTTGCTGCATCTGCTCAAGTTAGAGGCATTGATTTAAACAAAAGGCGTACTTCATATATAGAAATTAAATTCAGTTTACTTGATGTAGCTGTTTTTATAATATTTATAACTTTATCAATAATAGGAATTTTAATTTAATAAAAAAGTATACGAGGAGAGTTACTATGAACGAAAAAAAACAGAATAAGCTAAAAACAAAAGATATCATTACAATAGTGCTACTTACTTTAATTAATTTGGTGATATACGCACTAACTTCATTTATGTATATTCTGCCTATAACAGTATTGATGATGCCTATATATTTATCTTTATTTAACAGCATAGTGTTTTTTATTTTAGGAACAAAAGTAAAAAAAAGAGGTGCTATATTCATCTACTGTACAATTATGGGTGTTCTTGGGGTATATCCACCATATATTTTTGCATATATCGCAACAGGTTTAATAGCTGAGCTTATTTTATCAAAAACAGGCTATGGTAGCTTTAAAGGTTTATCTATAAGCTATATAATAATACAAATATCCGCAAGTATTGCTAGCACGTTTTATCCGTATATGCTAGCAATGGACAGCTTACTTGAAGGAATGACAGAGGAACAGTTAGCATCAGCAGAACAGTTAAGTCAAACAGAAGCTGCAAGAATGTTGTCTTCTGGTGGATTTGTAGTTGTATTTGTAGCAGTAGTAATCGCAGCTTTTGCTGGTTGCTTTATAGGTTCAAGAATTGTTAAAAAACACCTTTCTACAATGAAAAATACAAGCGAAATTGCGCAATAACAGTGATACTAAAAACATTTGTTTTTGATTTAACTTGACATAAATAAAATATAATTATACAATATACCAGTGGTACATGCCACTGGTATATTGTGTTTTGTGAGGTATAAAAATGGAAAATTACAGTGAAACAAGGCTTAAAATATTAGAAATAGGTAAAGCAGAATTTTTAGCTCATGGGTATAAAGATGCTTCGCTTAGACAAATTGTTGCAAAAGCTGGCTTTACCAAGGGAGCTTTTTATGGTTACTATAAAGATAAAGCTTCACTTTTTTACGATTTAACAGACCCATGTGCGAATACTTTCTTAGATAGTTTCAAAAATGCACAGTCTACCTTTTTTGACCTAGTGGGAACTGATGAAACGGCAAATTCCTATTTACGATCATCCCAATTTTTATTTAACTTTGTGGAGTATGTTTACGAAAATCACGATGCATTCAAGCTAATACTATGTAAAAGTGCAGGCACAAAATATGAGAACTTTGTTCATGACTTAGTAGAGCTACAAGTGGATAAAACACTTTTATATCATGCAGAGCTAAAAAAACTTGGAAAACTTAAAGGTGAAATTGATAGAGATTTATTCCATATATTAACATCTGCATATCATGAAAGCCTTTTTGAAATAATCAGACACGATATAAAAAAAGAAGATGCACTGCGTTATATTGAAAAAATTTCAAAATTCTTTACAGCAGGGTTTGAAACTGTTATTAAGTATATTTAGGTGGGGGTTAGTATGAATAACAAAACTGAAAAGATATTTAAAAAAAGTGTAATGGGAAGCTGTTTAACTAACATAAATGAAACTAATATTAAAACAGAAATAATAGATTTATTTGACAAACTAATAACGGATAATAATATTTCTGATAAGGTGGTGTATAAACACTGTGCTTATTCTATTTATCCAGCGGTAGCAGTGTACAAGGTGCTTGAACAGCATAAAGGCAGTGAAACTGCATTTGCACAAATAGAGCAATGTGTTTTTGATGATGCAAAAAGGCAAGAAAAATTCTTTAAATCACTTTCGAAGTTACCATTCTTTTTTAAACTGTTTGGCAACATGTGCAAAGTAGGTGTTAGTACAAATTTTGGTGCACCTGCTTTTGAAATGATTTGGGAAGAAAACTCAAACAAATATATTAAATGGACGTGTAAATATTGTATTTATAATAATGAGCTGACACGTTTGGGCACTTCAGAGCTAACAAAAATTTTTTGCGGAGCAGACGACATAATGTATGGCAATTTAAAGGGAGCTAAATGGGCAAGGACAAAAACAATAGGAAATGGCGATGAACTATGTGATTTTAAATTTATAAGTAGCAGTGTGAACATGAGTTAGATTAAATTAACTGTAGATTGACATGGGAAAAAATGTCTTACGAAGAATTTTACGACGGCTATAGTACAGTAGAAAACGAAGAAAAGTATAATGTATCAAAAGTCTTTTTTGGAGTTATAAAAAAATACCCACCTACTTGCAAAAAGATTGAAACCGTAATTTGTGGCGATGAAGTTAGCTATAACTTGCTTGATGTTGATGTAGCTGTTTTAAAAAAAATTATTATGGCAATACCTTTTATAGCTTTGAAGAACTAAAATTAGCAATAGAAAAATATATTTATTATTACAACAACAAAAGAACAAAGCAAAAGCTTGACTATTTTAACCCTGTGGAATACAGGTTAAAACATCAAGCTGCATAAAAATAGTGTAGCAACATCAGTCACTACACTATCAAGTCTAACTTTTTGGGGTCGTTGCAAAATCTCTAGCGCTATTTTTTATGAAAAATTAAGTTTCTTCAAGCTCGCCACGTGAGGACGCTTTTAAATAAGCAAATATAAAGCCATCTAGTGCGCCGTCCATAACAGCGTCAACATTGCCAGTTTCAAAACTTGTACGATGATCTTTAACCATGGTATAAGGCATAAATACATAACTGCGTATTTGGTGACCCCATGTAATTTCGTTTTGTACACCTTTGATGTCGTCAATTTTATCCATGTGCTGTTGTTGAGCAATTTGGTAAAGCTTAGCTTGTAACATTTGCATAGCGAAATCACGGTTTTGAAATTGACTGCGCTGTGTTTGGCAACTAACAACAACACCAGTAGGTTTGTGTATTAAACGAACAGCAGAGGAAGTTTTATTGATATGTTGACCACCAGCACCAGAGGCACGGTAAACTTGCATTTCAATATCATCAGGGCGAATATCAACTTGTATAGAATCATCAAGCTCGGGCATAACTTCTATAGAAGCAAAGCTAGTGTGGCGGCGTGCGTTGGAATCAAATGGACTAACACGAACAAGGCGATGTACGCCATTTTCACTTTTTAATAGGCCGTAGGCATTTGTTCCTTTAAACATAATAGATGCGCTTTTCATGCCAGCTTCATCGCCATCTTGGTAATCTAAAAGTTCGCCTTGTATACCATGTGCTGATGCCCATTTATTGTACATGCGGTAAAGCATTTCGGCCCAATCTTGTGCTTCTGTACCGCCAGAACCAGCGTGAAATGTCATAATAGCGTTGCAGTGGTCATATTCGCCGTTAAGCATAGTCATAAGTTGCAATTCATCTATCGCTTTTAAAACAGCTCCTACAGCTTCTTCCCCCTCTGGTATTAAGCTAGGGTCGTTTTCTTCACTGATTAGTATTAATAATGTATCCGCATCGTCATACAAATTAACAAGTGTTTCAAAACGTGTTAACTTGCCACGCAAATCGCCAATTTCTTCAAAAACTTTGCGGCTGGCAGTTTCGTCATCGTAAAAACCAGGCATAGTCATTTTATGTTCTAGCTCTAAAAGGCGGCGTTTGCTAACGTCTATGGCGAGCGCTTCTTCTAAGTCATCAACTGCAAGTTTATGCGCAGAAAGGTTAGTTTTTAATTCGTCTATGGTAATCATGTTTTCTCCTGTGTGGTAGTATAGTAAAAGATACAAAAAGTTTATATATGCTTAATTAGTATATCTAATTTTTGTGGTAAAGTAAAGCAAAATAATATTTTTTAAAGATATATAATGTTTTTTAATAAATTTTTTATTTATATCCGAACTTTTTTACAAAAATTGTAGCTTTTATTGTTTAATTTTTAATAAAAGCTAGAAGTAAATACTAAATTGTGGTACAATTACTTAGAGCGCTATTTACTAAGGAGGCCTTTTATGTACGATTTTACAGGTTGCGAATGTTCCATTTGTCATCATCATTTTAAGTTAGAGGATGATGATATTGTTGTGTGTCCAGATTGTGGCACACCTTATCATCGTGAATGTTATGCATCTTTGGGGCATTGTAAATTTAAATCAGCCCACTCACAAAATTATGAGTGGAAACCGCCACAAATGCAAAAAGCTCCATCACAAACAATATGTAAAAATTGTGGTGAAAAAAATGATAAGCAAAATGTGTATTGCAAAGATTGCGGAATACCACTTGACCATGAAAAAGAAGAACAAAAAGAGCAATCAACACAAAGTATCAATACCGAAAAAGCAAAAAACATTTATACTCAACAAATTGGTGTAGGCGCAGCGCCTTATGATTACCAAGGTAAACCAAGTGAAGAAAAACGAGGGCCTGTTTCGCCTTTTTCTAGCATAAATGGTTTTGCGTATGTTCCACGTTTTGATGCTAACGAAAAAATAGATGATATACCTATTGCTGAATGGTCGTCTTATATAGGTGCGGCTAGCCCTGTTTATTTGTTGTCATTTAAGCAAATGAAAATGACAGGACGTAATTTTGGTTTAAGTTTAAGTGCTTTAATTTTTGGGCCTTTTTACTTTTTTTATAGAAAAGTTTGGGGTGCAGCTATTTTATTTTCAATATTAACATTATTTTTAAATGTTCCGAGTTTTCTTACAATTCTTATACAAACTGAAAGCACATATGCACCGATTATGAGCGATGAAACTTTGCTTTTATTATCTCGTATTTCTGTTGGTCTTGGCTGGGGGTTAATAATGATACAATCACTTTATGCTAGTTATTTGTATAAGAAATCAGCCGCTAAAAAAATTCAAAAAATACAGAGCTTGCATAAAGACCCACAACAACGCATGATGGCTTTGCGCTTACATGGTGGTACAAGTTTTGGTGCTGTTTTTCTAGCGATTTTAGGCTTATGTGTATTAAGTTATATTTTTAGCTTGTTTTTAGGGCCTAACATTAATGCTATGTTAAACCTAATTTAAGATAAAACGAAGTAGAAGGAGTAATGCATGAACAAAGTGAGAAAGGTAATTATACCAGCAGCTGGCCTTGGTACAAGAGTTTTGCCAGCAACAAAAGCAATGCCAAAAGGTATGCTGCCAATAGTGGATAAACCAGCTATACAATACCTTGTGGAGGAAGCAGTGCAGGCAGGTTGCACCGATATTTTAATTATTATTAGCCGTAACCAAGATTTAATTGCAGACCATTTTGACCGTTCGCCTGAGCTTGAGGCTAAACTTGCTGTTCCAGGTAAGGAAAAAATGCTTGAAGAATGCCTTGGAATTTCAAATCTTGCTAATATATTTTTCGTGCGCCAAAAAGAAACTTTGGGATTAGGACATGCTGTTTTAATGGCGAAATCTTTTACAGCAAATGAGCCTTTTTTAGTAGCATACGGCGATGATGTAATTATAGGCGATGATCCAGCTTGTGCACAGTTAATACGTGCGTATGAAGAATTTGAGCGTCCAAGCGCAGCTGTAAATGCAGTGCCTTGGGAAGATGTTGCAAAATATTGTAGTTTAAAAACTCAAAGCATAAAAGATAATTATTATTTTGTTGATGACATGATAGAAAAACCTAAAAAAGGTGAAGAATTTAGCAATTTTTCTATACTTGGTCGTGTGCTTTTGACACCTGATATTTATAAAATTATCGAAAGTTTAAAACCTGGCGCAGGTGGAGAAATACAACTAACAGATGCTATGGCAGAATATGCTCGCAAACATGGCGGAATGACAGCAGTTGATTTTACCGGAAAACGCTATGATATGGGTAATAAACTAGAAGTTGTAAAAGCACAAGTAGAAGTTGCTATAAATCACCCTGAAATTGGAGAAGCATTCAAACAATACTTAAAAGAATTTTCAAAAACATTATAAAACTTATTTTAACAAGCAAAAACCGCTTGCAGATGTAACCTGCAAGCGGTTTTTGCTTGTTATTTGATTAAAAAAAACGCCATATGATTGCAGCTAATGAAAACATGATTAAAAAGCTAATTATCATTAAATCAAGTGTTTTAGAGTAACCTTGTGGTTTAATCATGCCTTTTTTATCAAGTTCTTTCATAATAGGGCTTAGCCTAAAAAAGTAAGAAGCTATAGAAATAATTGTTGCAAGCACTGCATGAAATTGTAATATTTCATCACCTAATAATGCAATAACTAACAGTAAAAAAATAAAAATCAATTTTGAACCAGCAACCCAATTAACTAAATATTTTGCAAATAAATGAGAGTTTTCATCTTTTTTCGAGAGCTCCCATTCTTTAAAAACCGCGACCCCGTTACCCATGTGAAAATCTGGTGCAAAATATAATATACAAACATTGCCTAGCTCCAAGGCAATAAAAATAAAGATTACTATTTCAAGTATGTTCATTAAAATTCTCCGTTAGGTGTTGTGGTAAAAATAAGTTATTTAGTGCAAAAATCTGTTGCAACTTTTACGATGTTATCAGCTGAAAGGCCAAACTCTGCAAGCACGTCTAGCGCAGGGCCAGAGTGACC
>CAYJKG010000001.1:0-276824 GCA_964370685.1 uncultured Faecalibacterium sp. | reverse complement strand
ACGTTACCAAGTTCTAGCGCAATAAATATAAATATTGCAATTTCAAGTATGTTCATCAAGTTTCTCCGTTAGGTTATAAGTTGTAAATGTAATTTAGGTTGCGCAAAATTCAGTTGCTACTTTAACAATATTATCAGCAGAAAGGCCAAATTCTTTTAATACGTCTAGCGCAGGGCCAGAGTGACCAAAAGCATCGTTAACGCCTATGCGTTTAACAGGTGTTGGTAGTTGTTCGCTTAGTAGTGAGCAAACAGCCTCGCCTAAACCGCCTATAATTGAGTGTTCCTCAACTGTGATAACTTTGCCACATTCTTTTGCAGCTTTTAAGATGATTTCATCATCAAGTGGTTTAATTGTACAAATGTTGATAACACGTGCATTTATGCCGTTTTGTTTTAAAGTTTCAGCTGCGATAAGTGCCTCGTTAACCATTAAACCAGTAGCGACAATTGCGATGTCGTTGCCGTCAGTTAGTTGCTCGCCTTTGCCAATTTCAAAGCTGTAGTTAGCTTCATCGTGGAAAACAGGCACAGCCAAACGGCCAAAACGAACGTAAACAGGGCCTTCGTGTGCATATGCAGCTTTAACAGCAGCCATAGCTTCAATATCATCAGCAGGGGATAACACTACCATACCAGGAATAGAACGCATAAGTGCAAAATCTTCACAGCATTGGTGGCTTGCGCCGTCCTCACCAACGGAAAGTCCGCCGTGTGTTGCGCCAATTTTTACATTTAGGTTAGGGTAGCCTATGCTGTTGCGTATTTGCTCAAAAGCACGACCAGCAGCAAACATTGCAAAGCTTGAAACAAATGGTACAAGCCCCATTGTAGCCATACCAGCAGCAGAGGCAACCATGTTGCACTCAGCAATGCCACAATCAAAGTGTCGGTCAGGGAAAGCTTTTTTAAACATACCAGTTTTTGTAGCAGCAGCAAGGTCAGCGTCTAGTACAACTAGGTTGTCTTTGCCTTCTTTAGCAAGCTCAACTAGAGCTTTGCCGTAGCTATCACGGGTTGCAATTTTTTTAATTTCGCTCATTTGCCTGCCTCCAATTCTGCATGTATTGCATTTAAAGCATCCATAGCAATTGCATATTCTTCAGCGTTTGGAGCTTTGCCATGCCATTCTGCATCGTGTTCCATGTATGGCACATCTTTACCTTTGATAGTGTTCATCAAAATTACAGTAGGTTTGCCTTTTGTATTATGGAAAGTTTCAAATGCTTTTTCAAGTTCTTCAAAGTTGTGTCCATCAACAGTTACAACCTCAAAACCAAAAGCACGCATTTTTTCATCAACAGGTGCGGAGTTCATAACATCTTTGGTTGCACCGTCAATTTGTAAGCCGTTAAGGTCAATGATAGCGCAAAGGTTATCAAGGTTAAAGTGTGCAGCAAACATAAATGCTTCCCAAACTTCACCCTCGGCAATTTCGCCATCGCCTAGTAGGCAATAAACATTAACATCATTTTTATTCATATATTTAGCAGCTTTTGCCATGCCAGCAGCAACAGAAATGCCTTGGCCAAGGCTACCAGTGGACATATCAACACCAGGTACGGTGTTCATGTTTGGGTGGCCTTGTAAATAGCTACCGATTTTGCGTAGCATTTTTAAATCTTCAACGGGAAAAAAACCTCTATTAGCCAAAGTAGAATAAAGACCAGGGGCGGTGTGTCCTTTTGAAAGAACAAAACGGTCACGATCTGGTGATTTTGGATTTTGAGGGTCTATATTCATTTCGTTGAAATATAGATAAGTAAATAATTCTGTAGAAGAAAGACTACCACCAGGGTGGCCACATTTTGCATTATAGGTGGATTCAATAATCCCCATGCGCACCTTGCAGGCTGCAAGTTTTAATGCTTGTAATTGCGCTTGTGTCATATGCATGCTCCTTTTATTTTTTAATTAAATATTTTGCGTTTGGTTATTTGCGCTCACTGTTATAATAACATATAAATATAAGCAAATACAAGCTTTTGTAATAAAAAGAATAAAAAGTGTAATGAACGACATAAATAATATCGTTTCAATTAATTATTGTTATTTTTTTATCAAAATGTTCTGGCTTTTAATTAATGGCACATGCTTAAAAAAAGCAGATAATCTGATTTTTTTCAGATTATCTGCTTAACTTTAAAATGCAATAATATAATACGAGTTTAAATGTATGTGACATTAGCTGTGCTGGTTTATGTTTTAGATTATAAGTTTATATATTTATTTGAAACCAGTTTTCACAAGAGTTGTTTTTTTGTTTAGCTCCAGCGGTGGATCTGCCATTATTAAATATTTTGCAAAATTCTTCTTTTAAATCTTGAACAATTTCAGGATGTTTATCTATAATGTTTGTTGTTTCGCTAGGGTCTACATTTAAGTTATAAAGCTCATACTGTGTGGGGTAAATCTCGCCATCATATGTAGCGATGATAAGCTCTTTATCATCGCCGCCATTTTGGCAAAAGTTTAATTTATAACCATTTTTAACTATACCTAAGTGGCCTGTTAAACAGCTATAAACGCTAGAGGTTCTATCACATTTACCGTTTTTATTCCAAAGTTTTAAATTGCTAAAAGAATCCTCAGCAGTATCATCTTGCAGTTTTGTGCCAAACATTTCTGCAAAAGTAGCAAAGAAATCAGTGTGGCAAATAATATCTTCGCAAACATTGCCACGTTCTACCATTTTAGGGTATGCAACAATAGTTGGCACACGGTGACCACCTTCAAAAAGTGAAATTTTTTTGTTTCTAAAAATATAACTAGGGGAGTGACCATAGCTTTGTAGCAAAGGTATATCAGCTACGCCCGAACAGCCGTTATCGCTAGTAAAAATAAATATAGTGTCCTCTGCAATGCCAGTTTGTTTTAATTTTTCAGTAATTTGGCCAACCATATCATCAACTTGCATAACTATATCCGCATATGGGTTTATGCCAGATTTACCTTTAAATTTTTTATTAGGCAACAATGGACCATGCACAGCAGGCGTGGGGTAGTATATAAAAAATGGTTCATCACATTTAGCGTAATCATCAATTAAATTTAACACTTTATCGTTCATATCATCTAAAACTTGTTCATGGTTAAAACTAGGTGCAATAGGGCCACGCTGCCAATCTAGTTGCATTTTTGCAGTTAGTCTATCAACATGTATTTCGCCTGATAGCTCAGTGGGTATTTCTAACACTTTGTCATTTTCTATATATGTATAAGGTGGTTGGTCTAGCGAGGCTGCCATACCAAAAAAGTAATCAAAACCGTGCTGGTTTGGGCCGTTTAATATAGGTTTTGTATAATCTATATCAAGCGCTTCTACCCATGTGGAAACTCTTGGTGCAATCGTTATATTTTCACCATTGCGAGCAGGCACATCGTCATATAACTGTTGTTCGCCTAATAGTTTTTCCTGCTTAAAGTTTGTGTTTAGTTGCCATTTTAACCCTAAATGCCATTTACCTACACATGCAGTTTTATATCCATTTTCTTTAAATAAATCTGCAATTGTCATGCGATTTTCTTCAAGCAAGGGTAGGCTATCACCTGTGATAACAGAGTATTTTAAATTTGACCTAAAAGCATATCTGCCTGTAAGTAGTGCGTAGCGTGAGGGTGTGCATATTGCAGAGGCTGCATGTGAGTTTGTAAATTTCATGCCAGAATTTGCAAGCGTGTCAATGTTTGGTGTTTTTATTTTACCTTCAGGGTTAAACGAGTTGATGTCGCCGTAGCCTAAATCATCAACGAACATTAGTATTACATTAGGTTTTTTCATTTTTTACCTTTCTTAAACTATTTTTATTCAATATCATTTTTTAAACCGTTTAAAAATATAGTGACAATTCTTAAAAGATTTTCTTGTGTAACTTGTATGTCGTTTTTAGTTTTATTAGCTATAAATGCTGTTGATATAATTTTTTGCATAAAATATATAAAAGCGTAAATATCTTTTTCTGAAACACCATTACCAAGTTGCAAAGTTTTTAAAATTTGCAAAAATATATTTTGATTTTCTTGTTTAAATGTTAGCCGTAAATCTGTTAATTTATCTGCTAAATGCGCAGGATTTTCCGAGAGTAGATATAAAAATAAATTTCTGAATTCGGGTTTTTTATTTAAAAAAGCATAACCTTGCTTTATATATTCAATAACGTCCTCTTCGCAGTTGCCAGTGATTATATATTGTGCTTGCATGTGCATTGCGTATTCTTTAACACATTCTTTGATGCAATAAATATAAAGCTCGTCTTTATTGCTAAAGTAATGATACAATATACCTTTTGAAAGTTCAGCTCTTTTTGCAATATCACTTATTGACGTTGCAAAATAACCATGCTCATTAAACAATTCAATAGATGCATTTATTATTTTTTTAGGAGTGGCGCTTGTCAAGTCTAATTGTTTCATATCTTCCCCTTGTTGATAGTTGTTCGATATATCTATTTTACATTGTTTTGAACGTTTGGTCAATACGATTTTGCGGTAAATTTAATTTAAAGGCAAGCAGCATTCGCAAATGCTGCTTGCCTTTAAAACTAATAATAAGTAATGGGACAAAATTTTAGTTAAGTGTAAAGCACGAAATACTTCTTGCTGATAGTGCAATATCGTATTCTTTACCATCTATAGTTGCAATGCCGCTAGCTTGTTCATCTGTAAAGTTACTAATTATAAAGCGTAACACACCATCATTACCTTTAATCGCAAGACCTCGTTTGCTAGCGCATGAAAAAGCAACACGCACACCGCCAGTGCCAACACATTTTGCCGCCAGTGACATCACATAATAATCAGGGTTATAAATAACTTCATGAGTTTCCTCGTTAATAGTTATCAGGCTGTTTTGCTTCCAGCCCCAAGAGCTTTCGCCAGTGGTATTTAAAATCATGTTCCAATAAGTGTAAGTATCACAACCAGCTGTATAGCATTCCACCAAGCTGTGGTATAAAATAATTGCTTGTTGCCAAGTGTTTTCACCATGAAAGCAATTGCTTTCAGTATGCATTAAACCTAAATTTGGCGACATAGTTGCTAAATCTACAAATTGTTGTGTTAGGCTGTATTGGCATCCAATACCAGATATTAAATTTAGTTTGTCGTTATTCTCAGCAACAAAATCACAAGCGCTAGAACCATTAATGCTGCGGAAAGTACCAGCCCAAATCTCGGTGCTACAGTTATTTTGTTTTAACTCGGTATGTAGATATTTTATAAACTCGCCCATTTGTTTGTGTGGCAAAATACAGCTAGGGTATTTTGGGTCAACATCTGGCTCGTTTTGTATAGCATAACGTGATATATCAAAACCTTTTTCAGCATAGCTTTCTATAAACCTACGCACATATAGTGCATATGCTTTATAAATTTCTGGTTTATCTATAATAGAGCCACCGCCACCCATTTGTTTTGTATCTTTTAGCCATGCTGGTGGGCTCCAAGGTGAGGCATGTATACGCATATTTTCACATTGTTCCTTGCAGGCGTTCATGTAAGGTAAAATATATTTTTCATCACGTTTTATTGAAAAATGTTCCATTTCAAAGTCATTATCAACCTCGCTATGGCTATATGCATCAAGAGCAAAATCACTAGCACCAACAGGTAAACGAAAAAACGAAAGTTTATCTTTAAACAAATTTTCAGCTACTTTTGTTTGTTTATATTTAGGTAGGCTTAGTAATGCCTTGCCACCAAGCTCGCTAAAAGAACCGCCTATACCCTCAATTTTGCGTAAAGTAACAGCAGTGTTAATAAAAATATCAGCATGTGTGTTTGGCCTGTTTGGTTGGTTACCAATAGAACCGTGGAAAAGCGAACTTTGGCTTAATTCCGCTTCGTTTGGTATTTGTACTTGGGAAAGCAGTTTTAATTGTTTACTCATTTTTACTCCTTATATATGCATGTTTATCTAAAGTGGTATAGATTTAAAAATAATCTTATCAACTTAGTAATTATATAAAATTAAATAACTTTAATAAAATAAAATTCCCCTTTTTTACATTGCCAACTATAAATATATGTTCCGTCTTGCGGAGAATTCTTTACTAATTCTACTGCCTTTTGTTCTAAGTTAAGTATAGCTATTTTTTGCCTCGTACGCAAGGTGCAAATATTGTTAGCTGTAGCTGTAATTTTTGCATCAACAAGTTTATTTTCAATCCAGTTTATATCAACAATAAAACCTCCGCGTGCTTTTATGCCTTTTAGATAGCCGTTTTTCCACGCTTGTGGCAAGCTTGGTAACAGAAATACTTCCTCGCCGTGTGATTGCACACAAAGCTCTGTCATGGCGCTAACCATGCCAAGGTTGCCGTCTAAAACATAAATTTCATCAGTTACACAAAGCCCAAATAAATTTGGTGCAACTGCGTGGCGCAACATATTTTGCACATATGCATACGCTTTTTCACTACGGTGTAAGCGCGCCTCAAAAAGCATCATCCATGATAGTGTCCAGCCGTTTTTGCCGTCCTCTGGTCTTTGGTGGGCTAAGCGTCTATCAATAGAGTTTTTTGCAGCATTAGCAAGTTCTGGAGTTTTAAAAGGTGTAATATCATCAGCGGGGTGCAACGCAAACATATGCGCCATATGTCTGTGGCCTGGTTCTGGTTCGTCAAAATCTTCTACCCATTCCATTATTTGCCCGTGTTTGCCTATGCGTGTAGGGTGTAGTTTTTGTATAGCTAATTTAGCTTGTTTTGCAACCTCGCTATTAGTTTTTAGTATTTTATCAGCTTGTATCGTTTTTGCAAATAAATAACGTATAAGCATGTTATCCATAGTTGGCGCATATGTAATTGAGGGTTTTACATCGTTACGTGTATGTAAAAAATAGCCGTTTTCAGGTGAGTGTGAAGGGCATGTTACAAGGTAACCGCTGTTATCCTCTACTAAAAAGTTGAGCACAAAACGGCTTGCATCCTCTAAAATTGGGTAATATTTTTGCAAAAATTCTTCGTCTTGGTGGTGGTCGTAATAATCCCAAATATGTAACGCGAGCCACGCACCACCTAAACACCAAAAAGCAGCTCGGTGTATATCTTGTGGTGCACAGTCGCCCCATAAATCTGTGTTATGGTGCGCAACAAAACCCTCTACACCATACATGTTTTTTGCAACCTCTTTACCTTTTGGGTGCATGCGCTCTAACAATGCAAAAATAGGCTCAGCACATTCAGGAGCGTTCAAAATATCTGTCGCCCAGTACAGCATTTGCTGGTTTATGTTAATGGTAAATTTGCTATCCCACGCTGGTTCGTACTCGTGATTCCAAATTGCTCGCAAGTTCATAGGTAATGTGCCTTTACGGCTAGAGCTAATTTGCAAATAACGCCCGTAATGGTAAAGCAATTTTTGCAAAGGTATGTCTTCTGCGCCGTTTTTTATGTTCTGCAAGCGCAAATCAGTTGCAAGTGAAGAGCTTTCATCTGTATTGTTTTCTATATGAAAATCAACTCTGTCAAAAATTGCTTTATAATCAGCAATATGTGTTGCTCTTACTTCGCTGTAATTTTGTGCACTAACCATTGCTAATTTTTCTAAAACAACACTTTTTAGTGGCGTGTTTTTTTCATAATAATTAGTAGCGCTAGTGATGTATAAAATAGCTTCATCGGCATTTTCAACTATTAAATGTTGCCCTAAAATGCGTGTAGAGCCGCCTTTAACCTTAGCGCAGAGTCCAGCGCAATAACTAACGCCGTTATCGCCTGTTTGACCTGTTAAAACTAAAGTGTTTTCAGTTAATTTTTCAATAGTATTCATTAGCTTATTTCGTGATAAACGAGCAACAAATGAGATACTACCATTTTTATCCGCCTCGATTTTATGGCAAATAGCACCGTGCGGATTACTCGCAAAAAGCTCTCTATTATATTTAACATCATCAACGCAATATTCAAGTTTTGAAATCGCAGTTTTAAGGCAAAGTTTGCGTTTATAATGATTGTAAATGGTGCTATTTGCAAGGTTTACATATTTATCATCTAAAAACGAAAGTTCGGGTTTTTGTGTGTTTGGGTAATAGAATTGCAGTTCTAAATTGGCTAGTGGTTGGTAAATTCTCTCGCTTTCAGGTGTTGCGGTTAAGGTATAAAAAGCTAGCTTTTCTGCCTGCCAAGTTTTGCCCTCAAAAATCAATTTGCGCAATTTTTCAATAGAGTTTTTAGCATCTGGGTTAACTCTATCTCTAAAACCACCATACCAAACACTATCATCGTTTAAAAATAATGTTTCCTTTTCAATAGCCCCAAGGCTAACAGCGCCTAACCTACCGTTGCCAATAGGTAAACCCTCCAAAAATTTTTCGGCGGGGGAATTATAATGTAAGTGCATTTTTACCTCTGATATGTTATTAATGTTAAAAAATATGTAAATGTTTTTATATAGCTAGTTTGTTTTAAATAAGTTCTGCAATAACAGTTTGTAAATTAACACTATCAGCACCCACCATAAATTCAAACTCGCCTTTTTCAGTTATAAAATTGCCATTTTTCCAAAGGTGCAACATGTGCTCTTTTATTTCAAAAGTAACTGTTGTTTCTTCATTTGGCTTTAGAGTTATGCGTTTAAAGGCTTTTAGCTCTTTGCAAGGGCGCACGAGGCTTGCAATTACATCATGTACATATAATTGCACGACTTCATCACCAGTGCAAGTGCCTATGTTTTTAACTTTTACACTAATAGTGTTTTTATCATTTAGCGTAAATTGTTTTTTTGTTATTATAGGTTCAGAAATGGCAAATTTTGTGTAGCTTAAACCGTGCCCAAAACAGTATAAAGGTTCGTGTGAGGACTCATAATAATTTTGTGCTCGCCCAAATGGATATTTGTTATAAAAAGCTGGGCATTGGCCAACGTTGCGTGGCACTGAAAGTGGCAATTTACCGCCAGGGCTAACCTTGCCGAAAAGGCAATTTGCAAGTGCATTGCCTGTTTCTTGGCCGAGGTAAAAGCATTCTAAAATTGCAGGTATGTTTTCGCTTTCCCATTCAATGGAGTTTGGTCTGCCATGCATTAACACCATAACTGTGCTTTTGTTTGCCGCATAAACAGCACGCACAAGCTCGCTTTGGTCGCCTACAAAATCTAAGGCGTCAACATCTTGGTTTTCTTTACAAGTTTGTTCGTTACCACCAACCGCCAAAATAACAACATCAGCTTTTTTAGCTGTTTTAACAGCTTCATCTATATTAGTAGCAGCAAAGCCTTGTGGGTCACAGCCGTCTACATGCAAAATTTCGGCATTATCACCTACGTAATTTTTAATACCGTCTAAAACACTAACAAAATATCTTGGGTTTCTTGTTGAATATCCTCCAAGCAAACGTGTGTTGCTGTTAGGGCCAATAACGGCTATTGTTTTGTGTTTTGTCAAATTTAGCGGTAATAAATCGTTATTGTTTTTAAGCAGAATTATTGCTTTTTCAGCAGCTGTTAGTGCTAATTTATTTGTTTTTTCATTGTAGAGCACATCTTTGTAGTTTTCAGCTTTAACGCCAAAAGAGCGCATTGTATCAGCGTAATGTATGTGTTCGTCGCCAGTAGTATCACCTTGAAATTCAAAAAATTCTTCTTGCAAGGTTTCGTCTTTATCTTCATTTAATAGGCCTAGTTTTGCTTTCATAGTGAGAACTCGTTTAACAGAGCGCTCTATATATTCCTCTGGTATTTTACCCTCTTGGCATGCGCGCAAAAGCCCAGGTCCATATGCACGGTTTTCACCCATAGGGCACAGCCAAGCTAGCTCTGTATCAACGCCTGCTTTTAGTGCCATAATCGCGGCATCTTCTAAACTGTTGGTTATACCCATTAAGTTTTTAACACAACGTATATCACCGTTGTCTGAAACAACTATGCCATCAAAGCCATATGTATCACGCAAAATATCTTGCAAAATTTCAGTGTTAATGTGGCAAGGTGTGCCGTTTAAAGCATGGTGTGCTGGCATAATAGAACCAACTTTTGCTTGCTCAACAGCCTCTTTAAAAGGAACAAGATGTACTTCATGCAGTAATCTTTCAGAAATATCAACGCTTGCGCCGTTGTTACCTGAAAGTGGTTCAGCATCTGCAACGTAGTGTTTTGCGGTTGCAACAACACGCTCAGCACCAAATTGCTCAGCGCCTGTACCTTGTAAACCACGTATAAAAGCAGCACCAATTTGCCCTACATGGTATGGATCTTCGCCATAGCCTTCTTCTGTTCGGCCCCAACGTATATCACGAACCACGCCAAGCATAGGTGTGTAGCAGTGGTGCACACCTAAAGCACGGCACTCACGGGCGATAACTGTTGAAACTTCTTCAATAAGTTCTGGCGACCACGTACTGCCAAGAGCAATTGCTTGGGGAAAACTTGTGGCTTCGTCTGTCGCTAGGCCGTGCAAACATTCACCTTGTTGCATGTTTGCGATGCCAAGGCGTTTGATACCATTTGGAAAAAACGAGGCGAGTTGTAGGATTTTTTCTTCCCATGTCATTTGAGCGTATAATTCGTTAATTTGTGTTTCAATATTAGTGTTTTTATTCATCGCAATTACTCCTAATCTAGCTCTATGCGTATACAAACAGGGCCAACCTCGTTTTGAATATCAGCGGTAACTGTTAGACAGTCGTTTTCGTGCTTATACTCAGTGCTATTTGCGCCAAATACTTGAACATTTTTTATACTTGCGCAGTAAGTACGCACATATCTGCCTAAACTTTTAATTTTAACTGTGCCGTTTTCAGGCCATTTCATCGCAAAGGTGTAAAGTGTGCCATCTTTAAAAGTGAAGCGGAAGTCATCGCTAGTAAAAGCCTTGCGTGCGGTATCTGTAAAATGCCCAGCTTTAATTTCCGTAGGGCCTTCGCCAAAAGTTTTCCAGTGGGTTGAACCATAAATACCCTCGCTGTTGAGTTTTAGCCAAGCGCCAATTGTGCGTAAAATAGCTTCATCCTCGGCGGGGATAGTGCCATCTGCACGTGGGCCAACATTTAGCAAGAACGAGCCGTTTTTGCTAACAACATCTACAAAATCACAAATAATATCATTTGCTGTTTTATAATCGTTGTTTTTAGAATATCCCCAGGAATTTTTTGCGATAGAAGTATCGTTTTGCCAGTAAATAGGTGATATTTCTGCCATTTGACCACGCTCAATATCAGGTGTACCAACACTTTGCATGTATGCGTCAAACTTATAGTTAATGGTAACTTCCTCGCCCCATTCTTCAGCACGGTTGTAATAATAAGCCGCTATTTTTTTAAGTGCTGTTTTAAAACATGCAGCTTGTATCCACGCATCAAAATAAAGTATCTTAGGGCGGTATTTATCAACAATTTCACATGTACGTGCTAAAAAATCATCAATAAAAAGTTGGTCTATGTTTTCTACATAATCATATTCTGCCTGTGTTTCATATGGGTTTTCATAGGACGGCCAGTATATATCACTATATGGAAACTCACCTTTTATGTCGGAGTTTATTTTGCGCCCCTCACCCATAAACCAGTAATGTTCAACACGGTGTGAGGAGGTGGTAAAAACCATGTCACGTGCTTCAAGCTCTGCTTTTAGTTCACCTATGCAGTCACGCATGGGGCCTTTTTTACTAGCACACCAATCAGAAAGCTCGCTGTCATAAAGCTGAAAACCATCGTGGTGTTCAGCAACTGGCATAACAAATTTTGCACCAGCATCTTTAAATAAATCTGCCCATTGTGCGGGGTTGTAATTTTCTGCTTTAAAAAGTGGCACAAAATCTCTATAACCAAATTCATCAGGTTTGCCATAGTTATCTATGTGAGATTGCGAAATGCGCTTGCCGTATTTTTCGTTGTGTGGCATATACATAAAACGTGCATACCAATCACTAACACCAGCCACGGAGTATAAACCCCAGTGTATAAAAATGCCGAATTTTGCGTTTTGATACCAATCAGGCACTTTGTGGTTCATTAGCGAGCCCCAATCCGCTTTATATTTACCTTTTGTAATTACATCATCAATTTTTATTAAGTAGTTTTGCAAGTTTTGTTTGTACTTTTGTGCGCTTTCAGGGTTTGTCATTGCGCTTTGTATATCGTGCTCCATGTTAAACCTCGTTCTATTTATTGTTCTCAATCCATTGCATAGCAGAAACTTTGCACTCAATTTTATTGTTTTCAAATTCTACTACAGCGTTAATTTCAAGTGATACATTTATATGAACTGAGCTAACAATGTTTTCTGCTGGTGTAATAATTAATTTGTTGTCAACAACCTGTGCTGTGCAGTTGTAAGTGATTATATTGCCATTTTTACCTTGTGCAACATATGCTTTTGTTAGCACAACTTCTTCCATGCATTTAAAATGTTCATGAACATCGTTATCACAGCAGCCGCCTATGTTTTTGCTAGGCACAACCTCGTTGCCTATGCGCAGTGGCATTAAAGGGTATGCACCAACTGGTTTATCGTCAAGCACTTTCCACCAGCCACTAATCATATTCATATATTGCTCGCCTATAACAGTTTCAATTTTGTTTGGTGTTTCGGCATCTTCGCCTTTGTGCCAAACTTTTGTGCGCACAGAGGCATCACAAATAAATGCCCAGCGTAAATCTCCAGTTTCAGCATCTATCATTTGCATGCAAGCACCTAGGCAGTTCATGGTATCTAATAAATACTGAACTTCACCAGTTAAAAGGTATAAATAATAGCTTGCGTAGTTTTTCCAAGATGTCCAGCCATGTGGGCTATTTATCATGTTTTTATCTAGCAAAATATCATACTGAGCTTCCCAAAAACGCAAAGTGGCACAAGAACGGCGGCAATCAGGCACAATGCGCTGTTGCAGGCATTTGTGTTTTTCAAAAAGCAACACAGCTGTTTGTATGTAGTCGCTGGCGTTTTCACCTTTGCTTTGTAGGTACAAGGCAAACTGCCCAAGTTGCAAGGCAGAGCAGGATATCATACCATCCTCAAAAGTTATTTCGCCCTCTGTGTCTATGTTATCTTTGCATATAACTAGGTTATCAGCTGCACGTTTTACACTTTCAAAGTGGCGAGTATATGCGTTTTTACAATCAGCATTTTCAGCTGAAAGTTTTTCTTCGAGCAAAACAAGCTCTAGCATTGATTTCATAGCATAAATAACGCTAGTGTAGTGTATACCGTCTGTTGTAACTTCTTCATCAAAGGCAAAAGTAAATAAATAAGCACGGTATGAGCCATCGGCAATTTGGTGTTTTACCATCCAATCACCTAAAACTATAGCTTTTTCAACATAGCTTATATCACCGTACGCCTCGTATGCGTCAACAAGCAAACTAATTGCAACAGCAGTATTGCAAAGTCTTTCAGGCTCAACTAAAGGTGCAACAGGCTCACCACCATAAATTGAGTTAAAGCATGTATCAAAATGTGCTTTGTGCTCAGCTTTTGCTTTAGCATCTGTTTCAAAATGTTTATCTGCAAGAAAAATAGAAAAGAAACCATACCAACTTTCAAGGTGAGTGCTAGCTTTTTGTGGTTTTAAAATAGCATTTTCACGTGCTTTTTGCATATACCAAGTAAATGGGGTGAGAACATAAAGTTTTGCTTCGGTTGTAAAATGTTCATAGTCACAAGTTTTAACTTCAACGTTATATAAACCAATTTTATCGCCAATGTTAAAATCAAAAGCACCTTCAACTTCACCCTGAAAAACTATGCTATTATCAGGTGCAGTAACAGTAACTTCAGCTGATTTCTGGCTATATAAAGTTCCACGAGCTATTGAGTTTGGGCTAAAACTATATTGCTCAAATTGAATTATAGGTAAACTTGCTAATTTTGAGCAAAGTGAAGGCACGCTGTTTTCACTTTCGCAGATATCTAGGTGAAAATCCCAGTTATAAGTTTGTCCACCCTTGCAAATTTCGTATCCTTTTGTGTGGCGTGTTGGTTGTGGTTCTTTGCTAAAAAGAACTAAATCTGTTGTATAAATACGGTGGCCGTAGTTGTTTTCGTTAACTTTATTGTATAAAACTTTCCACGAGCGTACAGGCTGTGCACATGCTATTGCTAGCACATCGTGGTTAGGGCTCATAAAATAGCCCCAAAAACCATTTTCCTCACAGCGCAAAAGCGTAGGGAAAAGCATGTCGTTCCACTGTGGATATTTTTCCATATAATGGCTAATGCCAAGGCGCAAAGATATACTATCTGCGTCGAAATCGATGTTGTTTGTATTTTTTATTGTTAGGCTTATATGTAAGTGTGGGTCAGCACAAATACAAATACTAGTAGATAAACCATCTAATATACCCTCGAAAATATTTTCATTAGCTTCGCTTTGATGCAAAGTAACAAGTTTTTCTTCACCACTTTTTTTTATATAAATTGCTGGGCCTTGATATTCGTCTTGCATTGTTATGGTTTTATTATCAAAAGAAAGCTCGCTTAAAGTACCGTTTTTTCTAGTTTTAAAATTCCACATATGTATACCTCTCAAAATTAAAAATTGTTTTATTTTGATTATAACAAAAATAAAAATACACTTATATGCTAATTTTGTGCTACACTAATACATTTCTATCATGTTTTAAATTTGGATACTTTATTGCTAATAAAATTTTATATAAGTTGCAAAAAAAATGTTTTTAATTTTATGTGAAAGGTAAAAATATTGAAATAGATTTTATTTTGCTAGCTTTTTTTGTTAAAACAATATATAATTGTTAACAGTTGGTTTTTTTAATAAATGTTTTAATGGGAGTTTTTGCATGTATAAAGTTATTATAGTAGATGATGAATACCCAATAAGAAAAGGTTTACAAAATTATATAGAGTGGGAAAAAATAGGTTTTCAAGTAGTAAAAACTTTTCCTGATGGACTTTCAGCCTTAGAGTTTTTACGTGTTAATGATATCGACGTTGTTATGACAGATATTGATATGCCGATAATGAATGGCATTAAATTAGTTGAAAACATAAGGAATGAAGATCTTGCAAAACATTGTGTAATTATAAGTGGTTACCAAGATTTTGAATACGCACGTAGACTTTTGCAACTGCATGTTAACAGTTATTTATTAAAACCTATTGAAAATGAAGCTGTTGAAGAAATATTTAAAGAAATTTATGAAATGTTGCAAAAAGCTGAAAAACAAAAACATAAAAGACAAGAAGATAAAAAAGCTTTAGAATTAATGCGCACGAGTTTGCGTCAACAGTTTTTTTCTGATTTGTTTTTGCAAAAAAATACTTTGCAACTGGCACAAAAAAAGCTTGATCGTTTAGATTTAGGTTTTAACGAAAAGGAAGTTAACATTTTTTATGCACAGTTGCGTATAAATAATTTGCAAGAGCTTTTAGATAGTGACTGGCACTATGGTATAGATGCACTTTATGATTCAGTAACTAATTTTGTTAAAAGAATAAAACCAGAAATTACTTTATCTGATTTTCAAAAAGGTAGGAATGTGCTTTGCTTTGTTGCTGTTTTTTATAAATATGAAATGGGTGATTCCTTAGAGAAGCAACAGGAATGTTATGTTGATATATTTAACCAAGCGATACAAAAAATACATGAAATATCTAACGTTACATTAAGCCTTTTGCAAGTACAAGGCTTTTGCTCTTTAGGGGCGATGTGTACAAATACAGCTGATATTACTTTTGAGGGCGAACAAAAAGAAGTCGAGCAAACACAAAATTCCTTTGAGTTAAGCGAAATGCCTAGCGAGCAACTTTCATATATTTATAACGCAATTAATTCATCTTTCGTTGAGCGAGATTTAAACGATGTTTTTGATAGGGTAGATTTGCTATTTAGTAAAGTGCAAAACTATATATTGGCAGATGCATACGAAGTTTATATTATGCTTGTGCAAATTTTATTACGCCAATTACCAGATTCACATAATATTTTTAATTCATATGAAAGCAAACTTTCAACTTGCGAAAATGTATATGATATGAACGCACATACAAAAAAATTCATTGAATATATTAAAAAAGATGTACCTATAAACCCTGATAACCACCTAAATTTATTGATGGAACATGCAAAAAAATATATAGAAGATAATTATAGTAAAAATATTTCACGCAACGATGTTGCGGATTATATGTTTTTAAGCCCCTCTTATTTTAGCCGTTGTTTTAAGAAACAAACCGGCATGAAATTCATTGATTATTTAACAAAATTTCGTATAGAAAAATCATGCGAACTACTGCTTGATAGCGCAAATAATATCAGTAGTGTTTGCCAGGCGGTAGGTTATAATAGCCCCTCTTATTTTACACGTGTTTTTAAAAGTGTTATGGGGCTTGCACCTAACGAATATATAAGAGCTAATATTTCTTGAAAATAATAATATTATTGTTAAAATTACTTTATAGGAAGTGGCTATGATAAAAATAATACCTTTTCATTTGTTAAAATGGTTTCGTTCTAAATATTTCACCAAAAACTTTCTGGGGATTTTTTTTGTGCTGTGCATACCTTTTTCGGTTTTGATTTTTCTCACTTATCAAACTTCTGTTAGAGAGATAAATAGCAATATAATGCAAAGTAACGAAAAAATGATAGCCACAGCAGGTGAAACAATGGATAATTTTTTATCATTAGCCTCAAGTGCTGGGTATTTTTTATCAACTATGGCTCAAGTGGAGGAATTTTGCTATTTTGGTACTGTTTATCAATCTGCAGCAGATAGCCAGAGAATAACAGATGCTATAAAATTTGCAGAAAATTCAAATAAAAGTTTTGATTCAATTTGGGTGTATTCTGATAGATTACAGCGTTTTTTTAACTGGGAGGCAAATATAAGAACTGAAACGTTGGAGCAAAACGAAGCTTGGGTGCAATCTTTAATTGTGGAAAATGGCGATAAATCAAAGTTTTTGTATAGTACAAAATATAATATTTACCCTGAACTACTTTCGTTTTATATACCGGTAATTGCAAACAATCAGGTAGTAGGCTGTGTTTTAATAAACTTAAATGTTGAAAATATAAATGAAATTTTAAATTTTACAGAAGAAAATACATTTTTAGTCTGGCAAGATGATGTATTATTATATTCAGACGATAAAGAATATTTTTCGCCTGAATATGCGCAGAATAGGCAAATGTTAAGAGAATTAACAGTTTTAATGCCTTTTTCCGGTGAACAAGATTTACAAAATAGCAACCTTTATACAACTGTAAGTAGCTCAACTAAAGGAATAAATTACATGCTTATAACAGATATGTCGTATTATTATTCACAATATAACGATGTTATTTTGCTGTTTATTCCTTATGTAATAATGGCTGTTTTAGCCTCGTTTTTACTTTCAGCATGGGTGGCTGTGCGCACGTCAGAGCCAATTTGGCGCATGTTGAATAGCATTTCTTCAAAAAATGATGAAAGCGAACAACAAGTTCAAAATAATGATATAGTTGAAAAAATAATAGGAGCAATACGTGAAAGCGACTCTTTAAATGAGCTACTTTCTGCAAAAATGCGTTTGCTCGAAAGCTCACAGCTCATAGCACTACAAACGCAGATAAACCCACATTTTTTATATAACACTTTAGAAACAGTTAAGTGGAATGCCATGGAGCTAACAAAATCTGCAAACCCTGTTTCAAAAACAATACAAAATTTAGGCAAACTTTTGCGCTATAGCTTAACTATGACTCCTCCTTTTACTACGCTGGCCGAGGAACAGCGTAACATAGAGTTATACCTAACAATAGCGAATGTGCGATTTGAAAATAAAATTAATATTGTTTGGCACTGTGAGGAAGACACTTTAGATTGTAAAATGCCTAGATTATTATTGCAGCCCGTAATTGAAAACTGTATTTCACATGGATTAAGATATATTCAAAACACACGTTACATACAAGTTTTTTCTAAAATGGAAAAAGATTACTTGCGTTTGAGCATTTGGGATAATGGTATAGGCATTGCACCAGATGCGCTAGAAGTTTTGAATGAACGCATACGAAACATGGATGTTTTTGCGGATAGGCACATAGGTCTGTTAAATGTTGCTCAGCGCATAAAATTAACATATGGCGAAAATTCAAGCATGGTAGTTGTGAGTGAGCAAGATGCAGGCACAGAAGTAGTGTTGAAACTGTACGATGCCGTGTTGGAAAAACAGAAAGTAGACGACCACCCAGTTTTTGGAGTTTAGTTAAAGGCATTGCTGCATTGGTGATAGAGTAAATATGCTAAATTAACTAGATTAATTAAGGATTATTAAAAAGAACCTCAAAATTACATTATGGCACAATATTTATATTGCAACTTTTATGCTTAAGGTGTTACAATTTTATTAATAAATAAAATGAAAAATGTCTAAATTATTTGTAAAGCAAAAAAGGGAGCTTAATATGAAAAATCAAATGACATCAAAAGAGCGTATATTAGCAAGTATAAATTTACAAGAAACAGATCGCATAGCTACTGATTATTGGGGTGTGCCAGAAATTACAGCAAAACTATATAAACACTTTCACGTAGATAATATGCTAGATTTAGCAAAAGCACTTGATATAGATTATATAGTTGAGTTACAGCCAGCGCTTATCCCACCACGTACACATATGTGGGATTTAAAAATGAAGAAAATTCCTATTTTAAACGGTTTAGGTTATTATGAAGAACCTGAAAACTTCCCATTGCGTGACCTTGAAACAATAGAAGAAATTGATGAGAAATATAACTGGCCTACGACTGATATGTTTGACTATAGTGTTATAGAAAAACAAGTTAAAAAGGCTAAAGAATACGGTTTTGCAACACAAGGTGGTTATATTTCACTAACATATTTTTATGAAATGATACGTGGCACAGAGGAAATGTTTTTAGATATGGCAGCAGACCCTGAGATTGCTGAGCATATATTAATGCGTTTAAACGAATTTGCGGGTGCTCATGTGCAAAAAATATTTGAGGCAGCAAACGGTGATATAGATATGTCACAAGTAACAGATGACTTTGGTGCACAAAGCGGCCTGTTAATGAGCGTAGATTACATAGATAAATATCTAGGTAAATATTATAGCGAAAATATTGCAAGAGTAAAAAGTTTTGGTGCAAAAGTGTTTCACCATGATGATGGCTCAATGATGCAAGCTTTACCTTGGCTTGTTGAAAAAGGCATTGATATACTAAACCCACTACAATGGCATTTACCAGGCTGGGATATTGTTAAACTAAAACAAGATTACGGCAAAAGGCTTTGTTTCCATAGTGGTATTGATAACCAAGATGTTTTACCTTTTGGTACTGTGCAAGATGTTGTTGAAGAGGTACATGCGTGTATGGATGCACTTTATACAGATAAAACAGGATATATATTAGGACCTTGCCATAATTTACAAGCGATGACACCACTAGAAAACATTTTTACTATGTATGAAGAAGCTAGAAAATACAGCGAAAATTTTAAATAAAAATTAAAAACAACTCCACAAAAATCATATAAGTATAAATTTTATATGGTATTGTGGAGTTTTTTTAAAAATTAATAAGGAGTTTTATAAATGAAAACAATACAGTTAAATGGCGATAGTTTTAGTTATATAATAGGCATAGATGCAAATGATAGATTAAGGCAAGTGTATTTTGGTGAAAAACTTAATACTGTTGGCGAAGTTGAAATTATGCAAAAACACTATGCGTGGTCGCTTTATGATGCAAATGCACAAGAAGATAAAAGCCTAGATAACGCTAAAATGGAATTTCCAACAGCGTATCATTTAGATTTTGGAATTAGCCCTTTGACACTGCATAATGAAAACGATAATTTTATATATGACTTAAAATATGTTTCACATGATTTTATACCAGACAAACCAGCCATAAAGGGTTTGCCAAGTGCTAGAGGAGGTGAAACACTAGTTGTAACTTTAGAGGATAAAGCATTTGGGATAAAAGTGTTACTATATTATAGCGTAGTGGCAAATGTGCTTTGCAAACATGTAGAATATATTAACACTAGCGAAAACACATTGTTTTTAGATAGCGCGTATTCCTCTAGCCTTGATTTGGCAAAAGGTGACTACGAGGTTAACTATTTAGCTGGTACGTGGTCAAAAGAGCGCCACATTAAAAAAATACCATTATCACAAGGCAAGGTAGAAATTTCTAATAATGTTGGTGGCAGTGGGCATCAAATTAATCCATTTGTAATGCTTGCTGAAAAAAACGCTACTGAAAACACAGGTAAAGTTTACGGTTTTTGTATTGTTTATAGTGGTAACCACAGCACAGTTGTTGAACAAGGTATGTTTGGGCGTGTGCGTGTTATAAATGGCATAAACCCAGATGGTTTTGCGTGGGAGCTTGCAAAAGGCGAAAGCTTTTGTACGCCTGAGGTTATACTTAGTTATTCCGCTTGTGGTTTTGAAACACTTTCGCATAGCTACCATGACGTTATAAACAAGTATATTGTACCAGAAAAGTTTATTAACAAAGAACGTCCAATTTTGATAAATAACTGGGAAGCGACATATTTTGATTTTAATGAAGATAAAATTTTAAACATTGCACGTTGCGCAAAAGATGTTGGCATAGAGCTTTTTGTGCTAGATGATGGCTGGTTTGGTAAGCGTAACGATGATACATGCTCGCTTGGTGATTATAACGTTAACCTTGAAAAATTACCTAGTGGTTTAAGTGGTTTAGCAAAAAAAGTAAACGAAATTGGCATGGATTTTGGCATTTGGTTTGAGCCAGAAATGATAAGTGAAAATTCTGATTTATTTAGGACGCACCCAGATTGGCGAATTGAAGAACCTTTTCACACACCTACACTTGGCAGAAACCAATATGTTTTAGATTTAACGAAAAAGGAAACTTGCGATTATATTATAAAATCTATTAGTGATATACTTTCAAGTGCTAATATTTCGTATGTTAAATGGGATATGAACCGCCATATGAGCAACATGCCAGTGCGTGGGTTTAATCATAAATATATATTAGGCTTTTATTATGTTTTAGACAGCATAACAAAAGCTTTTCCCAATGTTTTGTTTGAGGGATGTTCTGGCGGTGGCGGGCGTTTTGACACAGGAGTGCTTGCATATATGCCGCAAATTTGGACATCAGACGACACGGATGCAATTGAGCGTTTAAAAATACAATATGGTACATCTATGTTTGCGCCTTTGAGCACAATGGGGGCGCATGTAACAGCAGTACCAAACCATATTGCAGGGCGTGTAACACCGCTTAATACTAGGTTTTTAGTTGCGCTTAGCGGTAACTTTGGTTACGAACTAGATATTACCTCCTTGCCACAAGAGGAACTTGTAGAAATTAAAGAGCAAGTTGAGCTTTGCAAAAAATACAGAAAATTAATTATGACAGGAACAATATCAAGAATTGTTTCACCATTTAACTCAAACTATAATGTGTTACAAGTTACTTCATGTGATGAAAATACTGTGTTTTTGTTTATGACAAAAATTCTTTGTGTGCCTAGTGATTATTATGAAACTTTTTACCTTAAAAATTTAGATCCAAATGCAAAATATATCTCACAAGAGGGTAAGGTGTTTAACGGTGATATGTTAATGCATATGGGATTTGATGTCGAATTTAAAGCTGAGGATTTTAACTGTCAGTTGCAAATTTTTACAAAACAATAATAAAAAGGTATTTAATGATGATAGACTATAAAAATTATTTAAAAATATCAGATAAAGCACATGAACATATAGAAAAAAACGTAAATGAGTATAAAACTTTTACAAATTCAGCAGAGCATTGCCCTAAAATAATTATTAATGTATCACGTGAAAATCCTAACACAACACCTGAACTGCTTGCTAGCCCTGAACTTATGCTCAAAAATGCGCTGGATGTTATACAGATGCATATTGATATAGGCGATGACTATATACCACAAGCACGCATAGAATTTGGCACAGGGCAAGTAGCACATGCATATGGTGCGAGCATGTATATACCTATGCACAGCCCGGCTTGTAACGAAAAACCAGTGTTGCTAAAGTTAGAGGATATTGAAAATATAAAAACGCCAAGTATTTTTGCGGGTTGGATGCAAAAAGCATATGATTTTACAGATTTTTATATGGAAAATAAA
Source organism: uncultured Faecalibacterium sp. (assembly GCA_964370685.1). GTDB lineage: Bacteria > Bacillota > Clostridia > Oscillospirales > Ruminococcaceae > Faecalibacterium. The sequence continues at coordinate 254,754 of CAYJKG010000001.1, read as the reverse complement.
CCTGACATTGTGCGTATGCAAATACCAGATTATCAAGGCCCTTGGAACAATGCTCATTTGGTGCGTGGCACAGATATTTTGTGTGATTTTTTTGATAACCCTGAGCATATACACATGATTATGCAAAATATAACAGATTATCAAATCGAGCTAACAAAACATTACCGCAAAATAGCAAATATAGAGGACGGATATTTTGCGGACTGGGGTGCATATTGGAAAGGAGGAGCAAGACTTTCTAGCTGCTCAGTTGATATGATAAGCACTGCTTTTTATAATGATTTTGTTAAACCATATTATGAAAAACTTTATGCTGAAGTTGGTGGTGGACGTGTGCACTACTGCGGTGGGCATGACAGTGGCGTTGTTGATGCTTTTTTTGAAACAAAAGGCCTAACAGGTCTGGATTTAGATAGCAATTATCACGATATTTGGGAAATAGCGAAAAGAGCACCAAAGGATGTAGCAGTTTTAATGACTTTAAATGAAAAAGATGTTGAGCGTATAATGCAAGGGGATATACCTAATAAGCGCAATATGATTTTTACCGTAGGAGCAAAAGATATTGAGCATGCTCGCAGTTTATATAAGCAGTTGAAAAATAGATTTATGGCTTGATTTCATTTTACAAAATGTTGTTATAGTTATAAATTAAACATAAAGTTTATATAATTGTAGGTGAGTAAATTTAAAACTATATATTTTTTTATAAAAGATAAGGAGTTTTTATGACAAGTAGAGAGCGTGTAAAACGCAGTATACATTTTGCAGAGCCAGATAGACTTGCATATAATTTTGATTCCAACCGTACACCAGTGCCGCTTTATGAGGCATATGGAGATGATTTTACGTGGTGCTTTTTAGATAAAGACCCTAACCATGTTTATTTTAATGAGCAAGGGGACAGGGTAGATGAATGGGGCTGTTTGTGGAAAACCATGGGTGAAACATTCGGCGAACCGACAACTTTCCCCTGGGCAGGGCTTGAGGAATTTGATGATGTTGAATTTCCAGATTATTTAGAGGATAGCCGTTACAATAGCATACGCAAGGCAGTTTTAGAGAACACTGATGATAAATACATGCTTGCAATGTTGCCTACTGGTATTTTTCAAATAATGCTACATTTATTTGGTTTTGAAGAATTTATGATGAATGTTGCTGGAAATACAGAGGAGTTTATAAAAGTTTGTGATAGACTTTGTGATTATATAATAAAAGTTATTCATAAACTAGCAGATTGCGGTGTTGATGGTATAATTTTAATAGAGGATATGGGCCTACAAGATAGAATGATGATTAGCCCAGCGCATTGGAAAGAAATATATTATCCACTTTATAAAAAGATGTTTGCAGCGGCACACGAACGAGGCCTTGATACAATGTCGCATACTTGTGGACACATTGTTGATATTTTGGATATGTATATAGATAGCGGCCTAGATGTAATACAAATGGATCAACAAGATAACATGGGATTAGAAGTTTTATCGGAGAAATTTTGCGGTAAAGTTTGCTTTTTTTGTTGTTTAGATATACAAAATTCAATCAACTATTCAGAGAGCGAAATTGTAGTTCAAACACAAAAAATGGTTTCACTACTTTCAACAAAACGTGGAGGTTTTATGGCAAAAACTTACCCACAACCTAAAGCTATACACATTACTGATAATTACATGCAAATTATGTCAGAAAACTTTAAAAAAGTAGGGGCAGATTACAAAAATATAGCTATAATAAAATAATGTGCACTAGATAAACAAAAAAACTAGAATTTTGCATTTAACTGCAAAGTTCTAGTTTTTTATGTTTTGCTATGATATTTTTATTTCGTCACAGCCCCAGTATAAATAATTATTTTTTAAATAGTTTACCTAAAATAACTTTCCACCGTGGATAACCCCAGCGTGCGTCCTCTGTAAAATCATCAGCACATTTCCAAGGCCAACGTGTGCCGTCAAAATGCAAGTGACCATCTTCATCAATACTAGTTAAAGCTTTTGGTAAGTATTGTTCATCGTAAAAGGCTTTGCGTTTATCTTGGGAAAAATCCCAATGTATGGTGCCATCTTCATCCATGTCAGTTGCCCAAATGCCAAAAACAAACGTTGCAGCTTCGCCATAGCAATGCTGTTCTAAGCGTATGCGGCCATCATAATAAAACTTTATGCATTCTAAAGTGCCAGATTCCTTGCCGTTTGGACCTAAAGTTGCACGGTAATCTTGTTGATAACGTTTGCCGCAGTTGTTGCCTGCGAAATCTTTAGCGTTAAATTTCATGTTGAAGTTTCCTTTAAAAATTGAAAATATTATATTTATAACCGGCACATCATGCAAAGATAATGTGCCGGTTACGTAAATAACAATAAATTATTTATTATTAATAATTTTAATTAGCAAAGCTTAGTTTTGATGCTAGTAATAAACAAGCTTTAAACTTAAATTAATTATTTATTTGTTTGAATTGTGCCGTGTGCACAATCAATAACAAGGCTTGAACCATCTGGAATATTGCGTATACCAGCACCGATGATAACAGGTTTGCCTAAAGCTGTGCCTGCAATAGCAGCGTGGCTAGAAAGACCAGGTTGTTTAACAATGATAGCAGCAGCATCACGCATGTAATCCATCATCTCGTTGCTTGTTGATGGAACAACTAAAACCATTCCAGGTTCAAATTTGTTTTTGATTTCCTCAAGTGTTTGGCAAACACAAGCTATACCTTGAGCGTTTTGGTCGCCAATACCAAGGCCAGTTGCTAGGCAGTTACCAACCATTTGAACTTTCATCATGTTTGTTGTGCCAGAAATACCAACAGGAACACCAGCAGTAACAACAGCTGTATCGCCACTTTTTAGTAAACCAGTATTTTGTGCAGTTGCAACGGAGTTTTCGATAAGTTCGTCAGTGCTGTTTGCATAGGCCATCATAACAGGCTCAATACCCCAACTTAAAGATAGTTGGCGGCGAACACGCTCTTGCATAACACAAGCGATAATTGGTTGTTCTGGGCGGTATTTGCTTAATAGACGTGCAGTTGTACCTGAAGCAGAAACTGTAACAATAGCGTCAGCGTCTATGTCACGTGCTGTTGTTACAGCAGCGTGAGCAGTAGCATCACCTATGGATTTTTTGCTATCGCTTTGTGCACGGCGTGTATTTGTGCGGTAGAACATTTCGCTTTCGGTTTGTTCTGCAATTGCACGCATTGTTTGTAGAGATTCTAGTGGGTAATCGCCAGAAGCTGTTTCACCACTAAGCATAATAGCAGATGTGCCGTCGTAAATAGCGTTAGCAACGTCTGTTGTTTCAGCACGTGTTGGGCGTGGGTTTTCCATCATGCTGTTAAGCATTTGTGTAGCTGTGATGATAGGTTTGCCATAAGCAAAAGAACGATCTATAATAGTTTTTTGCAAACCAGGGATTTCTGTAAAGTCAATTTCAACGCCTAAATCACCACGAGCAACCATAACTGCATCAGCAACTGAAAGTATGCTGTCTAGGTTATCAACACCCTCACGGTTTTCAATTTTAGCAATTATACGGATTTTTGAGTTGTGAGCGTTAAGCACTTGGCGTATATCGTCAACGTCTTGAGCTGTACGAACAAAGCTAGCAGCAATGAAGTCATAGCCTTTTTCTATGCCAAACAAAACGTCTTCGTAGTCCTTTTGGCTCATGTAAGGCATGCTTAAGTGTACGCCTGGTGCGTTAACACCTTTGTTGTTTTTGATTTTACCTGAGTTCATAACTTTGCAGATAATATCAGTATCTTTGATTTCTAATATGCTTAGGCGGATTAAACCGTCATCAAGCATAATGTCGCCACCAACTTTAACGTCGCCTGGCAAATCTTTATAGCTGATAGAGCATATTTCGTTAGTGCCTTCAACATCTCTAGTTGTTAGTGTGAAAGTTTGGCCAACTTCTAAAATTTCAACCTCATTTTTGAATTTTTTAAGGCGAATTTCAGGGCCTTTCATATCAAGCAGAGCAGCAACTGGTTTGTCTAGTTCCTCACGTATGGCGCAAAGTTGTTCAAAACGTTCGCCATGCTCTGCATGGTCAGCGTGAGAGAAGTTGAAACGTGCAACGTTCATGCCGTTTTCAATAAGTTGGCGCAATACATCGCCTTTGTCTGTAGCTGGGCCTAGGGTGCAAATAATTTTCGTTTTACGCATTTTTATGTTCCTCCGAACTATTGGTGTTTATTTTGTGCCACGCACACTTATTCATTTGATTTCATAGTACAAGCATATTATAACATATTTTCGCAAAAAGAGCTAGTATATATTTTTATTATGAGCTAATTTTCTGACTTATAGCGCATAATTGTTAAGCATTTAACAAATATTTGGTTAAATTGCACTTTTAATAACAAAAACAGATTTTAGTATTGACAAAATATAAAGTTAGTGTTACAGTAAAACTGTACTAGTTGGATAGTTCAGTTGAAAGGAGGTGCACTGTGGATAACAGCTTTGAAAATTTAAAATTTACATCAGATTTGCCAGTGTTTATACAAGTGATAAACCACATTAAGCGTAAAATTATTGCGGGAGAACTTGTAACCGGGCAAGAGCTACCCTCACGCCGAAAGTTAGCAGTGCAGCTCAGCATTAACCCAAATACAGTGCAAAAAATATATAAACAACTAGAGGACGATGGTTTTATTGAAAATAGCCAAGGTGCAAAAAGTGTGCTGTGCATAGATGATGCTAAAATAAACGAACTAAAAAAAGAATTTGTTGAAGATGAAATGAAAAAAACTTTAGAAGTACTAAAACAAAGTGGTGTTAGCTTTCAAGAAGTTATTGCAATGACAACAAAACTATGGGGCGAGTAAATTTGCAAATTTAATTCTAGTAGTTATATTATTGTTGCTAATTAAGATTTTGAAAAAATTTCAAAACTGTACTATTAGTATCACACAAAGGGGACAATTATGAGTAAAAACAAAACACTTTACAAGGATTTTACAAAAGGTATAGCAATTAACCTATTATATGAGGGCAGTTATGTGCTTTATAAAATAATAGCTATTTGCGCAATTTTATTTATTATACAATTTAATTTGCTGCTACAAGTAGCACGTAACATCGCTGTGTTCCCTGATATACCCGTTAAATTAGATGCTGTTTTAGATAGTGCTAATGCGGATTATATTTTTTTATCATTTTTAATTGTTAGCGCAATAGGCACACCTTTATATATCTTTTTAAAAGATATTAAAGGCTCGCATAGTTTTTATGCAATACGTACTTTACCAGTACCTAAAGTGTGCAATTTTTTAGTTAAGTACTTTTATTGCTTGTTAAGTGTTGTGGCTGTTTATTTAACGCAACTTATGGTATTTATGGTTTTGCTAAGTGGTATGGATGGTTTACCATTTTTAGCAAGGGGTGCCTGGCTTATGAGCGCGGCTTCATATGGTTCTATGGTGAGCGTGTTTTTTCCAAATAATATAGCTTTTATAAGTATTATCGCTTATGTATTTTTTATAACAACAACTTTTTTTGTGCTTGCTATTGAAACAGCGCACAAAGTTGTGAGCAAGTATACCTTTATTGCTTGGATAATGCTAGCTGCTTTAATTGTATTAATTGTATATTTTTTAGATGAGTTAAGCTACACAAATACTGATAACATAGCATCGTTTATTTTTGTATCTGTTTCACTTTTTACATCTAGCATATTATCACTAGTTAGTGCCTATAAAAAGTTTTGAGAAAGGGGCGTTGTACTATGAAAATTTTAAAAAACAAACGTTTTGCAATTTGTTTAGTTGTTTTATTTTTCTTTATAATAGTTATAATTAGTGCATTTATTTATAGCCTTAATTACATTAATTCCGCAAAAACTGAAAATTTGGTATGGCTGCAAACCTTTGATGGCGATGCTAGTTATATGCAAGAAATTGCCGTTGATGGCATTGTACATGGTGGCAATTACCTTGTAGAGTTTTCTATACAGGGCGAAAACAGCACCAGCCTTGTAAGCACAAATTCAGATTTGCATAGTTACAGCTTTTTTTCAAATACTGGCTATAACCAATTTACGAGAGAAGATATTTATCCAGAAAAATGGTACTGGATAGCGTCAGATATTTTTTTGCCTGATGGTTATGAAAAAACGCTGATTTTAAGTGAAGAATTCTATGCACAAAGTGATAATAGTTTACGGACACAAGCATTTGAAAATACATATTCAACTAATGAAATAGTACCAGTTTTTTATTATGGACACAGCTCTAAGTATGGCTTGTATGGCACTGGTGACTTTCAGGCAGTGGTGGCGGATTATATAGTAAACAAAAATTTTTCAGCAAATTTTACTCAGAGTGAAACTGTAAATATTGTCGATGGCAAGCGAGAAGAGTATGTTGAAACTAATGGTTTTACTGATGTTAATTACTCTGTGCAGGATTATACTAACTTTGACCAAATGGTAGCAGATATTGATGGTGAAAAATATGCAATAGTACCAGTTATAGATGGTGCGGAGGGTGAGAGTGGAATTTACCTTTTAAATACCGAAAAAGCAGGGACTTATTTGTGGGGACTTTCCATTGAGCTTAACGATGATATTGTCAAAACACAGCTAGAAAACACCTCACAGCAAGTTGCAAGCATACCTTTAGTGGCAAGCGATGGAACAAACATAACACCGACAAATATAATCACACACGGCGATATTTTATATGTGGTTAAAATACATTTTACGACTGGAGATAAAAACGCAAAAGAGTTCAATTATTCCGTGACAGCTTTTGATACTGTTAGCGGTGAGTGGTTAGATGAATTTTTTATTGATGAAGATTTCACCTTTGAATTTGCGCCAGCCATATACACAAATGGCGATTATTTGACACTTGCAATAACAGAAAACAAAAAACACAATTTTTGGGTTTTTAGCATGGAAAATGGAAAAATCACACTAAAAAACAAAGACGATATGCAGTTTACGGTTAATGATGAAAACACACATAATGCGAATATTTTAGATGCACATTATAATGGTGAAGAGCTTTATTTGATTGAAAAAATAGAGTATGATTATAATAATTATTATACAAAAACAGAAAGCGCAGTTGATTATAACTCAATCAATCGTATAGTAGTATTGAAAAATAGTGAAAAAGTTTATGTAGGTGCGCTTTTTAGCGAAGTTTATTTGGATTATAACAGCTATGGTTTAAATTCGTATAACATTTATGGCCCACAGCGAAATATGGCAAACCTACAATTTAACGATTTAGTGGGAGGGTGATTTAATATGATTAAAACTAAAAATTTATGCATGGATTACTCTAAAACTAGAGGTATAATTAACATAAGCCTAGAGATACCCTCAGGGCAAGTTGTTGGCCTTTTTGGTGAAAACGGCGCTGGTAAAACTACACTTATAAAAAATATAGTTGGCATTTTAAAACCACAACAAGGCACAGTTACAATTAATGATGAAAAACTAAATTATAAGCATTATAATGATATAGCGTGCATAAGCGAGGAGTTAAGCCTTTTTTTGGAGTGGGATATAGCCGAACACCAAGCTTTTTATGAAAGTGCTTTTGAAAAATTTGATGTGGAACGTTTTGAAAAACTGGTGGAGTTTTTCGAGCTTTCAAAAGAGGGCAAAGTTAAAAGTTTTTCAAAAGGGCAAAAGGCTAAATTAGAGCTTGCAATTGGTTTTGCAAAAAAGGCGAAGTTTATTTTTATGGACGAACCTTTTTTAGGCAGTGATTTATTTACACGTGCAAACTTTTTAAAACTCATGGCAGCTTTTTTAGAGGACGATGACACCGTCGTTATAGCCACGCACGCTTTAGGCGAAATTGAACAATTTATAGACCGTGCAATTTTTATGAAATATGGTAAAATAGAGGGGGATTACCCCATAGATGAAATAACACAAAAAGGTGGTTTAATAGCTGTCGCAAAAAATATTTACGATAGCAAGGATTTGGAGATATGAAGAAAGTGGATATAATAACGGTGGTTTTTAGCGTTTTAGCGCTAGTATTTTTGCTGAATGCTCTAGTTATAACTATTACAGCAAATTTTAATTTTGGGCATTTTATGATGTGGGGCATAGGCATTTCTAGCGCTATTTATAGCCGTTTTTATAAACAAATAAATGCATTTATATCGCATGGTGTAGGTTTAGTTTTAGCGGTAATATTTTTCATAGGTTTTGCTTTTTTTCTCGTTATGCTAGGTCGTGTTTTGTGGGGGCAATTTGGTAACCCACCAACAGGGCAGGAGGATACAATTGTTATACTTGGCTGTGGCATAAATGGCGAAACGCCCTCGCTAATGTTGCAAGGGCGCTTAGACGCTGGTTATGAATTTTATCTTGAAAATACCGATGCCACGATCGTAGTTTGTGGTGGGCAAGGCTCGAACGAAGTTATTACAGAGGCACTTGCAATGGAGAGATATTTAATTGAAAAAGGTGTACCAGCAGAGCAAATTATAAAAGAGGATAAAAGCACCTCCACGCAGGAAAATTTAATGTTTGCCGTACCGCTTTTGCAAGAACAAGGAATTGATATAACAGCACCTACTGCGCTTGTTACAAGTGGTTTTCACTGTGGACGCTCAGATATATATGCAAAAAAAGCTGGTTTTACAAGCACTAGCGTGGTAGGGGCGGGCATACCATTTGTTGATGTGTTGCCAAGCTACATACGTGAGGCCTTTGCAATGGCAGATTACTTAGTTTTTCAGCGAGCATAATTATATTAAAAATGCAGATAACCCACAAAATTAAAATGGGTCATCTGCATTTTTAAATTATAAGTATTTTGATATAGTTATCCGAAACGCTCTTTTAGTTTTAAGTAAAAGTTACATAGGCTTTTATCACCGTTATTATCAGGGAATAAGCAGTGCGGTAATTGATCCTTAGCATTATGTTTTGCTACACATTCGCAGCATACACCATGAGATTTACATCCTACGTTAGGACATGGACATTTGTTATTGTTGTTCATAAAAAACTCCTGTTTATGTTGTTATTATATTTTGTTGAATACTAAAATGTAAATTGACTGTCTTTATTATACATTGTTCTATAGCCTAAATTCAATGTTAAAAATACAGCCAAACAGACAACAGTGGATATACAAACCATAACTGCAATTTGGTATAAAATAGCAGTAGAGGGGGATTCTCCAGAAAGTATTTGCCCTGTCATCATGCCAGGTAGTGAAACAATGCCAAGCCCAAGCATGGAGTTTATAGTAGGCAAAAGTGCAGTTTCAAGTGATGAATTTACCATTGGCATTAAAATACTTTTTGGTGTAGCTCCTTGGTTTAAAAGCACTTCAATTTGTAATTTAGAATCTTTAATTTTTGTCATAAATGTTTTAATACCTAGCGAAACGCCTGTCATTGCATTGCCCAGTATCATACCATTTATTGGTATAACATACTGCGGATTGAAAATATTTTCGCCAATAACGACGAGTATAAAAAATGTAAGTACGCATATTGAAGAAAATGTAATCGCACTAGCTACTGCAATTTTAAATTTAGTGTTTAAGCCCTTGTTTATACTTAATATTCTGTGCACAGCAAAGGTTGTCATAATTATTTCATACAGAATAATTAAAAATGGTGATGGGTTATCAAAAAGATAAATCAAAACATAACCAGCCAAAATTAATTGCACTGTCATTCTGATACTTGCTACTAGCAAAAGTTTTGTTTGAGAAATTTTACTGATTTTCATAATAAAAATTACAACAATTAACAGTAAATAAATTAAAGCAAAATTAAAAAGTTCTATTTGAACAGCGTTACTCACTTTTGCCTCCTTTGCTTAGTTCTATAATATTTTCAGAAAAATTTTCAATCAAGTTAGCGTCGTGGCTAATTATTACTAATGTTTTTTGTTTTGCTTTACAATAATTGATTATGTTAGATAGTAGTTTGTTTGCGAGTTCACTATCAAGTGCAGAGGTTGGTTCATCAAGCATTATAATTTCAGCACCCATTGAAAGACATATAGCAATATAAACACGCTGTTTTTCACCACCTGATAAGTTATCACATAGTGTATCAATGCTAAAATCGGTAATAGCTAATTTTAAAAAAAATAACATAGTTTCATTGTTTGGTGCTTGCCTTTCGCAGTATTTATAAAATAAATCAAAGTTTTCTTTTATAGTTCCGCTAAATAAAAATGCAGTTTGAGATATAAGCTTAACTTCTTTGCGTAACGCAATGCTATCATATTCAGTTAATGGTTTACCCTTGTAGAGTATTTCACCGTTTGAAAAATTTTCGGTTTTATTGAACATTTTTAGTAAGGTGCTTTTACCACTACCGCTAGAACCTTTAATAAAATTTACTTTTGATTTTAAAATATGTATGTCATCATACATTAAAAAATCTTTAAAAATTAAATTTTTTGTTTGAAACATAATTCTCCTTGCTTTTAGTAAAGAAATAGTGTATAATCATAATAACGAAAAACGATATCGAATTTCGACATTATGATTATAGCATAAGGAGTATAATAATGCAAGATAGTATTTTAAGAAAATTATTATTAGGTTTTATACAAGTACATATATTACATCACGCAAAAAAAGAGCCAATTTTTGGCTCTTTTATGATAAAAGAATTAAAACACCATGGTTATGAAATAAGCCCGGGCACACTGTACCCTATTTTTCATAATTTAGAAAAAGCCGAGCTTTTAACGTCTGAAACCAAAAATGTTGAGGGACGAATGCGTAAATATTATACTATAACACCAAAAGGCGAGGCTGTACTTAATGAAGCAAAAAATAAAGCAAAGGAGCTAGTGGGGGAGTTATAACTTTGAGCTTAAGCTCAAAACGCCACTGCGATGGTAGCAACACAAAAATAATAAAAAATTACTTAGAGATGAGTTTTCAAATTTTTTCGTTTCGTAATTTATAGAAAGAAATACGAAAAATCTATATAAAAAACTAGGTAGAGGTTAGTTGTCTCTGCCTAGTTTTTATTTATATTAATTAAATTTATTTTTGTTAAGGCTTATAACTCTCAATAAAGTAAATTATCGTATTGCTTTATTAATGGAGAACAACTCTTGAGTAATTTCATTTGCAATAGATGTGCTTTCACCTGCAATAGCTGCAGTTTGAGCAGTGGTTGTGCTAATGTTTTCTATCTGGGCTAAAATCTTATTGATATTTTCTACTTGTATGTTCATTACATCACTTATTTCACTTGCAATTTGTGCAGAGTATTTAGAGCTTTCGATAACTTCGGCCATAGAACCAACAGCCTCTTTAACAAGTTTAACACCAACTTGAACACTATCGATAGTTTCTTCAACAAGCGCAACACTATCATTTGCAGCTTGTGAGCTATGGCTTGCAAGTGTTCTAACCTCTTGTGCAACAACAGCAAAACCTTTACCAGAAGCACCTGCACGTGCGGCCTCAACAGAGGCATTAAGCGCTAGAATATTTGTTTGGAAAGCAATGTTTTCTATTGTTTTTATAATGCCACTAATTTTTTCAGAAGATTCTTCAATTTTATTAATTGCTATTAAAATTTCGTTCATGCGTTCGTTGCTTTGCTCTAATTTTTCAACACTTTGCATAGCAGTATCACGAGATGTAACAGTTTTATCTTGTGTGGCTTGTACGTCTATTTTCATTGAGTTGCTTTGCTCTAAAACTTCTTCGATTATAGCGCTTTGGCTAGAAGAACTTTGGCTAACAACATTTGCAATGTCAAGCATACGTTTTGAAGTATCCTCAAGGTTGCCACTACGCATTCTAACTTCGTTAAAAATAGCTTGTTGCATTTGAGCATTATTGTGGCTTTCTTCCATTTTTTCTTCAACTTGTTTTATCAAGCTTTCAGAGTGTTCTTCCTTCTCAGCGGATTGAACCATAAATGCAGCGCCCCACTTAACAAGAAAATAAATTAACAAAATGCAAAAGTTTGTGCCTATTAGTCCTCGCACAGCGTTGGAAAAACCAGAATTGCCATAAAAAGCAGGGAAAAATATTAATACAACTAAAAATACAACAGCTGCGATTATCCATTGCTTTAATACAATCTTATCATAGTAGTAAAGGCCTGTCATCGCCAAAGCAGCAATAACTAGAGGTAAGGTTGCAAGTAAATTTTTGCTAATTAAGCCAAAACCAAGTATTAAAAAAAATTGTGAATAAGATAAAATGTTAATACAAATACTTAATTTGTTTTGGTTTTTAAAATATTGTGTTGAACCAGTTACAATGAGCGTAAAAGCAACAATTGCAAGCCCTGATATAACTTGCCCTGTAAATAAGTACAGTATGCCATAAAGTGTAGCGCCAGAAAGTAGTACTAGTTGGTTGATGCCTAATAGTTTTGTTGTGCTAATAACAGTTTTTTTTTCGTTCATTTTTTTACTCCTGTTTTTTTGGGTAAGCATTTATTGGTGCTTAGCTCTTGTATGTGCTGACATTTGTTAAAGAAATAATTTAAAAAATACTAGAAAATATTAAGGATTAATTTTTAACGGTAAACTATATCTATTTTATTAAGAACTTCGTTCATTCTCACAGAATCTGGCTGACCTTCAACATCGCTTGGTGCTTCTGTGGTAAGTGCACCTGCAATAGCACCCATTTTACCACAAATTTCCAAGGATTCGCCCGATAAAACACCAGCTAAAAATCCAGCAGCAAATGCATCTCCAGCACCTACGGGTTCAACAAAATGGCATGGAACAGGTGGGATAAAATGTTTTTCAGTTTTATTTGCAACATATGCACCTTTTGCTCCGTTTTTAACTGCCATTTGACAGTTTGGGTTAGCCTTTAATATTACTTCAACAGTGCTATCGACATCATCAGTGTCAAAAAGTATTTTTGCTTCGTCAAGACCTATTAAAACTATATCTGCTAAAAGCGTTAGTTCGCGGATTTTTTGGGTGTAATCAGTATCAAGCCAAAGTTTTTTGCGTATATTTGGGTCAAAACTAAATTTAGAATTATTTGCCTTTGCCATTTTTATAGCTTTATCCACCATATCAGAGCAACTTTGTGATAACACAGGCGTTATGCCAGTTAAGTGTAAAATTTCTGTGTTTTCAAACATTTCCGGTTTTAAATGGCTCGCAGCTGAATTTTCTCGGTAATAAAAAACACTTGTTTCACCACCAGTTAGTTGCTTCATCATTATGCCAGTGCGATGTTTATTATCAATTATAACATTGCTGCAATCAACACCTTCACTGCGTATGTGATTTAAAACATATTTGCCCATTTCGTCATCGCCAATTTTGCTAACCCATGCACTACTATGACCAAGTTTTTGCACACCAGATGCGACATTGCTTTCTGCACCTGCTGTACGCACATAAAAATCACGTGCATAGCGCAGTAAGCCTGATGTATTTGGGTTGAATGACACCATGGTTTCACCAATGGTAAGTAATTTTGCCATTTTTACCTCCCTTTATTATATCAGTTGATTTTTATAATAATGATAAAAAGTAATTTTATGAAAGTTCAAGCTCTTTTTTTAGGGTATCAAGTTCTGCTAACCACAAAGCAGAGCTTGCATCACTAGGCATGCGCCAATCTCCACGTGGGCTTAAGGTTACAGAGCCTATCTTGGGGCCGTCAGGCAAGCACGAGCGCTTAAACTGCTGTGCGAAAAAACGCCAGTAAAAATTGCGCAACCATTTATACAATATAGTAGGTGTATACTCGCCACGATTTGCAAAGGCAATACTCGCAAGGCGGTAAATTTTAGCAGGTGTAAAACCAAAGCGTAAAACATAATATAAATAAAAATCATGCAATTCATAAGGGCCAACAATTTCTTCGGTTTGTTGTGCAATTTCGCCGTTTTCGTCAGCAGGTAAAAGCTCAGGGCTAACAGGAGTATTTAAAATATCAATTAAAACATCACGTAAGATAGTGTTTTTTGCGTTAAGAGCCTGTGTGTGTACAATATGTCTAACAAGTGTTTTAGGAACTCCAGCATTAACACCGTACATACTCATATGGTCGCCGTTATATGTTGCCCAGCCAAGTGCAAGTTCGGATAAATCACCCGTACCAACAACTAAGCCTGAAAGTTTATTTGCAAGGTTCATTAAAACTAAGGTGCGTACACGTGCTTGCCCATTTTCGAAAGTTACATCGTGTTTAGTTTTATCTTGTTCAATATCGTCAAAATGACTATTTACAGTATCACCAATTGTTATTTCTTTAAAAGTAACACCTAGCTCGTTGCATAAAATTTCAGCATTACTTCTTGTGCGCTTGGTGGTGCCAAAGCATGGCATGGTTACGGCTATTATTTCAGTGTTAGGTCTATTTAAAATTCGCATGGCCTCTACAGCTACAAGTAAAGCAAGGCAACTATCTAAACCGCCCGAAATACCAATGATTGCAGTTTTTGCTCTAGCGTGTTCTATGCGTTTTGCAAGGCCGTCGGCTTGCATGTTTAATATAAGTGCACAGCGTTTTGCACGTGCAGTTTCGTCACCAGGAACAAAAGGGGTAGGCGAAACAAAACGAGTTAGCTCACAATTTGATACATTGAGCGAAAAAGGTATGGTTTCGTAGCCGTTTTGTGTTGTTTGAAAGCTAGTGTTTTTTACTCGTTCGCTTTCAATGCGCTCGCAATCAATTTCAGTAGCTGCATAGTTTGAGCCAAAAGGTAGGCTTTGCGCTAATATTGCACCGTTTTCAGCGATGATATTATGCCCTGCAAAAACCATGTCAGTTGTGCTTTCTCCATGCGAGGCATCAGCATAAATATATGCGCAAAGTAAACGTGCAGATTGATTTTGTATTAGGTTGTTACGATACTCAACTTTGCCTACAGTTTCGTCACTCGCAGAAAGGTTAGCAATAACAGTAGCACCAGCAATAGCATGGAAAGTTGAAGGCGGTAAAGCACTCCAAACATCTTCACAAATTTCAACGCCTAGCGTAAAAGCTGGCATTTCTTCGCAACGAAATAAAAGCGACGTGCCAAAAGGTACGGTTTGACCTAAAACATAAATGTTTTTTATCTCTGTGCTACCAGCACAAAAATGGCGCATTTCATAAAATTCGGCATAGTTTGGCAAATATGTTTTAGGAACAAGTCCTAGTAAAACACCTTTGCTAAAAACGGCGGCTATGTTGTATAATTTATTATCAATTACCATTGGCAAACCCACAGTTGCAATTAAATCTAGATGTTTGCTTGCTGTTAATATGTCTTGTAAAGCACTTAATGCGCCTTGTTGTAAACTGCGTTGGTTGAATAAATCTCCACAGGTATAGCCTGTTATACAAAGTTCAGGCAAAACGAGTAGCTTAATATTTTTGCTGTTTGCTTTTTGCAATGTTGCAATAATTTGCTCTGCGTTATATGTGCAATCAGCCACCTTTAAATTAGGAGAAGTAGCTGCCACTTTTACAAAACCATCATGCATTTTATGATACCGCCTTTTATATATAAATAAAAATTAATTCTAAAAAAGGAAAACGAGGTAGACCGTAAGCCGAGTTCTGTATTAAACGACGATCTATCTAGGCGTATTGTTGCCAATACGCTCAAGCCATGTGTCGGGCGCGCGAGCAACGCTTTATGCCCTGATGTTGCTTCGGGTAGGGTTTACAAGGCCACCTTGTCACCAAGGTGCCGGTGAGCTCTTACCTCGCCGTTTCATCCTTACCACCTTGTGGTGGCGGTTTAATTTCTGTTGCACTTTCCCTAAGGTCGCCCTCGGCTGCCGTTAGCAGTTACCCTTGCTCTGTGAAGCTCGGACTTTCCTCGTTTCGGTTTGCACCGAACCGCCGTCGTATGTTCCACTCGTTTCCATTTTATAGTATACCTTTTTAGAGCTTATAATGCAAGATGTATTGTAAAAACGTAGTGCTAAACTTGAAAAAAATATGTTTTTTTGATATAATTGCTGAACACTATGTCCGGACTATATATTATTTATTCCCTACAGCAAAGGAGTTTGAAATTATTTATGAAACTTGTTTTTACAGTACCTCCTTGTGCTGATGGAATTTTATTGCGTGATTTTTTACGTGATTGTAAAATTTCAGGCGACCTTACACGTTCTGTCAAATTTAATGGCGGTGGATATTTTGCTAATGGCGAGCCTATTATTGTAACGCGGCGTGTAAAAGCAGGGTGGGAAATTTCTTTTAATATTCCACCTGAAAAATCAGAGGGCGCATTGCCAGAAAAAGATATACCGCTAGATGTAGTTTGGGAGGATACCTTTGCCATGGTGGTAAATAAACCTTTTGGTATTGCTATGCATCCTACCTTTAGTTTTAAAAGTGGAACACTTGCAAATGCTTATGCGTATCACTGCTTACAAAAAGGTGAAAGCCCTGTTTTTAGATCAGTTAACCGTTTAGATAAAGACACAAGCGGTTTGGTTTTGCTCGCAAAAAATTCATATGCAACACCATTACTTGCAAAAAATGTGCAAAAAAAATATCTAGCAGTGCCACAAGGCGAGCTGCCTTTAGGTAAAAATGTTATTAATGCACCTATTGCACGTGACGAAAATAGCATAATAGGCAGATGTGTAGCCCCAAATGGTAAAGAAAGTATAACCGAATACGAAATTATTAAAAGTGATGGCAAGCATAGTTTTGCACTTTGCACACCAGTAACAGGTAGGACACATCAGATAAGGGTGCATTTCTCTCACATTGGGCACCCGCTTGCAGGAGATGATTTATATGGTGGTTCACTAGAGCATTTGAAAAGACAAGCGTTACATTGTCAAACAATGGAATTTTTAACTCCAAAAGGTGAGATGAAAAACGGGGATTTTTATTTTGATAAAGATTTTTCAATGCAAAAAATAAAGGTTGAAAGTGAAATACCAGTGGAGTTTTTAAAGTTATTTGATTGATTTATTGATAAAAAAATATCAAAATAAAATAATTTTTTATTAGTGTGTGCAGAGTATTTTAAATATGAAATTAGCGTGAAAAAGGCTTTTAAACGCTTGCTAAATAAATATTATGTAGTATAATAGTATCTGTCAAGCTATGTGAATTTGCTTAGTTTGACAATACAACATCAGCTTTAATAAAAATGATGTTAATTTTAGCGACTATTCGCAGTAAATAAAAAGGAGAAATGTTGTTTTGGGAACAAAAACACCTATCCCACCAAAGGAATCTAAAAAAGAAGAAAAAAATAGAAAAATAGAGAAAAAAGTAGAAAATATTAAAAAGACTGAAAAAGCAAAAAAAATAGAAAATAAAGCTAATAAAGAACCCTCACAATTCATGAAAACAATTTTACCAATTTGGGATAAAACCATGTATTTTGTGTGGAATGTTTTTTTTGCATTACCATTTATGCGTTTTATTGGAGCTATTTTGTATGACCTTGGTTTCCAAGGCGAATATCGCATTTATTTAATTTGGCGTTTCATAAGAAACATAGGACGTTTTTTCAAAAACGTTATATGGAAACGTTGGAGTATATTAATTACTCATATTAAAAATGCTTTAAGCACTATTTGGCATGAACTTTTTAAACCTTTTTATGTGTTTTTTCGTGGTATTTACCGTGTTGCAAAGCATGGTAACGAAGTTGGAAAAGAAAAAGGCTTTGCAAAAGGCATTTGGGCATCTGTATGTTATGTTGGGCGTGGTTTAAAACTTTATGTAAAAGTTTTACCAGCAATGGTTTCATACGTGTTGCCGTTTATTGCATTTGGCTTTTTATGGACAGTTGTTCAGCAAAGTATAAACCAAGAATTTACATTAGCTGTTCAAGTTAATGGCGTAACAGTTGGCAATGTGGCAAACGAACAAATATTTGAAAGCGCAAAAAGCGATGTTCAAGAGCGTGTTGATTACACTGGAGCTGATGCTTCCGCATCATTTAATATTTCGCCTACATATGTGCTTTCTACCGAAACACAAGTTATGACACAAACGCAAATGGCCAATGCTATTATCGAAACTTCTAAAGAAGAAATTGACGAAGGCACAGCACTTTATGTTGATGGTGAACTTAGAGCGGTCACTGCTGGTGGCGAAGAGTTAAAAGCTTATTTTACAGAATTAAAAGCACCATATGAAGACCCAAATGACCCAAATTTAACTGTGCGTTTTAATAAAGAGATAGAGTTTGTTGACGGCTTGTATTTTACTGATAGTTTTACAGATTATCAAGAAGTTACCGAGGAAATGTCAGGCCTTGAACAAGCAGAGGTTCTGTACACGGTTGTAACAGGTGATAGCTGGAGCATGATTGCAACAAAGAATAATTTAACTCAAGCTGAAATTTTTAATATGAACCCTGGCATATCTGTTGAAACGGCAATCTTCCCAGGGGATCAATTTATAGTTGCAACAGAACAATCAGTACTTGAAGTTTTGATTGTTAGACAAGAAGAATACGATGAAGTTATTCCGTATCAAACAGAAAAAACAGAATCTGATGAATATGCGTTCGGCGTAGTTGAAGTTATTCAAGAAGGTTCAGATGGGTTACGACACGTTACGGCTGAAGTTATTTACGATACCAATGGCAATGCTATAAGTACGGAAATTCTCTCGAACCCAGTTGTGGTAGAACCTATAAATCGTATTGAAGTTATTGGAACACGCCTAGAAAGCGGCATGGTAGCGCAAGTTGGTAATGGTACATTTATGTGGCCTGTGCCAGGATATACCTATGTTTCTCGTTGGGCATTCCCAGGGCATAATGGTGTTGATTTACCAGCGCCTTCAGGTACACCTATTTTAGCATCTGATGCAGGCGTTGTTATAAAAGCTGGTTGGAACGGCGCAGGTAGTGGTTTTGGTAACTCTCTAATTATAGACCATGGCAACGGTTACCAAACTTTGTATGCTCACGCAGTGGCGCTGTATGTTGGCGTTGGCGATGTTGTAGCACAAGGCCAAGTTATAGCAGGTGTTGGTACAACAGGTTATTCAACAGGTAACCACTTGCACTTTGAGGTTAGAAGAAATGGTGTGTTAATTTACCCACAAGATATATTTGGTTATGGATGGTAAAAGGAGATAAAATTATGGCAACACCACATATAAACGCAAATCTAGGTGATTTTGCAAAAACAGTTTTAATGCCTGGTGACCCTTTAAGGGCAAAATTTATAGCAGAAACTTTTTTAGAAAACCCTCGCCTTGTAACAGATGTTAGAGGTATGCTAGGTTACACGGGCACTTATAAAGGCAAGCCTGTTAGTGTTATGGGTAGTGGCATGGGTATGCCATCAATAGGTATTTATTCCTACGAACTATATAAATTTTTTGGTGTAGAAAATATAATACGTGTTGGCTCAGCTGGTGGTTATTCTAAAGACGCTAAAATTTTTGATTTGGTACTTGCAAATGCAGCTTATTCTGAATCAAGTTTTGCAAAAACACAAAACAATGTTGAGGGTGATACACTATACCCAAGCGATGAGTTAAACGCAGCTTTGCGTCAATCTGCGAAAGAAGAAAACTTGCTTTTGCAAGAGGGTGTTTTACACTCATCAGATGTTTTTTACAGAGATGTACCTGTTACAACCCCAACTTACTGGGAAAAGCTACGTGATGAAAAAAATTGCCTAGCAGTTGAAATGGAAAGTTTTGCACTTTTTGCAAATGCAAAAACACTAGGAAAAAATGCAGCTTGTATTGTTACAATTTCAGATAACTTTGTTTCTAGTGAGGAAACAACATCAGAACAACGCCAAACTGGTTTTACACAAATGATGAAAGTAGCACTTGGCGCAGCGATAAAATAATTATTAAAAAGTTAAAAAAACGGAGGTGCAACGAAATGAAAATTTCGTTGCACCCCTAAATTTTACAAAAAAACAAGAACTTTGCACTGTTTTTCAGCGCAAAGTTCTTGTTTTTTATTTGTATGTGGTGATTTTTATTTCGTCACAAATCCCATGCGTTTTTGTTTATGTTACAAGGGGAAATTGTTTTTACATGCTTTCTGGCACATTGATTTTAAACATTGTTAATACATTAAATATAACTTGTTTTACAGCTATGCAAAGCCCTAGGCGTGCTTGTTGTAAATCTTTTTCTGCACCACCAATATGGCAACAATTGTAAAAACGATGAAATGCGCTAGCTAAATCAATAACAAAGCGGTTAATTCGAGAAGGGTCGTATTTTTGAGCAGCTGTAACTATTTCTTCTGGGAAAACAGCAAGCATTCGTATTAAATCCATTTCTGGTAATTCTGTTAACAAAGATGGGTTCATATTTTGTGCACCAGCAAATGACACGCCTTCACTTTCCATTTTTTTAAGAATGGAACAAATGCGAGCATGTGCGTATTGAACATAGTAAACAGGGTTGTCACTATCGGCTTTAACTGCTTGTCCAAGGTCAAAATCTATACCACTATTTGCATCATGCATATTAAATAAAAACCGTGCGCTATCAATTGGCACTTCATCTAGCAAATCAACTAAGGTTATCGCTTTGCCTGTGCGCTTACTCATACGCACTGGTTTACCATCTTGCATAAGGTTAACCATTTGCATAAGCACTACTTCTAAATCCTCACCATTTGCACCCATGGCATCCATAGCGCCACGTATACGTGCAACATGTCCGTGATGGTCAGCACCCCAAACATCAATTGCCTTAGCAAATTTACGTTCTGCCAGTTTGTTATAATGGTATGCTATATCAGCAGCAAAATATGTTGGCATGCCATTTGCACGTACTAAAACTTCGTCTTTAGCTTCTACTTCTTCGCCATCTTTGGCTTTCTTTTTGTTTGCTACACCGTATTTAGAGCTAAATTGTTCACTGCGGTACATAATTGCGCCGTCCTCAGCTTTATAGCAAGCACCGTTCGCAAGTAGTTTATCCAGTGCGGATTGTACAGCACCAGTATTATAAAGCTCGCTCTCGTGGAACCATACATCGTAATCAATGCGGTATTTTTCAAGACCAGTTTTTAAACCAGCTATATTTTTAGGTAAACCGTAAGCAACGAGTGCCTCTTTTAATGCTGTAAAATCGGTGTTATTATATAAATCATCTTCACTTAAACCGTTAAGGGTATCTAAGTTAAATTTACTGTTTGAAATTTCTGAAAATTCTTTTGCAAGTGCAGTAATATCTGCACCTTGGTAGCAACTTTCAGGTAAAGGGAAAGCCTCCTCACCTTTGTGTAGTTGCAAAAATCGTATAGCTAAACTTTTGCCAAATTTTTCAATTTGGTTTCCAGCATCATTTATATAAAATTCACGCGTTACATCATAACCTGCCCATTCCATAACAGCGCCTAGGCAATCACCAAGTGCACCACCACGTGCGTTGCCCATATGCATGGGGCCAGTGGGGTTTGCAGAAACAAATTCTATGTTAACTTTTTCGCCTTTGCCTGCATTGGTTTTGCCATAATTTGCGTTAGTACATGCACTTAAAACAACATTTGCGAAAAACTCTGGCGCTAAAAATAAATTTATAAATCCAGGGCCAGCAACTTCGATTTTGGAAAAATAGCTTTCAGAAATATCAGCGTTTGCCACTATTGCATCTGCTATCATTTTTGGGGATTTTTTATAAGCTCTTGCGCCAGCCATAGCAAGGTTTGAGGCAATATCTCCGTTTTTAACATCAGCTGGTATTTCAACTATAAAGTTTGGTAACTCAGCCGCTGGTAAATCACCTTTTTCAGTTGCTTTTTTTACAGCTGATATTAATAGAGCACGTGCAGACTGCAAGACATCATTTATTGGGTTAAGATTTTCTGGTGTAGTTTTCATTATTGGGGTACGTCCTTTCTGTTTTATACAGGTTTTATATGTTTTATGATGAAAAAGCACTAACTGTTATATCAAGTTGATTTTTACTTAAAGGTAGTGAAGAGCCAGTATCTAATAAATAGCTAAATTTCACATTACCGCCATCGCTAGTTAATGTGGATATAATTTGGTCGGCTGTAACGCCTAAGGTTAACGAACCAAGCTCTGTTTCATAATGGCACACACTACGCTTACCTCGTTGTATGTGCAATTGTCCAGCATGTTTGCCGTATCGTAAAAGTGCAACTTGACTTTGATCTTCCGCAACTTTAATTGTAGTTGAAGAGCCTTCATGTCCAGTGTTTTGTGTATCTACATATGAAATATAATAGTTTCCATTTTTATAAATAAAACTGCCATTTGTCATAAGCTCTATTTTTTCAGGTGTTTCGTCATCTTGCGTTATTTCACTACGAATGCGTATGAAATGTGTTTCCTCTATTTTTCTCATTGTATTTCCTTTATTAATATTTATCTATTGAAATTTGTTCGACTTCTCCACCTTTATAATCTCTTAAAAATAAATCAGCAGAGGTTGCAAATTGCGTTGGGCTATCACTAACGTAATATTTAGCTATACCTTTTTTATCATCAGATAACAAATTTTTCTCTGATAATGCCTTGCGCACATAATGTGCGGTAACTTTGCCAGGGTCTACTAAATGCACATCATCACCTACAAAATCACCTATACCTTTTTTAAGCAATGGGTAATGGGTGCAACCTAATATAATTGTATCAACACCAGCTTGTTTTAATGGCGTTAAATATTCTTCAATTAATAGCTTTGCAACTGGGTCGCCCTCTTTAAAATAGCCGTTTTCCACTAATGGTACAAACATTGGGCAGGCCTTTGTAATTATAGTTGAGCTTGGCATTTTTGCCTTTAGCAAAGTTTCGTAGCTTTTTGAGCGTATGGTTGCAGATGTACCTATAACGCCTATTTTGCCATTTTTGGTGGCAGAAAGCGCACTTTCGACTGAGCTTTCAACGACACCCATGTATGGCACTGGTAAAAGGGATGCTTCCTCTTGCGAAAATGTGCTTGAAACAGTGCCACAAGCGGCTATTATATATTTTACATTTTGCGAGAGTAAAAAAGTTATGTCTTGGCGCGCATATTGCAAAATAATATCACGTCCACGTGTACCATATGGCACACGTCCAGTATCACCAAAATAAACAATATCTTCATTTGGCAAAAGTTTGCGAAGTTCTCTAACATTTGTCAAACCGCCAAGGCCACTATCAAAAACGCCTATTGGGCGTGCATCCATTAACATACACCCCCTTTTTCTAATGCGAGGCTTATTAATTTTTCAATTAATTTTTGCATGTTATAGCCAGATTGTTCCATTAGTTTTGGATACATACTGATGGCAGTAAAACCTGGTAGCGTGTTAATTTCGTTTATAAGCACACGTCCTGTTTCGTTTTCAACAAAAAAGTCACAGCGTGAAAGCCCTTCGCAGCAAAGGGCGGTATAAGCTTTGGCGGCAAGTTTCATAACCTCTGCTTGCTTTTGCTCTGATAGTTTTGCTGGTATAAGTGTTTGGCTAACACCATTTTTGTATTTGTCATCATAGGTGTAAAAACTATCACCAGCAATAATTTCGCCAGCAACACTAACAAATGGTGGGTTTGCACCAAGCACAGCACATTCTACCTCTTGCCCGTTGATAGCCTCTTCAAAAACAATTTTATTATCCTCAGCTAGGGCAATTTTTATTGCTTTTTCGAGTGTAGGTTTATCTGTTGCTTTACTAACACCAACACTAGAGCCTGCGTTGGCTGGTTTAACAAATATAGGGTATCCTATATAATTTTCAAGTTTTGCAAAAACTTCGTCTTTGTTATTTGCAAGCTCAAAATCGCTTGCGCTTAACCATTTGCAGTGTGGTACACTGTTTGCTTCAAAGAGTGCATTAGTAACAGCTTTATCCATGCAAGTAGCACTTGCTAAAACTCCACAACCTACATAAGGGATATTTGCAAGTTCAAAAAGGCCTTGTAAAGTGCCATCTTCGCCAAAGCGTCCATGCAAAACTGGTATGGCTACATCTATTTTAATTTTTTTTATATTGTTCTCTTCAAAAATTATAGCACCACGATCAGCGTGTGAGGGGCTAATGATGCATGGTTTGTTGCTAGATAATGTTTCCCACAAGCCATTTGCGATTTGCTCAGAACTTGCTTTTGTAAGCAGCCAGTTTCCACTTTTTGTTATGCCAATTTGTAATATTTCATAGCGGGATTTATCAATGTGTTTTGCAAAACTACTTGCAGAAATACAGCTAATTTCGTGCTCGCTAGAGCTACCGCCAAAAAGCAAAGCCAAAGTAAGTTTTTGTGTGCTAGTGGACATAAAATACCTCGTGTTTTAGAATAAATAAAGTTTATAGTAAATTAGTATTAAAAACGCTATTTAAAAGTTTACATAATTATAAGTATGATAATGATACCACAAAAAAGAAGTTTTTTCCACTATTTCCACTATTTAAAATAAAATAAAAAAACAATTTAAATGTTTATACATACTGTCAATAGTATTTTATATCTAAATTCAGATATAATAAGATAAACATTGTTTATTTCTTGACAAACTAAAACAAATCAATTATAATAATAGTAATTGATATTGATTTAAGAGGAGGAGTAATGAAAAAATTAACTGATGATATAATAAACATAGGTGTAAATGATTTTCAAACAGATTTATTTGAGGGTCAATATAAAGTGCCAAATGGTATATCGTATAATTCTTATGTTGTTATAGATGAACAACTTACTGTAATTGATACAGTTGATGAAAGATTTGCAGATGAATGGTTTGCAAATATAAACAAAGCGATTGGTGATAAAACGCCAGATTATTTAATAATACAACACATGGAGCCTGACCACTCAGGTAGTGTGCATAAATTTACGCAAAAATATCCTAACACAAAAGTGGTAGCAAACGCAAAAACCTTTGCAATGTTGTGCCAATTTTTTAGTGAAAATTGTGTATTAAACAGCAAAGTAGTTAAAGATGGTGAAACTTTAACTACAGGCAAGCATGAATTTAAATTTGTATTTGCTCCTATGGTGCATTGGCCAGAGGTAATGCTTACCTATGATAGTTATTCAAAAGTATTGTTTTCCGCAGATGCATTTGGTACTTTTGGTGTGTATGAGGACGAAAAAGCAGTAGATGTAAACGAATGGGCTGATGAAGCTGCAAGATATTTTATAGGAATAGTTGGTAAATATGGTGCACCAGTGCAAACTTTGTTAAAAAAAGCAGCTCAACTTGATATACAAAAAATATTTGCGTTGCATGGCCCAGCACTAACAAGTAATTTGGGTGATTTTATTAACCTTTATGATACATGGTCATCTTATAAAGCGGAAAAAGAAGGAGTTGTTATTGCTTATGCCTCTGCATATGGTAACACAGAAAAAGCCGCTTTGTTATTAGAAAAAATGTTGCAAGAAAAAGGAGTTGAAAACATACAAGTTTTTGATTTAGCAAGGTGTGATATGTCAAAAGCGGTTGCTGAAAGTTTTAGAAACTCAAAATTAATACTTGCTAGCATAACCTATAACGCTGGATTATCTCCTTTCATGCATACTTTTATTAATGGATTAATTGAGCGAAACTATCAAAATAGAACAGTAGCGATTATAGAAAATAGCTCATGGGCACCAGCTGTAATTAAAACAGTTAACACCTTGTTTGAAAAATCAAAAAACATTTCTGTTACTAAAAATAACGTAAGCTTTAAATCAAGTTTAAATGAAACCGATAAAGAAAACATCGCTTTGCTATGTGATGAAATAATCTAAAATAAAATGAAACAACCAAACAAATTAATTTTGAACGAAAAATTAATTTGTTTGGTTGTTTTTTCATATGTAGGTTTAATATAATACGGTTACAAATTGTAAATTTAAACTAGATAAAGCTGAATTTAAATATGCATTATTGATTAAACTTTTTTAAAAAAACTATTGACATTTTGTTAACGATGTTGTATATTATGTTAGAGTTAGCTTGCACTAACAGTGGTTGCTGTATGTTTTGCTAAGCTTTTTTTATTTTAAAAGGTTAGCTGTTGCTAATTTTCGCTTTTTTATTAAAAATATATGTGAAAAAATCGCAATTTAGCTGAGTTTAGTAAAATTAAAATCTCAAACACAATAAAATTTTTTTTCTGGCAAAAAGGAGTTAACAATGGGTTGTCTATACACAAGCGAAAACAATAAAAATTGTTTAGTAAAAAAGTACCTAGTATACCATTATTGGAATCATTAGGTGTTTTTGAAGGCGCAAAGATTTTTAAAAAGAGCACATTTAAACAAGGTGGGCCAGTGCTAGTTGTGATTGGTTCAAGAGAAGTAGCTATAGGTAAAGACTACGCAAGTTTAATTGAAGTAACAAGTGTTGAGGAATAAAATAATGAGTGGAAAAGAACTAGAAATAAAAGACGAAAAAATAGAAAAATTAGATAATAAAATACTGTTAATTGGCAACCCCAACGTTGGTAAATCTGTTATTTTTTCAGCACTAACTAATATACACGTAATTAGCTCAAATTATGCTGGTACAACAGTTGATTATACAAGTGCAAAAATAAATATAGAGGGAAACGATTATACTCTTATAGATGTACCAGGTACATACTCACTAAGCGCTACTTCTCCAGCGGAGTTAGTTGCGGTTAATTTTGTTAAATCTGGCGCAAAAGCGGCAATTTGTGTTTTAGATGCCACTAACCTTACACGTAACTTAAACCTAGCTTTTGAGCTTATGCAATATGATATCCCAGTGGTTTTTTCACTAAACTTAATGGATATAGCACAAAGAAAAGGCATTAAAATATCTACACAACTTTTAAGCGCAGAACTAGGCGCACCTGTTGTTGAAACAATAGCGGTTAAACAAACTGGTTTAGAAGAGCTTAAAAAGACAGTTTTAGAAGTTATCCAAAACAAAAAAAGTGGTTCTTGCGCTAATTGTGCAAAGTGTAAATGTGCACAACAAAGCGAAGCAAAAACACAAAAAGAAATTTGGCAAAAATCTGAAGAAATTATCAAAAAATGTGTTACTAACACAAAAGAAAATCTAACGTTTATAGATAAACTCGGCGAAAACATGGTTAAGCCTTGGCCAGGCGCACCAATAGCGGTTGTTATTATGGTTTCAGCACTAGCTATAGTTGTTTTTGGTGGTAAAGCGCTAAGGGCAGTTGTATTTACACCACTTGTAAATGTTATTATAGGTTTTTTTGTTGATTTAATTAGTGGTTTTGGATTACCTACAATAATTAACAATATTTTAGTAGGTGAATACGGAATATTTGTAATTGGTTTTGAATGGCCATTTGGTTTGATTTTACCATATGTTACACTTTTTTACGTGGTTTTCACTTTCTTAGAGGATTGCGGATTTTTACCAAGGGTTGCGGTTTTATTTGATAATATAATGCGCAAAATGGGCGTGCAAGGCGGCAGTTTAATTAGCCTTATCATGGGTTATGGTTGTGCTGTACCTGCAATTATAGGTACACGTACAGCAACAACTAACAAAGAACGTATAATGATAACATCAATGGTGTGTTTTGCAGTGCCTTGCATTTCGCAATCAGGTGCTTTAATAGGCTTACTTGGCGAACAATCCTTTTTATTATTGTTATTAATATTTTTGGTATCCTTTGCAGTTATATTTGTAGTTGGCTTTGTAACAGGCAAAATGCTAAAAGGTAAAGTTGATCCTATTATTATAGAGGTACCAAACCTATTACTACCTGAGAAAAAAGCCTACGGCAAAAAACTTATGATTAGACTAAAAGGCTTTTTACTAGAGGCAGAAGGACCAATGTTAGTTGCTGTTGTTATTGCGGCGGTTTTTGTTGAAGCTGGTATTTTAAACAGCTTTGCTACTTTTATCGAACCAGTTGTTTCTGGCATGTTGGGCTTACCAAAAGAGGCTTCACTATTTTTACTTTTAGGTGTTATTAGGCGCGAAATGGCCGTTGCACCACTTTTAGATATGAATCTTAACTCATTACAATTATTTGTTGGCTGTGTAGTTGCACTTTTATATGTGCCTTGCATATCTGTTTTAGGTGTTATTTCAAGAGAATTTAATGCTAAAGTTTCAGTGTTTATAGGTGTTTCAACATTTGTATCTGCAATTTTACTTGGCTCAGTTATCAACTTAATTGGCGGTTTATTTATTTAATATAAAAAATTAGTTGTACTAAAAAATAAAAAATAAAAGAAAAGAATAAGGAAGTAATTGTATGAATTTTCAATTTGTTAATCCTACAAAAAATTTGGAAAATGTAATGCGCAAAACAAAATTTTTGCAAAATGTGATTTTAGCATACTATAAACCAATTGTTGAAAAAGAAGTGTGTTTATCAGATGCTAGATATTCAGATAAAATTTTATGTGTTGGCGGTGGATACTTTCCATGCACTGCAATTTTATTTCATAAACTAACTGGTGCAACAGTAACAGTTATAGATAACGATAAAGGTGCAATAGAAAAATCAACAGAACTAATAGAAAGCTTAGGCCTTAAAAATAAGGTTATAGTTAAATATACAGATGGTGTTGATGTTTCAGGCGAAGCTTTTGATGTTATACATATTGCAATGCAAATTTCACCTAAGGAAACAGTTTTTAAGCGTATACACTCAACAATGCGTAAAGAGTCTAAAATTTTGGTACGTACGCCTAAAGAGCATTTAGAGCGTGGCTATCAACCATTTAAAGAAATTTGTGCGCAGATGAAATCCGTAAAACAACCGTTTTTTAGTAATATTGATAAAACAATGCTTTATGTGAGATAATTTATGACTAAAAAAAAGTGTTTTAAAATTGTTGGTCATATATTAGTCATCGCTTTATTTATGTATTTAATATTAAATACAAACTTTAAAGAAATATATCGAGAGATAAAAAAAGTTGATTTACATGTTTTTATTTTTATCTTACTTTTGCAAGTGATTACACAATATTTGCTAATTTTACAATGGCACCGAATTACCAAAAAAGCTTTGGGGCAAAGTAGCATTAAAAAAATAATGTATATATTTACAAAAGGTACAGTTATAGAGGCAATAACCCCAGGTGCAAAAATTGGAGGCGAGGCTACTAGGCTATATTATTTAAAAAAAGAGTTTAAATGTGATACAGATAAAGCTATTAATATCATTTTAATACAAAAAAGCATAAGCATGAGTGTTTTAATGTTGGTTTGTGTTGTTTGTTTAATGGATATAAGCTCACACATGAAAACATTTTTATCGCTACCATTGCAAATTGTTATTTCAGCTGTTTTTTTAAGCATAGTGTTTGCAATGATAGGCTCGCTGTTTTTTTCAGACAAATTATCTGCATGGCTTGCAAACTCTAAAAATAAGATAGTAAAAAAAACTAATAAATATATTTCTTCTTACGCAAGCTCTGTTTCAAAACTAGGCAAAAAGGAATGGCTTATCCAGTTTTTAATCTCATTTGCTGTTTGGGTGTTGTTCCCCGTTAAGATGTACATTTTAGTGCGTTCGTTTGATATCCGTTTAAATTTTGAACTTACAACAGCAACAACAATGACATCATACATGATGGGCATGCTACCAATTACACCAGGTGGGCTTGGCACGTTTGAGGGTACAATGCTTGCACTACTAGCGGTATTTTCGGTTAAAAAAAATTCTAGTGTTGCAGTTACAGTAATTTTTAGGTTTATAACTTTTTGGTTTGTAATTATTGGTAGTTTTGTTTTTACAACCATTTTTGAACTAATAAGGAAAGGTGAAAAAATTGTCGAGGAATGACGTAATAAAAAGCATACCAAATATGTGTACGCTCGCAAATGCAGTGTGTGGTATTGTAGCTTTATTAGTTGCAGTTTTTTACCAAACGGCAACAGCATATTATATCTCGTGTTTATTAATAGCCATTGGTGTTATTTTTGATAGCATTGATGGTAGGTTAGCACGTAGGCTGAAGGTAAGCTCCTCCCTAGGTAAGGAACTTGATAGTTTTGCGGATTTAATAACTTTTGTTATCACTCCAATGTGTATATTTTTGTCAATGCACTCAATGGGGCAGGCTAAATATGTAACAGTCATTGAAATTATAATTGCGGCTTTTTATATTTCTTGTGGTGTTTTTCGTTTAGCTAGGTATAATGTCGGCAATTTTACAGAGCATTTTGTTGGTTTACCTACAACCTCAGCGGGGCTTTTAATGAGCCTGTTTATTTTAATTTCTAACTGGCAAGTAAAAGTATGGAGCGGTAATGTAGTATATAGCATTTGTAGTTATGTGTTTGTTATTTTACTTGGTATAGCAATGGTTTCAAACTTTAAAGTTAAGCGTGTATAATGGGGGATTACTTGAAAAGCAAAAAAAAGAAGATTATTATACTAGTAAGTGCACTTGTTTTGGTTTTTTTAATTATACCGTCAATAATCACAATTAGTATTTACAATTATTATTTTGATAAAAGAATAAATCACGAAAATAATTACTTTACATATTTAACTAGTATTAATGAAGATTTTGTAAGGGAAGATGTAAGCTTTGTTTCTGATGAGGGGCAGACACTGCATGGTGCATTTTATGCCCAAGCTGAAAACACAAATCCTAAAGGCTTAGTTATTTGGGTGCATGGCATGTTTTTAAACCATGAAAATTATCTGGCGGAAATTGAGTGGTTAACAAAACAAAATTATGTGGTGTTCTCTTATGATAACACTGGTGTTGACCATAGCGAGGGCGAAAGTTTAAAAGGCCTTACTCAAGCTCCAATTGATTTAAAATATGCGCTTGACTTTTTACATGAAAATGGTTATTACAGTGATATTCCGCATATTTTGGTAGGCCACTCATGGGGTGGATTTTCCGTTTCGGCAGTAAATGAGTTAGATGTCCCTTATGAGGTCGATGGAATAGTTTCACTAGCTGGCTTTTGGAAGAATGTTAATGTTATAGAGGATATTGCAAAAAAATATGTGGGAAATACTGTAATGTTATTGCACCCATGCCTAGTTATTTATGAGCAATATCTATTTGGCGAAAACGCTAATTTAAACGGTGTTGATGGTTTATCGAACACTAACGCACCAGTGCTTATGATACATAGCGTAGATGATGAAGTTGTGTCTTTTGATAGCAATTTTAAAATATATCAAGAGCATTTTGCGCAAGATCAACGCTTTACCTTTATTGAGTATCAAGATGCAGGGCACAAGCTAACAGTTAAGGCTGAGGCTTATGATAAAATACACGATATAATGCATCATCAGCTCGAATATGAAGAAAATAGTGCTGAGTTTTTAGAGCTTGAGCAAGAGCGACATTCAATGATATTGGATTTTAATTTAGATGTTATGAACGATATATTGGAATTTTGTGATGAAATTTGCGAGGGATAAAATTTTATAGAGTTTTACAAATTTTTATATAAAAAATATATTTCGAAACAATTATGCCTTGATGAGGTTTTGAGCTAGAGGCAAAGTGTTTGAATTTCAAAAAGCAGATTGTGATACCCTTATGTTTTATCACAATCTGTTTTAATATTAGTTATGGCAAAAAACAATCGCCCCTATATATTAAAGTTAAGAACTACCAACCGAACAAAAAGGTGTGAAAATTATATAAGCAACAAGCATGTCAAGACTGTATAAATATGCTGATAAGCATATACTCAACTTAGTTGGAGTTGTTGATTAGTTGCTGACTTAAAGTGTTGACTTTTCGACAAGTTTTGATAAACTAATATAAAATGTATTTTTGCATATAGAATTGTTGAGTGAATATACTAATGCAAGAAATAAAAAAATTTTATTAATCGGTTATGAAACATAGGAGATAACATGTCTTTTTTAAAATCTAAGTCAAAAATATCTTCAACGATAAAAGTAATAATTGTAACTTTAATTATAGCTGTACTTGCAAATAGCTTTAGATTTGCTGCAAATGATGCTGTTATTAATACAACATTGAACCAAATGGAGGAAATTGGTAAACAACATGAAATTGCACTAGAAATTGAAATAAACAAAGCGATTGAAGATTTAAACATACTTGCTAATTATATAGCTAGTAGCGATGAGGCTGATATAAATAATATAATTAATAGTCAAACGCAAATTAGTGCATTTAATGATTTATATTATATTGATATTAATGGGCAAGGGGTTTCAATAAATGGTGATGAACAAGATTTTACTAATGACTTATTATTTTTGCAAGCATCAATAAACGATTATTTTATAGCAAAACCACATATTTCACAAGAACTTAGTGAAATTGCTTTAGATATTTCTGTGCCTGTTAAAAAAGATGGTGAAGTTACAGGAGTTTTATTGTGCGAAGTTACGTTTGATAATTTTTTACAAAGCTATTCTGAAGATATAGATGGAAAAGGCGATTTTTTTATTGTAGACCAAGAGTTAGATTTGGTGTTTTCCACAAATGAAGCATACACACAGCAAAAAACAATACCACAAGAAGATGTACTTGCAATAGGTGAGGATAACTTAATTAAAGCTGAAAATGATATTAAAGCTAATCAAAGTGGTAGTTTTTATTATACTTGCAGTGGCATAGATAAAGTTATGGTTTATATGCCAATTGAAATGACAAAATGGGCACTTGTAATAAATATAGATGCTACTGTTATTAACAGCGAAATAGCAACCGCAGTTAGCAGATTAAACACAATATGTATAACAATTTATTGGTTTTTAATTGCACTAATATGCCTTACATCTTTTATGCATATGCGAACTATACGCATACTTGCAAAAACGGCGTATTATGATATTTTAACGGGACTACCTAATATAGAAAAACTTAAGTTGGAAATGGGTAAAATATTAAACCACGATAAAAACACTAGATATTCAGTTTTGACTTTTGATATTGAAAATTTTAAGGCAATTAACGAATTATTTGGCTATGAAAAAGGCGATGAGTTTTTAAAAGTAATGGCGATTTGTGCTGAAAGATTAAACGAACCAAACTTAATAATGGCAAGAGTTGGCTCGGATAAATTTCTTATATTTGCTAAAAGTGAGTTACTAAAAGATTTGCATTTTTTGGATAAAGAGTTTAAAAAAACTTACGATGAAATAATGCCAGAATTTATTGAATATGATGCCACTTATAAGTGCGGAAGGTACAATATAGAAATAGGCGAAAATGATTTAGATGGAATAATTAATAAGGTTTTGCATGCACATAAAAAAGCAAAAGACACACCAGGGCAAGTTTTATGCGACTATGACGAAACATTTAAACTTAACCTCTTAAAAGATATTGAAATAACAAATAAAATGCGTTCGGCAATTAAAAACGAAGAATTTCACGTGTATTTACAACCAAAATTTGGTATTAGTGACGATATATTAATAGGTGCAGAGTCTTTAGTGCGATGGGTAGAAACAGATGGCAATATGATATATCCTAATGACTTTATACCTTTGTTTGAAAAAAATAATTTTATTATTGAGCTAGATAAATACATGTTGGAAAAAACCTGTATTATTATTAAAAAATGGATAGATACTGGTTTGGGAGGGTTAACTGTTTCGGTTAATTTATCACGTGTTAATTTGGGAAATCCTAAAATAGTTGATAATATTATTGAAATAGTCGATAAATATAACGTACCGCATGAATTTATTGAGATTGAACTTACTGAATCAGCTTCAGCAGAGCAAGAAGAGGCAATGGAAACGCTTTATACACAGCTTTACAAGCATGGCTTTAAAACATCAATAGATGATTTTGGCGCTGGATATTCCTCTTTAGCTATGCTTAAAAACCTTAGTGTTAGTACGCTTAAAATGGATAGACGCTTTTTTACAGGTGGCAAATCAATTAGGCGTGATGATATGCTAATTAATGGTATAGTTAAACTTTCGCACAGCCTGGGTATGTATGTTGTAGCAGAGGGCATTGAAACAGCTGAGCAAATAAGTATGTTGAAGGAAATGAACTGCGATGCTGTGCAAGGTTATTTTTACGATAAACCTATGCCTGTTGATGACTTTGAGGAAAAATATAAAGATATAATGCTTAAAGCCACTCAAAATAAAAAGACATATATCCCGTTAATTCAAAATATAAATGATGCGAAATATGCAAACTCTTTTGTTCCTTGCGGAATAGTGGTTGCAAAGTTAGATAGTGCGTTTACACTTGTTGAGGCAAATGATGGCTACTTTGAAATTTTAGGATTTACACGCAGGGAGTTAAGGGATATTTTTGGAAATAGTGGCAAAGACCTCTTGCACCCTGCAGATAAAGTGAGAGCTGCAAAGTATATAGAAGAAAAAATGAAAACTTCTCCAGATGGACAAATAAGCATAGTTTGTAGAGTTATGACAAAAAACAATGGTTATAAACTTGCACAATTTAGCGGGAAAATTTCTAAAAATGAAAATAATCAAAATAGGATTTATTGTTCGTTTGTAGATATCACATCTTATGCAAAAACAGTCGAAGACTTTAAACGAGATGATAGATTTATAACTGAAATAACTTCGCTAGAAAATAATGCTTTTTTTGATTATGACATAAAAACTGAAACAATGAGTTTTTCAAAAAACTTTGCTGAAAAATTTGATATACCAGAGTTTGTAGATAAAGAGTGCGAATGTGAAAACGGTAATAATTTGTTGAAAACTTGCAAAAATTTATTTAATAAAAATAAAGAGCAATTGCTAGCTAAACATTCAGGCGAATTTATCATTAAGGTAAAAACTGGTGAAAGTGTAAGGTTTAACTTTAATAGCAAAGTTATTTATGATGATAACAAAAATCCTTGCAGAGTAGTAGGGAAAATGTATGAGGTTTTACCTGATTAATCGAAAATTTGAAATTGCAGTAACTCAATAATTTTTTTGCAAAACTAAATTAATAATATTTTAGTTCAAAAAAATGTTTAAGCAGATTGCATTTGTATAATATCTAAAATTTTAGCCACCGCAAATTTGCGGTGGCTAAAATTTTTATGAGGATGTATTAGCTAAACATATGTAATGATATTACAATTGCTCTTTGCTACTTTAAGGAAAATTGAAAAGTTTAACAGTAAATATTTGTAATAAATAAACAAATATTATAAATGATTGTTGTAAAACGTACACGGCTATGATACAATTGTATTTGTTGTGAAAACTGTTGTTTGGTTTTAATGCAAATTAAAGAAATTTTCACTGAAAAGGAGCGAATATGAGCGAAAAAGAGTTTTCTCCCAATAGCACGGGGCTATTTATTTTAGTTGCGATAGTAATATTATTTGTTATAGCACAATCTATATTTTTTATGGTAAAGGCATACAAGCGTGGTAAAGAGCTAGGTATAGATGTTTCAACCATGAAACGTGCAATGGCATCAAGTGCGGTGTTTAGCCTTGCACCAGCGATTTCAATTTTGATAGGTATAATTTCACTTTCAAAATTTTTAGGATTTGCTTTGCCTTGGCTACGCCTTAGCGTTATTGGTGCTATTACATACGAATTTGCAGCGGCTACAACAGCTGCGACAGCACTTGGCGTATCTATTAGCGAAACTATAACTGATGCAGAAGTTTTTGCAACAATTGCATGGGTTATGACACTAGGCATTATACCTAGTTTGATATTAGTGCCACTATTTGGCAAAAAAATTCAAACAGGGCTTGTTAAGTTAAAAGCTAAGGATAGCAAATGGGGTGGCATTTTTATGGATGCGCTTTTCCTTGGAATGGTATCGGCATTTTTAGGTATGATTTTTGCAACAGTTAGTGATGGTTTAATTGGTTGGGTACCAGTTTTTGTTATGATAGTTTCAGCGCTATTAATGATTGTATGCGGACTTTTTGTAAAAAAAATGAAAGTAAAATGGCTAACAGATTTTGCCTTGCCAATTAGCATGGTAGGCTCAATGATTTTAGCAATACCAATTACCCGTTTTGTTGAAAGTTTAGTTTAAGGAGGTGCACAAAATGAAAAACACAAAAAGAAGTTATAACGATAGCGTGCACTTTGAGGGACGTATATGGATGAGCCTTGCATTGGCGCTAATAATTTTTGTCCCAATTTGGATATGCGTTTACTATAATGCATGGCCACCAATTGCAGCAGTGCTTTCAGGCTTAGTAGGTGTTGCTCCTATATTTTGGACAGTAGCTGCTATTGAAGTGCTAACATATGTGCCTATGCTCGGCTCAGCTGGTTCGTACCTTGGTTTTGTTACAGGTAACTTAACAAACTTAAAATTACCATGTGCCTTAAATGCAATGGATGCAGCAAAGGTAAAACCAGGTAGCGATGAGGGCGAGGTTATATCCACACTTGCGATAGGCGCTTCATCAATAGCAACAACTTTAGTGCTTGCAATTGGTGTTATAGGATTATCTAGGCTAGAACCACTTTTGCAATCAGAGATGCTAGCACCCGCTTTCGACCAAATTTTACCATCGCTTTTCGGCGGGCTTGCAGTTGTTTTTGTTTCAAAAAACTGGAAAATCGCTTTAGCACCTATGTTATTTATGATAATTTTATTTGTTGCAGTGCCAAGCCTTGCTTCCTCAGTTGGTGTGCTTGTGCCGGTGGGGGCAATAATTGCAATAGCAGTGGCACGTGTTTTATATAAAAAAAATCTAGTTTAAGGGAGCAAAATTATGATATATATAGCATACGCAATTTTGGCAATTTTGGCGTTTTTAGCTTTAGTTGTCATAGCTAGAGCAGCAACTTTTAAGCCGAAAAATACACAAGTAAAAAATATTTCCTCACCAAAAGTTGATATAGACCACGCAACTGAAAGTTTGCGTCAAATGATACGTTGTAAAACTATTTCCTCAGCACATGACGTAAACGCAAATGCTGAAGAATTTGAGAAGTTTAGACAATTGCTGGCAAGGCGCTATCCAAATATAACTGCAAAATGTTCGTTGCAACGTTTTGACAACAGCGGAATTTTGTATCACTGGAAAGGTGAAAAATCGGCTAAGCCTACGGTGTTAATGTCCCATTACGACGTTGTGCCTGTGGAGCAAGGTTTATGGTCAAAGCCTGCATTTGATGCTATTTTAGAAGATGGAGTTATTTGGGGACGTGGTACTCTTGACACCAAAGGCACACTTTGCGGTGTTATGGAGGCAGTGGAACAGTATATTGAAAGTGGTTTTATACCCAAAAATGATATATACTTAGCCTTTTCAGGGGATGAAGAAGTTGCAGGTAACGGCCAGCCGAGCATAGTGGAATATTTTGAGCAACAAGGCATTAAACCAGCATTGGTGGTTGATGAGGGTGGTGCAGTAGTTGAAAATGTTTTTCCAGGGGTTAGTCAACCAGCTGCACTTATAGGTTTGGGCGAAAAAGGCATGCTTAACATAGAGCTAAAAGTTAAATCTAAGGGTGGTCACGCATCCTCGCCTCCTCGCCATACACCTGTTGGAGTTTTGGCACAAGCAGTGCAAAAAATAGAGAACAATCCTTTTACCACACAACTAACAAAGCCAGCAGCAGAAATGTTTGATACTTTGGGGCGGTATTCTAGCTTTGGGTATAAAATTTTGTTTGCAAATTTATGGTTTTTTCGCCCTGTGCTTGATTTAATTTGCACTATGCGTGGTGGCGAGCTTAATGCTTTAATGCGCACAACTTGTGCGTTTACTTGTATGCAAGGTAGTAGTGCTTATAATGTTTTGCCACCAGTTGCTAGCGTTGCAGCCAATTTGCGATTAATTGGTACAGATACAGTTGATAGTGTAAAAACTCGACTTGAAAAACTGGCGAATAACAGCGATATAGAATTTACTGTTATAAGCGGTAACAATCCTTCAGTTTGTTCTAAAACAGAGGGCGAGGCATGGGATATAGTTAAAAATAGCGTTGCAAGCACATGGCCAGAGGCTATTGTATCGCCTTATTTGATGGTAGCTTGCAGTGATTCTCGCCATTATGGTAAAATTAGCGACTGCGTTTATAGGTTTTCAGCAATGGCACTCACAAAAGAAGAACGTGGCGAAATACACGGTCATGACGAACGAGTGCCCATAACAAAATTGGAAAAAGTAGTGGAGTTTTATTTAAAGCTTATTGCGCAGTGCTAATCAAAAATGTTGAATAAGCATTGTGAAGTGTGCTATAATACTAAATATCACAATAAACTAAAAAAAGAAAGGGTAAAAATCATGATTAAAATTGTTGCATTAAACACAGTTAAAGATGGAGAAAAACAAAAATTCATCGAACGTGCAAAACCACTTATTGCTGCGAGCAATGCTGAGGCTGGGTGTGAATTTTATGTTTTGCATGAGGACGTAAACAATGGCAATATCTTAACTTTTATCGAAGGCTGGAAAGATGAGGAAGCTATTGAAATACATAAAAATAGCGAGCATTTTACTACTATATTTCCAACGCTTGCAGAACTTTGCTCTAAAGAAATGCAAATAAACCTATATAAGGAAATTAATTAAAAATTAAAAAATAATATAAAACTGCACCATTTGTTATGTGAAAAAGCAAATGGTGCAGTTTTATTATTGAAAAACAACGAAACTTTGAGTGCAAAGGTTGATAACTTTTTAAAATATGTTATACTATAAGATGGAGAAAAAGGAGTTATAATTATATGCAGTATTTAATAAGCCAAACATTACCATACCTTATGCGCGCATTAGTAATGTTGATTGCCATACCTTTTCACGAGGCAGCACATGCTTTTGTTAGCTATAAACTTGGCGACCCAACAGCCAAGCATCAAGGTAGATTATCTCTTGACCCACGTGTGCATTTTGATTTAATGGGTGCAGTGTGTATGATTTTAGTTGGCATTGGTTGGGCAAAACCTGTGCAAACAGATGTGCGACGTTTTAAAAACCCACGTGTTGGCATGGCGATAACAGCGGCAGCGGGCCCTATTTCAAATTTAATTTTGGCTTATTTTTCAATGGTGCTGTATAAAGTGTTTTTTTATCTCTTACCAGATACAACACAAACCTTTTATCTGCTTGAATTTTGGTATACAATGGTGATTTTAAACGTTGTTTTAGCTGTTTTTAATTGTATGCCTGTTCCACCTTTTGACGGTTCAAGAGTAGCATTTTTACTTATACCTAGGCAATATTATTTTAAGATAATGCGCTATGAAAGGCAAATATTTTTTATCATGTTCATAGTGTTAATGTCTGGTATATTATCGCCTTATTTAAACTTAGGGTATAACTATGTGTTTGGTGTGTTAGATTCTTTAACGTTATATGTGGATAAGTTTTTTTACTCATTGATATAGGGGACAATCTCTTTATGGAAGAACTTAGTTTTAAACTGGAGGACTTTGAAGGCCCGCTGGATTTGCTACTTGCTCTTATAGCTAAAAATAAAATGGATTTACACGATATACCAATTTTTGCGCTAATTGAGCAATATACAAAAACACTCGAACAATTTAACGAACAGCGCCTTGATATAGCTAGTAGTTTTATAGAAATGGCAGCTCGCCTTGTGCAAATGAAAAGTTATTTGCTATTGCCACGTAGCGATGAAGGCGAACGTATGCGAGAGGAGCTTACTGGGCAGCTTATAGAATATGAACTATGTAAAACTATGGCAAACAAGCTAAAAGCAATGGGTGAAAACACTTATATTGCGGTGCGAAAACCTATGGAAGTGGAGTTTGAAACAGAGTATCAGTTGCACCATGATGTAAGCTTGTTAGTTGAAGCATGGCAAGCACTTTGTGGACGCAAAAGGCAGTATAGAGCACCAAAGGCAGAAAAATTTGACGCATTAGTAACGGCTGAATATGTTTCAGTAACTAGTAGAGTAGTGTTTGTTTTGCGAAACTTAATGGCAGGGCGTGTAAACCTTTTGCGTGCGCTTTTTTTACAAAGCGATAATAAAAGCACAACGGTTGCTACTTTTTTAGCAGTGCTGGATCTTGTAAGGCATGGGCGCATACGAGTTGAGGATAATGAAAAAATTACGCTTAGCCGCCATAAAAATAAACAAGCAGAAAGGCAGGGTTCTGATTGGACTTAAAACAATATAAAGCTGCAGTTGAAGCTATGCTTTTTGCATGTGGCGAACCTATCTCGGCTGATAAACTAGCATTAGTGCTTGAAATTGAGCAAGAAATGGTAGAGCGTTTATTATTTTCTATACGAGATACCTACGAGCGAAAGGAAAGTGGCCTTTGCCTTTTACAACTTGAAAACCGCTGGCAAATTTCGACAAAAGGTGATTATGGTGATTATGTCAGAAAAATTTTGGATAACCGCCGAAACACTCCGCTTTCAGCAGCAGCGCTTGAAACATTAACTATAATAGCATATAATCAACCGGTTTCACGCTCATTTATTGAGCAAGTGCGTGGTGTTGATTCATCATCATCGGTTTCAAATTTGCAAGAAAAAGGGTTGATAGATGAGGCTGGTCGTTTAGATTTACCAGGCAGGCCAATAAGTTTTAAAACAACAGATGTGTTTTTACGAACATTTGGACTAGAAAGTGTAGCAGATTTACCACCGATTCATGCAGAGGAAGAGCTAGCAGAGCATGGTGTTGTTTTTGAAGAAGGGCAAGATGGACAACTTGAGGCTCATGTAGAAACACCACATGAGGTGAAAATTGCACAAATACCAGTGATTGAAGAAAACCAAACAGTATCACAAGATGAAATGCATGAAACACAAGAAGAACAAATGATTGATGAAGCTCAAACATTTATACAAGAGGACGATACATTATGACGGCGGTGTTATCAGTGCTTGGGGGAGTGGGCTTAGGGGTGCTTTACGTGCTAGCGTTTTTGTTAGTACTATTGTTACTTTTGTTGTTTGTGCCAGTTAGTGTAAAACTTCGTTATGAAAATAGCGAATTTTCAGCTGTTTTGCAGTTGTTAGGTATAAAATTTGTTCTTTACCCCGATGCTGAACAGCAGTGGTGGTACCCTAAAAAAACTTCAAAAAATAAAAAAGAAAAAACGGAAAAAAAGCCAAAAACTAAAGAGCAGGCAAGTAAAGCTGCAAAAACAACCTTAGGGCAAGTATTGGCACTTGTGCGAGCAGGCGGAATGTCTGTAAAATTAATTTGCACTAGCTTGCGTATTACAGATATACATATTCGTTTACCAATAACAGGTAACGATGCTGCTAGTGTAGCACAGAAATATGGTAAAACCAGAGCATGGCTACATGGTAGCCTTGCGGTTTTGAATAACTTTTTATATTTAGATTTTAAAGAAATGCGTTTAGATCCAATTTTTGCAGAAAATTTAAAAACAGAGGAGTTTTTCTCTTGTAAAATATCCGCACAATTGTATATAATGTTAGTAGTAGCATATCGTTTATTTGATATGCTACGTGATGATGAAGATTTGCGCACATTTTTTTCAAAAACTGTAAAAAAAACACCGCAAATGTAATATAAAGGAGGCAAAAACAATGGCAGATCATCCAATACAAGGACTAATGGGAGTTACCATGGAGAAAATCCGTGAAATGGTAGATTCTAACACTATCATAGGTCAACCAGTTACTACACCAGATGGCACAACTATCTTGCCAGTTTCTCGTGTGAGTTTTGGTTTTGCGTCAGGTGGTTCGGATTTTCAAGGTAAAAACACAGCGAATAAAGATTTATTCGGCGGCGGTAGCGGTGCAGGTGTTTCAATTGCACCAGTTGCTTTTTTAGTAATTAGCTCTAGTGGGCATGTGCGCACTATACAGTTATCAGATACATCTAACACTCTTGATAGAGCGATGACAATGATACCAGAACTTGTAGATAAAGTTAGCGAGCTATTAAAAAAAGATGATAAAAAAACAACATTAGAAAATAATAAAAAACAATAGGTTTTTATTGCTTTTGCGCGATATAATGATATATAGAATTAATATCGTAAAATGCAAATAATAAAACCACAAAAAGAAATAAGGTAAATTAAATGGCAGAATATAGAATACAAAAAATAATGAGCGAGCAAGGCCTTTGCTCTAGGCGTGCAGCAGAAAAAATAATTGAAGAAGGCCGTGTTAAACTAAATGGTCATCCTGTTAATGTAGGCGATAAAATGAACCCATCAACAGATACTTTAACGGTTGATGGGCAAACAATACGCCTAAAAAAAGAGCCGCAAATGTATTACTTAGCGCTTTACAAACCACGTGGCTATGTTACAACTGTTAGTGATGAGCTAGGCCGTAAAACAGTTATGGATTTAGTAAAAGATATACCGGCTCGCCTTTATCCTGTTGGTCGACTTGACAAAGATAGTGAAGGCTTAATTTTTATGACAAATGACGGTGAATTTGCTCACGCTATGATGCACCCATCTGGCGAGATATCAAAGTTATACCGTGTAACAGTGCGCCCACATGCAACAGAACAACAAATTGTTCAGCTTTCAAGAGGTGTTGTGCTTGATGATGGTACAAAAACTTTGCCAGCTGTTATTAATGTCGTGGCTGATGATACAGGACGAACAGTTATGGAAATGACTTTGCGTGAGGGCAAAAACCGTGAAATTCGACGCATGTGTGAATCTGTAGGATTAGAAGTTATACGTCTAAAACGCAACAATGAAGGCTGTGTAAAGTTAGGTATGCTACAACCAGGCGAATACAGAGATTTAACAAAACTAGAGCTACAAACGCTAAAGGCAGCTGCAGCAAAGGGTCGTGCTCACACACGTACATCTCGCCAACAAGAGGCTGCTGCACGCCGTGCAGAGGCAGGCATAACAGGCAAAGGAGGACGTGGCAAATTTGCACGCAACGCTGCCGCTGGTCGTGGTGGACGTTCTTCGGGTGCAACTGGACCAATGGGTTCAGGTGCGCCTAAAAAAGAGCAAGCACCACGTGCAGTAGGATCTAAAAAACCACGCAAAAGAACATAATTTTTAATTCTAGGGATAACCATGGCGGTTATCCCTAAAATTGATTAATAGTTAATAGCTTTAGCGGGTTACATTTATCTGACTATGTGTGAAATTGCAATGTTAGTTGATTTTAGTTGTATTTATAATGCGAAGTAATTGTGAATTTAGCAAATAAGGCAATAATTACTAAAAATTTTTTTCTATCTAGGCACGTTTTCTACAGGTGAATGTATCAAAAGTGCTTGTACAATCGTAGCAGAGATAGTATAATTAGAATAATTGTACACAATGTAATTTGTAAAAGTAAAGAATATAGAACATTCGGCATTTTTTCTAAATTGCAATAAACAAAAAAAGGAAGCGGGAGGTCCATACATGGCTTCAAAAATTATCAAAGAGGAAATCCTAGCAAAGTTCTATGACGAGGGTGTGTATACATCTTTGTTCGCAAACGGTGCTGTTAGTGCCGCTTGTGGTTATGCCAATGGACAGCAAAGCTACGTTGTTTACCAAAACGGCGAGGCTGTAACTGT
Source organism: uncultured Faecalibacterium sp. (assembly GCA_964370685.1). Lineage (GTDB taxonomy): Bacteria > Bacillota > Clostridia > Oscillospirales > Ruminococcaceae > Faecalibacterium. The sequence continues at coordinate 211,543 of CAYJKG010000001.1, read as the reverse complement.
CAAAGATGTAGAAAAAAACATCAAAGTACTCGAGATGGCAGCACAAACAGGTTCTCCAGTGGTAACATTCTACAATTCAGTAGGTGCAAAACTTGAGGAAGGCCTTGAAGTTTTAAGTGCAAGCGCAAAACTAAATGCTACTATCGCCAAGGTTTCAGGCGTAGTTCCACAAATAGCTGTTGTAGTTGGTGTTTGTGGCGCAACTTCTGCAATTTCTGCAACAAATGCTGATTTATGCATTATGTCAGAGGGTGCAGAATTATTCTTCACTGCTCCTTTCACAAGTGGTGCAAATGGAGATAAAACAGAGCTTGGAACATTAGAGGCAGCTAAAAAAGCTGGCGTAGTTGGCATAGGCACTAAAACAGCTGAGGAAGCTGCCGAAAAAGCTGCACACGTTATAGGTTTATTACCAGCTAATAACCTAGTAGCTAGCTCTGTTTTTGCACACGAAGAACCAACTGTGGCCTATAAAAAAGGTGCATCCACTGCTGAAATTGCCGCTGCTCTTGTAGATAAAGACAGCGCTGTTGCAATTTTTGCATGCAGAGAAACAAGCACATACCATGCGCTAGCAACTATAAATGGCGATACAGTTGGTGTAGTTGTAACGGGTAAAGAAATTTGTGATAGATCTGCTACAAAAACAGCTCGTTTTGTACGTCTTTGCGATGCTTTTAGCGTGCCAGTTGTTACTGTTATCGATACAGAAGGATTTAAACAAACAGGTAAAAATGACCTTGCTGGTGGCATACGCCAAGCAGCTCGCTTAACAGCAACATATGCTGATGCAACTACTGCAAAAATTGCAGTTTTTACTGGCAGTGTTGTTGGCCCAGTTTACACAGCTTTAGCAAGTGCTGATATAAAAATAGCTGTACCTGGTTGCGTTGTTAGTGCTGTTTGCCCTAAAGTTGCTGTTTCTGTTTTATATAAATCTGAAATTGAAGCTTCAGATAATATTCAAAATGCAACAAATGCAAAAGTAGCTGAGTATTCTGCAAATGTTTGCAGTGCTCAAAACGCAGTTGAAAGCGGTGTTGCTGATATGGTTTGTGATGCTCAAAATTTACGTGGCACTTTAGTTGCAAGCATGGAAATACTTGCAAACAAACGTGCAGTGCGTCTACCTAAAAAACACGCAAACATGGCTTTATAATTGAAAATAAGACGTATTTACATAATTTAAAATGAGGAGGAAATTTCCCATGAAATTTTTTAACATTACAGTTAACGGTACACCTTACAGTGTTAGTGTAGAGGAAACAGCTGCTGGTAGTGCACCGGTTAGCGCTCCTGTTGCTGCTACACCAAAAGCTGCAGCACCTGCACCAAAAGCTGCTGCACCTGCCACTGCTGGGGCTATATCTGTTACTGCTCCAATGCCTGGCAATATCATTGATGTTAAAGTTGCAGCTGGCGCATCTGTTAAATCTGGTGATGTGCTATTAATACTAGAAGCTATGAAAATGGAAAACGATATTGTTGCACCACAAGACGGTGTAGTTGCAGCAATTAATGTAAACAAGGGCGATTCCGTAAATTCCGGTGACGTGCTTGTTTCTATGAACTGATTTGTGAGGTGAAATACCATGGCAAAAAAGCCTGTTAAAATTACAGAAGTTGTTCTACGTGACTCCCACCAATCATTGCTTGCAACACGCATGACTATGGACGAAATGCGTGAAATATTGCCAGCTATTGATAAAGTTGGTTATTTTTCTGCTGAATGCTGGGGCGGTGCTACATTTGACTCCTGCCTACGCTTTTTAGATGAAGACCCTTGGGATCGTTTACGCATTTTGAAAAAAGAAATGCCAAACACAAAATTGCAAATGCTTTTCCGTGGCCAAAATATGCTAGGCTACCGCCCATATGCTGATGACGCTGTTGAGTACTTTGTTCAAAAATCTATCTCTAACGGCATAGATATTATTCGTATTTTCGATGCTTTGAACGACCCTCGCAACCTAGAAACAGCTATTAAAGCAACAAATAAAGAAAAAGGCCATGTGCAAGGCTGTATCAGCTACACACTAAGCCCAGTGCACAGCAACGAGTACTTTGCAAACTATGCAAAAACACTTGAAGAAATGGGCGCTGACTCTATATGCATTAAAGATATGGCTGGTTTGCTAACTCCATATGTAACATATGAGCTTGTGAGCATGCTCAAAAAGTCTATATCTATTCCTGTTGACATACACAGCCACTATACATCTGGCCTTGCATCTATGTCTATCATCAAAGGTATAGAGGCTGGAGCTGATATTATTGATACATCTATCAGCCCACTTGCGCTTGGCACTTCTCACATGCCTACTGAATCTTTAGTTGCTGCTTTACAAGGTACTGATTACGATACAGGCCTTGATTTAAACGCATTAAATGTTGTTCGTGAGCACTTTGTTAAACTACGCGCAAAATATATTGGCAACGGCCAAATCAACCAAAAATCTTTGGGCGTTGATGCTAACACACTTTTATACCAAGTTCCAGGCGGTATGTTCTCAAACATGCTACAACAATTAAAAGATGCAGGCAAAGAGGATAAACTAGATGAAGTTATGCATGAAATCCCACGTGTTCGTGAGGATTCAGGCTACCCACCACTAGTTACACCTACTAGCCAAATTGTTGGCACACAAGCTGTGTTTAATGTTATCATGGGCGAACGCTACAAAATGGTAACTAAAGAGTTTAAAGGCCTTGTTCGTGGCGATTACGGCAAAACACCTGCGCCAATTAAACCAGAGTTCCAAAAATTTATACTTGGCGATGAACAACCAATCACTTGCCGTTTTGCAGATATGCTAGAGCCAGAAATGGACAAACTAAAAGCAGAAGCTGCAAAATACGCTATACAAGAGGAAGATACTTTGAGCTACGCTATGTTCCCACAAGTTGCTTCAAAGTTCTTTGATAAGCGTAACGAAAAATTACAGGGTGTAGATGCAGACCATGCAGATTACAATAATAAATCACACCCAGTATAAATATTTTTTAATACTATAAAAGGGTGCTACAACGTATTATCGTTGTAGCACCCTTTTTGCTTTGTGTAAGGTGTTTTATTAACTTTGCTAATTGTAAACAGAAAAAATATTTATTCCCAAAACCTCGGTAAAAAAGAAATCACAGCGAGTATAATCAAAACTATTGCCGCATAAAGGCTAGCTTTACTTTTTTTAGCTTGTGGTTTGGGTTTTGCTATTTTTTCAGCAATTTCTTGCGCGCCAACTGCTATATTGTTGTGTAGTGCATACTGTGCAGCATAGCTGTTTTCATCGCAAAAAAAACCATCAAAGGTATCCTCATAGGTGAAAAGTTGCTCGCCTATATGCTCAACGCTGTTAGGTAAAGTAATAGTTTTAACTTTAGCGCCTACAATTGCCTCTGTGCATATGTTTTTAACACCTTCTGGGAATATAACATGTTCAACGTTGGCGTTATATTCAATAGCGTCAGAAATAACAGTTTTAACATTGCTTGGTATAGTTAAAGTTTGAGTATTAGCAAGGCATTTTAGCAAAATACCATCGCCCACAATAGTAAAATCGTCTTTTAAGTTTTCGTACCATGTGGTATAACTAAAAGCTTCATAGCCAATTTCAACAACACTACTAGGTATTTTTACACTAGTTATTGTATATGATGATTCAAACGCACCTGCAAAAATATGCGTAACAGTGTTTGGTATTGTTAGGGCGGTTATATTATCATTGTTTTTAAAAATATCGTAAGCTATTGCACGTACTCCGCTTGGTATTGCTACATTTGCCCCAGTGCTGTTTGATTTTATAAGTATGTTATCGCCAACAATAACAAATTCATCTTTTTGGTTTTCTAGCCAAGGTGTGTGTTCAAAAGCTTCCATGCCGATTTCTTTTACACTTGGTGGAATTTCAACTGTTTGCAAATTTGCACAATCTATAAATGCTCCACCTTGTATATTGGTTACACTATCAGGGATAATCACACTTTCTATATCAGAGTTTTTAAAAGCACCGTAACAAATTGTTTTTACTCTATTTGGTATTTTGGGGTTTCTGTTACTGCTGTTATATTTAAGCAGGGTATAGCCAAAAATATTAAAATCAGCAGATAAATTTGCATACCAAGGTGAATCTACAAAATTCAGCGAACCAATATTGTCTATGGAATCTGGCAGGTTTACGCTAGTTAAGGATTTGCATTGGTGGAAAGCATAATCACCAATAGTTTTAATGCCGTGGTTAAAAATAACTTCTTCTAATTTTTCGCAATTGCTAAATGCAAAATCACAAATTTCAGTTACACTATATGGTATATTAATTTTTTTTAGCTTTTTGCAACTATTAAATGCAGAGTTCATTATTTTGGTTATGCCACTGTGCAAAGTTACACTGGTTATTTGCGAGTGTCGAAACACATCTAGGCCTATTACAGTTACCTCGCTAGGTATAACAACATCTGTTTGTTTAGAGTTGTAGCTAACGAGTACACCTTTTCTTATTGTAAAATCTTTGTTTAATTCACTCATTTTGTTTCCTGTTCTAAATAATAGTTTATATTCAAATATGTGTGCTAGAAAATTATATCAAAAAAAATAAAAAAACACAATAATAAGTTTAATTCATTTGTTTAAGATTTTACATCTATTTAATTTTGCTTGAATTAATAAATTTATTGTGATATACTGAGAAAATATTTAAAAAACACATTAAAAAAAGGAGAGTACTATGAAACTACAATTGATTTTACCACAGCCCGAACACGCACAGCAAATTATGGCATACAAGGCGGATTTTTTAGCAAATGGTGATAGCATGGACGGCACGTCTAACTTATCAGGACACGATACTTTTGATAGCTGGTACACTGCAAATTGCAAGTTGCATAGTATTGAAACTTGCCCAAAAGAACTTGTAACCTCGCACACATATCTTGCATTTGACGAAAACGAAAAGCTTATAGGTTTTGTTGATTTTCGCCATGAGTTAAATGAGTATCTCGCAAAATTTGGTGGGCATATAGGTTATAGCGTTTTACCTAGCGAGCGCAAAAAGGGTTATGCAACACAAATGTTAGAGCTTTGTTTAGAAAAATGCAGAGAACGTAACCTTGAAAAAGTGCTTGTTACTTGTGATGATAAAAACATAGCAAGTGCAAAAACTATAGAAAAAAACGGTGGTATTTTGGAAAATAAATTGCCAGAAGGTGAAAAGCTAACACGCAGATATTGGATAACATTATAACTGATTGCTTATTTGATATTATATGTGTTTTCAGGCTAACTTTTAAATTAATTTTATTTTAGTGAAAATCACTCAAGATTGAACGTTTAAAAGTTAAAGCGCTTGACAAAACTAGTATATACCTTTATAATAAAAAGGTATTAAATATTTAAAAAGCGATGAAGAGAAATAGTAAGTTTTTTTAACTTTTTAGAGAGAGGGCGGCCGCTGAAAGCCTTTATTTTAAAACTACTGAACCCATCTCGGAGCTGTGTACCGAAATAATAGTAGGCTACAACGGGCGCTCCCGTAATAGAGTATAACAGTGCGGTTTTTCCGAATTTAGGTGGTACCGCGGACTTTTATTTTAGTTAAGTTCGCCCTAAACAGTATATTTGCTGTTTAGGGCTTTTTTATTTTTAGGAGGATTTTATATTATGAAATTAGCAAATTTAGTAGGCGAGCGATTTAAAGAAAAACCAGCCGATTGCGTTATTGATAGCCATGCATTTATGGTGCGTGGTGCGTATATTAAAAACGTGGCAAACGGTATTTATTCTTCGTACACACCTATGAAACGCATTGCAAAGAAAATTGAGCAAATAATACGTGAAGAAATGGATAACATAGACGGTCAAGAGGTTTCGTTCCCTGTTGTTATGCCTGCAAGTTTGTGGGAGGAATCAGGCCGCTATGAAACAGTAGGTAGCGAGCTTTTAAGGTTTGAAGATAGAAACGACGCTAAAATGCTACTGGGTATGACACACGAGGAAGCCTCTGTGCATTTAGTGCGTGAGTACGGCCAAACTTACTCAAAATATCCATTTATGATATACCAAATTCAAACAAAATTCCGTGATGAAGCAAGGCCACGTGCTGGGCTTATACGTGTGCGTGAATTCACAATGAAAGACGCATACTCTTTCCACACTTCGCAAGAAGATTTAGAGCAATATTATGCTAAATGCCACAAAGCATATGAGCGTATTTTTGCAAGGGCGGGTATACCAGAGGTTGTTTCTGTTGCCTCTGACGCTGGCATGATGGGCGGTAATTTATCACACGAATTTATGCTTTTATCCCCAGTTGGTGAGGATAGCGTTGTTACATGTAAATGTGGTTTTAGGGCAAATATGGAAGCTACCGAAAACATCACTGATTTCACAAAAGATGCAACTAGTGAGGAACTAACACTTGTTAGCACACCAGATGTTACAAGCATTGAGGATTTATGCGAATTTTTGAAAATAACTGCTGACAAAACTTGCAAAGCTGTTGTTTACCAAAAAGCTGAAGATTTAAGCTATGTTGTGTTATTTATACGTGGCGACTACGAAGTTAACGAAGCTAAGCTTAAAAATATAGTTGGTGGGGAGATTATCCCAGCTACTATTGATGAAAAATGCGGTTTAGTTGCAGGTTATATTGGTGCAGCAAACCTAGAGGCTGATGTAACTGTGCTATATGACGTTACACTTAAAAACACAAATAACCTAGCTTGTGGTGGCAACAAAGCAGGCTACCACTACACAGGTTTTGACATTGATAGAGATGCAAAAGATGTAACTTTTGTTGATGCTTCAAAGGTAATAGTGAGCGGTATTTGCCCAACTTGCAAACAAAAATGGCTAGAAATTAGCCGTGGTATTGAGGTTGGTAATATCTTCCAGCTTGGGCAAAAATATACAAAATCCATGAACATGACATACACTGACAAAAACGGCAAAGGCAACCACCCAATTATGGGTTGCTACGGCATAGGTGTGGGCAGGCTTGCAGCCTCTGTTTGCGAGGCACACCACGATAACTACGGACCAGTTTGGCCTGTTGCTATTGCACCTTGGCAAGTGCATTTGTGTGCTGTTAAATCTACAGATGAGCAAGTGCGCAAAGTGGCTGATGGTATTTACGAAGAACTTAAAAACCGTGGCATAGAAGTTATTTATGACGATAGAGCAAGTGTTAGCGCTGGCGTTATGTTTGCAGATGCCGACCTTTTAGGTGTGCCTGTGCGTGTAATTGTTAGCCCACGAAATTTAAAAGAAAACTATTGTGAGGTTAAAACACGTGATAAATCAATAGCTGAAAACGTAGCAGTGGAAAATTGTGTTGATAGAGCGCAAGAAGTTTTAAACGAGCTAATAGCTAATGCAAAAGCTTTGGTTTAATAAAAGTAGAAAAAACAGTTGATTTTTATAATTAACATTATATTTTAAAGATGAAACCGCTTAAAGTTGCAAAATGCATTTTGAGCGGTTTTGTATTTGTGACAATGGGGACGTACATTATTTGTCACATTTAAAAAAATTAACCTCTCACTTTATGTCGTGTTATTTGTAACAAAAAATTATATAATGATAGCTGAAAGGAGGAGCAATATGGATATGAAAAAAACAGTGCAATTTTTTAAAGAGTTGCGCAAAAAAAAATTAACACAAGCAAAAATATTGTGAAAATACATGAATTTAAAGTGCGCTTATTAAAACATAATTATTAATTTTTAGTTGTAAAAATAATTTGTTAGTGATATAATAACATGCAAATATTATTAATTGATTTTTACTATTTATATATCATTGCGAAACAAGGAATAGGACAAAACATGAGCTATATTATAAGAAAATCAACTGAAAAAGATAAACTAGCAGTACTTACGCTAGTGCGAAGAGGATATATGGATAAATTAGCTTTTAAAAAATGAATAACTTACCTATTGAATAGTAAATTAATTTGAGGATAACAAATAATAAAATATAAGGAGTGTAAAAAATGGCTGAAAATAAAATTTTTGAAATGAAATTTGAGAAATTATATCCATTATATACTGCAAAGGCTGAAAAAAAGGGAAGAACAGTTCAAGAAGTTAACGAGATTATGTGTTGGCTAACTGGTTATTCGCAAGAAGATTTATTAATTAAAGTAAGCAGTGATATTAACGTAGGTGATTTTTTTAAAACAGCGCCAGCACCACACCCAAACAGAACATTGATTACTGGTAGCGTTTGCGGTGTAAAAATCAGCGAAATTGATGACCCCTTAATGAAAGAAATGCGTTACCTAGATAAACTAATTGATGAGCTTGCAAAAGGCAAAAGCATGGATAAAATTTTGAGATGAAAATGAAAAATAAAAAAGAAGTTGTGACAAAATAAAAATCTTATAGCAAAATATATAAGCTGGCTATCTTATAAAATAAAAAATCACTTGCAATAGAGCCTAAATAGCTCAAATCAAGTGATTTTTTTTGCTTTATTTTTAAATGAAGTTATTTTGTCACAGCTATTTTTGTTATTATCAAAATTGTAATAATGGTTTTAGTGCAAGTGGTGTGCTTTGAGATTGATTAGGTTTATATTTGTTTTGTTAAAGATATAGATTTTCTATTAAGATTTTAAAACCCAAAATAATTAACATTGTACCGCCTAAAAACTCAGCTTTGCTATTTAATGCTGTGCCTACGGTTTTACCTATCTTTATAAAAACTAAGCACATAACAAATGTTATGCTAGAAATAATCGCAACAGCCTCAAAAAGCTCACTTAAAGGCAGATAATGCAAGGTTACACCAGCGCTTAAAGCGTCTATACTTGTGGTTATTGCTTGGCTAAACATAATAAGCAGTGTTAGTTTTTTTATAGGACATCGCGTATTTTGTATGTTTTGCTCTTGGTTTTCACTTTCTTTGGCAGATTGCAAACCATCATAAATAACTTTTGAACCTAAAAATGTTAAAAGTATAAAAGCTACTATATAGTGATATTGCAAAATAGCCTCTGGTAAAAAACCTATCGCAAAATAGCCTATGATAGGCATTAATGCCTGAAAAAAAGCGAATAATAACGCAAGCATAAAAGCGCGTGGTTTTGTAACCCTATACGAAAGTACGTTAGCAGCACTTACACAACTAGCATCCATTGCTAGCCCTATAGAGAGTATAATAGTATCAAATAAAAACATAATTTACTCCATGATTAACCGCTGTTAAATTTCAGCGGATAACCGCCCGTACATGCTAATATTTGTACGAGCGGTTATAGTTAATTTTACTTCGTTAGTTTTTTTAGTAAGTTGTGGCGTGTATCCCAAAGCTGTTGGCTTAAATCAACATAATAACGGTGTGGGTTTTCAAAACGAGTGGATTCATCCCAAAGGGTGTTTACTTGTTTGCGGCAAAAATCTCTTATAGTTTTTAAATCTGGAGAAGTATAAACAAGTTTGCCTTCATCAAAAATAAGAGTAGAAATGCAACGAGCTGTACAGTTTAGGTATTCACGCTCTTTCCAAGTTTGCACAGGATCAAACAGAGTTATGCCGTTGGTTGCATCAACTTTTTCATCGGCGAGTGTTATGTAATCCGCCATTGCTTTACCATCAGCATCATAAATACGCCAAACCTTTTTTAGGCATGGTATAGTTAGTTTAGCCATACTTTCGCTAATTTTAATTTTAGGTGTATATGAACCATCGTCTTCTTGAACGGCCGCAAGTTTATAAACACCGCCAAAAACTGGTTCACTTTTTGCTGTAATCATATTTTCGCCTATGCCAAAAAGATCTATTTTAGCGCCTTGGGAAATTAAATCACGCACTATATATTCATCTAAGCTGTTTGAGGCACAAATAGGGCAATCCTCATATCCAGCTGCATCAAGCATTTTACGTGCTTTTTTAGAAAGGTAGGCAATATCACCGCTATCTATACGCACTCCTTTTGGGCGCTTACCTAGCGGTTTTAAAACTTCATCAAAAACGCGTATTGCATTTGGTATACCTTTTTTTACTGTGTTGTATGTATCAACAAGCAAAACACAAGCATCTGGATAATTTTGAGCATAAATTTTAAATGCATCATACTCTGTAGGGAACATCTGCACCCAGCTATGTGCCATTGTACCGCTAGGCGGTATGCCAAAATCACGTGCTGCCATTAGACAACTAGTAGAGGTGCACCCAGCAAGATACGAAGCACGTGCACCATAATATGCACCGTCATAACCTTGTGCACGCCTTGCACCAAATTCTAAAACAGGGCGACCTTCTGCTGCTATAACAATGCGGTTGGCTTTTGTTGCAATTAAACATTGGTGATTAAAAGTAACAAGCAAAAGTGTTTCAATAAGTTGGCATTCTATGCTAGGGCCTTTTACAGTTACGATAGGTTCATGCGGAAAAATAGGCATACCTTCTTCAATTGCCCAAATAGTGCAATGTAGTTTGAAGTTAAGTAAATAATTTAAAAAATCTTCGCTAAAATCACCAACAGTGCGCAAGTATGCAATATCATCTTCAGTAAAAGATAAATTTTGCATAGCCTCTATAAATTGGGCAAGCCCGGCCATAATTGCGTAACCACCGCCATCAGGAACACGGCGGAAAAACATATCAAATACGCTTGTTTTGTCTTGATACCCTTCATTGAAATAACCCGCAGACATTGTTATTTCGTAAAAATCGGTTAACGTAGTCAAGTTGCGCTTGAGATTTTGCATGATTAAACTCCTTTTGATTTAATGTCTTTGTATTTTGTTTGATTTCTTGTTTTTTATTGTAGTTTTCGCATACCAAATAAAATATATTATTAGTGAAATTGAGCTTAATATAAGCACTGTTTTCACGTAAAAACCACCAAAAAACTCTCGTAATTGTGTGTAGGTATAAAGTATGTTATTGCGCTCGACACTTTGCCCAGCAATTAAATTTGCAGAGCCTATTTCCTCGCCAGCTAGCAATAAAGTGACATGCCCTACAATATCGCCTTGTTGTATTGGTGCGGTGACATATTCAGGTAGTGTATATATTTTTTGTGTAACACTATCATCGCTATAAGATGGCAGTATGGTCATAATTTGGTCATCAGGATAAAGTTTGATGTTTTCTGTATCAGCAGAGTATATCACAGGCACTTCACAAAGTGGTTCGTCGGGGTCAAGCGCAGCTTGTATGGAAAAACTAGAATGTACCCAATCTACAAGCATAGTGGTTTCAAATTGTGCTGGGCGACGAGTGGCATAGCCATTAGTGTCAGCGCTATCGGGGCTGCCCATTACAGCGTAAATATAGGTTTCTCCGTTAAGGACGCTCCAACTAACACAGCTTTGTAGGCCAGTATTATCACCAGAGTAACCAGAAACATCGGTTTTTGCGCCTTGCACAGCTTCACGATAAAATAAACCGCCTTGGCTTTGGCTAATCATTTTGTTTTGATTAGTTAAAAAGTAAGGGTTAGTATGTTTAGTATTTGCGGGCATTTCGTAAGTATATGTGCCCATAACCTCTACAAAGGCATCATATTCTAATAAATAACGTAAAATCAAATACATGTCTAATGCAGTAGTAACATTTCCCTCATCTATGCCACAGGCATCTGTCCACGTACTGTTAACAGCACCAATTTCAGCGCTGAGGCTATTCATTTGAGCAACCCAACCGGTTAAATCATTTTCAGAAAGCACATAGGCTGTGCCTTGTGCAGCGTCGTTACCACCGTGCAGTAACATAGCATAAAGCATTTGGCGCAAAGATACAGTTTCGCCAGCGCGTATATCAGCAGAAATCGTGCCATAAACATAATCAGAAATAGCGCTTGGCATAGTTATCATTGTGCTATCTAGGCTGTCTTCGTATTGGCTTAAAATAAGCGCTACATTCATTAACATGGTAAGGCTTTTTGCCTGAAACTGTAAATTGCTATCTTTTTCGTAAACAATGATATTGGTATCAAGGTTAACAATATAAGCACTTTGCGCTTGTACATTATAGCTTGCGGAAGGGTCGTAACCTATGGCGAAAGCAGATGGTGCAAGTGTGCTAAAAGTAAGAATTAATATAATAAATAAGGTAAAAATTTTTTTCATATAGACATTTCCTTAAAAACAAGTTAAAATAGTATAGATATAGTATACCAGTAAATTGTGAAATTTAAAAGGTGCTTAATAAAGCTAAGGTTTTTTTGTAAGGTTGCACAAAAATAATCATTTTTTAGGAAGTAAAATAAAATAGGGGAGAATATATGGTTTATATCACAGGAGATTTACACGGCGACATAACACGTTTTCGCAAGGGCAAGCTACGCTGGCTAGGTAAAAAAGATACTTTGATTGTTCTTGGAGATTTTGGTTTTTTATGGGACGAAAGCGAACAAGAAAAGAAAAACCTAGAATGGCTTGCAAAACGGAAGTTTAATATTTTATTTATTGATGGTACTCATGATAATTTTGATTTGTTAGCGAAATATCCATATACGGAAATTTTTGGTGCAAAAGTTAAAAATATAGCAGGGTTTGTATATTATGTTTGCCGTGGCAGTATTTTGGAAATAGAGGGCAAAAAATTGCTCTGTTTTGGTGGCGGTGAAAGCGAAGATGTAGAGGATAGAGAAATTGGTGTTAACTGGTGGGCAGCAGAAATGCCAAGCCACGAAGATATGATTACCTGCGTTGAAAATTTAAAAAATGTGAATTTTGAGGTAGATTATGTTTTAACACATGATGCACCGAGCAAACTTTTAAATTTTAACGTTTTAAAGCACAGTGAAGAAAACGAATTACACAGATTTTTAGATAAAGTTATATTAAAAACTAAATACAAAAAATGGTTCTTTGGCCGATATCATAAAGACATTGCGCTTTCAACAAAAGCATCTTGTGTTTTTTTAGATATAGTGCCATTAAAAGATTAATATTTTTTCACTATTTAATTATGACCAAAACAGCGTGTTTTCATACAGGAAACAACGCTGTTTTTATTTGTAAGGTTAATATTTTTAATAAGCGCTATCAGTTCATTGTGCCGTTATCTGTAAACATTTTTTGAACCATATCATAAAGTAAGGCATGCTCGGATTTTTTAAGATTGGGGTCGGTGGCGAGCAGAGCAGTAGCCTCGCTTTGTGCGGCGTGTAGTGTGCGTGTATCTTGCATTAAATCGGCAATTTGTAAGGCTGGTAAGCCATGCTGTCTGTTGCCAAAAAAATCGCCAGGTCCACGTGTTTCAAGGTCATATTGAGCAACAGCGAAGCCGTCAGTAGTACTGGATAAAAATTTTAATCGTTCGCCAGATTTTTCACTTTCGCTATCGCTGATTAAAAAGCACCAACTTTCTGCTGCGCCACGCCCAACACGTCCTCGTAACTGGTGTAGTGCTGAAAGGCCGTATCTTTCGGCGTTTTCTATAACCATAACAGTTGCATTAGGCACATTAACACCAACCTCTATTACTGTTGTTGAAACTAAAACATCTAATTTTCCGCTGGTGAAATCAGCCATTACAGCGTTTTTTTCTTTAGGTTTTAATTTGCCGTGCATTAAGCCTATGGCGCAATCTGGTAAATACGAGCTGGCTATATCCTCATAATATGTTTTAACAACCTTTAGGGTATTGTCACCGGTATCTTCAATAGCTGGGCAAACAATATAAACCTGATGACCCGATGAAATCTCCTTACGCAAAAAACCATATAAGTCTTCTCTGCGTTTGCCTTTAATAAAACGTGTTTTAATAACTTTACGCCCTGGCGGTAGTTCATCTAAAATAGAAATATTTAAATCGCCATAAAGCAGCAACCCTAAAGTGCGTGGTATAGGTGTTGCACTCATTACTAATAAATGCGGTGCAATGCCTTTTTCCGCAAGAAGACCACGCTGACGTACACCAAAGCGATGTTGTTCATCAATTATTGCAAGGCCAAGCCGTGGAAAATCTATTTTATCGCTTAAAATAGCATGTGTTCCTACTAGTAAATCAACCTCGCCTTTTGCAACAGCTTCACGCACAATTCGTTTTTCAGCAACTTTTAAGCCACCTGTAAATAAAGCAACACGCACACCTAAAGGTGCAAGCATATCAGCGAGGCCATCTGCATGTTGATTGGCTAAAATTTCTGTTGGTGCAAGTAGTGCGCTTTGGTATCCGTTTTGCTGTGCAAGTGCAATTGCAGCGGCAGCAACCAAGGTTTTGCCACTACCAACATCACCTTGTAAAAGGCGGTTCATGGCACTTTCGCTTGTCATTTCTTCAAAAATTTCGCAAGTGGCACGGCTTTGAGCACTTGTTGGGGCAAAAGGTAGGTTTTGCCAAAAGGCTTCAATTGGCAAATTTTGCATAGGTGCGCCTGTGGTTTTAGCGTGCGAGTATTTTAATTGGCCTATACCTAATTGCAAAACAAAAAGTTCTTCATAAATTAAACGTCGCCTAGCACGGTTTACTTCCTCTTCGCTTTTTGGCATGTGAATCATACGCACGGCCTCGGCTTTTGTAGGCATGCGGTATTTTTGCAGCATTTCAGTTGGTAGTGGCTCTGGTATAAGGTGTGCGTGTTCAAGTAACTGTGCTATGCACTTGGCAATTATACCGCTAGAAAGTCCTTCAGTTTGAGGGTAAATAGCCAAAAATGGTACGGTGCTAACTTGTTCTTCGGTGCGCACGATGGGGTTTATCATTTGCCGGTGAGATAAATTGCCTGTTGCTTGACCTTCAAAATAATAGCTTTTGCCAATTTCGAGTTTTTGTATAGCGTAAGGATTTTGGAACCAAGTTAAATCCAAAGCACCACTATCATCGTTAGCGATTGCTTTATTCATAGTTTTGCCGCCAGGTAAACGTCTAGTTGCATTTTTTGAAAAAACGCTGGCTTTTATAACGCAGTGTACATCATAAGGTGCGGTTGCAACATTATAAGGAGAGCTATAATCTATATACTTGCGTGGATAATGGCATAGTAAATCGCCTAGTGTAAAAATGTTTAATTTTTCAAAAAGTTTTGCACGTGCAGGGCCTACACCTTTTAAATATTGTATAGAGGTATCTATACGCAAACTATTTGTAATTTTTTCTGACATATAAAACCTCCTTAACTTTGTTTTTGCAAAAGGCAAAACAATTGTAATTATTATTAGAATAGGGTGATATAATGAAAAGCAAAACCCAAAAAACACTAAAATTTTCCATTACCATCATAGCATTTATTTATGCTGTTATACTAGCTATTATAACATGCTTAGCATTGCGTCACAATACAGGTGTAAGCAAGGTTATATTTAGTATAATAATAGTGCTAATACTGCACATATGGGGAATAAATATTTATGCTTTACGCTATATGGAAAAGCTAGTTTATTATGACACATTAACAGGTTTGCCAAATTTATTAAAAATAAAAAAAGATATCAAACATATTTTAACACATAATAAAGAAAAAGAATATTCTGTTTTAAAATTTGATATTGTAAATTTTAAAGTTATAAATGAAATTTTTGGTTTTGAAATAGCAAATAAAGTTTTACAAGTGCCAAAAATTGTAAAAGAAAACGCTAATGAAAAAAGTTTAATTGTAGCTAGAATTTATGCAGATGAATATTTGTGTTTTGCAAATAAAAGTTTTTTTGCTAATATAGAAGAACGTGTTGGTTTTTACGAGGCTAGTTATAAAGAAATAGTGCCTGAAATTAAAAATCATAAATTAGCGTTTAAATATGGCAGATACAATATTGCAAGAGGTGAAACAAATGTTGATAAAGTTGTAAATAAAGTTAACTTAGCACATTCTATGGCGAAAACTAGTAAAGAGCAATTAATTTATGATTATGATGATAAAATTAAAACAATGCTTTTACGAGATGCTCAGATAACAAATAAAATGTACACAGCACTTAAAAATAATGAGTTTAAAGTGTATTTACAACCTAAATTTAGTTTAAAAAATGAAAAATTAATAGGTGCAGAAGCTCTAGTGCGATGGATAGAAAATGACGGTAATATGATTTTTCCGAGTGAGTTTATACCGCTTTTTGAAAAAAATGGCTTTATTGTAGACCTTGATAAATATATACTAGAAGTTACATGTAAAACTATACAAAGTTGGTTAAACAAAGAGTATAAAGCCATACCGATTTCTACTAATTGTTCAAGGCTTAATCTCACTAAAATTAATTTTGTGGAGGATATTGCAAGCGTAGCAGATAAATTTAATGTACCGCATGAGCTAATAGATATAGAGCTTACAGAATCCACAACTTTTGAAAATGAAGAGATATTAGTGGAATTATTTGAAGAATTGCACCGCTTAGGTTTTAAAATTTCCATAGATGATTTTGGTGCTGGTTATTCATCTTTAGGCATATTAAAAAATTTAAAAACAGATACTTTAAAAATAGATAAAAGTTTTTTTAATAACGATAAAGGTGGTAACAGGGGCAATTTACTTGTAGATGGCGTAGTTAAAATAGCTCATAAACTAAATATGCATGTAGTTGCAGAGGGCGTTGAAACATTAGAACAAATAAATGCGCTAAAACTTATGGGCTGTGATGCAGTTCAAGGTTATTATTATGCGAAACCCATGCCGATTACAGAGTTTGAGCAAAAATATAAAGCTTTAATGATGTGTAAATGAACACAATATCAATATCATAAAGGCACAGCGTAAGCTGTGCCTTTTGTAATTTAAATGCGAACATTTAAAAATATTAAATTTATTCAACACCTATCATATAGTAGTAAACAGGTTGGCCGCCACGTATGTGGCTAACATCTACAGTGCTACTGCATTTTGAGCGTACCATTTCAGTGGTGCGCTCAGCTTCTTCATCGCTAACATCACAGCCTGAAATAATAGTTACAAAGCTAGTATCTTTTTTGCACATGTTACGTGCTAGGCGATAAGTTGCCTTAACAACATCTGTTGTTGTGGAAACAATTTTACCATTTTCGAGAGCCATAATTTCGCCTTTTTTGATTTTTTTGCCATCAAATTCGCTATCGCGTGCAGCATAAGTTACAAGGCCGGTTGAAACAGCGTCAGCTGCTTGCATCATAGTAATTGTGTTGCTTTCGGTGGTTTCAGTTGGGTCAAAGTTTAGCATAGCTGTAATACCCATTGGAACGGTGCGAGTTGGCAAAACAATAACTTTTCTGTCAGCAATTTTTGCAGCTTGTTCAGCAGCCATAATGATATTTTTATTATTTGGCAAAACAAAAATAGTTTTAGCGGGGATACTTTGCACAGCTGCTAAAATATCATCTGTTGATGGGTTCATGGTTTGGCCACCCGAAACAACAGCATCAACAGCTAAATCATGAAAAACTTCTTTCAAACCTTCGCCAGCAGCAACAGATACAAAACCATATTGAATGTTATTATCAACTGCGGCATAAACAAATTCGTTTTCGCCTGTTTCACTTTCGGCCTTTGCCTGTTTTTCTAGGCTTTTACCTTGTGCTTGGCGTTCCAAAAATTGCTCGTGCATATTTTCAATTTTAAAGCTTGTTAAATAACCATATTTAATAGCTTCAGATAAAATTTTACCTGGGTCAGCTGTATGCACATGCAAGTTTATAACGTCGTCATCTTCAATGCAAACAACACTATCACCGTTGCTTTCAGCGAAAGCACGTAGTTTATCAGCGCTTGCATCAGCGTTTTTGTTTACAAGAAACTGTGTGCAATAGCCGTTTGTTATATCCTCTATAGATGTTAAATCATCAGAGAACACACCTCTGCCAGCATTAGTTGTGGAAAGCTTTGCTTTGTTTGTGTGTTCTTCGTTTTGTATAGGTGCACCGCCGTGGAAAACTTTTTGCATACCCTCAAAGTATACAAGTAAACCTTGGCCGCCAGCATCAACAACGCCTGCTTTTTTGAGCACAGGTAATAAATTTGGTGTATCATCAAGTGCCTTTTGAGCACTTACCATAACAAAATCCCATAGTTCAACGGTATCTGTGATACCACTTGCGCGTGCTTCCTCAGCTGCTACACGAGCAACTGTTAGTATTGTGCCCTCAGTTGGTTTCATAACAGCTTTATATGCTGCTGAAACACCTTGTTCTAACGCACAAATAATATCCTCTGCACTTGCAGATGTTTTATCTTTAAGTGCCTTTGAAAAACCGCGGAACAAAAGGCTTGTTATAACGCCAGAGTTACCACGTGCTCCACGTAGCATTGCAGAAGCTGCGGATTTTGCAACCTCGCCTACAGTGCAAGTATCAGCCATTGCACAAAGCTCTGCATTAGCTGCGCCTACAGTCATGCCCATGTTAGTGCCTGTGTCACCATCAGGTACAGGGAAAACATTTAATTCATCTATACGAGCGCATTGGTTTGTGATATTATTTGCGCCTGAAATAAAGGCATCCCTTAAAAGTTTACCAGTTATCATGTTTATTGTACTCCTAAAATTATTTTGTTGTTAATTATCTTATTTGTTAATTTGTTAGTCTAAAATGTCATCTACTGCAACAGTTACACGTGCTACTTTTAAACCAGTAGCATGCTCAACATGCTCACGTACACGGTGAGTAATGCTTTTTGATACAGTTGCGATATTAACACCATAACCTACTGCTATGTGTAGTGTTATATAAAGTTTGTTATCCGCAGTTGTGACAATAACGCCTCTTTTTGAGTAATCATCGCCGAGAACTAAAGCTTTAACTGTATCGGCTACACTGCTTGAGGACATACCTGTAACGCCAAAACAGCTTTTTGCTGATTCGCTAACGAGGGCATAAAAATATTCCTTTGTAAAATCAACAGAGCCTAGAGGTAGTTGAAGGGTAATCATCATATTCACTCCTTTGTTACTTTGGGTTTTGTAAAATGAGGTTTTCTAAAGAATACAGCGGGTTTCCTACAGATGCTGTAACACCAATTAAATTATGGTCAGTTGCAACGACTCCGTTTCGCCATAATAGTGGTATGTAAGGCATTTCGCTAGCAAAAATAGTTTCAAAACTATTTGCTGTACTAGCGTCAGCACGTAAAATTGTATAAGCATTTAAGAGCGTTTCGCTCGGTGCTATGCCATAAGATGCAGCACCGCTCCAAAAAGGGGTAAGCTCCATATTATTATACAACTTTATCTCACCAATGTACAGCTCAAATGTGTTACTTTGTAATAAAGTTAAAAAACTGCTAAAGTCAGGGGTTGTTATTAGTTCAGTTTTTATACCAAAACTAGCGTATTGTGATACAAGATTTGTCGCTAATTGCATTTTATGTGAGCTATCTGCATGAACCAAAATAGATATGCTTGCAGGAGTGTTTCTTGCATCAACATACATTTGGGTTTCAGTGTCAAATGTATAGCCAAGCGCTTGCATAGTTGCATCTAAATTTTCATCAGTGGCATCTGGTAATATCAAGTGTGCATCAAATACATGCGGATAATATGGGTTAAGCGCACCACGCGCAGCGGTTGTTCGCAAAGTATTGCTTAAAGCCGAGAGATTATTGCGGTCGGTTAAATCACTTATTAACATACGGCCTGCAGCAGTGTTGCAAAGCGGGTTAGTTGAGCTTGAGTTTGCACCTAAAAATAACATAGTGTTAGTTTGATAATAATTTGCTGTTGTGGATATGTTTGTATCAAGGCTGTTTTCACTTAAAATGCTATATTCTATGTTGCCAAGGGCAAGTTCATCGGCCATTTCGTGGTAACTTGTTATATTTTGTAAAGTGATAATTTCTGGCTGTGTTGCGGCAAAAGGTGCTAGAGGGTTTAATACAAAGGTAAAAACATCAGAGCCGTAAGTGTAACGTCCGTTTGCAGTGGGGTAGGGTTCAGCTTGTTCGGCGCTTTTTAAAACGGGGATATCTAACAAATAAGCAAAAAAGCTATCCGGAGTTAAGAGTGTTATGTTTATTATATCGCCAGAAACCTCAACACTTTCAACATTTGCAAAGCGAGATTGGTAGCGTGCGCTAGTTTGTGCTGTGCGCAAACTAGCGGCAATATCCTCAGCAGTAACGGGTGTCCCGTCGGAAAAACTACAACCATCACGCAGAGTTATTTCTACTAAAAGGCCGTTTGTTATAACTTTTTCAGCTAATCTGTATTCAATTTCAAATAGTGGTGAAATTTCAATTATTTTTTCAAAGAGCAAATGCGAGGGTTGTTCAACTAAAATGTCACTATATAAATAAGGGTTATAGCCCTTTGTTGTGGCAGGTATGCTCAAACTATATAAATTTTTTTCCTCTGCAATAGGTATTGGTGTTGGTAATGTTATTTCAGAAGATGTGCTAGCTATGGTTTCAGTTGAGCACGAAGTTAAAAATATTGTTGCACATATACAAAAAAGTGCGATGATTTTTTTCATAAGATTCCTCAATTATTAAAGAATTTTTAATACTTATATGGTATAATATTTATAGATAAATAAACTTAGTATATTATACCACATTTGTTATAAAACTTCCAGTTATTGTTTAATGTATAAATAACAAGGTTCGTTTGTGTTGCTAGCATAAAAGTTTTATAGCAAACTTTAGGTAATGTATATCTTTATATTGCAAAGGAGCAAAGGATGAACATTCTTTATTTTCTGACACCAAAACAAGACTTAATGTACGCTTATGATGACTTCACGCTTAGACAAACATTAGAAAAATGGGAGAAAAATCGTTACGCCTCAATACCTATGTTAAGCCGTTCAGGGGAATATCTCGGCACGATGACAGAAGGTGACATACTTTGGGCAATTAAAGGCTTTATGCACACAAACCAAGAATTAGATTTACAAT
This sequence comes from uncultured Faecalibacterium sp., assembly GCA_964370685.1. Classification (GTDB taxonomy): domain Bacteria; phylum Bacillota; class Clostridia; order Oscillospirales; family Ruminococcaceae; genus Faecalibacterium. Next base: position 190,804 of record CAYJKG010000001.1, on the reverse strand, counting down.
CCTCAGAAGAAATTTGCGTTGGAACTTTCCCACGTAAGAGGGATTACAAAGCTGTAACAGTTAGCACAACTATGGACCAACTAATGGAAGCCGCAATACACCAAAATTTTGTGCCAGTAGTTGATGATAGAAATATCTTTATAGGCATAGTTCGCCGTCAAGATATTATGCGCTATATTTATAGCAAGTTACATGAAACCGAGCAAGATTCAAAAAACATAAGGTTTCCTATGCAAGCATAAAATAATTATGTGGCAAACAATAACTAAATAATACATTAACAATAAAAAGCAAGCTGTCACTAAATAATTGTGAGAGCTTGCTTTTTTGTGTTGTGCTATGTTTTAAATAAACTATTCAAAATATAGAGTTTTTATATTTTTAAGCAAAATAAAAGTTTTATATACCGTAGTTTTCTTTGTTGCGTTTTTCAACACTAGCCGCTATAAACTCACGGAATAATGGGTGAGCACGGTTAGGGCGGCTCTTAAACTCTGGGTGGAACTGTGCACCAAGGTGGAATGGGCGATTTGGTATTTCTATTGTTTCAACAAGTTTGCCATCTGGGCTTGTGCCAGAAATAACAAGGCCAGCTTCCTCAGCCTCTGTGCGGAAAGTATTGTTGAACTCATAGCGGTGGCGGTGGCGTTCCCAAATCTCTGTCTCGCCATAGGCTTTTTCCATCATTGTGCCAGCTTTAACTGTGCAAGGGTATTTACCAAGGCGCATTGTACCACCCTTTGGTATTTCGCCCTCTTGGTCAGCCATTAGGGCTATCATGTTGTGCTCGCCCTCTGGTGTAAATTCGCTTGAGTTTGCGTCCTCAAAACCTAAAACACCACGGCCAAACTCAATAGCCATAATTTGCATACCAAGGCAAATGCCGAAGTATGGCACATCGTTTTCACGTGCGTATTGTGCAGCTTGAACCATGCCTTCTATGCCACGTTCGCCAAAACCACCAGGTATGATGATACCATCAACACCCTCAAAAGTTTCAGCACAAAGAGATTGGTTTGCAAGGTTTTCGCTATCTACCCAGCGGATTTGAACATTAGATTCGTTTTCAAAACCAGCATGGTATAAACTTTCCATAACTGAAAGATATGCATCATGTAGTTGGACATATTTGCCTACTAAAGCTATGGTACAAGTGCGTGTGCGTGTTGCCATGCGTGCAATCATAGCGTTCCATTCAGAAAGATCGATTTCTGGTAATGTTGTTAGTTTTAATTGGCGACACACCACTTTATCAAGCCCGTTTGTGTGTAGCATTAATGGGCACTGGTAAAGGCTAGGCATGGTTAGGTTTTCTATAACACAATCAGCTGGTACATTGCAAAATGCGCTGATTTTACGGCGTATATCACTGCCAACTTCGCCATCTGCACGCAAAATAATTACATTAGGTGCAATGCCCATACCTTGTAATTCTTTAACAGAATGTTGTGCTGGTTTAGATTTATATTCGTCAGAGCCTGAAATATAAGGTACTAATACAACGTGTATGAAACAGCAGTTTTCAATGCCTTGTTCAATGCCAACTTGGCGTATAGCCTCAAGGAAAGGTTGGCTTTCTATATCTCCGGTTGTTCCGCCAATTTCTGTAATAACAACATCGGCATCTGTGCTTTCAGCTAAGCCGTAAATATAACTTTTAATTTCGTTTGTGATGTGTGGTATAATTTGCACAGTTTGGCCTAAATAATCGCCATTACGTTCTTTATTAAGTACGTTCCAGTAAACTTTACCTGTTGTTAAGTTAGAAAACTTGTTTAGGTTTTCGTCTATAAAACGTTCGTAATGTCCAAGGTCCAAATCTGTTTCTGTGCCGTCATCTGTAACAAAAACCTCGCCGTGTTGTAGTGGGCTCATTGTGCCTGGGTCAACGTTAACATATGGATCAAGTTTTTGGCTAGCTACTTTTAATCCTCTTGATTTTAATAAGCGTCCAAGAGAGGCTGCAGTTATGCCTTTGCCAAGGCCAGATACTACACCGCCTGTAACGAAGATATATTTTGTGTTTTTAGCTGTCATTTGTAATCCTCCTGAGATTAAATATAATTTTCCACTTTGATTTATTTGGAAAAATTATTAAAAATTATACATAGTATAAAATTTTGCTGTAACTTGGTATTGGCCAATATTTATCACCACAAATATTTTCTGCTTTATCTGCAATTTCACGTAAATCGTGCATTTTTGGCAATACTTTTTCGTAGTACAAATTAGCTTTTTCTATTTCAATTTGTACAGCAATTGTTTCGTCAACTGCTATTTGTAATGCATCTATAGCATCGCTCATGCCATCAGCACAAGCTGAAAGTGTTTTTAAAAGTTTTGTTTCAGCATGTATGCTTAAATCTTTGCTAATTTTGCGTTTTGCGTTTGCGCTGTTAGCAACATCAGCCATATAGTTTGTAACAGCAGGCATTAGTTGTTTGCGTGCCATTTCAAGCATGGTTAAAGCCTCAATGTTAATAATTTTTGAGTAATGCTCCATTTCAACTTCATAGCGGCTGTGCATTTCAATTTTTGTTAAAACGCCAAATTCTTCCATTAGTTGTATGTTTTTTGGCGCTATAAGTGCAGGTAAAGCAGCGGTTGTATGTTTGTTGTTTGGCAAACCACGTTTTGTTGCTTCAATTTCCCATTCCTCAGAATAGCCGTTTCCATTAAAAACAACACGTCTGTGGTCTTTAATTGTGCGCTTAACTAGTTTTATAACAGCTTCGTTGAAGTTTTCAGCTTTTTCAAGCTCGTCTGCATAACCTTTTAACTCTTTTGCAACAGCTGTGTTTAAAATAGTGTTAGCATCGCCAAGGTTTTGTGTAGAACCAGGCATGCGGAACTCAAATTTATTGCCAGTAAAAGCAAATGGAGATGTACGGTTGCGGTCTGTTGTGTCTTTGCTAAATTTTGGCAAAACATCAACACCTAAATCCATTTTCATTTTAACAGGGCCAGCATAAGGGGAGTCAGAGGCAATTGCATCCATAACAGCTTCTAGCTCTTCGCCTACAAAAATCGAGATAATAGCAGGTGGTGCTTCGTTTGCGCCAAGGCGGTGGTCGTTGCCTGGTGTTGCAACAGATGTGCGCAATAAATCAGCATATTCGTCAACAGCTTTTATAACAGCAGCTAAAAAAACAAGGAATTGTAAGTTTTCCATAGGTGTGCTACCAGGCTCTAAAAGGTTTTCGTGTTTGGTGCTCATGGAGAAATTATTGTGTTTGCCTGAACCGTTAACACCTGCAAAGGGTTTTTCGTGTTGCAAACAAACAAGGCCGTGCTTGCTTGCTATACGGCGCATCATTTCCATTGTTAATAAGTTGTGGTCAACCGCAACGTTAGAGCTACCATAAATTGGCGCAAGTTCGTGTTGGCAAGGCGCAACTTCATTGTGTTTTGTTTTTGCAGGTATGCCAAGCTCCCAAAGCGCACGGTCAAGGTCTTTCATATAATCAGAAACCTCTTGGCGTATTGCACCAAAATAGTGTTCTTCTAGCTCTTGGCCTTTTATTGATGGCTCGCCAAATAATGTGCGCCCTGTTAGCACTAAATCTTTGCGTGCTATGTAATCCTCTTGTTTAATTAAAAAATATTCTTGCTCAGCGCCAACAGTTGTGCCAACGTAATCGCAATCCTCGCCAAAAAGTTTTAATATACGGCAAGCCTGCACAGAGAGTGCTTTCATGGAGCGCAAAAGTGGTGTTTTTTTATCAAGTGCTTCGCCAGTAAAAGAGCAAAATGCAGTTGGTATGCAAAGCACATCGTCTTTTACAAAAGCGTAGCTACTAGCATCCCAAGTTGTATAACCACGTGCCTCGCAAGTTGCGCGCAAACCACCAGACGGAAAAGACGAAGCATCAGGTTCGCCTTTGATAAGCTCTTTGCCTGAAAATTCCATAATAGCTGTACCGTTTGATAATGGTGTCATAAAGCTATCGTGTTTTTCGCTAGTAATACCAGTTAAAGGTTGAAACCAGTGTGTGTAGTGTGTTGCGCCTAGCTCCATTGCCCAGCGTTTCATAACACTTGCAACAACATTTGCTAGTTCTATATCTAAAGGTTGCCCTTTGTGCAAGGTTGCTTTCATGCTTTTATAAGTTGCACTTGGTAAGCGCTCTTGCATTACTTGTTCATTAAAAACTTTACTGCCATAAATTTCCATAACATTTGCTGCCATTATACTCTCCATTTCCTACTCTGTGGTTGTTTTGTTGTCATAATAAATAGTAAAAGCGAAAATAATCAAACCTATATTTAACAATACTCTTCTTTATTGTACCACAAAAATATGATATACTAAATAGGAAATTGCAATTTTTTGAAAAAAAGCGAAATAAAAGGGGTAAAAAATGGAAATTGAACGTAAATGGCTAGTTAAAACATGGCCAAAAAACCTAGAATGCGTAAAAACTCATCACATGGAGCAAGGTTATATTTCAACAAAACCAACTGTGCGCATACGCAAAGAGCAAGAGCTAGGCAATAAAACTGATTATGTTCTGTGTTTTAAAGCAGGTTTTGGCCTAACACGTGAGGAAATAGAGCTTAATATTTCGGCTAGCGAATTTGCCGACTTGCGTGATAAAATTTTGGGCAAAGCTTTAATAATAAAAACACGCAAAGATTACATTTTGCCTTGTGGGAACAGGCTAGAGGTTAACGAGGTGGACAAAGGCACAAAAAGCGAATTTTATTACGCTGAAATTGAGTTTGAAAACGAGCAAACAGCCAAAGCGTGGCAAGCGCCAACAGCTGAACTTGCGGAGTTTTTGCAAATGGAAGTTACTTATGAAAAAGGCCAAAGCATGGCGGATTATTGGCGAGAAACAAGAGAGTAAAAGGCAAAGTGTTTCACAGCATTAATATTTGTTTATTAAATAAACAATGATGCTTGACTATGATAAAAACAGTGTGGTATACTTGTAAAAGTGAAAAAAAGTATTAAATTTGTTGTGCACATGGAAGATTAATTTTTTAGGAGGTTTTATGAAACTAAAACAAAAAATTTTTGCGGGTTTGCTTGCCTTAAGCATGGCAGTAAATGTTTTGCCTGTGTCGGCGGGCGCAACGCAAATGAACGATGTTGCTGGCAATGCGCCTGTAAGCTCGGCGGGTGCTCTAGGTAGCGAGGGGGATAACTCCGCTTTGGCAGCAACCCCAGAGGCGACAGCAACCCCAGAGGCGACAGCAACCCCAGAGGCGACAGCGACCCCAGAGGCGACAGCGACCCCAGAGGCGACAGCGACCCCAGAGGTAACAGCAACCCCAGAAAAAGAGGAGGAGCTAGAAGTTCCTTCGTTTTCGGCATATAATTTGACGAATAATAGAAGTATTACGGTTGATGGTATAAATTTCGATAAAGTTATTACAAGCGACACAACAAAAATAACAACAAGTGGCAATTATTATTTAGCAGAAGATGTTACACTTAGCGACGAGCTTTTCATAGGCGACGGAGCAGATACAGTTGTAGTTAACATTAACCTAAACGGCTACACCTTAACAGCAGCTGATGATAAACGTGTTATAAATATAGGGCATTATAACACAACCTTAAATTTGTATGATAACGCAAGTGGCACTGGTAAAATCACTGGTGGTAATGTTGCTGGTTATCATGAGGATGGCGGTGGTGTTTATAATATTGGCACATTTAATATGTTTGGTGGCACAATAACAGGTAATACGGCTACTTTGGGTGGTGGTGTGTACATTGGTACTGATGCAAAATTTACAATGCATGGTGGCACAATCGCAGGCAACACTGCAACGAAAGCTGGTGGCGGTATAGTAAATATTTCAAAAGTTGAATTTACAATGAGTGGTGGCGCAATCACAGGTAACACGGCTGTATATAGTGGCGGGGTGATTACGGAAGGCCCTATTAACATTAGCGGTAGTGTAAATATTAGTGGCAACGTAGAGGGTGGAACTATTGAAAATGGCATTTTAACAGGTGGAAACCCTAGTAATGTATCCTTGCCTAGTGGCAAAGCGATAAACATAGTTGGCGCACTTGATGCAAGTGCAAGTGTAGATGTAACTACAGCTTCTGAACCTACAGCACAAACACCTGTTGATATTGCAGTGGGCGGTGCATTAACAGGTGGCGCAAGTTACACTATAACAGCTAGTGATGCATCCAAATTTACACCTGATAATCAGCCTAGCGAGGGCACTTATGTTACCTCACTTGATAGTGCAAATAACAAAGTAGTGTTAAAATTAGCGCACGTTTGCAATGGCATAACTTTTGATAATGTTATTACAAGCGACACAATAGAAATAACAACAAGTGGCAATTATTATTTAGCAGATGATGTTAAGCTTAACGACGAGCTTGTTATAGGTGACGGAACAAACGAAATTGAAGTTAATATTTGCTTAAATGGGCACATCTTAACAGCAGCTGCTAATAATCGTGTTATAACTATAAACACTAACGCAACCTTAAATTTATATGATGATATAAATGGTGGTGGTGAAATCACAGGTGGTAATGTTACTTATGGCGACGGTGGTGGTGTGTTGAACCAAGGCACATTTAACATGAATGGTGGCGCAATCACAGGTAATTCTGCCACGTGGGGTGGCGGTGTTGGTAACTATGGCACATTTACAATGAGTGGCACTGCACAAATTTCAGGTAACACAGCAACGTCTAACGGTGGCGGTGTGTATAACTATGGCACATTTACAATGAGTGGCACTGCACAAATTTCAGGTAACACAGCAACGTCTAACGGTGGCGGTGTATATAACATTGGCAGCAGCACATTTGAAATGAGTGACGCTGCACAAATTTCAAACAACACAGCTAATTATGGCGGTGGTGTGTACAATCGTGGCACATTTACAATGAACGGCACTGCACAAATTTCAAATAACACAGCAACAACTAATGGTGGTGGTGTGTACAGTAGTAGTAGTGGCACATTTAACATGAATGGTGGCGCAATCACAGGTAATTCTGCCAAGTCGGGTGGCGGTGTTTACAACTATGACACATTTACAATGAACGGCACTGCACAAATTTCAAACAATGAAGCTAGTTATAGTGGTGGCGGTGTGTATAACGATGGTACATTTACAATGAGTGGTGGTGCTATATCCCAAAATTCATGTGGTAAATATTATAACGCTGGCGGTGTTTATAACTTAGGCACATTTAATATTAGCGGTAGTGCAAATATTAGTGGCAACGTAGAAGGTGGCACTATTCCAAATGGTATTTTAACAGGTGGAACTACTAACAATGTATACTTGTTTAGCGGCAAAGTAATAAATATAGTCGGCGCACTTGAAGACGGAGCAAGTATAGGTGTAAACACAGCTTCTGAACCTACAGCACAAACACCTGTTGATATTGCAGTGGGTGGCGCAAGTTACACTATAGCAGAAAGCGATGCATTCAAATTTACATCTGATAATCAGCCTAGTGAGGGCGCTTACATTGCCTCACTTGATAGTACAAGTAACGAAGTAGTGCTAAAATTAGTGCACGTTTGCAATGGCATAACTTTCGATAATGTTATTACAAGCAGTACAACAAGCATAGAAGCAAGTGGCAATTATTATTTAGCGGATAATGTTACACTTAACGATGAGCTTGTTATAGGCGACGGAACAAACGCAATAGAAGTTAACATTTGCTTAAATGGCTACACCTTAACAGCAGCTACTAATAGTCGTGTTATGACTATAAATTCTAACGCAACCTTAAATTTATATGATAACGCAAGTGGCACTGGTAAAATCACAGGTGGTAATGTTGCCGCGTGGGGTGGCGGTGTGTTGAACGAAGGCACATTTAACATGCGTGGTGGCGCAATCACAGGTAATACAGCAACTTATGGTGGCGGTGTGTACAATAATAATGGCACATTTACAATGACTGGCACTGCACAAATATCGAATAACACGGCAACAAATAGTGGTGGCGGTGTGCTGAATGTTGGTACATTTGAAATGAGTGGCGGTGCTATATCCGAAAATTCATGTGGTAGATATTATCATGGTGGCGGTGTGTACAATCGTGGAACATTTACAATGAATGGTGCTGCGCAAATTTTAAACAATGAAGCTGGTGATAATGGTGGCGGTGTGTACAATGACAGTGGCACATTTGCAATGAGTGGCACTGCACAAATCTCAAACAATGAAGCTAGTGATAGTGGTGGCGGTGTGTATAATAGTGGTAGTGGCACATTTAACATGAATGGTGGCGCAATCACAGGCAATACAGCTAAATATGGTGGCGGTGTGTACAATGATGGCACATTTACAATGAATGGCGCTGCAGAAATTTCAAGCAACGAAGCAACATCTAACGGTGGCGGTGTGTACAATGTTAACCGTGGCATAATAGAGATAAACGACACAGCAGAAATATCAAACAACACAGCAACATCTAATGGCGGCGGTGTGTACAACAGTGGCGAATTTACAATGAGCGACACTGCACAAATCACAGGCAATACAGCTAAATATGGTGGCGGTGTGTACAATAGTGGTGGCACATTTACAATGAGTGGCACTGCACAAATCTCAAACAACGAAGCTGGCGATGGTGGCGATGGTGGCGGTGTGTACAATGTTAACTATGGCACATTTGAAATGAGTGGCACTGCACAAATTTCAAACAATGAAGCTGATGAAGATGGTGGCGGTGTGTACAATGTTAACTATGGCACATTTGGAATGAGTGGCACTGCACAAATTTCAAACAATGAGGCTGATGAAGATGGTGGCGGTGTGTACATTGGCAGTGGCACATTTGAAATGAGTGGCACTGCACAAATTTCAGATAACGCAGCAACAACTTATGGTGGCGGTGTGTACAATGATAGAACATTTAACATGGACGGCGGCACAATCACAGGTAATACGGCAACATCTAGTGGTGGCGGTGTATACAATCGATATGGCACATTTAACATTAGTGGCGGTGCAAATATTAGTGGTAACGTAGAGGGTGGCACTATTACAAATGGCACTTTAACAGGTGGAACGCCTAGCAATGTATACTTGGATAATGGCAAAGTGATAAACGTATCCAGCACACTTGATGATGGCGCAAACATAGGTGTAAACACATATTCTAAACCAACGGCACAAGCCGCAGTTGACGTTGCAGTAGCTGGCACAGGCTACACTATAACCGAAAGCGATTTTGCTAAATTTGTAGTAGACGATAACGCATATACACTCGCACATGAAAACGAAAAAATAGTGTTAAAAGCTGTTAACACTTTGTTGAGTGTTGCGCAAAATGACATTGTTAAAACCACAAGCGAAACCATAAACCCAACAGTTAGCTACACAGGCGGTAACGCAAACGGCAATGCGGTTGTGCTTGAGTATAAATTAAGCACAGCAGATGATGCAACTTATACCACTGCTGTGCCAACAAATGCAGGAACTTACACAGTGCGTGCAAGCTCCACAGGTAACGTAGGTGTTACTGATAAAACCGTTACAGATGAATTTACAATTAACCTTTCACAAACGGATTTTGATGGCGGTATTGTGCTAGACCAAACAAATAATACATACACCTATGGTGAAACAATCACTGCAACTGTTAAAGCATACCCAACAGGTGTGGCGGCTGGCGCAACTATATTTAGCTTAACAGCACCACAGGCAAACCAAGTGGCACTTTATGTTAGAACTGTTGAGAATAATGTTGTAACCGATACTCAAATAACACAGGCGCAAACTGTAACAAGCACAGCTAGTGCATTTGATACACTGAGCTTTACAATAGACACCACAGAAAAACAACTAACATATGGCGAAAACACAATAGTTGCAAAATACATAAGCGACGGTAACATGGTTAGCCATGAAGAAACTGTAAATTTAACTTTTGAAAAAGCACCGCTAACAGTAACTGTGAGTGATTTTACAACCTACGAAGGTAGGTATGAAGGTTTAACAATACCATTTGTTTTCAGCTATAATGGTTTTGTAAATGGCGAAGATGAAAGCGTGCTTATAACAGCTACATCAAAACCTATGGTTAGTGTTGTACCTAACGCAAACAATTCCACAGAGTTTGATGTAACCGTAGTTTTTCCAGCAGATGCTGATTACAACTATAATATAACTGTTGTAAAAGGCAAGCTAACCGTATATGGCAGAACTTTAGGCACATACCCACCACAAGCGGAAATACCAGATAATATTTCATCTGACGAGCCACTTGTTTCTATACCAAATGATACAACCTTTAAAAATGTAGAGGGTACAGCAGTTACACCTACTATAAGCGATATAAGAATTGCTATAACTTCAGTGCTAACACCTGAGGATATAGCAGGCATAAATGAAGGCGTATTAGATGCAAATGTAGGCGAAATAAAAGTGTTGCGAGAGATTAGCTTGCTTGCAAATGGTGCGGAAGTGTTCCCACAAGGTGATATAGAAATATTTATACCTTACTCAGAATTATCGTCAATTTCACAGAGCACAAACCTAAAAATATTACATTTAAAAACTGACGGAACATATGAAACAATAACTCCTGAAATGTTAGCTAATGGCATACGTTTTACAGCAAATGGTTTATCGCCGTTTATGTTCTATAACGTAAACGTTCCTACAAGTGGTAGCACAGCAGACCAAGGCACAGTAACATCTCCTAAAACTGGCGAGGGCACAGCGCCAATAGTTTCAGTTTTGGCTGTTTCTGGTTTGAGTTTAATTGCACTAGTAGCATTAGAGAAAAAACGTGTAATAGGTTCAAAAAAATAAAAAGTTGGTGTTTTGCATTGATTAAGCGCTAATGCAAAACTTGCTTTTTAAAATTATTCTAAAATTATTCGCAACATATTTATCTAGCTAGCTGGATAAATATGTTGCGATTTTATTATGTTTGTGTTATACTTATAAGTGCGCCTTTTTGGCGTTTTACAATGTAATATCTGGCCAAATTATAGAGAAAATTGATAGGAGAATACACTATGTTGACAGTACAAGACGTTAGCTTGCAGTTTGCAGGGAGCACCTTGTTTAAAGATGTAAACTTAAAATTTACCCAAGGCAACTGCTACGGCGTTATAGGTGCAAACGGTGCAGGTAAATCCACTTTATTAAAAATAATTTCAGGCAAATTAGAGCCAACAAAAGGTGAGGTTATTTTGGATAAAGGCAACCGCATGACAGTGCTAGAGCAAGACCATTTTAAATATGATGAATTTTGCGTTATACCAACTATATTAATGGGCAACAAGCGCCTTTATTCTATTATGGAAGAAAAGGACGCTCTTTATATGAAAGAGCCTTTCACCGAGGAGGACGGCAACCGTGCAGGTGAGCTAGAGGCAGAGTTTGCTGAAATGGGCGGCTGGGAAGCAGAGGCTGATGCGGCTATGCTTTTAAATGGCCTTGGTGTTTTAGGCGATAAACACTATGCAACTATGGCAGATTTAGACGGCCGTGATAAAATGAAAGTTTTGCTTGCACAGGCACTTTTTGGCAAACCTGATATTGTTCTGCTTGACGAACCTACAAACTACCTTGATATGGATAGCATAAAATGGCTAGAAGATTTTTTAATGAGCTTTATGGGCACTATTATAGTTGTTAGCCATGACCGTTATTTTTTAAACACTGTTTGCACACACATGGTTGATATTGACTACAACAAAGTGCAAACTTATGTTGGCAACTACGATTTCTGGTATGAAAGTAGCAAGCTTGTTCAACGTTTAATTAAAAACCAAAACAAGAAAAAAGAAGAAAAAATCAAAGAGCTACAAACCTTTATCCAACGCTTTTCAGCTAATAAATCAAAAAGTAAACAGGCAACAAGCCGTAGGAAACTGCTTGATAACATCACTATTGAAGAAATGCCAGCCTCTAGCCGTAAATACCCATTTGTTGGTTTTGAGATGGAGCGTGAGGCAGGCAAAGACATTTTGTTTGTTGAGGGTTTGAGCAAAACAATAAACGATGTTAAAGTTTTAAACAATGTTTCGTTTACACTTGCAAAAGGCGAAAAAGTTGCACTTGTTGGCGATAACGAGGCTGGCCAAACAGCCTTGTTCCAAATTTTAGCAGGCGAAATGGAACCAGACGAAGGCTCTTACCGCTGGGGTGTTTCAACAACACAGAGCTACTTCCCAAAAGATAACTCTGCATATTTTGAGGATAACGATTATAACCTTATTGAATGGATACGCCAATATGCGCCAGAACCTAGCGAAACATTTTTGCGTGGCTTTTTGGGCAGAATGTTATTCAGTGGCGATGAAGTTTACAAAAAAGCAAAAGTGCTTTCTGGTGGCGAAAAAGTGCGCTGCATGCTTAGCCGTATGATGATGAGCACAGCAAATGTACTTTTGCTAGACCAACCAACTAACCACCTTGACCTTGAAAGCATAACTGCTGTTAACGATGGTCTTTCTAACTTTAAAGGTAACGTTATGTTTGCAAGTCACGATCACCAATTTGTGCAAACAGTTGCTGACAGAATAATTGAGCTTATGCCAGAGGGCCAAGGCATTAACCTTGACTACCAAGGCGATTTTGAAAGCTATATTGAATGGCGCAAAAACAGAGAGTAAATTTTTAATTTAAAAATAAATACAATCTGAACCATGTAGGCATATTTGTGTAATATTAATAAGGCGCAAGCGAGTAGATTTTAATTAGCTTGCTTGTGCCTTTTTATATAATGGTATTTTTAAGCAGAAAGTAGGAGTTTTAAAAATGAACGAAATAATAAAGAGCCTTTTTGAAAGAAAATCCGTGAGAGTTTTTACAGAGCAAACTGTCAGCAAAGAGTATAAAGATTTACTCGTGCAAGCAGCATTACAAGCACCTACTGCTGGTAACCAAGTGATGTATAGTATAATTGATGTTACAGATAACGAGCTAAAAGCAACACTTGCAAAAACTTGTGATAATCAACCTTTTATTGCTAGTGCACCTGTTGTTTATATATTTGTGGCTGATCAAACACGTTGGGTAAAGAGCTTTGAAAAGGTGGGGGCAGAACCACGCAAACAAGGCGTGGGCGATTTATTTTTAGCAATTACTGATACTGCAATTGCAGCACAAAACATGGTGGTTGCTGCGGAAAGTCTAGGCCTAGGTAGCTGTTATATAGGCGATATTTTAGAAAACTGCGAGGAACACCGCAAGCTTTTAAATTTGCCAAAATGTACTGTGCCTGTTTGCATGCTTGTTATTGGTCACCCTGAAGAAAAACAAAAGCAACGCAAAAAACCTGCACGCTTTGATGCTAAATATGTAGTGGGTGAAAATACATACCCACATTTGAGTGAGGAGCAATTAGTAGAGTGTTATAACGAGCGTGCTACACTGGAATATGGCAAAGTTACGCAAACCTTTGAAACATATATGAACGCTTTTTGCAAGCGAAAATATAACAGTGATTTCAGCGAGGAAATGACACGTTCAGTTGAAGAATACCTAAAAAACTGGAAAGGCTAGATAATTTTCTCTTGTAATTGTTCTGAAATTGAGTTAATATATATATAACACCTCAAAAGTGGGGTGTTATATTTTTTATAATAAAAGGAGAAAAAACATGAAAAAACTTAAAATGTTAGCACTATGCATAGTGGCTGTAACTTTTTTTGCCGCCTGTGGTGAAAGCACTAGTCAATCAACAGTTGATGAATCTTCAAGTGTAGCTGATGCTTCGTCAGTATCTAGCCAAGTATCTGAAAGTCAAAGTATTAGTGATGATCAAAGTGATGTTTCGCAACCTGACAACGTTGATAACGCAATAGTAATAAACCCTGATTATATTAAAATGCTAGAAGAGGGTAATGGTGCAATAAAAACTTACTTTGATGGTAAAGATTATGGTTTTAGTCATGGCATTGCGTTGGATGCTGGTGGTATAATTTACATGTCTTACTATCAAAACGCAGCAGCTGGTTATAATTTTGATTCACCAGCTATATCCTTTTCATTTGCAGATAAAGGCCCAGATGAATGGAATGAGCTTTTAGATTCAGATATAATTGGAGATGCTACAACTACTAATAATGCATACCCAGATGATTGGCAAGTAGCCGGAATAGATTGTGCTTCGCCAACTGTATTTCAGGATGTGTTCCCAGAAATGCCAGCTGAATTAGCAGATGGAAACATGATTGAAAACCTTGATACTTACCTTGGTATGCAAGGCGTAGAAACATATACACCAGAAGAAGATTTAGGTGGTTCAACAACTTTGGCAAAGTATACTTATGATTATTCTTTAGAACTTTACAATGTAACTGTTAGTTTTTTAGCAGATATAGAAGGGGCATTACCATCAATTTATATTACAAAAAAATAATTATTTTTTAATTGTTTTAATAGCAATTTTTAATCCCACAAACTTAAAGGTTTGTGGGATTTTTGTTTGTTATATAGGAAGTTTTGTGATACAATAATTAAAAATGCTTATCTAAATGCTACTAAAAAATTAAATATTGTAACCGAATAATGTGTATAATATTCTAAATTTCATAAAATATTGATAAAAGCAATGTTTTAGCCTTGTTTTCTAACTTATAGTTACTATGAAGCACAAAAAATGTATGTTATTATTTATTTGAAAAGTAAAACACTTATAGTTTTATGCGATAACACCTATTTTTAGTAATTATAAGAGAGGAGGGGAAAAGTATGTTATCCAAATATTGCTATGGTCCAGTTAATATTTTAGATGTTAAAAAATATGAAAATTCTATGCATGTTTTTGCCTCATCGTCGTTTGGTCATAGTTGTAAAGTTGTGTACGAAAATTGCATATACTGGCAAATTGATGAGAGCTTAAAAGGTAAAAGGTTACTAATAGTTGAAGAAAAAAGCGTTGATGAGTTAATAAGAATGAGAGATAGCGTTTGTGTTATCTCTTTAAAACAAAATGCTGCAAATGTAGAAAAATTAATTAGGCAATGGCATGAAGAAGGTATGCATTTTTATGTGCATTATACTGATACATTGCAAAAAGAGTATCTTGTGGTTGCATCAAAGCTTGATATTGAAAAATAATTTTTTTAAACTGGCAGCTTGCAAAAGCGGAGGTTTTGTTTGAAAGAAGTATTGTTTAAATTGTACCAAAAATTTTATGGCGACAATTATGATTTAAGAGGTAAAATTTTTAATGTTTTAGCAACAGGCGGTGTTGTTATTAGTTTTTCCATGACAATAGTATCATTTATATCAAGTGGTGCAATGGGTGAAATTTTAATTAATTTCGGTTCTGGTCTTTTTTCGTTCCTGATGATGTTTTTGCACGCTGTAACAAAAAATTATAAATTGTGCAGTGCTTTAACTGTTATTGCGATATTTATACTTGGTTTTTCTGCAATTTTTTTTAGCAACGATGGTTATAAAGGTGGTATGCCATCGTTTTTCGTTTTTGCCATAGTATTTACAGTGTATTTAACTGAGGGCAAAACAATGTTATTGCTAATTGTTTTAGAGTTTGTAACGTATATTAGCATATGTCTTCATGCGTTTAATAACCCAGAAAGTGTTATGCATTATAGACCAAGTTATGAGCTTTTGCTAGATATTATTTTTGGTTTTGTATCTGTTAGTTTGATATTGAGCACAACGATGTATGTTCAATTTAGGCTTTACAAGCACCAACAAAAACAACTAGAAATAGCAAGAATAGATGCTGAAAGAGCAAATAATGCAAAAAGCAGCTTTTTGGCTAATATGAGCCATGAAATACGAACACCTATAAATATTATCATTGGCATGAACGAACTTGTTGCTAGGGATAGTCAATCCATGCAAATTAAAGAATATGTAGGTAAAATTAGAGTTGCTGGTGAAATGCTAGATGCACTTGTTAACAATACATTGGATATGGTTAAGATAGAATCTGGCAAACTCGAAATTATTCCATCGGATTATAAAATAAAAGCGTTGATTGCTGAGGTAGAGCAATATGCCAGAATATTGTGCCAAAAAAAGAATTTGAATTTTAACCTAATAGCAGAAAATATAGATAATAGCACATTTTTAGGCGATGCACTTGCAATAAAGCAAGTTTTGTTAAACATAATTAATAACGCTGTTAAATATACACAAGTTGGCTCGGTTACACTTAAAGTTATAAAAAAAGAAATAAACGCAGAAAAAGCAGTTATTTATTTTGAAGTAGAAGATACCGGTAGAGGTATTAGGCAAGAAGATATAGAAAAGATATTTGAAGCATTTAAAAGAGTGGATAGAAATAAGGATAAATATATAGAAGGTGTGGGTTTAGGGCTTTCTATAGTTAAACAGTTGCTTGCTGCAATGGAGGGTGATATATCAGTCGAAAGTACAGAAGGAGAAGGTAGTTCATTTTATGTTCAAATACCTCAAATTGTTGTAAAAAAAGCAAATGATGAGGATGAAGTAGAAATTGAAAAAAATCTTGTTGCTCCAGATGTAAAAGTGCTTGCAGTGGATGATAATGCAGAAAATTTAATCCTTATAAAATCGCTTTTAGAGCATACTTATATGAAAATAGATACTGTTCAAAATGCAAAGGATTGTATTGATAGTGTTAAAAATAAAAATTATGATTTAATTTTAATGGATTACATGATGCCGGATATGGATGGTATCAAACTTTTAAAAGAGTTGAAAAAAGATGCTAGCTTTGATATACCTGTAATTTCTGTAACAGCAAACGTTGTACATGGAACAAGGGATCATTTAATAGAAAATGGGTTTTGTGATTACATAAAAAAACCTATAGTTTGGAGCGCATTAGAAGAAACTTTGGCGAAACATTTGCCAACTAATAAATATAGAATTGTTGAAAAAGTTCGTAAACCAGCAGAGAGTGAAATGGAAGTTTTCTTTAATAAGTTAGATGAAAAGTTAGTTGAAAACTATATTAAATGTAATATTGGATTAAGTTTTTTCTCACATAATTACAAGCTTTATTATAAAACCCTTTGCACACAAATAGATCACTATGAAAAAGAAAAAACAAAGATGGAAAGCTTATTTGCAGACAATAATTTTAGCGAGTTAGTGTATCTTGTACACTCATTAAAGAGTAGCTCTAAAAATATTGGGGGTGAAAAATTATTTGAAATTGCTGAAAACATAGAGCTTTTATGTAATGCTGAAAAATATGAAGAAGCACACTCAAAAATGCCATATCTTTTTTACTTGTGGAAAAAATATTTTGAAGGTATGCAAATTATCAAGCGAGAACTAGGTAAATATATAACCAGTGACACTAAAACAATTATTTTAGATGTTGAAAAATTAAGTAACGTTTATAGTTTTATTAAAAGTAGGCAAAGAAAATCAGCTGAAAAAATGCTTAAAACTTTTATTTCTGATGAAAATTCAGAGGCTATAAATCAAAAAATAAACGATATTATTAAAAATGTTCAAATAATGAACTTTGAAGAAGCAATGCATTTAACAGAAAATCTAATGAAAGAGCTAGGGTAACTAATATGTATAAATATAAAATTCTTGTAGTAGATGATGACAATACCATTTTGACACAAGCAGAAGAGTTGCTGGAGGGTAAATATATTGTTAGTATTGCAAATAGCTGTGCGCAAGCTGTTGATTTTTTTGAGAGTGGCAATAGAGCAGATTTAATTTTATTAGATATTATGATGCCAGATGCTGACGGTTACGAAACACTAAAAAAAATACGAAAAATACATAAATGTGAAAACATACCGGTTATATTTTTAACCGGTGCAGTCGGAGCAGATTTTGAACTAAAGGCATTGCAACTAGGTGCTAAGGATTATATAACAAAACCATTTAATGATGCTGTTTTTTTAGCTAGAATAGAGCTTAGGTTAGTGACAGAATATTCGTTAGAACTAGAAAAACTTGCCTCGGTTACAAAAGATTTAACCGATATAGAGCTTGAAATTTTGCGTTATATGTCAAAGGGCTATTCTAACGAAGAAATATCAAATACATTGCATTATTCATATGGCTATGTAAAGCAGTTAGTGTCAAGGATATTTGAAAAATTAGATATAGCAAGCCGTAAAGAAATTAAGCAATTTGTTAAACAATAATAAAACTAACCAATAGTTACTTCATAAATTGGTAGTTGAGTGATAAAATTGAAGAAACAAACACACAAAAAGGAGTAAAGTTATGGAAGACAATAAAAATAATCAAGGTGCACCATCCACCGATAATACCTCAGCATTATTCGTTTCAGCTAGAAAAAAACAGTTACAACAACAAGAGCAAGATAGAATTGCAGCAGAAAAAGAGGCAGCTCGCCTTGCTGCTGAAGAAGAAGTTCGCAGATTGGAGCAAGAAGTTGCAGACCGTCGACGCCAAGCTGAAGAGGACGCAAAAAAAGTTGAGGAAGAAGCTCAAGAACGTCGTCGTTTGGCAGAAGAAAGCAGAGTACAAGAAGAAAAAGATGCAAAGATTAGACAACTTCGCCAACAACAAGAACAAAAACAACAACCAGCAAAACCTTTTGTACCGCCTACAGTTGCAACACCAACAACTGGTACAGCACCAGCTGTTGCTAAAAAATCTTCAAACGAAATGATACAAGACATTTTGCAAGATAAGAAAAAACTTGGCATTGCTATCGGTGCAGTTGCAGCTATTTTAATTTTGATAATCGTATTAGCAACCATGGGCGGTGGCGGTTCAGGTGGTTATGAAAACGCCTATGTTATGGAAGGTGACCCAAGTAACGGATATTTTAATATTTATAATGATGGTACTGCTGATTATACAGATTCTACAGGCGAAACATATGAGGCAACTTGGGTAACAGATGGCACATATGTAGAGCTTACCTTCCCTGATAGCACTTACATTACATTCGAAATGCTTGATGAATACACATATTACGAAATAAATAACGGGTATAACTTTTATTATTACCCATCTTTAGGCGGTTGATAAAGTGAAATGGAGATAACATTATGAATAGTTTACTCATAACTACAATTTTTGAAAATGGATTTCAAGAGATATACCTACCAGCCATTGATAATAAAAGCTATCCTATAGAAATACGCCCCTCTGTATCTGGTTTAACTGACGATATTGTTTTGCCTCTTGAAGTTTGGAGCGGGCAATGGAGCATGGCATCAACAAAACAGTTTGATATAACTATTGATGAAAAACGTGTTGAAAACACTGAGTTAAACCCAGGTATGCTACTTAACTGTGAGGTGCGCGGAACGGATATTATTTTTTCACTAACCGTTACACAGGCTGATATAGGTAACATGGCATTTGATAAATACTTTTTTGAGTTATCTCCACTTGGCACTTTTGGTATAGGTAACGATAAAAAGCAAAATGCAATTGCGTATACAAACCGTTTTTGCTCTCCAACACATGCTGAGTTTTTTATGGATAATGGTAAAGCATGCATACGAGATAAAAACAGTGTTAACGGCACTTTCGTAAATGGTCGTTTGTTAACACAAAACCACGTGCTTTCGTATGGTGATGTTATTTACATAGTTGGTTTAAAATTAGTTTTTCTTGGCAATGTTTTAGCTATTAATAACCCTAAGGGTGAATGCTTTGTTGATGAAAAGAAACTAAAAGTTATTAAAATACAACCAACTGGCTATTCAGATACAGCACAGGAATTTATAGCAGAGGATACATATTTTTTGCGTACACCTAGAAAAGTTGAAATCACAGATAGTGAAACTTTTGATATGGAACGTGCGCCAACAAAACAAGATAAAAAACAACAACCATTATTTTTAACTTTGGGGCCATCTTTTACAATGGTTATACCTATGATAGCTGGCACAATGCTAAGCGGCAATAGTACAAATGTTACAAGTGCATTGGTAATGTCCTTAGGTGCTGCTGCCATAGGTGGTGGCTGGGCTTTTATGAATATTAAGTATAATAAAGAGGAAGCTTTAAATTCAGAGGCTGAGCGTTTAAATTCTTATAATAATTATCTTGCGAAAATTTCTGGACAAATAGAAGAGCGTATGAAACATAACCACAGAGTTTTACATACAATGCTACCTGGAACTAGCGAAGTATTAAATTTTGCTTTGCAAGATAGCCCAAGATTATGGGAAAAAAGCAGTGTACATGGTGATTTTTTACATATAAATCTTGGTGAGTGTGATATACCTAACCTTAATAAAATTACAGTTCCTAAAGAGCAAGGCATGATGGCTTATGACCCACTAAATGATAGTTTGAATAATATTAAAGATTCAATGGCTGTGCTAAAAGATGTACCATCTGATTTATCTTTTGCTGATAATATGATGATAGGCATTGTTAGTAAAAATAGGCAAAAGGCTTTAAATTTGGTTAAAGTTGTAACAGCGCAGTTAACAGCCTTGCACCCTTACACAGAGTTACGTACAAGCTTTGTGTATCCAATGCACGAAACAGATGATTGGGATTATACAAGATTTTTACCACATTGCTGGTCACCAGATGGTAGCATACGTTTAATTGCAAACGATAAAAAAACAATAGGTGATGTGCTTTACTTCTTATCCACTGTTGTTCGTGATAGATTGGAAAAAACAAAGGGTGGCACAAAAGAAGAAGCAAAAATTTTACCTCATTATATAGTTGTAATAGGTGATATTTCACTTATTGAAAACGAGCCAATGGCAAAATACTTGCTATCTCCATCTTCAGCGCTTAACATGACAGTTGTTTTCCCCGTTAGTTCTACTGATAAATTGCCTGCTGGTTGTAGCGCAATTATACGTGATGACGATGATTATAACGGTTATTACAGCACAACAGGCAAATTTGCAGAACGTGTGCCTGTAAACTTCCCAAGTGTTTCGACTAGAATAATGGATGATTATAGTCGAAAATTGTCAAACTTCCGTGTGCGTGAAATGAATACGTCAGCAGGCATACCTGAAATGTTAACTTTCCTTGATATGTACAAAACATCAAATGTTGAGGATTTAGAAGTATATAAAAAATGGCTTGAAAACCGCACATATGAAAGTATGAAAGCTATGGTTGGTTACAAAGCTGGCTCACAGCCATTGTACCTAGATATACACGAAAAATATCATGGTCCGCATGGTCTTGTTGCTGGTACTACAGGTTCTGGTAAATCCGAAACTTTGCAAAGCTATATTTTATCACTAGCAGTTAACTATCACCCTCATGAAGTAGCGTTTATTTTAATTGACTACAAAGGTGGCGGTATGGCGCAAAGTTTTATAGGTTTGCCACATCTTGCAGGTGTTATTACAAACTTAGGTGGCAACGCTACAGATAGAGCATTGCTTTCTATAAACGCTGAAATTAAACATAGGCAAAGTGTTTTTAACGAGTTTAAAGTTAAACATATAGATGCGTACATAGAGCTTTATCGCTCAGGTGTTGCAACAGAGCCTATGCCTCACCTTTTAATTATTGCTGATGAATTTGCAGAGCTTAAAAAAGAGCAACCAGATTTCGTTCGTGCGCTGGTTTCCGCAGCTCGTGTTGGTCGTTCGCTAGGTGTTAACTTAATTTTAGCTACACAAAAACCATCAGGTGTTGTTGATGATGAAATTTGGTCAAACACACGTTTCCGCTTGTGCTTGCGTGTTGCGGATAAGCAAGATTCTACAGAAATGTTAAAACGCCCTGAGGCTGCATTTATTACAGGTACTGGCCGTGGTTACTTCCAAGTTGGTAACGATGAAATCTTTGATGAGTTCCAAAGTGGTTGGTCAGGTGCTGAGTATCAACCAAACATACCATACACAGATGAGAAAAATGCTAAAGTTGAACTTATCAACTTGATTGGTAAAAATGGTGTGCCAAAGAAAAAAGGCAAAAAGAAGAGCGCAAACACAAACAAAGTCACTCAACTTGATGCTGTTGTTAAGCATTTAAACGGCATAGCAAAAGAAAACGCTGTTGCAGCTTTACGCCAAATTTGGCTAGACCCACTACCAACAGCAGTTTACTTAGAGCAACTCACATACAACCAAAAAGGCAAAGGTTTTACTCTTGAGCTACCTGTTGGTATAGCAGATAGCCCTAAAACACAAAGTCAATTTGCCGTTGCTGTTGATTTTATCAGAGATGGTCACTTATTAGTTTGCGGTAGTAGTGGTAGCGGTAAAACAACATTGCTACAAACACTTATTTATAGTGCAGTTACAAGATACACAGCACAGCAAGTTAATATTTATGTAGCAGATTTCTCTAGCCGTACAATGACAGTTTTTGCTGATATGCCACATGTAGGTGCAGTTACTTTTGAAGGCGAAGACGAAAAAATAGAGGAAATGTTTGAGCTATTAAAAGGCACGCTTTCTGCACGTAAAAATGCATTTAGTGAAATGGGTGTTGGTTCTTACCGTGATTACATTGCACAAAAAGACGATTGCCCAGCTGTATTACTATTTATTGATAACTATCTAGCTTTTTCAGATTCTTATGGTAAGTACGAGGATTTAATTATTCAACTTTCACGCGAGGCTGCAAGCTATGGTATTTATATCATACTATCAATGAATAATTCAGGTGATATACGTAGCCGTATGAGCCAAAACTTCTCAAATGGTATCGCTTTACAAATGGCTGATAAATTTGAGTATGAGGCTGTTCTTGGTAGCCGTAGTGATATCTTACCAGACGATCGTACTCCAGGTCGTGGTTTGATAAAAGCACCAGTGCCTATAGAGTTCCAAGTTGCGCTGTGCGTTAAAGAAGAACCAGGCACAAGCCAAACTCAAACTTTACGCAAACGTTTTAGCGAGCTTAAAGCTAAAGGAGATATTGGTGGTGGCATAAAAAAACTTGGCGCAAAGGTTGAAAATATTACTTATAACTCACTAATGGCAGATGCGGAAGTTAAAAAATTAAGCAAAGACCAAATAGCTTTGGGTCTAAATAGTGATGGTTCTGGTGTGGTTAAACTTGCTCTTGATGATGTATTTTGCTATACAGTTAGCGGTTTTGCTCAAACAGGCAGAACAGATTTGATACAAAGCGTTGCAAAGCAATGCAAAGCTAAAGGTAGTAAATTATTCTTGTTTGATATCGAGGGTTCTGAACTTGAAAAATTAGATGTTTTTGATAAAGTTTGCCATACAGATGAAGAACTATTTGCTGTAATGCAAAGCGAAATAGTACCTGAGTTTATACGCCGTAATGGTATAGTTAATGATGCAAGAGATGCAGGCAATGACGTTATAAAAGCTATGGAAAAAGAAGAACGCATTGTTTTAATCATTGGAAATATGAGTGAATTTATGGAGGCTGTTTACAGCGAGAGAGTGCAAATGAACGAGTTTTTAGAGGTTGCACTTAACAAAGGCAAACAGCACAAAATAAATATTTTTGCAATAATGACACCTGATGATTATTATGACAATGCACGTTTTGCAATAATGCGTACATGGGCAGAGCAAAACACAGGTATACACCTAGGTGGTATGTTTGACCAACAAGGCGCATTAAGCATAGAAATGTCAGTGTCAGATAAAGTAAGACAATTGCCAGCAGGTAGAGCGTATACATCAAGTAAAGATGGCGAAGTTGTAAAAGTTGTAACGCCATTGTCCGAAAAATCAGATGATAAAGATTTAGTATAGGAGGTAGTTATGGCTAAATTATTACTAGATGTTCAGCTACCAGGAATGGCTAAAAACTACGAATTTTCAGTAAATGATGCACTAAGCGTAGGCAGAGTTAAAAAAGATTTTGCAAAGCAAATTTCAGCGTTAGAAGGTAGAGAGATTTTTGAGGATTTATCACAAGTTCTCTTTTGCTCAAAAGCTCTAGGTGGTTTGCTTAGCGATGAAGAAATTTTAGCTGCTATGGATATAAAAAGTGGCGATACTATAATTTTAATTTAGGAGGTATTATGGGCGAGCTTAGTAATGTAGATTCAGAAAAAATTATGTCTAGCACAAGCCGCATGGAAACCGAAGTTGGAAATGTTCAAAGTGGTATTTTAGCTTTTAAAGAAGCTATTGCAAAACTTGATAGCACTTGGACAAGTGAAAATAAAACTATTTTTATGCAATCTTTTGAAAAAGATAGCGAGGCTATGGTAGAGATGATTGAACAAATGTCTGAAATTTGTGAGTCACTAAAATCAATGGCTAAGTCCTATGATACTTCCGAGAGTGATATCACAAGTAGAATGAGTAGTTTACGATAATTTTGTTAATTGGTTTTACTTTTTTGCTAAGGCGAGCAAAAAAAGCGAGCTTGCCTTAGTATTAAAAGTAATTTAAAACAAAACTGCAAAGGAGTGATTATTTTGGCAGGAGATAGCGAAATCAGAGTTGACACGAAAGCCTTTGTTACAGCAGCTGACGAAATAGGCAAAGCACAAAAACAAATTACCGATGCATTTGATGCTTATATTAAAGAACTTGGCACTTTGCGTAATGCATGGCAAGGCGATACTTCTGATAAAGTAAAGGCAATTGCAAACTCAATGAAAACTAGCGGCTCAACTATATCTACAAATTTATCGGCATATCGTAAAACACTGAATGAGCTTGCTGGAATTTACGAGCAACATGAAAAATCAGCAGAAGAACAAACAAAGACGCTAGGTTTCGATTCGAACTCAATGCGATAAAGCGAAAGGTGAGAAGAAATAATGTCTACAATTAATTTTGATTACAACTTAACTATAAATCAGGCAAAACAAATAAGTGAAGTTGGAACCAATATGCGAACCAACACAATTAATCATATTAAAGAGATGCAAGCCGATGTTGATGCTGTTTGGACAGGTGACGCTGCAAAGATTTTTAAAAAATATCTTGAAAAACTTGCAGAAGATTTAGAGAAAAAAGCTAAATATCTAATAGATGTTGGCGATACTTTAACATCAGCAGCAAAGCAATTGCAACAAGCAGAAGAACAAGCAAAACAAACATCACAAGGTTTTTAATAAGGAGGTGGCAAAGTGGCAACTAGTTCAGTTAATGTGGCAAAGTTACAGCAAGCAAGTGCAGAATTTGATAATATATACACAAAGCTTGTTCAAAACGAAAATAAACTAGCAGATATTATGGGAACTTTACCAAGTGTTTGGAAAGGCGAAGCAGCAAATACATACATAAACGCTTATAAAAAGAACGCTCCAGAACTTTCCAACATGGCAAAGTTAATTAAAGGTACATCTACAACTTTATCACAAGTTGCAACAAGTTATAACAAGCAGGAATCAAGTGTAGCAGACGCTATACGCTCTATGTTACCTAAATAGAATTATCAACATTTAAAATAAAAAAAGAGGTGAAGAAATGGCTGGTACAGAAATTCATGTTGATCCGACGAAGCTAAGGCAAGCAGCAAGTGAAATAGATAAAGTGCACGGTTCATACCGAACATATTTAGAACAAGCAGCTGCTGAATCTCAAAAACTTAAAGGTGTGTGGACAGGCGAAGCTGCCACTGCGTATTTAACAAGTTTCGAATCGATAAAAGCAAATTGTGAAACATATTTAGAAACTTTGCGTTTAACAAGTAAATCACTTTATGAAACAGCTGATACATATGAGCAGAGTGTTAAAAACATAACTTCACAAATTGAAAATATGCCAAAATTGCCAAGCAATACAATGCGATAGCAAAGAGGAGAAAAAACATGTCTAGTTATAAAGTATCATATAAAATGTTGGGTCAACACGCCGATGATATGATTAAACTTGCCAATCAATTAGGTAGCGATATTAGCACACTGGATTCAATAGTGCCTAAAATTAGCGAGGACGAAATGTTTCAGCGTATTAAAACAGATTTAACAACGCTAATAGCACAACTAAATGAAAATTGCGATTTAATGGGAACAGCTGGTAATGTTTTAAAGGAATGTGTTGAGAAATATACCGACACCGAAGTTAAGCTAGTTCAGCAATCCGAAGGGACAAGAGCACATAGCAGAGATTTTTATAAAAATCCTGTTAGTGTGGCTAGCTATGGCGGCGGTGGCAGTGTGGACTCAACACCTATAGGTGCAACGACACTTGATGCTGGCGGTTCATATTCATATACACCAGCTGAAAGCAGTTCTGGCGGCGGTGCAGAAAGTTACACAACACGTGATAGTGTTAGCACTGGCGGTTCTTCTTTTAACACTAGAGATGCGGCAGTAGGCGGCGGTGTTAGTGGTGCAGCAGTAGCAGCAGGTGCAGCGGCAGGTGTGGGCGCAGCAGCGGCAACTGTTGGTGGAGTTTTTGCAGCTAAGAAAATAAAAGAGAAAAATGATGCCAAAAAAGACTCTCCTGTAGAAAATATAAGTGATGTTAAACCAAAAGATGATTACGACCCAGCGGCAGAATTAGAAAAAGCAAAAGCTAGATTAGCCAGTTTGAACGAATAAAAAATAGCTTTTAATCAAAAAAACAATAAAATTTATTATGAACATATAATAGGAGGAAAGTTATGCGTAAAATTATTATTAGTGCAATAGCAATAGCGATGAGTCTTACACTGTTTGCCGGTTGTGGCGAGGAAAAAACAGCAGGAACTGTAACACCAGCAGGCGGTGGCGGCGGTGATGTTATCACTGAAGAACCAGTTGAAGAAACACTTTATAGCCTAGATTTTACACTTTACAATTTTACAAGAGCGGATTTAACAGAAATTAGAATATCTGAAAGTACCGAAACTGATTTTGGTGAAAATTTATTACCAGAAGGTTATGTGTTACTTGATAATGGCGGTGTTGAAATAACTTTCCCAACAGGGGCACCAGCTGGCACAACATTTGATTTATATACTAATGATACAGATGGCGATAGTTATGAATATTATGGTATACCTCTAACAGAGCTTACTGAGCTTTACTTAGAAGTTGAGTTTTATACTGACGGTTCTTATAACAACTTATTCTCGTGGAATTAAAAGTAAATAATTTGTGCTTGATTTTGCTATTAAGTGCTTATGAGTAAAATTAATTTTTATAAATTTGCACTTTGTCATATAGTTAACTTTTCCAAGCAAAAAGGGTTGTCATTTGACAACCCTTTTTGCTTGGAAAAATCTATAGCTTAAATTTATTCAATTAATGTAGCTTTTATACTTTCTTTTAAAAAATTGTAAAATGCAGTCATGTTAGTTGTGAATTTCTTATTGTTCCTTTTAGTGAAATAAACGTTCCACAAAAAAGTTTCGTCGGGGAATTTGTAGTATCTATATTTAGCATCGTTGTTAACAACAGTGTGTTTTGGTACAACAAATAGTAAGTCGTTTTGTGCAGCAATTTCTTTAAGCGAGTTAAAATCACTTGAGCTTATATCAATTTTAGGTTCAAAACCATAGTTTTTACAAGAAGTGGAAAAATTATGTCTGATGTGAAACTGTGTGCTAAACATAGCAAAATGTTGTTCTTTAAGATCAGACATTTCAATTGTTTTTTTGTGAAAAAGCTCGTGTGTTTTTGGTATGCATAAAAAAACATCTTCTGAAAATAACAATTCAGATGAAAAACTATCACTATCCAAAACACCAGCGGTAACGCAAAAATCATAATCACCAGCTTGCAAAAGTGTTTCAAGGCGTAAATCAGTGTGGTCGCTATATGCAATGCTCACAAATTCGTGTTGTTTTTCAAAGTTGGTTATTAAACTGCGTGGCAAAGCGGCAATCATTCCATATGCCATGCCGAGGAAAATTGTTTCGTGTATAAAATCCTTGGGGTCAGAAATAGTTGATAAAAGTGTGTTTTTTCGTTCTAATATAGCTTTACATTCAGCTAAAAAATATATACCGTTTTCAGTTGGTATTACTCCGCTTTTAGTGCGTTTTAATAATATGCAGTTGAGCTCTTGCTCTAATTCACGTATCATTTTTGAAATTCCTTGTTGAGAAATAAAATGAATATCAGATGCTTTGCTAATGCTCTTGTTTTCACACACTGCTATAAATAGCTCCATTTGTCTAAATGTCATAAATTTAACCTCTACAATTTTGCATAATTAACACAACCTTTTGGTTGTTATTATACAACGTTTTTTCTGCTTTTTCAAGTGGTGAAATTGATATATAATTATCATATGTTAAAAAATAAACAAGTGGAGGAATAAAAATGAATAACAAATTTTATCCAAATTTAGCAAAACCTATTACTATTAATAGTGTTACTTTCAAAAACAGAATTTTTGGCGCTCCTATGTCGAACCCTGAAATGGATATTGAATCTTGCATGAGAAAGGAAGACATCGCTTTTCACGAGTATCGCGTTAGCGGTGGAATAGCAAGTACATGTATAGGTTTAGGCGTTGTTGAGGCTAACGGTAGAACACACACTAAAGAGGTTGTACTTTATGATGCTAAGTCGCTGCCATCACTAAAAGAATTTTCAAAAGCTATTCACAGGCAAAATGCTAAAGCTGTTATGGAGCTAACACACGGTGGCAGATATGCAAATGCTAGGGGGCACGCAGGTGCTGAAAGTGGTTCTATGGGCCCTAACGAGGAAATTAATGCTCAAGGTGTTAAAATTCGCCAAATGACAGATGAAGATATTGAAAAAACAGCTGAAGCTTTTGGTGATGCAGCTTTGCTATGTCAAAAAGCTGGTATTGATATGATACTAATACACGGTGGACACGGCTGGTTATTACACCAATTTATTTCATCTGATATGAATAAACGAACAGATAAATGGGGCGGTTCTTTAGAAAATAGAATGCGCTTTACTATGTTGGTTTTACAAAAAATCAGAGAAAAAGTTGGCCCTAAATACCCAATTGAGTTCCGTATGAGTGGCGCTGAATACTCCGAAACAGGTTATGGAATTGAAGAGGGTATTGAAATTGCTAAAATGATAGATGATTACGTTGACATTATCCACGTTTCAGCAGGTGTGCACGAAAACCCAGATGTTTTTGTTTTAACTCACCCATCTATGTTTGTTAAAGAGGGTTGTAACACACACCTTGCAATTGAGGTTAAAAAACATGTTAAATCTCCAGTTGCTACTTTAGGCGGCTTAACCGATATTGATATGATGGAAGAACTTGTTGCCTCTGGTAAAGTTGATATAGTTGAGATTGCACGTCAATCTATTTGTGATCCAAAACTACCAGAAAAAGCATTTTCGGGGAATAAAGATGATATAGTTCGTTGTTGCCGTTGTTTCACATGTTTTTATAACTATTTAGATAACAGAACTTATTCTTGTGCGTTTAACCCGGTTGTTGGTAACGAGTTTGAAAACAAATTTGCACGCCGTAAAACAGCGAGTAAAAAAGTTGTTATAATAGGTGGCGGGCCTGCTGGTATGCAAGCAGCATTAACAGCAAAAGAACGTGGACATGAAGTTTCTTTGTATGAAAAAGCAGCTCATTTAGGTGGCCAACTTTTAGCAGAACAACATATACCTTTTAAAACTAATATGTATAACTATGTTAAAGTTATGGCAAAACGTATTGAAAAAACAGGCATAGAGCTACATCTTAACACCGCTTTAACAGGAGAAGATGCTGCAAAACTAAATGCTGATGTTGTTATCGTGGCTGTTGGTGCTTCATCAATTGTTCCCAAAATTGACGGAATTGACAACAAAAAAGTTGTATCTTTGGATGCTTTGCACCAAAACCCACCTGCTGTTGGTGAGAATGTTGTTATACTAGGTGGTGGACTTGTTGGCTCTGAATGTGGCATATACCTAGACGGTTTAGGCAAAAAAGTAACAATAGTTGAAATGAATGATACTTTTGCAGCTGACTCTTACTGGATGCACAAAGGTGCTATGGACATTTACATGCGCACAAGCAATATAGACATCAAAACAAATACAACTGCAAAAGCAGTTACAGATGCAGGGCTTGTTTGCGATACAGATGAAGGCGAAATTATAATTGCTGCTGATACAATTTTGCTTGCAGCAGGTATGCGTTCTAACCCTTCTGAGTGTTTCTTAAATTCTGCACCACTTGTTTATAACATAGGCGATAGCATTAAACCAGGCCGTGTTGCAGATGCTACTTCTGACGCTTATTACTTGGCATTGGATATATAAAAATTTAAATATAAATTTTAATGCCAGTTGCTGTTTTTATTGCTACTGGCATTAAAAAAGGAGTAGAAAAGATGAATTCGGTTAAAACTGTATCTCGTAAAGAGGTTGTGTTACCCTTAGTTGTATCAATTTTAGGTGCATTTGCTATTTGGGGTGGCTTAATTGCAATTACACCTTTAGTTACAGGCAATGCCTATATTAACGGTATGAACGAAATTAATGCAAACTATGCAAATGGTGATATAATAGCTCGTTTAGAATATTTGTTATTAGATATTTCAAACTTTACATTTTTATTTACACCAATAGCGACACTTGCAATGTTTGTTTTTGCATTGTTAGGCGCATATTTAGAGCGCAAAGGTTCAAAATACATGGGCACAGGTGTTGATGGAAATGGCCAAATATACACAGCGCAATTAATTTTTAGCATTATATTTACATTTGCGGCTGAATGGCTTTATGGTGGTATTTTTTCTCCACTAGGCTTTGTTCCAACACTTGCTACTTACTTGTTTTTTCAACATTTTGTGATGCATTATGGCGCAGGAGTTGCAAAAATAACTACAATTGGTATATATTCTACACTTTTGGCAACACCATGTTGTTTGCTTACACGCATAACAGTAGTTGATACTTTAGGAATGCCTATGTTTATTGCAGTTGCAACAGGTGCTTTATTGTTTTTCCCTATGGGGCATATGGTTTTTAGGCTAATGCCTTGGATGACACCAAGAAATAGAGCTTCAGAGCCAGCAATAATTAAACCTGAAAAAACAAAATTTGTATGGTTTATCGACCAGCTTTTGGGCGATGTGGGGCAACTAGGTGTTAGCGGTAGTTCAATTTCATCAATAGCATTAATAACATTTTGCATAATTTCATATTGCCTAAACCCTGAAAGCACAGGCTTTGCAGCTGGACTATTGCCTATAACATTACTTGGTATATTAGTAACAGGTGCTTTGACAATTTTTCTGTTTTATCCATACTATGATAACATGCTAGTTGTATCTTTTGGCAGCATGGTAACAGTTGCAGCATTTTTAGTTACATACCCAGTTACACCTATAATGGTGGTGCTTGCAATAATTTACTCTGTAATAGTGCCAGTTCCTGTTACAGCTTGGGTGTTTAAAGTAGCAAATTTTAAAGGACAATTTTGTCTTTTCCCACTAGTTATGATAGCTATTATATTAGCGGTTGTTCCTTTTTCACTGTTTATAAAATTAGTATTAATGCCATTGGGCATATAATTTGTTTTGGAGCAAGTTTAAATTAATATTGTTTAATAAAAGCAAAATCGACTTTCTAAAAGCTAGGCTTAGTAAAGCTAGCATTCTGAAAGTCGGTTTGCTTTGTTATTATATTTGGGCTATAAGCATATTTTTATTGTAAATAAAAACACTAAAGTATTTTGTTTTAATCTAAAACTCATATTTCAAATTCACGATACTCGCCACCGTTTGCACAACACCTAATTTTTGTAGCTTTTTAAAATAGTAATGGCAAAGTTATCTCGGTGTATTGCATGGCAGTTAATACTGAAATACTTATAAAAAAACAAACTATACAAATTACTATTTGCAAAAAGTTAAGAGATAAACTGCGCAAGTTACTAATAAAGATGCTTTTGGTTATGAAATATTTGTATATAAACCAACCTGAAATTAGCATAGCCAAGTAAATAACTGCTTTTTCAGCATATGAAATAATATTAATCGTTAAGTTCTCATTGAATAAAAAGTTCATGATTTCTTTGCCAAAAACACCTGTTAAAACACATAAAAAAGCAAGGGAACAAAGCACAGCATTTTTTGAAAAATGCAGTTTTGCACCTTTTTGTGCATCGCCAAATAGTATTTTCGAGTATTTAATAAATGTAAGTATAGTGCCAAAATTCATCACATGTATAATGGGTTCTAACATAGTGCCATATGTACCACTTTGTATAAAATATTTTGAAACACTTGCGTTAAAAAAAGGCGCGCCTGTCATGGCTAATACCCCAAAAAGCGTAGTGTAGCCAACTACGGGTATGTTTTTTATAACACCGCTAATCAGGCGTATATCCCTTGTGCCATATGATTTTATTATGGCGCCAGCTCCTAAAAATAATAAGGCTTTAAAAATAGCATGATTCACGATATGGTACATAGCACCCATGCTGGAAATTTCGTTTGGTATTGCAAAACCAAGAGCAATTAAACCGACTTGTGATATTGTTGAAAAAGCTAGTATTAATTTTATGTCAGTTTGTGCTAAAGCAAAGGTGAAACCTAAAATACTAGTAGTTATTCCGATAATCATAAAAAAGTAAGACATATCAATTACAGGTTTAAAAAGAGCAATAAAAACTGAAAACAAATATATACCATTTTTTACATAAATGCCTGATAAAATTGCCGAAACTGCGCTGGGGGCGCTAGGTGTTCCGTGTGCACGTGGCAACCAGCTAAAAAGCGGAAATAAGGCGCTTTTTAAGCATATAGCTGTCATGATAAAAGCAAAAGGTAAAACAAGTTCACTAGCACTAACACTAGGTAGCATTTGGCGTATTGCAGATATTGAAAGCACGCCGAATATTTTGTACATATAACCAATTCCAAAAAGGTAAAATAACATGCATAAAATTTGAGAAAACAAGTAAATAATACCATCATAAATAGCGTAACTATCTTTTTTAAACATTATCAAAATAGTTACTATAACTGTAGCAACCTCCAAAAGAACATATAAATTAAATAAATCGTCAGAAACAAAAATTCCACTTAGTAAACCTTGTAAAACAAAATATAGCAAAATGAATTTTCCGTCTAAAAAATCATCTTTAAAGGAGTATACAAAGCCACATGTAAATAAAATTATTAACAGAGCTATTAAAAATAAATTTGTTTTTCCAAATATAAGTTCTATACCTAAAATAGGGTTATCTGCTCCTAGAACATATCGAATAACCCCAGTTGAGTTTGCTGAAAAAAGTCCATACACAGCAAGCATTAACAAGGGTGTTTCTATGCAAAGTATAGCTATATTATGCACAGATTTTGGTGCAAGATAAAGCGTAACACCTGCAATTATAGGTATAATAATAAAACAAAGATATAGCATTATAATTTTTCCATTCGCATTTTACGTAAAGATTCCCAGTTAGATGTACCATAACGATGATACAAATTAATAAACATAACTAGTGCAACAGCTGTTACAGCTAGCCCTATAACGATTGCTGTTATCATTAATGCTTGTGGCAGTGGGTCAGCGGCATTTTTGCCATCTACTGCTATGGGTACAACATTTGTGGTTTGCGCAAACATTGTTAAAAAAAACAAAACAGCAGAAACATCCATGATGCCAAGACATATTATAGTTTTTAATATACGTCTACTGCGTATCATGCCTGTAAGTCCTATAAAAAATAAAATAATTGCTACATTTTCACCTGTTAAAAAATCCATCTAATACTCCTAATTATTATTGATCTTCGTAGTGAACAAATCTGAAGAAAATTATTGAAAGCCCTAAAAAAACTTTAATGCCTATTAATATATTCATTGCTATTAAATAGTAAACATTTATTTCTGGAAATTTTAAATAAATATTTGAAACAGCAAAGCAAACAGTAAAGGTTATTATCAAAAGAAAAGCCGATTTTTCCAGCAATGAGTATGTGCTGAAATCTATGTTATTTGCAGGGCGAACAAGCCAAACGCAAATTAATGCACCACTAAGCACAGCACCACCCTGAAAACCTCCGCCTGGGGATAGATGTCCGTTAAATATAATATAAATACCTAGTAACAAAACAATGGGAATAAGTGTAAAAACAAAACCCTTTTCAGAAATATGTTGGTCTAAACGTGTTATTTTTTCTCCAGAAAAAAGATGATCCTCATCATGTCGTGAAAGATGTATTGCAGCAATAACACTTATTAAGAGCATGAGCGTTTCAAAAATAGTATCAAAAACTCTGAAATTTAAATATATCGAAGTAACGGCGTTTTCAGCTTGGGTTTGAGTGGAGTAATTGTTCATAACCGCCCAAAAAAGCTCACGTGTTTCAGAATATGTAGTTTGGTTTGTAAGTAGCAACGTAAAAAACATTGCAAAAAGTATTAAAGCAATTCCAATAGCTTTGAAAATTCGCATTTAAACCTCGCTTATGTATGATTAGTGTATTAAAACCTTATTGTGAAACTTAAGCGAACAAGTAGCTATGCTAACTTGCCGTAAAAAACAAGTTGAACTACACTGTATAAAACGAGTTCGGATAATACTTGCTCGCTTAAATTGATAAATTAAAACAATGTTAATCTATAGGGATAAACTTTGTGCTTGGTAAGCGTTTAGAAATTAATTTGTAAATTTCGTTGGCATGCATGTCTGTTTCAAAACCATATAAAATCATGTTGTCTTCGTTTTTTACAATTATTAAATCACAAATATGCTCCTCTGTTATTTCCTCAGGTGAACTTTGAGAATAAACGCATTGTATTTGAAGCTCTTTGGATAAACAATAGTTTGAAACCCGTGCTAGTATGTTGCGTGTTTCAAAGCTAAGAGTTGTGTTGTTTAAATGATTATTAGAGGTGATATAAACAAAAAAAGTATTGTGTTTTTTTAGTGCAATTATATATAAAATTGTTGAAAATCCACTGCCTATAACAGCCTCTGCTATGGCAACATCAGGTGCGTGAAACATTAAATATGCAAAAGCTGCAAGCGACGAAAACACACCTGTTGCAATTATAACACGTTTTAAGTTGCGATTAAAAATTATAAAAAGTGCTACGAGTATCATTAACAAAAAGATAATGCTAGTCATTGTTTTTTTCCTCCTCCTTTTTGTGCTTATAACCTGAAAAAAAAGCTGATTTTGCTATGGCAGATGTAACAATTGGGTTCATGAGTATTACCATAACTACAACTAATAAAACTTTTAAAGTAAAAGTTCTAAAACCGCTAACTAAGCAAACACCAAATAAAATTGTTAAAAGGCCAACAGTGTCAACATCCGCTGCTGATAAAATGCGAGCGTAAAAATTACGAAAGCGAAAAACACCTATAAAACCAATATAAACAAAAATAATACCAATGGCTATTAATATGTAACCTAAAAGTGCCATAGCTACCTTTCTAGCAAATAATTTGCTTTAGTTTAAAAAATGTACTCGTGATTTGATGAACAGTTAATTGTTGCTGTCGTTTTTGTAATCGTTTTGAAAAAATTGTGCGAGTGAAGTTGTGCCTATAAAACCAAGTATGGAAAAAACCAACGCTATATCTATATAAAAAGATTGCTCAGAGTTAAGCGCAAAAAGTATAACTATCATTAAAATTTTACTGCTAATTAGTGAAAGCGCCAATAGGCGCTCCCAAACTGTTGGGCCGATAAACAGCCTTATACTACTAAAAAATAATGCTACTACTAACGCACCGATAAAAAATTCTATCATTTTTCCTCCTTGTGTTGTAGTTTTAGCATGCGTTCTTCAAAGGGGGCACTTGGGCTTTCATCAGATGGGTTGTGATGCAAACAAAGTACTTTTAGCTTGCCTTCTTGGTTGCTAATTGTAATAGTACCGGGCGTTAGCGTTATGGAGTTTCCTATTATATGTTGTAAAAATGGGTTTTCGATGCGTTTGTCTATTGTGATATCTATAAAAGTAGGGTCAGCTTTATTAGTTATAATACAGTAAGATGTTAATATGCCTGCTTTATAAATAGCAAAAATCATATAAAAAAAATATTTTAACACCTTTGTTACAGGTAAATAAAAAGTTTTACTATAATCAAAATTTAGCAAATTAGAGCTTATTTTTAAGCAAAAGTAAGATATAGCAATGCCAATAGAAATATTGATTAAACCGCCTTGTCCCTCGGATAATATAAACCAAATACAGGTGAAAAGCAAAACAAAACTAATGTCTTTTTTAAACTTGAACATTTTGCCCTCCTTTTTTAGCTGTTTAAATTAGCGTAATAAAAAAATATATATATATTTTAGCATAAAATTTAAATAAAAACAATTAAAGTGAATATAAACTGTAATAAAGTAAAAAAATACAAGGTATATTTTGTGAAAAAAGCGATAATTTTATATAAATATTGCAGAATATTATCTCAGCTGATATATTTAATATATATATATTAAAGAAATGATAAAAATTGTATTTATATTATAAAGGAGTTTAATTGTGAAAAAACCAAATGTTTTATTTCTGATGATGGACGAGCATCGCTTTGATGTTTCGGGTTTTATGGGTAATGGCATAGTTAAAACACCAAATTTAGATGCACTAGCAAAAGATGCTGTTGTTTTTGATAACGCATATGCTCAAAATCCAGTTTGCATACCATGTAGGCAATGCATGTTAGCAGGCGAGTTATCTTCAACATGTAAGTGCACAAAATGGATGGAAGATTTACCTCCAAATTACCTAACATTCCCGAGGG
Organism: uncultured Faecalibacterium sp.; assembly: GCA_964370685.1. Lineage (GTDB taxonomy): Bacteria > Bacillota > Clostridia > Oscillospirales > Ruminococcaceae > Faecalibacterium. The sequence continues at coordinate 154,386 of CAYJKG010000001.1, read as the reverse complement.
TAATGTCACAATACGGTTACGAAACAGTCGCTGCAGGTAAATTGCATTTAGTGGGTCAAGATCAAATGCAAGGATTTACAATCCGTATTGGGTCAGAAACTAGGGTGCATCCAGATTATATAGAAAATGTAAAAGTAAAGCACCCTACGCCAATAAGTTTTAAATGGCCTCAACACAAGGAAGTTGCACGTGCTGGCATTGGTACTTCCTACTGGCAAAAACAAGATAAACATGCATTGGATGGGCTATTGATGTTTATTGAGGAGTTTTTTGCTAGCCCGTTTTATGACAGAGCGACACCAGAAAACCCAGTTATGTTAAAGCTGAGTTTAAATATGCCACATTACCCATATTTTACCGATGCTGAAAAATTTACATATTATTTAAATAGAGTAAAACTTTACCAAAATACAAAAAAAGCCGAACATCCGTTTTTATCAATGATGCCTGTAGATGAAAACGATGAAAGAGAGTTAAAACGCATGATGGCAGCTTACTATGGAATGATAGAAACAGCTGATGATTATTTTGGCCAGATTGTAAGTGCACTAGAAGCCGTTGGGCAAAACATAGATGATTGGATAGTTGTTTATACAACTGATCATGGTGAAATGTTGGGTGAGCACGGTGTAATGGAAAAACAAAAGTTTTATGAGGGCAGTGTACGAATACCGTTTTTTATAAGATATCCTCAAAAATACCAAGGCAAACGTGTTAGTCAAAATGTTAGTAATATTGATGTTTTTTCAACACTTTTGGAAATGTGTGATATTCCTTGTGAAAAAAAGGTGGATAGTCGTTCACTTGTACCTTTGATGAATGGAGATACTTCAAACTGGCAAAACGAAGTTATTGCACAGTTTGGTGGCGAAAATATAATGTTCAAGCGTGATAATGTTAAGTATCAATATTATTTAGCCTCAGATACACAAGTGCTTTTTGATTTAGAAAAGGACCCACAAGAAAATATTAATTATATTAACGATGAAGAATATATGGAGTTTATTAATTATTGTAAAGCAGAAAAGATTAAAATGGGTTTTTGATAAATATTGATTTTTGAATTATTTTGCTTTAATGCCGATTGTTTGTTTTTATATAAAAATAAACAGTTGGCATTGTAATTTGTTTTGAAAAGTGATAAACTAGTAACGTTAAGTTTTTGTTGAGAAAAAATTATGAAAAATTACAAAGACTAATTTGTTTTTAACAAGCTAAGCATTAAAGAGGATGATATGGAATATTTAGGCAGATTTCTGCAACCGATAAAAGGTAGAATATTTTTAGTTGGCGCATTAAAAGGCGGTGCATCGTTAATAGATTTAATTATTCCGGCTGCTTTAGGTGTAATGATAAGCGCTGGTGTTGAACAAAATAATTTGGCTGTAGTGTATCAAATGTTAGCTGCTATGCTTGTATTAACAGTATTGAGTATAGTTTTACATGCGGTTGCACATTATTTTTCATCGCTGTTCTCACAACAATTAGGTGAAACGTTACGTGATAAAACTTTTGCTAAAATACAGCGTCTTTCCCCAACTGCACTTGCAAATTATGATAGACCAACCTTAATAACACGTGTTACAAACGACACAGAAAATATCCAAAATGCCATGAACATGTGCTCAAGACCACTTGTTCGTGGTATGATAATGATTGTTGGTGGTGTTGGTTTTTCGCTAGTTATTGACGTTGGTTTAACTATACCAATTTTTTGCGGAATGATAGTTGTTACAATTGTAAGTACAATGGTGTTTAAAATAACACGCCCACTTTTTCGCAAGGTTCAGCGCAGTGTGGATAGGTTAGCGTTAATATTGCGTGAAAACATAGAGGGTATACGTTTTATTAAGGCAATGAATAAAGCTGATGACCAACTTTTACGTTTTAAAACACCAGTACTAAAAGTTAAGAAAAACGAAAAAATTGCTGGTAGAACACAGGGTTTTACACAGCCTATGATACATTGGCTAGCAAATATAGTGCTGGTGTTTGTGATTTTTGTTGGAGAAATACGCTTTGAGCAAGGCGGCGTAAGTGTTGGAGATGTATTTACAATTACAAATTATGTCAGTATGATTATGATGGCTAGCAACATGATGCCACGAGTTATAGCAATTTTAAGCCGAGCAAATATTTCAGCAGAGCGCATTGGTTTAGTGCTAGATGATAGTGGTGTTATGCAATATGGAACAGATATTTTAGCTGATAATAATCAAGATATACCAGAGTTAGAATTTAAAAATGTCACTTTTACATATCCAAACGCAAAAACACCTAGCCTTGAAAATATTTCATTTAAACTGCAAAAAGGTCAAACTTTAGGTATAATAGGTGATACAGGTTCGGGAAAAACAACCTTAATAGCTTTGATTTTGCGTTTTTATGACCCACAAAAAGGCGTAGTGCTATTTAGAGGCAAAAGTGTTGCTAGCTACAAAAAAGATGTTTTGCGCAAGGAGATAACAGCGGCTTTGCAACAGTTTGATATGTTTGCAGGTGAGCTTGAGGATAATATTTGTTTAGATAAAAAATTTGATAGTATAGTTTTTGAAAAAGCAACTCAAACTGCACAATTGCAAAGTTTGTTAAATGAAAAAACCAGCAAAGAGCGTGAAGTTACACAGCGAGGTACAAACCTTTCGGGTGGACAAAAACAGCGCATTAGTGTAGCACGTGCACTTTATAGAGAGGCCTCGTTAACAATTTTAGATGATGTATCTGGTGGGCTTGATTACCACACTGATAGAGAATTGCGCCATGCAATTGCAGAAAATTATTCTGGCAACACTGTGCTTATATCCTCGCAACGTGTAAGTAGTGTTCAAAATGCGGCATTAATTATTGTGCTAGAAAAAGGCAAAATTGTTGGTTCTGGCGAGGCTAAATATTTAGAAGAAAATTGCCATGAGTATAAACAAATGTGCCAAATTCAGCGTGCGGGTAGCGAGGTGATGGCATAATGAAAAATCAAAATAAAAGAATTAGTGTTTTACGCAAATTTTTACCTTACCTTGCACCTTTTAAATTTCAAATTTTTATTGTGTTTTTTTGCATGATAACCTCAAATATTGCCTTGCTTTATATACCAGATAGAGTAGGTGCAGCAGTTGATATGATTGGCACTGATGGCAACATGTTTCCACTTATTGCACAAATGTTAATTGCGGCTAGCTTTGCTTGGTTGTTAACAGCATTACAAAATATAATTTCTGTAAACGTCGGGCAATCAGTAGTTGCAAATTTGCGCCAAAAACTTTTTGCACATATGGAACGTTTACCTGTTTCGTATTACGATAAAATGACAAAAGGCAACATGATGAGCATAATGATTACAGATATTAGTAACGTTAGCGAAACAGCCTCAGCGGATTTAATTAGCTTGCTTGCTGGTTTTGTGAGCATTACAGGTTCGTTTATTATGATGTTAGCAATTAGCCCACAAATGACATTAGTTTTTGCAGTTACTGTTCCGCTTATGATTTTAGCAACAGTGATTATATCCAAAAATGCAAGGCGATTACACTTTGAGCGCAAAACATATTTTGGCAAGCTTTGCGGTTATACAGAGGAAATGATATCAGCACAAAAGAGCCTTTTTGTTTACGGGCAAGAAGAAGTTGCTATTAATAACTTTACAGAGCTTTCAAAAGGTCAATTTGAAAAAGGCACAAAAGCCGAATTTTGCTCAAGTTTAATGATGCCTGCGATGAATGGCTTAACAAACTTAAATTTAACACTTGTTGCGGCAGTTGGTGCATATTTAGCTTTGACAGGTGTGGTTTCAGTTGGCAACATATCCTCTTTTATTTTATATTCAAAAAAATTTGGTGGACCTATTTCCGATGCAGCAAGTGTGGTTGGTATGTTGCAATCCTCGCTTGCGGCATGTGAGCGTATATTTACGGTGTTAGAAGCAGAACAAGAAAAAGAAGTTTTAACAACACCAACTTTAAATTTTGAAATAAAATCTCGTGGCGATATAGAATTTTCACATGTAGCATTTCATTATGACGAAAGCACACCAATTTTAAAGGATATTAATTTTAAAATAAAATCAGGGCAAAAAGTGGCTGTTGTTGGCTCAACTGGTGCGGGCAAAACCACGTTGATAAGTTTACTGTTTCGCTTTTATAACCCTATAAGCGGTACAATTTTGCTTGATGGTAAATCTATTACACAAATACCTTTAGCGGATTTGCGACGTCAGTTTGCAATGGTTTTGCAAGATACATGGCTGTTTGAGGGCACTGTTTACGAAAATTTAAGTTATGCAATGCCAGAAGATAAACGCTCTAAAGAAAAAGTGCGTGAAATTTGTCGTGCAATAGGCGCAGAAGAGATGATAGAAGGATTGCCAAATGGTTATGACCATTATCTACGAAGCGATTCTACAGCGCTTTCACAAGGGCAAAAGCAATTACTTAGTATGGTGCGCGCGTTTTTATGTGAACCTTCACTGTTTATTTTAGATGAAGCAACTTCGGCGGTTGATCCGCAAACAGAGCATGAAATTCAAGCAGTTACAGATAAAATATTAAGCGAAAAAACAAGCATAATTATAGCACATAGACTTTCGACAATATTAACTGCTGATTGTATTTTAGTGCTTAAAGATGGCTATGTTGAAGAGCAAGGTAGCCACGAAGAATTAATAAACAAAGGTGGATTATATAAAAGCATCTTTGAAAGCCAATTTGCGCAGTAACAACTTATAGCACACAGGCATGAAGAAACTTTGCCTGTAAAAATAGACAGATAAACAAATAAGAACGAGCCATAAAGCTCACAAACGGAGGAAAACAAAATGGAGTTTAAGCAAAATCTCGAACGTTATTTGCAAATGATTGATGATGTTATTGCAAATGGGCATTATAAAGACGACTGGAAGTCTTTGCAAAATCACAAAGTGCCAGATTGGTACAGAAACGCTAAATTTGGTATTTTTATACACTGGGGTGTGTATTCTGTGCCTGCATATGGCAACGAATGGTATCCACGCTTTATGTACTTAAAAGAAGCCTCTCGCAACGGTTTAAGCTATTTTGAACACCATGTACAAACATATGGTGAACACAAAGATTTTGGCTATAGGGATTTTGTTCCTATGTTCAAAGCAGAAAAATTTGACGCTAGCGAATGGGCAGATTTATTTAAAGAGGCTGGCGCACGCTTTGTTATGCCTGTTGCTGAACATCATGATGGCTTTGCTATGTACAACACAGAATTTAGCGATTGGTCAGCTGCAAAAATGGGGCCTAAAAAAGATGTAGTAGGACTTTTAAAACAAGAAGTTGAAAAACGCGATATGGTTTTAACAGCCTCCTCACACCGTGTTGAGCATTACTGGTTTCTGGAGGGTGGAAGAACATTCGAGAGCGATTTTTCAGACGAAATACCATATGGTGATATTTACTGGCCATCTATGCCACGCCCAGGCAAAAAAGGCGCTCCAGCCGGTTTAACTACAACAAACGACACTGTTGATATAGACCAAATTGACGAAATGTTTATGCAAGACTGGCTAGCACGCACTTGCGAAATTGTCGATAAATATAGACCTAAAATTTTATATTTTGACTGGTGGATACAAGTTAAACCAATGAAACCTTACCTTAAAAAGTTTATGGCTTATTACTACAATCGTGCACTTGAATGGGGCGAAGAAGTTACAATTAACTATAAAAACGATGCTTTTATACACACTAGCGCAGTTAAAGATATTGAACGTGGCCAGCTTTCGGATGTTTCGCCTTTCTTCTGGCAGAATGATACATCCGTTGCTAAAAACTCATGGTGCTACACAGAGGGTAACGACTATAAAAAGCCTAGCGATGTTATTTGTGATTTAGTGGACGTTGTTGCTAAAAACGGCTCATTGCTATTAAATGTAGGGCCAAAATCAGACGGCACTATACCAGAAAAAGATGCACACATCTTGCGTGAGGTTGGCAAATGGCTTGCAGTGAATGGCGAGGGTATTTATGATACCTACCCTTGGCGCAAATGCAGCGAAGGCCCAACCATAACAAAAGAGGGGCACTTTACAGATACAATAGGCAAAGAATTTACAAGCGAGGATTTCCGCTTTACTTACAAAGACGGCGCATTATATGTTTTTGCTATGAAATGGCCAGAGGATGGCGTTGTTCGTGTTAAGCTTTTAGGCTCACAAGTAAAACAATTTAATGCCGTTGTTAATAGCGCAAAAATTTTAGGCTCAAATAAACCTTGTGAATTTATTGTTTGCAAAGATTATTTAACAATAAAAGGCGAGGCAATGGAAACAGATGCACCTGTTTGCATTAAACTTGAAATAGATTGATTTAATTACCTCTTGTTTTATGTAAATGAGAGGTAATTTTGCTGTAAAAAAATGGAACAACGTGGAGATATTTAAGTAAAAAAGGTGGCACATTTTAAAAATATGTGATATATTAAACAGGATGTTAATCTGCGAAAATATAAGAAATGATGTTGAACTTCTGGAGGAATTTATGAAACTCAAAAAAAGGTTTTTAGCTACGGCCCTTGTACTTAGTGTAATTATTAACACTTTGCCAATGTCTTTCGCTACTCAAAATTCAGATACAGCTAACAGCGAACTAGGCAAAGCTGAGCAAAACATAGGCGATGAAAATGGCGACACAGCAATGCCTACGCCAACTCCTGAAAACACAGCAGATGTGGCAACACCTATGTCTGAAAATAATCATGAAACAGAAATACCTACACCAAGTGCAAGCCCACATGGAGATGCTGTGTTAAGTTCAATTGTAGATGATACAGTTTCAACACTCCTTAAAGGTGATAGCTGTACTCTAGACGGCATTGAATTTGATGAAGTATTAGATGCTAGTATAATAACAATATCAGCAAATGGTAACTATTACTTAACAGCGGATATAGTACTTGAGAGTTCGCTTATAATAACAGGTGGTGCAACTGTAAACCTTTGTTTAAATGGGCATACAATTACGGCAAATCATGATAACGCTGTAATAACTATACAATCAGGTGCTACTCTTAATTTGTACGATAATGCAAGTGATAGTGGCAAAATAACACATATAACTGGAAAAAAGGGCTCAGGTGTTTCAAACTTTGGGATATTTAATATGCATGGTGGCACAATTACAGGAAATGAGGCAGAAAAAGGCGGCGGTGTTTTTAATGAGTTAATATTTAACATGCACGGTGGCACAATTGTAGGTAACAAAGCAACTAGGTTTGGTGGCGGTGTAATGAATAATTACAATCCCGCACCTGATTATAGCTTTAGAAATATTGTTACCATAAGCGGTGGAACAATTACAGGCAATGAGGCTAAAAATGGTGGAGGTCTTCATAACGATGGCATATTTAACATGGAGGGCATAGCGGAAATTTCAAATAATATAGCAGTTGATGGTGGTGGAATTTTAAACGAGGGCAACTTTAACATGGATGGTGGCACGATTAAAAACAACACAGCAACTGAAGACGGCGGTGGTGTTGGTAATAATAACAATTTTATTATGCAGGGCACAGCAAAAATTACAAGTAATACAGCAACCGGAAATGGTGGTGGAGTTCATGTTGTAGGTAAATTTACCATGAATGGTGGCGCAATTACAGGCAACACAGCAGGAGAGGGTGGCGGTGTTTACGTGATTGACAATGGTTATATTATCATAAATGGTGATATAAATATAAGCGCTAATGTTAAAGGTGGCAAGGTAGAAAATGGAGTGTTAATAGGTGGAGTGGCTAATAATGTAGCTTTGAATGGTCGTAACTATATAGATGTAGTAGGTACACTTAGTGAAACAAGCCAAATATATATAACAAGCAGAAAAAAACCATCGGCACATATATCGGATTATGTAGTGGTTGCAAGTGGAGAAATGGGATATGAGCTAACAGCAAGTGATACAGAAAAATTAATATCAGATGACGATGCGTTTGTGATAGAACACCAAGATGGTGAAGCCGTAATTAAACTTGTAAATACACTTGAAAGAGTAAACCAAATTGATTTTGTTTACTCTAACGGCACAGTAAACCCTACAATTAGTTATACATCGGGTGTTGCAACTGGTAGTGAAAATATAGTTGAGTATAAGTTAACAACAGCAGGGGACGAAACATACACTACTGTTGCCCCTACAAATGTGGGTAATTATACTGTGCGTGTAAGCTCTGTTGGCAGTATATATGCAACTGATAAAGTTGTTACAAATACTTTTAGCATAACTAAATTGCAAACAACGTTTGAAAACGGGATTATACTTAACAATGCAGATAAAACCTACACCTATGGTGAAAGTATTTCGGCCAGTGTAAAAGTTGCACATATAAATGTTCAGCAAATAAATGGTGTTTCTTTGTTTAACACAGCACCAACTGAAAATCAAGTAGCACTATTTGTGCGAACATCAATAAACGGCAGTGTAACAGATACACAAATAACACAGCCACAAACAGTTACAGATGAAATATTAAATTTTACAATAGATACAACTAACAAGCTTTTAAAAATAGGCGAAAACCAAATAATAGCAAAATATGTAGGCGATAATAACATTGAGGATAGCAAGGCAAGCGTAAATTTAATAATAAACAAAGCCCCGCTTACATTGACAATTGAAAATTTAAACGTTTATAAAGGCGAATATGTAGGTTTAAGCATACCATTTGTGTTTGAGTATGAGGGTTTTGTTAATAACGAAAACGAAAGTGTGCTTGAAACAGCAACAGCAAAACCAATAGTAAGTGCAAACACCAATACAAACACAGCTGGCATATTTGACATAACATTAATTATACCAAATGATAGTGATTATAATTATGAGATAACAATAAAAACTGGAACATTAACTGTAGTTGATAGGCAAATTGGCACATATCCTGAACAAGAAGCCATACCAGATAATATAGAATCTGAAGAATTATTAGTGGCAGCACCCGATAGCACACAATATAAAAACTCGTTAGGTGAGGTTGTAACTCCAGACACAGCAAATATACGCATAGCCATTACAAAAGAGTTAACACCTGAGGATAAACAAGCACTTGCAAATAGCTTGCAAGGTGTTGTAATGGGCGATTTGCAAATGGCACTTGAAATTAGTATGTTTGAAAACGATGTAGAAATTTACCCAAGTGGAGATGTAGAAATTTTTATACCTTACAGCCAAATTTCACCTGTATCAAAACAAACAGTGCTAAAAATTCGACACATTAAAAGTGATGGCACATATGAAGACATTACACCAACTATGCTAACAAACGGCATACGCTTTACTGCAAATGGATTATCACCTTTTGTTTTATACACAGATAGAACGCAAGTTGACTCAAATTCTACAAATACAGACGGTGAGGTTAAATCTCCAGTAACTGGAGAAAACATAAGCGTGCCTTTAACGATGTTATTTGCACTTAGTACAATTGTTCTGTGTTCACAATTTACAATAGGTAAAAAGAAAAATAAAAGCATATAGATATTTGAATAATTTATAATGTTTAGTGACTGAAAAAGAAGCTGTTCTAAATTTGAACAGCTTCTTTTGCTATGTTATCATGTTTTGTTTTTTAAAAAGGGTTTAATAGCTTTATAAGCAACACCTGCTTTATCTGAACCAAAGGTTTTAACTAGTGCATTATTAATCCCTTGTTTTGATTTGTATTTATCTATTGTAGCAATTATTTTATTAACATCTAAATTTGTGTTTTTTAAAGCATTTTTTAATTCATTGTTATTATCAATATTTGCAGCGTTTTGAAGCTGGCTTTGCTCATTTTTAACTGTGGCATTAGGTTTTGCTTGGTTGTTTTCTTGCTTATTATTTGCAGATATATCAAGGTTAAAATTGATATATCGGTTTACATTTACATTTGCTTTTTGCCAATATTTGCAAACTACATCATAACCTTTATCCTCGCTAATAATTGCGTACTTATTATTTGCATCTATAGCTATTAAATAACCTAAGTGAGAAACCAACTGAAAATCAAGTGCATTTGGTGTTCCTACTAATACAGAAATATATTCCTTTTCTACAGATGATTTTTCTATGTTTATATGGCACTTTATTGAGAGCCTTTTGGAGGAGCCAGAATAAAAAATGATTACTTTATCAGTAGGTTCTAAATCGCCTATTTTATCGTATAATGTTTCATTTGCATTTTCGGAATCTATTAAAAATATCATGTGAAATCCTTTCTATCGAGTTATTAAAATCAGCTAAACTTTAAATAAAATATATTATAACGTATTTTAATATATTTTTCAATAGAATACATATTAAAAACAACACAGCACCAAGGTGAAATTATATTGGTGCTGTGTTAGTTTTAATTAAAATTATCTAGCATTTTTAAAAGGTGGGCTCTCAAAACTTCAATTTCTGTTTCATTAAAATTCTCATATTGTTTATCATATAATTTGTGCGAGATTTTCTCTAGTTTTGGTATAATACAAAGCCCTTTTTCTGTAATTATTGCGTATTTTGTCCGCTTATCATTAGGGCATGCTTTTACAGTAACAAAACCTTGTTTTTCTAAATTTGCAATTAAAGTTGTAACGGTTTGAGGTTTTTTATCTATAAGCTTTGAAATAGTTTTCATCGAAACAGGCTCGCCTGTTTTAAGCGTTAAAAATATTTTACCATAGGAAGGCGCAAAGCTTTTTAAACCTAGTTTTTCCATTTCTGTTGTGAGCAGTTCGCTCATTTTATATTGTAATTTACTAATAATTGTAAAGGTGTTATCTATCATTAAGCACCTCCGTTTTCTAAGCTTTCAACACTTTTGTTGTGTATGTTTAAAAATGTGCGAAGCTCAGCAGTTTTAGGTGCGTTTAAACAACTAACTTCACCTTGTTCACATATTTTACCATCTTTCATAAAAATTACATAATCTGCAAAATTTTTCAAAAATTCAATTTCATGAGTTACAAAAATAAATTCTCGACCCTCTGCTTTTAGCGCTTTTATAGCTTTTAAAACTTCGTATGTCATCAACGGGTCTAGCGCGGCAGTTGGTTCATCTAAAAAAACTAAACTAGGGTTTGAGGCAAGTGCTCTCGCTATGGAAGCACGTTGGGCTTGCCCACCAGAAATTTCATGAGGTTTTTTATCTGCCTCGTTTTCAATGTGTAGTTGTTTTAAAAGTGTGTCGGCTACATTACTTGTTGTGTTTTTATCCCATTTTTTAATTTTGTGTAATAAAAGTGTAATGTTTTCTTTAACGCTTAAATGTGGAAATAAATTGTGTTTTTGAAAAACAACAGCTATGTGCTCTTGGAAAGCTTTTGTGTTTAAAATAGGCGATTGTTCGTTTATTTCAACAATGCCACTTTCAGGCATTTCTATGCCTGAAAGCATACGCAAAAGTGTGCTTTTTCCACAACCAGATTCGCCTATAATACCTATTGAGTGTATATTTGAAACTTGAGTGGAAATATTATCAAGCACAGTCGAGTTGCCGTAACTTTTGGTTAAATTTTGTATAATTATATTCATTTCGAAACCCTCTTTGAAACATATTTCGCAATTAGTGAAAGTGGAATTGTAACAACTAAATACATTAACCACATTATGTAGTAACCTTCTATAACAGCAAAATTTCTATTGGAAATAACTGTTACTATATACGTTATTTCTGTAACAGAAATTATGTTTAATAGGGCTGAACCTTTTATAACACTAGAAAGGTTATTGACTAAAGAGGGGATAAATGGCTTTATCATTTGAGGTAAAATTATATACTGATATTTTTGGTACCACTTAAAATGGTAAAGTGCCATTACAGTGTATTGGTCTTTATCAACAACAGCAGCTGTGCTTTCGTATGCGTTTGCCACATATGGGCTGTTGTATAAAATCATAGCGATAATACCCAAAAGCATTTTGTTGTTACTGCCTATTAATTGCCCAAAAGGGTACACAACTAAAAATATCATAACAAGCAAGGGTGTGCCCATTATTATCTCGCTGAAAACAGTTGCAACAGCACGTATAATAATTATTTGTGAGCGCATCATAACAAACACAATAAAGCCTAAAACTAGCGCACCAATAAGTGTAACAATGCTGATTAAAATTGTGTAAATAAAGCTTTCGATTAATAAAGCAGAGCTTTCTAGGATTAAATCATAGCGTGGGTTTTCTATTGTGTATGCAAGTGAGGCGAAAATAAGCAAAGCAAAAATAGCTATCACTATGGCAAATTGTAATTTATCAGTATTCTTTTTCATTTTTCCTCTTTTTTAGTTAGCAGGGTCGGTGATGAAGTCCAAGCCTAGAGAATCATTTTGCATAAATTCAGCAACTATTGGGTCGTATTCAGCACGGATTTGGTCGTACAAACCGCCTTCTTCATACATAGTAACTATAAATTCATTGGCTTTTTCTAAAAGTTCGGTATTATCTTTTTTTACAACAAAAGATGAACCAACTTGGTCTTTTATACCTGCGTAAACTATAGTTGTTTCAGGGTTGGCAGCTTGGAAACCGTATATTTCGTTAGATGCAACTAATATGTCAGAAATACCAGTGGTTACTTCAACTATACCTGTGCCAATTTCAGTAACTTCTGTAACATTAACACCAAAACTTTGTGGGTAATAAACGCCCTTTGTGCCAGAAAGTCCTGTGAAATTTGCGCCTTCAATTGCGAAAAAGTCAGCCTCAGGCATATCGTTTGTTATACCGTGTTCACTTGCAAATTCAGTGTTTACAAGGGCAAGGGTGTTTGTGTAGCGGTATGGTTCAGAGAAATCAGCTTTTTCTGCACGTTCGTCTGTGTAGGACATATCCGCTATTAAAATATCAACGTCGCCTGTGTCAAGTGCAGGTATAAGTAAGGAGAAATCAGTGTTAACAATTTCAACTTCCATGCCTAGATATTCAGCGAATGCCTCTGAAATAATAGGCTCTAAACCTGCTGCGTTGCCGTCGTCATCTAAATATGAAAAAGGCGGAAATTTTAAATCCATACCAACACGTAGTACATCTTTTTCTTCAGTGTTATCGGAATCTGTTTCACTTGCACTTTGAGAGCCATCGGTAGAGCCGCTTGTAGAAGTGGAGCTAGTGCTACCACATGCTGCTAGTGTAAAAACAGTAGATATTAACAATAAACTTGCTACTAATTTTTTAATGTTTTTCATAAATCCTCCAATTATGTTTAATTTGCAAAAACTTCGATGTCGAATAATTCGATATCGAAGTAATTATATCAGTGTTAAATAGTGTTGTCAATACTTACACAAAAAAACTTCGATGTCGAACAATTTGACATCGAAGTTTTGTATATTTATTGGAATAAATTACAACAATAATTTTACATATTGTTGTAATTTGAAAGATATTTTTATATTTCGCTTTGTTCTATGGGTGTGCCTTCTGCTGATTCAAAGCTCGCATCAACGCTTGCATCAACCGTTTGAGGGTCTGTTTCTGTTAGAGTCAAAAGGCGTGCAGCGCTTTGTTCAAGAGTATTTTTTGCCTGTTCAAGGTTAGCTTGCTCAGTGGGGTTCATTTTGTTGGGCTTATCCTTGCGTATACATTTTAACAGGTTAGCAAGATCAGCCTTAATGGTAGCTTTTTCATCTTTTTCTAAAGATTTTTTATGTTTAGTAAGCGCTTGCTCTACTTTATAAGCTAAACTTTCAGCTGCGTTGTGCAGTTCCATTTTAACTCTGCGTGCTTCGTCCTCACTTTCGTAAGCGGCGGCATCTGCCATAGCTTTATGCACTTCGGTTTCAGAAAGGTTAGTGCTACCTGTTATTGTTATAGCTTGTTCTCTACCTGTAGCAAGATCCTTAGCTGCAACTTTAACAACACCATTAACATCTATATCAAAAGTAACTTCTATTTGTGGTTTTTCAACAAAGCCACTGCGTAAGCGGTCCAGTTTAAATTTGCCAAGCGATTTGTTATCTTTGGCAAAATGTCTTTCACCTTGCAAAACATTTATTTCAACAGAGCTTTGCATAGGGCGTGCTGTGGTAAAAATTTGGCTATGGCGTGTTGGTATCATGCTGTTGCGTGTTATAATAGGTGTTGCAACACCGCCCAAGGTTTCTATGGAGAGCGATAATGGTGTAACGTCCATTAAAACCAAGCCTTTTGAAGCTTGCCCTTTTGCGCCCTCTAGTTTGCCACCTGTTTGTAATAATTCGCCTTGTATAGCAGCGCCCATTGAAACGCATTCATCGGGGTTTAGGTTACGGCTTGGTTGTTTGTTTAAAATTTCTTGCACTTTTTGTGCAACTGCGGGCATACGTGTGCTACCGCCAACGAGCAAAACTTTGTTTAGCTCATGTGCGGAAATATCAGCATCTTTAAGTGCGTTTTGCACAGGCGCAACAGTGCGTGCTAATAGGTGACTTGTTAAACGTTCAAACTGTGCACGTGTAATTGTGTCTTCTAGGTGGCGAGGGCCATCTTTAGCAATTGCAATAAATGGTAAGTTAATAAGTGCAGATGTTGAGGCCGAAAGCTCTTTTTTAGCTTTTTCGGCTTCTTCTTTTAATCGCCCCATTGCAGAGGGATCCTTGCGTAAATCTATTTTGTTTGATTTTTTAAATTCATCTGCTAAATATTCAACTAAAACAGTATCAAAATCATCACCACCAAGGTGTGTATCGCCACCAGTTGCCAAAACAGTGAAAACACCGCCATCAATTTCTATAACAGATACATCAAAAGTGCCACCACCAAAGTCGTAAACTAATACAGTTTGACTTTCTTCGTTATCAAGTCCATAAGCAACTGCGGCGGCAGTTGGCTCATTGATTATGCGCAAAACGTCTAAACCAGCAATGCGCCCTGCGTCTTGTGTTGCTTTGCGTTGGCTATCATCAAAATAAGCAGGCACAGTTATAACAGCTTGAGTAACTGGTTCGCCTAGGTAGCTTTCAGCATTTTTGCGCAATTTTGTTAATATCATTGCACTTATTTCTTGGGCGCTATAATCTTTGCTGTCAATACGTGTGCGAGAGTTACCCCCCATGTAGCGTTTTACACTAGTTATGGTACGTGCTGTATTTGTTGCAAGTTGGCGTTTTGCAGCAGCACCAACAAGGCGCTCGCCGTCCTTAGTAAAGGCAACAACACTAGGTGTGGTGCGCTCGCCTTCTTCGTTTGTGATTATAACGGGTTTACCGCCCTCAATAACAGAAACACAAGAGTTTGTTGTTCCTAAATCAATACCTATTACTTTGCTCATTTTTTGATTCTCCAATATTTTTCACATAACTTACATAAATCGTTATATATATAATAACCTTTTGATGTTTCATTTTTTAGAGTAATTTGTGAACAAAAATAAAAATTTTAAAAGTACTTGAAAAACCCAGCAGATAACTTTACATTATTAGAAAAAAATGATAAAATGTATTGGTTTAAGTTAATACACTATAAAATAAAACGAGTAGCACGCGTGAAATTTTGATAAGTGATTGCTTTAAGCATGAAAAAAATTCGCTATTATTTTATCAATAGCGAACAACAAATAGGGAGTAAAAAATGGTAGCAAATAAAGGCAAAATTATAGAATTTGCAAATAATAATGGTCTTGCATTTGATAATGTACACAGCACAGCATATGGCAGTTTTAGAGGCTATGAAATATCTATCATAAGGATACCTAATGGTTCTAACTTTTTAATTAGCATGAACCTTGGCGATATGAACGGCATAGTAACACAAGATAGTTTAAAAAATATGAGCGCAGAAGTTGCAAAATTATCTTCAGTTACTGTAAGAAGTAACGGTGCAACAGTGTTTGAAACGGCCTCGTCACTAAAAGAAAAAACTTGTTTTGATAATTTACAAACTTGCCTTGAAGGTGTAGTGGAATATTTATTAGCAAGAGGCATAACTAATTATTGCTATGCTTGCAAAAGCCCAAAACCAACACAAACATATGTTTTTAATAGCACAGCATTAAATATATGTGATACTTGCAAAGAACCTTTTGAACAAAGTTTAATGAGTAAAATATCTGAGCATAGCGCTAAACCTGAAAATATTCCGCTTGGTATAATGGGTGCGGTTTTAGGCTCATTAATTGGTGTTGCAGCAATAGTAATAATAGGCCAACTAGGTTATGTTGCGGCAATTTCTGGTTTTTTATTAGCTATATTTACTTTTAAAGGTTACGAGAAATTTTCTGGTAAAATGGGTAAAGTAGGTTTAGCTATTTGTGTTGTAATAATGATAGCTATGGTGTTTGTTGGTAACCACTTAGATTGGGCTGTCTTCCTTATGAGAGAATTTGAAGTAGGATTAATTGATGCTGTTATAGCTGTAACACAAGTTGCTGAAATGGAACTTTATAATCAAAATTTAATGATGATAGCAATTTTTGCTATTGTTGGTAGCTTTGGCTCAATTAGAGCGACTTTAAAAACACAAACAACAAAATTAGAGTTAAAAAAATTACAATAAAACAATTTAAAAATAACTTTTATCTTTTAAAATAAGGTGAAGGTTATTTTTGCTTTTTACCATAATATTTTTTTGATTAAGTAACAATAATAAACCATTGATTGTAAAGTAATTCTGTTGTATAATTTCTTTATTGTATTTGTCTTGATTAGTATGGTAAATAAAGGAGAAGCTTTTGAAAACATTATTACCCTTTTTTAAAGGACATTATAAAGTGACTATATTGGCGCCACTTTTTAAAATGCTTGAGGCTAGTTTTGATTTATGCGTACCGCTTGTAATGGCAGCAATAATAGATATAGGTATATTAAAAGGTGATATGCCTTACATTTTGCAAATGTCAGCACTACTTGTTTTGCTTGGCGCCGTTGGCTTAACATGTAGCATTACAGCACAGTATTACGCCGCAAAAAGCGCAGTACAGTGCTGTGTGGGTTTGCGCAAAACATTATTTTCCAATATACAATCATTTAGTTATTCACAAATGGATAAGCTAGGTGGTAACACACTTATTACACGTATGACAAGCGATGTCAACGCTACGCAAAACGCAATAAATTTATTTTTGCGTTTGTTTTTGCGTAGTCCTTTTGTTATACTTGGTAGCTTAATTTTAGCTTTCACACTAAACTTTCGTGCGGCATTGGTTTTTACAATTTCTATACCAGTTTTAGCGGCAATTATAATGGCTATTATGTATATAACAATGCCACTATATAAAAAAGTGCAAGGTAAATTAGATGTAATTTTAACCCGCACTAGAGAAAATTTAACAGGTGTGCGTGTTGTACGTGCCTTTGATAAAGGTAAGGCAGAAGTTGAGGCTTTCTGTGCGGATAACAGCGAATTTACAATTTTGCAACAAAATGTAGGTCGTATATCAAATTGGACAAACCCTTTAACATATTGCGTAGTGAACCTTGCAATTATTGCGATTTTATATGTCGGCGGTGGCGAGGTTAATGATGGGCGTATGTTGCAAGGCGATGTTATTGCGCTTATAAACTATATGGGGCAAATATTAGTTGAGCTTGTTAAACTTGCAAATTTAATTGTGCAAGTTAGCAAAGGCATGGCTAGCTTTAACCGTGTAAAAAATGTTTTAGAAATGCAACCAGATATGAAGTATCCGCCTAAAAAGGCGAGTGCAAGTGCAATTAAAACAGCGCCTAGCGTTGAGTTTAAAAACGTTAGTCTTTCATATAATAAAGAGGGGCAAGAGAGTATAAAAGATGTTTCTTTTGTGGCAAAACGTGGTGAGGTTATAGGCATAATCGGCGGTACAGGTAGTGGTAAAACTACGCTAGTAAATGCAATTGCACGTTTTTATGACGTAACTGAAGGTGAAGTTTTGCTTTTGGGAAACCCTATAAATATGTATGGTAAACTAGCCTTGCGAAAATTTATAGGTATAGTGCCGCAGCAAGCGCAGCTTTTTGGTGGCACTATACGCTCTAACCTTTTATGGGGTAATGAAAACGCAAGTGATGATGATTTATGGCGAGCTTTGGAGTATGCACAAGGTGCAGAATTTGTGCGCAAAAAAGATGATACACTTGATGCTAAAGTTGAGCAAAATGGGCGTAATTTTTCTGGCGGGCAGCGCCAGCGTTTAACAATAGCACGTGCACTTGTGGCAAAACCAGAAATCTTAATTTTAGATGATAGCGCAAGTGCGCTTGATTACGCAACAGATGCGGCTTTGCGAAAATCACTTGCAAAATTTGCAAGTGAAAGCACAATTTTTATAGTAAGCCAGCGCACTGCAAGCCTTTCACACGCTGACCAAATTTTGGTGCTTGAAGAAGGCGCACTTGTAGGTAAAGGCAAGCATGAAGATTTGCTTTTAAGCTGTGAGGTTTATAAAGAAATTTATGAAAGCCAATTTGCAAAAGGGGAGGTGCACCATGCCTAATAATACAAAAGCACAGGGCAAAAAAACTTTGCGACGTGTATTAAAACGCGTGCGCCCTTATTGGTTTTTATTAATGCTTAGTGTAATTTGTGCAACTATAAGTGTGGCAAGTAACTTGTATGTGCCTATTTTAACGGGTTCTGCTATTGATTTATTAATAGAAAACGGTGTTGTATGGGAGGCTTTAATTCCTATACTTATTCAGATAATGGTAATAACATTGTTTTCGCTTTTTGCGCAGTGGGCTTTTGGTTTGTGCAACCAAAAGGTAACATATGCAGTAGCACGAAACTTGCGCAACGAAGCTATGGAAAAAATGCAACAATTACCACTTTCTATAATTGATAAACATCCAACAGGAGATTTTGTAAGCCGTATGATAACGGATGTCGAAAGCTTTACAGAAGGCTTGCTCATGGGTTTTACACAATTTTTTACAGCTGCATTAACTATCGTGGGTACATTGGTTTTTATGTTTTCTGTAAATGTACCTATAACTTTAGTAGTTGTTTGCATAACACCGCTTAGTTTATTTGTGGCAAGTTTTATTGCAAAGCGCACGTATAAGTACTTTAAAAGCCAAAGTGAGCTGCGTGGCGAACAAACAACACTAGTTAACGAACTTGTAGGCGGGCAAAAGGTAGTTCAAGCTTTTGCACAAGAAGCAAATTCTTTAGAAAAATTTTCAGAAATTGATGAAAAACTCGCAGATGCAAGCTTAAATGCAATGTTTTATTCTAGCATTGTACACCCTGCAACACGCTTTGTTAACAACATGGTGTATGCTGGTGTGGGGCTTGCCAGCGCACTTTATGCACTTAACGGTGGGCTTTCAGTAGGGCAGTTAAGCATATTTTTAAGCTATGCAAACCAATACACAAAACCTTTTAACGAAATTTCAGGCGTATTTGCAGAGCTACAAAATGCTTTAGCTTGCGCATCCCGTGTGTTTGAGCTTTTGGATATGCCCTCGCTTAGCAAGGAAAATATAGGAACACCAAATTTAATAACTAATGGTGAAGTTGCGCTACAAAACGTTAGTTTTTCGTATAGAAAAGAACAAAAACTAATACGAAATTTTAACCTTGAAGTTAAAAGTGGCGAGCGCATAGCAATAGTTGGGCCAACAGGCTGCGGAAAAACTACGCTCATAAATTTGCTTATGCGTTTTTATGATGTAAACGAGGGCGAAATTAAAGTTGCAGGGCAAGATATACGTAATGTTACACGTGCCTCTTTGCGAAAAAGCTATGGTATGGTGTTGCAAGATACATGGCTAAAAGCAGATACAGTGCGTGCAAATATAGCCTACGGCAAGCCAAACGCAACCGAGGCAGAAATTATCGCAGCAGCAAAAGCCTCTCACGCACATAGTTTTATTAAACGTTTACCACAAGGGTACGACACAATTTTAACAGAAAACGGTGGAAATATAAGTACAGGACAAAAGCAATTGCTTTGTATAGCACGTGTTATGCTTTGCCTGCCACCTATGCTTATTTTGGATGAAGCTACAAGTAGCATTGATACACGTACAGAAATACAAATACAAGCAGCTTTTGCAAAAATGATGCAAGGGCGCACAAGTTTTATTGTGGCGCATAGGCTTTCAACAATACGTAGTGCAGATGTTATTTTAGTAATGAACGAGGGCAATATTATAGAGCAAGGCTCGCACGAAAACTTACTTTTACAAAATGGTTTTTATGCAAATTTATATAAAAGTCAGTTTGTTGTCGCTAGTGATTAGCCAGATAAATATAATCATGGCTACGCAGAAGTGTTACAATACTAGCATAGTTTAAAAAATGAGGTGTAACGAAATTGCTTTGATTTCGTTATACCTCATTTTTAAGTTATACTAGTTTGTATTGATATTTTACCACGGAAACTTAGTGTCACTTAGCGCAATTATAGGTGCTGTTGCCCATGGGTGAAATAAACTAGTGTTCCATTTATCTTCTTTGCCCCATGCCTCAAAGCACGTTGTAGCCCCTTGAGATAACATTTTGAGCCATGCGCCGTTTGATTTAATTTGCGCTTGCATGTATTCTGTTTTGCCATGTTTTTTAAGAGCCATAAGCAAAAACATTGCCATGTAAACGCCACAAGTTGTAACACCTTTTTTGTTGATAAATTCAATTATAGTATCTGTGTTAGTTGTGTTAATATCAAAAAGTAAAGGCAAAATGTTTGCATGCAAACTGCTGTGCGTGCTATTTTCACAATCAACATATAAATTTGCTTGAGTATTAAAAAAAGCGTTGTTAAAGGCATTTTTTATAGTTTCGCTTTGTTTTGTGTGTGGTATGTTTAAATAATCGTTAATTGTTTCGTATGCTACAAGAGCGCCGTAATAAAACGCATTTATTACGCTTATGCACCCCTCGCCAATTGCTGTTTGCGTTAGTTCAAAATCATAGTTATCACGTAGGTTTTCAGGCCAATCAACCATGTTCCATTTATCGGTTATATTAATAAGCAAACCATCTTCACGTGCATAGCTTGCAAAGTTTTCGATTATATCTTGAACTATTGGTTGCATTTTGCGCAAAAAGCTTTCGTCCTTGGAATAATTGTATAGCCATAAAACTTGCAATGGAAATTGCAAAGAATAATCAGCGATTTCTTGCATTAAAGATGATGTTGAAACAGCCATTAAGCTTTTTGAAATAAAGGCACTGTTAGCAAAATCAGTGAGAACCTTTTTCATAAAAGTATCGTCTTTGGTTATTAGCGTATAGGCAATAGCGCTTATTGTGGCATCTCCTAAATATTGGCCTTTTTCACGTGTGGGGCAATCCATTAATATTTCTTGTGTGCCGTATTTTAGCGTGTTTGCACATAAATCCCATATTTGTTTTAGTTGCTCATCGTTGCCAGTATAAGCAGTTTTAGCATTAAAAGGGTAGTGCCTTGCAATGATACAAATGCTGTTTTTATCGACAGCCACATTTTTAGGGGTATTAATTTGTATATAGCGGAAAGCCTTGTAGTCATATTGCACATAGGTGCTTTTAGAATCACTTAACAAAAATTCCTCTTGATAAACGCAGTTGCAACGCAAATTATAGCGCACAGAGCCATCCTCGCACAGCTCCTCACCTGAAAGTATAGTTATTTTATCGCCTTTTTTGCCTGTTGCACTAAAAGTTAAATATCCAACAACTTCCTGTTTTGTATCTATAAAATAGTCGTTTTCATTCTCGATAATTTCAATATTTTCAAGTGGGTAAATATCAAGCTGTTTGGTTGGTTGTTTTACAAATTTATAGTAGCAGTTTTGTTTGTAACAAGTAGTTTGCCAGTTGCTATCATCATAATTAATTTGTTCAAAATTAGCTTCGGTGCAGTTTGCATCGTATCCCTCGCAAAAGGCTGTGTCATAACCTAAGTTTTCACCACAAATATAAAATCCGCTGTGTATAGCTGTTTTCCATGTGTCATCTGTTGCGAGTATAATATCATCTGCATTTGAAATTTCACAAATTAGCATATGCCTTAAATCGCCACTAACCCAAACACGGTTAATTAGCCCTTGGTAATAGCTGTGCACAGCTATGGTGTTTTCGCCTTTTTGCAAGTATTTGCTTATATCTATTTCATTGTAATAATAGCAAAAATTATAAGATGGTGCAGGGCCTTGGGTAACAAATGTGCCGTTTATGTAAAGCTTGTAATAATCATCAGCAGAAATTTTAATAATAGCATCAGCGGTGTTATCTACATGGAATTTTTTGCGGAATAAAATATGCTGGTTGTCATATTTTTTATCAGGAGTGTAATCTGAACTTTCGATTTGCTTGTGAAACACGTTTACAGGGGTAAGTTTTTCAAAGGTTGCATTGGTTATAACTTTGCTTTTTTTAAAAACCATTAGATACTCCTTTTTGCTCGCTTATATGTACGATATAAAATTAGTTTGTTCAATTATACTAAAAAACATATTATGTTTTCAAGTGTGACCCTATAATTTGCTTGCATTAAAAAACATATTGGTTTTATCTGAAACAAAATGTGTTTATAATTAAATTTTTGCCTATAATCTCTTTGTTGAAACATAAACAGGGGGATTTTTTATGAAAAAACAATATAAAGGTTTTTCAAACATAGCTATAAAACAACTTACAAAAGCTTTAATATGTGCTGAAAAATTTGGCGAAAAAGAAGCAAATAGCGGACATTTACTTTTGGTGCAAGCTGAGGATGACACAACACAAACAGGTAAATTTTTAATGGAAAGGAAATTGAACACAGCAGAGCTTTCACGCATGTTGTGCGATGGTAAGGCGGAAAAAAAGTCGAATTTTGCTTTGTCCGTTTTTGTAAAGGTGGAGTTTTCACCAGATTTGCAAAAAGTTATGGATTATGCCTTGCTTGGTGCACAAACAGCTTGTATGCCAAAAGCTATGCCTGAACATTTACTTTGTGCAATGCTTGAGGACGAAAACTGTAAAGGTGCAATTTTGTTAAAAGAGCTAGGAATAGAAACTCAAAAAGTAGTTAGAGATTGTCGAAAAATGGCAGGACAAATTATAATGCCTGTTGCGCCAAAAGTAGTTGCGACAGCTAAAAATGGGCGTATAAGCGATAAATATTGCAAAGATTTAACACGAAAAGCCTTAGAAAATGAGCTGGATCCTGTTTTTTGTCGAGAGGAAGAAATTGCACGTATGATAGAGATACTTTGCCGTAGGCAAAAAAATAACCCTTGCCTTGTGGGTGAGCCAGGTGTTGGTAAAACTGCACTTGCTGAAGGTTTAGCACAGCGCATGGCAAATGGGGAAGTGCCTAGTGCTTTGCGAGGTAAACGCCTTTTGTGCTTGGATATGGCAAATTTAGTTGCAGGCACAAAATATAGGGGGGATTTTGAAGAGCGTTTTAAAAATTTGCTAGAAGAACTAGTTAGAGAAAACTCAGCTGTGCTTTTTATAGATGAGTTTCACACTATAATAGGCGCAGGTGCAGCAGAGGGCGCAATAGATGCTTCTAGCATATTAAAACCCTTGCTAGCACGTGGAGAAATGCAAGTTATAGGTGCAACAACTAATGAAGAATATAGAAGAAACATACAAAAAGATACAGCGTTAGAGCGCCGTTTTGGCTGTGTGAATATAATAGAACCAAGCGAAGAACAAGCCATTAAAATTTTGGAGGGGCTGTGCCCTAAGTATGAAAAATATCATGGTGTAAAAATAACAAAAGAGAGCATAAAAGCAACAGTTAGTTTATCTGTGCGATATTTAACAGGCAAGCAATTGCCAGATAAAGCTATTGATTTATTAGATGAAAGCTGCGCAGCTTTGCGCATACGTGCAGAGATGCAAGGCAAAAAGGTGCAAGTTTTAACAAAGGCAGATATTGAAAAAGTTGTTGCAAAAACTAGTGGTGTACCAGTTGAACAAATTGGGTGGGCAGAACGTGAGCGGCTAGCAAGGCTAGAAAAACATTTAAGCTCAGAAATAATAGGACAAGAAAAAGCAGTAGCTGCTGTTGCTGGAGCAATAAGGCGCAGCCGCACGGGTTTAGGCGAGGCAGGCAGGCCTATGGCAGGTTTATTATTTTTAGGGCCAACTGGTGTGGGTAAAAGTGCGCTTGCTAAGGCGCTTGCAAAAACTTGGTTTGGTAGTGAAAAAGCTTTTTTAAAATTTGATATGTCCGAATACCAAGAAAAACACACAGTAGCAAGGCTTATTGGTGCACCGCCTGGTTATATTGGGCATGATGAAGGCGGACAGTTAACACAGGCGGTGCGTAGGTGTCCTTATAGTGTGGTGCTTTTTGACGAAATTGAAAAAGCGCATGCGGATATACAAAACTTGTTATTACAAATTTTAGAGGATGGTACGCTAACAGAGGCGAGTGGGCGTAAAACAGATTTTTCGAACACTATTGTTTTGTTAACAGCTAATTTAGGAGCTAGATTTTTAGCAGGACAAAATAGTCCGTTAGGGTTTATGAGTAATAGCGAAATGCAAATAGAAAAACAAGCAAAACTTGCACTTAACGAGGCAAAGCAGTTTTTTAGACCAGAGCTAATAGGACGTTTAGATGAGCTTATAGTGTTTCGACCTTTGAATACTGAACATCTTTGCATTATAGCTGAAACTTTTTTAGAAAAACTAGAAAAACGTGCGAGAGAAAAAGGTTATAACTTGCGCCACGCACCAGAACTAGCACAAAAATTAGTTGATAAAACAGGCGCAAGTTATGGTGCACGTGATTTACGGCATACAGTTACTCGCGCTGTTGAACAAGCTTTAGCAGATAAAATAGCACAAGGCGCTATAGCTAACGGAACTTTATTTACTGCGGATTACAAAGCGGACGGAACACTTTGCCTGTTTGAGGATAGTGCAGCATTTGCGTAAAAGAGTTAAGTGAGCGAGTATTATCTGAACGCGCTCAAAACACAGTATTTCTGCTAAACTTATAACAATGTTGTAATTTTGTATGAAATGACAAGCTTGATATATAGATTTTGTGTGAAATGCTAATGAAAAATAAAAATTAGCTTTACATTTATAAAACTTGGTGATATAATAAGGGCAAACAAAGGCGTTTATATCCGTAGATATAAGCGCCTTTGTTTTTGTTTTTGATAAAATTTTATGTAACAAATTAATATCTTGAAGATTGGATGAAAACATGATAAAACTACAAAACTTAAATAAATACTTCGGTGATTTGCATGTGCTTAAAGATGTTAGTCTTGAAGTAAAAGAGGGTGAAAAGTTAGTTATAGTTGGGCCGTCTGGATCTGGTAAATCAACAACAGTGCGTTGTATGAATTTTTTGGAGGAACCCACTAGTGGCGAGGTTTATATAGATGATACACGGCTTACACATAAAAATAAAACAAATGTAGTGCGGCAGACGACATCAATGGTGTTTCAACAATTTAATCTTTATCCACATATGACAGTGATGAAAAATCTAACATTAGCACCTATTAAATTACATGGTAAGAGCAAAAGCGAGGCTGAAAAAATAGCACAATACTATTTAGATGTGGTTGGCTTAACTGAAAAAGCTGACGTGTATCCTGCTACACTTTCAGGCGGGCAACAACAACGGATAGCAATTGCAAGAGCACTTTGTGCTGGTACAAAAATAATTCTTTTTGATGAACCAACATCAGCGCTTGACCCTGAAACAATACAGGAAGTTTTAGATGTTATGATAAAACTTGCAAAAGAAAACATAACTATGGTGGTTGTTACGCACGAAATGGGTTTTGCACGCCAAGTGGCAGATAGAATTATATTTATGGACGATGGCATGATTGTTGAAGAAGGCACTCCAGAATATTTTTTTACACAAGCTAAAAACGAACGTGTAAAGCAATTTTTAAGCAAAATTATTAGATGATATTTAGATCGTAGCATTAAACCTTATAGGTTTATGATTATATAACACACGAAAACAATTATTTAAAGGAGGAATTTATAATGAAATTAAAAAAAGTATTATCTCTTGCACTAGTTAGTTTAATGGGTGTGGCTACGTTTGCTGCTTGTGGCGAGCAAGCAGCGAGCGTTTCCACTGAAACAAGCAGTGTAGCCACTGAAAGTTCTTCGGTAGCTCAAGAAACAACAGATGTTGAATGGACAGCCGACGTTGCAGATATAGTTGAGCGTGGTGTATTGCGTGTAGGTGTTAAAAATGATGTTTTAGGCTTTGGTTTTCAGGATTTACTCTCTGGCGAATACTCTGGCATGGAAATTGACCTTGCAATGAAAATGGCAGAGCAATTAGGTGTAGAAGTTGAATTTACAGCTGTAACAGCAGCAACACGCACAGAGTTACTTGATTCTGGAGATTTGGACTGTGTAATCGCTACTTTTACAATTACAGAAGAACGCAAAGAGAGCTGGGCGTTTACTACACCTTATTATGTTGATGCAGTAACAGCACTAGTAGAGGATGCATCTGGTGTTACAAACTTAGAGGGCTTAGTAGGGCAAACAATAGGTGTTTCGTCAGGTTCGACATCTGCACGTGCCATGGTTGCTGAAATGGTTGAGCAAGGTTTAATTGAACAAGCAGAATTCGATTACGATACATTTGATGCTTCTACTTGGAGCACAGGCGTAAGTTTTCAACAATATGATAACTACCCAGCTATTTCTACAGCCTTAGCAGCGGGCGAAATTGCAGCTTTTTGTGTTGATAAATCGATTTTATCTTACTATAACACAGATGGACGCTCTTACATAGAAGATCAATTTTCACCACAAGATTACGGCGTTGCAACTACTTTAGATAGCGAAATGGCAGCATTTAGTGAAGAGTTAATTTCTGCTTGGCTAGCAGATGGCACTATAGAAGCTTTAATTGCAGAACATAATTTATAAAATTAGTTCAGTTAGAATGGTGCTTTTGCACGGTTAAGTGCAAAAGCATCATTTTTTATAAAATAAATTTTATATTCACTTTACTAAAATGCAGAAAAGAGGAGAGTTATGCATGGTTTATTAGACCCATCTGCATGGGAAAAAGTTTGGGCATTTAAAGGCACATTTATAAGTGGTTTTAGTACTACACTATTTACAGCTATTTTAGCGCTTGTTCTTACATTTATATTTGGTATCGTGTTTGGCTTATTTTCCACTAGTGGGAAAATAACTTTGGGAATTATTGCGCGTATATATGTTGAAGTAGTGCAAAATACACCTGTGCTTTTACAAATGTGTTTTTTATATTATAGCCTTGCTTTTTCTGGTAATAGCATAGGCATAGTTGAAACTGGCATACTTGCACTTGGTATATATCATGGTGCATACATGGCAGAAGTAGTACGTGCTGGTATTGAAGCTATACCAAAAGGACAAACAGAAGCAGCAATTTCGCAAGGGTTTGGTTATATAGGTAGAATGTACTATGTAATTTTGCCACAGAGCATTAAGATTATATTGCCACCAATGGTAAATCAAATGGTGAATTTAATTAAAAACACATCTTGCCTTTACATAGTTGGTGGTGCGGATCTTATATCAAATACTTATAGTTTTGTAACTGGTGCTAATACTGGCGGTGCTTATGCGCCAGCTTATGTGGTTTGTGGAGTGTTGTTTTTTATTATGTGCTATCCATTATCTTTAATTGCAACAAAATGGGAGTTTGCACTAAAACAGCGTGAATCCCGTACTATTAAAGTTAAACAGGCAGGGGGTAAAGTGTAATGGAATCTGTTTTAGGTAGTTTAAAGATACTTAGCAACACAGATGTTTTGCTTTATGTAGCCAAAGGTGTTGCATTTACTTTAGTAATTTCTGTTGTGGCTGTTTTGTGCGGGCTTGTGTTTGGCTCGGTTTTGGCTATGTTACGCAATTATTGTAATAGCAAAAGCACACGTGTTTTTAAATGGGTTTCTATTGCTTATATAGAACTTTTTCGTAACACTCCACTTCTTTTGTGGATTTTTGTTTGTTTAGTGTTTTGCCCTGTTCCGAGTTTTTTATATACACCTATGTTTGGTTTATCATCAGTTGAAGTTGGGCTTATGTATCGTGCTATGATTGCACTAGTACTTTTTACGTCTTCAGTTGTGGCAGAAATTGTACGTGGAGGTTTAAACTCTGTAGCTCACGGACAATTTGAAGCAGGTGAATCACAGGGGTTTGGTACTGTACAAATAATGTGGTACATCGTGCTACCGCAAGCGTACAGAAAAATCATACCTACATTATTAAGTCAAGTTGTCACAACAGTAAAAGACTCGTCATATTTGGCAAATGTAGCAGTTATAGAGCTTATGTCACGTGTGCGCCAAGTTATGAATTCAGCAGGGTTTTATAATGGCCAAGGTATTATTAATGTTTCAGATGTATTTATGCTATTTGGTTTAGCAGCGGTAATCTATTTTTTAATTAATTTTACACTTTCTTGCTATGTCAGACACTTGCAAAAAACTCGTTTTAAGATAGCTTAATATGATAAGACAATAAAGTTGTTTTTATTTGAAGGGGTGTTTTTATGAAAAAACCATTTGTTATAACTATTTCAAGACAGTTTGCAAGCATGGGGCGTTCAATAGCTGTTACACTTGCAAAGGAGCTAGGTATTGAGTTTTATGATAGAGATTTAGTGGAAGAAGTTGCACACAGAATGAATCTTTCAGCTTCGCTAATAAGTGAGGAGGAGGAAACAGCTAACTTTATTTATCGTAAACGCAAATTTCCATTAGGTATTGGTATGCAAAGTTTACAAGATGAAGTTTTTGCTGTTCAAAAAAATATTATTCAAGATTTATCAAAAAAAGAGTCATGCATAATTGTTGGTAGATTAGCAGATGATGTTTTAAAAGAGCACCCAAATCGCTTAAGCGTTTACATCTATACTTCTTATGAAAATAAATTGAAAAATTGTGTTGAAAAACTTGAGATGACACAAGAGTGTGCTAAAAAAATGATACTAGAAGTAGATGCTGCCCGTGAAAGATATAGAAAAAAATATGCTACTGAGGATAAAAGTATTTTTGCGCAAAATCATCTTATGATAGATAGCTCGTACTTTGGAGTACAAGGTACAGCTAAATTAATTGCTAATATTGCACAGGAAAAATTTGGCGAGTAGTATTTATATATGTATAGTACGTGAAAATATGGAGCGAAAATATATATGATTACAATGGATTTTTATTTTGAAAGAAATGTGTTTTAAATAATTTATAAAAAACACTTGACGTAACTCCAAAAAAGTGGTATCATAAATATACCTCTTTTGCGGGGTTATTTTTTTGTGCTCATTTTTTGCACATACCGCATCATAGAGGAAGGTTACAAACAACCGTTATAAATGGAGGTACTCACAAAATGACAGTTAAGATTACTCTTGCGTGCACAGAGTGCAAACAACGCAACTACGACACCAAAAAGAACAAAAAAAATTGCCCAGACCGTTTAGAAATGAACAAATATTGCCGTTTTTGCAAAAAACACACTCCTCATAAGGAAACAAAATAAGAAAGGCAGGCACTGTTATGGCAGACAAAACCCAGAAAAAACTTGGATTTGTGGCCACAGTCAAAGCTTCTTTTTCACGTGTTAACAAGTTTTTCCGTGATTCAAAAAGCGAGCTTAAAAAAGTGGTTTGGCCTAGCAAGGCAGATACAAAAACAAACACAATAGTAGTATTGGTTTTTGTTGGCGTATCAGCATTTTTCATGATCAGCCTAGACACAATATTTGGTCTATTAATGGGCCTACTCATCGGTAACTAATCAATCAAAAAGGAGGTCATCCAATGTCAGATTCTAATGAAGCTCTATGGTATGTTGCACATACTTATTCTGGCTATGAAAACAAAGTTAAGCAGGATCTTCAAACACTTGTGGATAACCGTCACCTCAATGATTTAATTTGCGAAATTCGTGTGCCGACTGAAGAAGTGCGCGAGATTAAAAAAGTGCGCAAACGTGCTAAAGGCCAAGTTATCGAGGAAGAAAAAGAAGTTATTGTTGAACACAAACTATACCCAGGTTATGTTTTTGTTAAAATGATAATGACAGACGACACATGGTATGTTGTTCGCAACACTCGTGGTTGCACAGGCTTTGTTGGCGCTGCCTCAAAACCTGAACCACTCTCACCTGAAGAAGTTGAGCGCATGGGTGTTGATGTTCACACAGCTGTTAAGGTAGATTTCAGCGTTGGCGAAACAGTACAAATTACATCTGGTCCTTTAGAGGGCTTTATGGGTGTAGTTGAGGCTATCGACACAGAAAGCTACAAAGTTCAGCTAAAGGTCAACATGTTTGGCCGTGAAACCCCAGCTGAGGTTGAAATCAGCCAAGTTGCGTTATTATAACATATAAGCGCAACTAAAAATGTCCGTTCCGGTAAAATCGCTTTATGCGTTTTTATAGAGCGCGCGGTGGTCGTGCGCTCGTGGGAGGCTTGTGTTTAGCAAGCCGCAACTCACCACAGATTTCATGGAGGTGCATTTCAATGGCACAAAAAGTTACAGGCTATATTAAGCTACAAATCGAAGCCGGCAAAGCGACTCCGGCTCCACCAGTTGGTCCTGCATTAGGTCAAAAAGGTGTAAACATCATGTCGTTTACAAAAGAGTTCAACGAACGCACAAAAGATAAAATGGGTTACATCATACCTGTTGTTATCACCGTGTATGCTGACCGCTCTTTCAGCTTCATTACAAAAACTCCACCAGCAGCTGTCCTAATTAAAAAGGCAGCAGGCATTGAAAGCGCTTCTGCTGTGCCAAACAAAGATAAGGTTGCTACCTTAACTCGCGCACAAGTTGAAGAAATTGCTAAAACAAAAATGCCAGACCTTACCGCTGCAAACCTTGAAACAGCAACTAGCATGATAGCTGGTACATGCCGTAGCATGGGTGTCGTCGTAGAGGGCTAAGCTCTTTTTACACAACAAGTGGGAGGGACAATGTGCCTGATTGACCACATAGGAGGATTTTAAGTTATGAAACATGGTAAAAAATATGTCGAGAGCGCAAAGCTTGTAGACACAACAAAGCAGTATGAAGTAGTTGAAGCTTTAGAGCTTTGCTGCAAAACAGCTACTGCAAAATTCGACGAAACAGTTGAATTACACATCCGTTTAGGTGTTGATAGCCGTCACGCTGACCAACAAGTTCGTGGCGCTGTTGTATTACCAAACGGTACTGGTAAATCTGTACGTGTTTGTGCTATCGCACAAGGCGCTGCTGCAAAAGCTGCTGAAGAAGCAGGCGCAGAAGTTGTTGGTGCAGATGACCTAATCGCACAAATCATGGGCGGTTTTATGGATTTCGACGTTGTTGTTACAACACCAGACATGATGGGCAAAGCTGGCCGTTTAGGTAAAGTTTTAGGTCCACGTGGTCTTATGCCTAACCCAAAAGCTGGCACAGTTACACCTGATTTAGGCAAAGCTGTTACAGAGGCAAAAGCTGGTAAAATCGAATACCGCCTAGACAAACAAAACATTATACACGTTCCAGTTGGTAAAGTATCTTTCGGTGCTGAAAAACTAATGGAAAACGTTGATACAGTTATGAACGCTGTGCAAAAAGCAAAACCTGCTGCTGCAAAAGGCCAATATTTTAAAAGTGCATATGTTGCTTCAACAATGGGCCCTGGCGTACGTTTCTTAACAGCAAAATACGGTGTTTAATTTTTAAATGATTTAATTTTAATTATTTTAAAAATTAATTATCACAAAACACTTGACAAATTTACTGCTTTGCGGTAATATATTAATGCTGTTTTTAAGACAGTAGGTGCTATTTAGCATAAGAGTTTAACTCACCTACCGAGAAACGTGGCTACATGATAATGTTATGCCCTTTTCTCGCTATGCGTGAAAAGGGCTTTTATATTTTGAAAACAGCACGTATAATCCTAGAATGAAACGAGGTGAAACAAAAATGGCAAGTGCAAAAATTCTTTCCCAAAAGCAGGCTATAGTAGCTGAGCTTAAAGCAAAGTTTGAAGCTGCAACCGCAGGTTGTGTTGTTGCTTACAGTGGTATCACTGTTGAGGCTGACACAAAACTTCGTAAAGAGTTGCGTGAGGCTGGTGTTGAATACCATGTTATCAAAAACTCTATGCTTCGTCTAGCAGTTAAAGGTACTTCTCTTGAAGCCCTAGCAGAAAACTTTGTTGGCGATACAGCTGTTGCATTCTCTAACGAGGACCCTATCGTTGCTGCACGTATTCTATGTGACTACGCAGACAAAGATAAATCTAAAAAATTTGTTGTTAAAGCAGGTTTTATGGATGGTGCTCCAATGTCAAAAGAGGAAACATCCGCTATTGCAAAACTACCAGATCACAAAGGCATGCTTTCCATGTTTGCAGGTGCGCTTACAAGCACACTTTCCGGTATTGCTGTTGCAATGCAAGCTTATGTGGACAAACAAGAAGGCGACGCAGCTTAATAGCAGCATAGCCGCTTAAAAATTCGAACAAAAACAAACATTTATTTAAAATTATGGAGGATAAAACCATGGCTTCTGAAAAAATTACAGCCATCATTGATTCCGTTAAGGAATTAACGATTCTTGAACTAAAAGAACTAATCGACACATACTGCGAAGAATTCGGTGTTTCTGCTGTTGCTGCTGCTGCAGCTCCAGCTGCTGCTGCAGGCGCTGCTGAAGAAGAAAAAACTGAATTTGACGTTATCCTTGTTAACGCTGGCGATGCAAAAATGGGCGTTATCAAAGTTGTTAAAGAAATCACTGGCCTTGGCTTGAAAGAGTCTAAAGAGCTTGTTGATACAGCTCCAAAACCTGTTAAAGAAAAAGTTTCTAAAGCTGACGCTGAAGAAATTCAAAAGAAACTTTCTGACGCAGGCGCTAAAGTTGAAGTTAAATAATTTAACCTCACCTGTTAAGTTTCAAAGTGGTGTGCAGTTTATCTGCACACCACTTTTTTATATAATCAAAAGTTAATAATTGGCTTAAAAGCTTGCAAAAATAGCTAAAAAATAGTACAATAGTATAAATATGGGTTATTATACACAATTGTAATGAGAGGTACTAAAAATGGTTTATAGTATGACAGGTTTTGGGCGTGGAACTGCCCTTTATTCAGGGCGAGAATACACAGTTGAAATGCGTAGTGTTAACTCTCGTTATTTTGAATATTCTTCACGTTTGCCTCGTTCTTGCAATTTTTTAGATTTACCATTAAAAAAAATGCTCAATGCAAAAATCAGTAGAGGCAAAGTTGAAATAAATCTTAGTATCCAAACCGTTGAGGCATCTGAAAATGCTGTTAAAGTAGATTTAGCCCTTGCTAAGCAGTACGAAACAGCAATTCGTTCAATCAGCGAAAATTTAGATGTAGCAAACGGCTTAACAGCTTTTAATATATCTCGTTTTCCAGATGTGCTAATTACAGCACAAGTTGAGGTGGAAGAAGAGGACGTGCTTAATACAGTTAAACTAGCTACTGAAAAAGCACTTGCACAGTTTATGGAAATGCGTGCCACTGAGGGTGACCGCATGAAAACTGACATTTTAAACCGCCTAATAAGTATAGAGAATGCAATTGCTAACATTGAAAAACAAACAAGTGGCAGAGTGCAGGCGTATACAGAGCGCCTATATGAAAAACTAAAAGTTTTGCTAGAGGATAGAAACATTGATGAAGCTCGTGTTTTGACAGAAGCTGCAATTTTTGCAGATAAAACAGCTGTTGATGAAGAAACTGTGCGCATACATAGCCACTTAGCTCAATATAAAAGCATGCTAGAGCTAAAAGAACCAGTAGGCCGTAAACTTGATTTTTTAACACAAGAGCTAAACCGTGAGGTTAACACAATAGGTTCAAAATGTCAAGATATAGCAATTACACGCATAGTGGTTGACATAAAGGCAGAAATTGAAAAAATAAGAGAGCAAATACAAAATATTGAGTAGTGCTTAATATATAAGAGGTTTATATGAAACTTATTAATATCGGGTTTGGAAACATGGTCAATGCCTCACGTCTTGTAAGTGTTGTTAGCCCTGACTCCGCACCTATAAAACGTATAATACAAGAAGCACGTGATAGAGGCAGTTTGATAGATGCTTCGTATGGACGCAAAACAAAAGCGGTGCTGCTAATGGATTCTGACCATATAGTTTTATCTGGTTTAAGCCCTGAAACAATAGCAACTAGATGTGAAAGTAATGAAGACACATGAATAATTTCGGGTTAGATGCTGAAATTATCCAAAGGAGAAAAAATGGAAAAGACTCAACAATATTTATTTATAGTTTCAGGTCCTGCAGGTGTAGGTAAGGACTCTTTAGTTCAAGCAATGCGTGATGCTCACACAGATATTGAGCGCAGTGTTACAGCTACAACGCGAGCACCACGCCCAGGCGAGATTGAGGGTGTAAATTATTACTATTTAACTATAGAAGCTTTTGAAAAACTACGCGATGAAGGTGGCATACTAGAGTGGAACTGTTATTGTGGAAATTACTACGGAACAATGCGAAGTGATGTTGATGCAAGGCTTAACCAAAAAAAGGCTGTTGTACTTGTTATAGACGTTAACGGTGCAATGCAAATTAAAAAAATGTATCCGCATGCTCATACAATTTTTATTCTTCCACCAAGTAACAAAGAACTAGAGAAACGTTTGCGTGGCCGAGGAACTGAAACAGAGGACGTTATAAAAGAACGCTTAGAAGTTGCAAAACAAGAACTTGCAATTGGTGAAAATTACGACGAACAAATTGTTAATGATGATATCACAGCCGCTGCGGAGCGCCTTTATGCGCTTATACAAAATAATTTACCAAACTAACCTAACTAGCAGAAAGGGGAAGCGCTTGCCAAAAACAGTAGAAGTTGCCGTTAGCAACGCAACCTTTCATTTTGATAAATTTTACACATATGCAGTTTTGCCAAGCCAGCAAAATGTGCGTATAGGTAGCATGGTTTTAGTGCCATTTGGCCGTGCCTCAAAAGCACGAATGGGTGTTGTGCTTGGGTGTGATGTTAAAGTAGAAAATGCAAAATTAAAATGCCTTTTTGATATTGCACCTGAGGAAGCTTGCCTAACAAATGATTTGCTAGAACTTGTGTTTTTTTTACGTGAACGCACGTTTTGCACGTATTACGAGGCAGTTAAAGCTGTTATACCATATGGTGCACAATATAAACCAGCCGTAGCAGATGATGGCATAACACCAGTTTTACAAAAAAAACTAGTACGTCACACTGAAAAGAAATATAGCATAATAGCTCCTTTGCCAGAAAAACCAAAACCGACAGCAAAGCAGTTTATGGCATGCACAGCACTAAGCGGTGGTGCACGAACATTAAGCGAGCTTGAAGAACTTGGAATAAGCCGAGCGGTTTTAGAGACATTATGCACAAAAGCAGTACTAAAAAGTGAGGATGTTAATAAATCTATAGATTTATACTCGCACATACCATTAAAGCAAGAGGAAATAATATTATCAAAAGAACAACAAAATGCCTATGATGCTTTAAGCATACATCTGCAAACTGGTAAAGCGCATGCTGCTTTGTTGTATGGTGTAACAGGTAGTGGCAAGACACTGGTTTTTGTAAAACTGGTTGAGCAATGCTTAGCACTTGGAAAAAAAGCACTTATACTTGTGCCTGAAATAGGGCTTACCCCACAAATGATTTACCGTTTAAAGTCAACATTTGGCAAACGTGTTGCAGTGCAACACTCAGCCTTAAACCATACCGAACGCCTTTTACAGTGGCAAATGATACAAGACGGTGGTGCTGATATTGTTGTTGGCACACGTAGCGCAATATTTGCTCCTTTAAAAAATATAGGCTTAATTATAATGGATGAAGAACAAGAGCATACCTATCGTTCAGAATCCGCTCCGAGATACGCAGCTGCTGATGTGGCAAAACAACGTGCTGTGCGAGAGGGCGCACTATTTTTAATGGCATCAGCAACACCACGCACAGAGAGTTACCACCTAGCTAAAGAAGGACGCTACCAGTTATTAGAGCTAACACAACGCTTTAGTGGTAGCAGTTTACCACCTGTGCAAATCGTGGATATGCGTGCAGAAATTTCTGCAGGTAACCCTAACGAAATTAGCCGTGCGCTTGAAGATGCTATTAAAGAAAACTTAGAGGCTAAAAAACAAAGTATATTATTGCTAAATCGCCGTGGATATCGCACAATTGCAATGTGTAAAGATTGCAGAGAAGTTATAAAATGCTCAAAATGTAGTGTGCCTATGGTTTACCATAAAACTCACAATGCTTTAATGTGCCATTATTGTGGCTCATCAATAAAACCAGTGCCATGCCAATGTCCAAATTGTGAGGGAGAGCTTAGTTACACTGGTTTTGGCACACAAAAAGCAGAGGAAGAACTTGCAAAATTATTTCCTACTGCGAGAATATTGCGTATGGATCAAGATTCAACATCAGGTAAAGATGCACACCAAAAACTTTTTACAAAATTTGCAAATCATGAGTATGATATTATGCTAGGCACGCAAATGGTAGCAAAAGGGCTAGATTTTGAAAATGTAACTTTAGTGGGAGTACTAGGTATAGATAGCTTACTGTTTGCACAGGGATTTCGTGCTCAAGAAACTGTGTTTAGCTTGATAACTCAAGTAGTTGGGCGTGGCGGTAGAGCCTCTAGCCCTGGCAAGGCACTAATTCAAACAGTTGACCCAAATAGCCCAGTGCTTAACCTTGCTGCTGCTCAAGATTATAAGGCATTTTTTGAGCAGGAAATTATATTTAGAAAACTTGGGTTATATCCACCTTTTTGTGCTTTGTGCTTGGTGCTTTTTTCAGGCGAAAAAGAAACTAATGTTGAGCAAGCAGGTAAACGTTTTTCAGAGTTGTTAGCACAGCAAGCCGCAAAGCTAGAAAATATGCCTTTGCGTGTTTTAGGGCCTACGCCTTGTAGCATTGTTAAGATAAATGAAAAATATCGTTATAAACTAACTGTGAAATGCCGTAACGATAAAACATTTAGAAACTTAATGGCTGAAGTTTTACATCTATATGAAAAAGAAAAACTACCGAGCAAAGCAACAGTTGTTTTGGATTTGAACACAGATGGTGATTTGTAGATTTTAATAAATATTTATGGTATAATATAAAATTGGAGAAATATAAACACTAATTAAAACACTGCAATAAATTTTAATACTTAAGCAACAAGCTAACAAATGTTAAGTGTTAAAAAATAACAAAAAATATTACCAATTAAACGAATGGAGAAATAAATGGCAATTAGAACAATAGTTAAAGACGGCGACCCAATTTTAAATAAGGTTTGCCGCCCAGTTACAAAATTTGATGATCGCCTAGTAACATTGCTAGATGACATGCATGAAACTATGATTGACGCAGACGGCATAGGTTTAGCCGCGCCACAAGTTGGTGTTATGCGCCAAATTTTTTGCATCTGGAACTTGCCAGATGATTTGCCAGAAGAATTACCGGCAGATTTTGAATATGAAGTTATAGATTTTATAAACCCAGAGTTTATTTATAAGAGCGAAGAAACTGAAAGCGCATATGAGGGATGTTTATCTTTTCCTGGTAAAACGGGCTCAGTTGTGCGCTCGCTAGAGGTTAAGATACGTGCACAAGATTGCGATGGTGAATGGTTTGAGTTTGAGGCAGATGGATTAATTGCACGTTGCCTACAACACGAATATGACCATACACAGGGTGTAACACTATTGCAATCTAGCGAATACTTTGCAGAAGATGTTGAAGATGAAGAATCTGAGGAAGAAAAATAATGCGAATTTTGTTTATGGGCACACCTGATATAGCAGCTGCTAGTTTAAAGGCTTTGTATGATGCAGGGCATGAAATTTGCGCTGTTTATACGCGCAAAGATAAACCAGTAGGGCGCAAACAAATATTAACAGCACCGCCAGTTAAAACATTAGCGCTAGAGCATGGCACACCAGTTTTTCAACCTGCAACTTTGCGTAATGGTGATGAAGACGAAAATATACGTAAGCTAAAACCAGATATAATTGTAGTGGTTGCTTATGGTTGCATTTTACCAAAACAAATTTTGGAAATGCCTAAATTTGGTTGTGTAAATTTACATGTTTCACTTTTGCCTAAATATAGAGGCAGTGCACCTATACAATGGGCAGTTTTAAACGGTGATAAACAAACGGGTGTTTCTATAATGCAAATGGACGAAGGCTTAGACACAGGGGATGTTTTAACCTGTGAAACTTTGGATATTTTACCAGAGGAAACAAGTGGTGAACTTTTTGAGAGAGTAACTGCCATTGGCGCAAAAACACTTTGCAAGGTTTTGCCTCTTATAGAAAAAGGCGAACTTACGCCGGTTAAACAAAGTGAAACTGGTGCAAGCCATGCACCTATGTTATCAAAAGAGATGGCACAGTTTACTTTTGCTGAGAGTGCAAGTGTTATTCATAACCGCATACGTGGTATGCACCCATGGCCTGTGGCTTGGGTAACAATGGCGGATAAAAAAGTAAAAATAAACTCAGCACGCATAGCGCAAAACCCAGAAAATTTGCCAAGTGGCACTGTTATAAATACAAAACCTTTGATAATAGCTTGTGGTGAAGGTGCAATTAGCCTTTTACAAGTAGTGCCAGAGGGTAAAAAAGCCATGGAGGGCACAGCTTTTGCACTTGGCTTACGATTAAAAATGGGGGATATCCTTTGACAGCACGTACTTTAGTTATACATGCACTTTTAAAGCAAGAAACAGGTGGTTACTCAAACCTTGTTTTGGATGCACAGTTACAAAAAAATCAGCTAGAACCTAGGGAAAAAGCATTTGCTACAGCTATTTTTTATGGTGTTTTAGAGCATCAAAATACAATTGATTATTGTCTTAACCAATTTTTAAAAAAAGATGTAAACCGTTTAGATGCACCAGTTAGAGCAATATTGCGCAGTGCACTTGTGCAAATGCAATATATGCAAGTGCCACATTCAGCCGCTGTTAACGAGGCTGTAAAACTGGCGAAGGCATTTAAAAAAACAAGTGCAGCAGGTATGGTTAACGCTGTTTTAAGGCGTGCTGTAAGTTATGATATAAATACTGCCAAGTTTAAAAACGAAGCTGAAAAATTATCAGTGCTTTGTTCTGTTAGCGAAAGTATGGCAAAATGGTTTTTAAAAAATTACGAATCTGAAGCTTACGATATTTTAACAGCAAAAACACAAAATATATTAACGGAAATACGTGTTAATCCCTTGCTAATAACTGCAAGAGAACTTAAAGAAATATTGTTATTAAAAGGCGCAAAAAGTGTTAGTGAAAGTTATTTGCCAAATTGTCTTTTAGTAGAGTTTGTTGGTAGCCCAGCTGCAACTGAAGCATTTGAAAAAGGATTTTATCACGTGGTAGGGCAAACAAGCCAAATAGCAGCTTTAGCATTAAAGGCACAAAAAGGAGATACAGTAATAGATTTTTGTGCTGCACCAGCTGGTAAAAGTTTAATCATAGCACAAGAAATGCAAAATAGTGGGCAGTTATATAGTTGCGATGTTTCAAAAAACAGAGTTAGTTTAATAGAAAAAGCACTGACACGTGGACAAATAATTTGTGCAAAATCTGTGCAAAACGACGCTACTATGCAAAACCCAAGTGATAAGCTTGTTGATAAAATACTTGCTGATGTTCCTTGCAGTGGTTTTGGTATACTTGATAAAAAACCAGATATAAGATATAAAACAATAAAAAATCAAAATGAACTTTTAGAAATACAAAGTAAAATTTTGGATAACGCTGCAAATAGTTTAAAAAATGGCGGTAGATTAGTTTATTCAACTTGCACAATAAACCCTGATGAAAATGAAAAGCAGATTGAGGCATTTTTAAGTAGGCACAGCAACTTTACAGTTAAACCAATTGAAAACTTGCCACAAGGCATGAAAGTTAGTGTATTTGGCGCGTTATCATTAACAAACCACACTGGTTTGGATGGTTTTTTTATCTGTGCTATGGAAAAAAATTAATATTGAATGGAGAATAAATGGCAAGGCAAAGCGAAAAATTGAATATATCAGCACTAACTTTGCCACAGCTTAGCGTAGCAATAAAAGAGCTAAGGCAACCAGCTTTTAGGGCAAAACAGATTTTCCATTGGTTGCATCAAAAATTAGTGATTGATTTTACACAAATGAGCGACCAACCCAAAAAGTTAATTGAAACTTTAACAGAAAGATATATTATAACAAACCCAGAAGTTATAACAAAACAAGAGGCAAAAGACGGAACTATTAAATATCTTTTGCGCCTGTGGGATGGTAACGCAATTGAAACAGTGCTTATGCGCTCAAACTATGGCAATACTGTTTGTGTTTCAACACAAGTGGGGTGTCGCATGGGGTGTAGGTTTTGTGCTTCAACACAAGGTGGGCTTGTGCGCAACTTAGATGCAGGTGAAATAGCCGCACAAATTTATACAGCACAAAAAGATATTGAAGCACGTGTTTCGAATATAGTTTTAATGGGCATAGGTGAGCCACTCGATAATTATGATGAGGTTATGGCTTTTTTAAATATAATTTCTTCGCCAGAGGGTTTAAACATAGGTATGCGTGGAATTAGCCTTTCCACGTGTGGGCTTGTGCCAAAAATAGATATGCTCGCACAGGAAAAATTACAACTTACGCTTTCTGTTTCATTACATGCACCAAATAATGAAATACGCAGTAGCATGATGCCAGTTAACGATGCTTTTCCTCTTGAGCAATTATTGCCAGCCGTGCGAAAATATCAAGATACAACAGGTAGGCGCATTAGCTTTGAATACTCACTGGTGAATGGTGTTAATGATACACCACAAAACGCAAGAGAGCTTGCAAAACAGCTTAAAGGCATGGGTGCGCATATAAATTTAATACCAATTAACCCTGTGGACGGTAGCCCTTATACGGCGACCGACGCAAATAATGCTAAAAAATTTAGAGATTTGTTAGTAAGCTTAGGTTTAAATGCAACTATACGCCGCAGGCTTGGCACTGAAATAAGCGCAGCGTGTGGACAACTTCGAAGAGAACGCATGAATGGCGAAGATATAGAGGAGGTGAAGCAGTGAAAATATTTGGGCAAACAGATATAGGCAAAGTCCGCAGAGAAAATCAAGATACTTTTTGTGCTATAAAATTTTCAGAGAATGAGGGGTTTGCTGTAGTTTGCGATGGCATGGGTGGCGCTAATGGCGGTGCATTTGCCGCTAATTTAGCCTGTGATACATTTAAAGAAATATTTTTAAAAATGCATGAAAAATGCCCACGTGGTGATGAAAAACCTTTTATGATACAAGCTATGGAAAAAGCTAATAAAAAAGTTTTTGCAGCTGCTTCATCACATGATAGTTTAGCTGGTATGGGAACAACAACTGTTTGCGTTTTAGTTCGTGATGGATTGGGTTTTGTGACACATGTTGGAGATTCTCGTTGCTACCTTTTACGTGGCGGAAAACTCACAGCTTTAACAAAAGATCATTCATATGTGCAAGGATTAATTGATATAGGAGAGATTACAAAGCAAGAAGCTTTGCAACATCCTAGGCGCAGCGCAATAACAAGGGCTATAGGTGCAGATTATAGCGTTGATGCTGACTTTACATCTTTAACATTAGTTACTGGCGACATAATGCTACTTTGTAGTGACGGATTAACAAGAGTTTTACCAGAACAAATTATCGAAAAAATTTTTACAAGTTATGAATTTGATAAAGTAACTGGAAAAATGATAGATATTGTAAATAATGCAGGTGGCCCTGATAACACGACAGTGGTTATTTTAAAAATAGAGGCAAAGGAGGGGGCAGAAATTGGATAAATTGATAGGAAAAAGATTAGAAGGCGTTTATGAGATAGAGGAGCTCATAGGCGAGGGCGGTATGGCAAATGTCTATAAAGCAAGAGATTTGCGTAACGAGCTAGAACGAACGGTTTCAGTTAAAGTGTTGCGAGAAGAATATATTAATGATAAAGATTTAGTTAATCGTTTTAAAAATGAATCTAAAGCAATTTCGCTTTTAAATCATGAAAACATAGTTAAGGTTTACGATGTTTCGGTTGGCGAAAAACTGCAATATATTGTAATGGAATATATCGATGGTATGACATTGCGTGATTATTTGAACAAACGTGAGGGTAAACTATCATGGAAGGAAACTGTTCATTTTATTTCACAAATACTATATGCTTTGCAACATGCACATCAAAATGGTGTTGTGCATAGAGATATAAAACCGCAAAATATTATGTTGTTACCAAATGGCGATTTGAAAATGATGGATTTTGGTATAGCTCGTATATCTCGTGCAGAAAATCAACTTCCAAGTGGTAAAGCTATGGGGAGTGTTCACTATATTAGCCCAGAACAAGCAAAAGGTGATGTAACGGACGCTAAGAGTGATATTTATTCCGTTGGCATAATGATGTATGAGATGTTAAGCGGAAAACTACCTTTTTCAAAAGGTACAGTTGTTGAACTTGCGCTTAAGCAAATTTCTGAAAAACCTGTTTCATTAGCACAACTTGCACCAGAGGCTCCACATGCTTTAGTTGAAATAACAGAGCGCGCTATGGCTAAAGCCCCAGAAGACCGTTTTCAAAGCGTTGCTGAGATGTTATTCGCAATTGATGAGTTTAAACTTGACCCTAATATTAGTTTTGAATATAAATATATGACGGACAGTGCGCCGAATAAGGTGATAAATAAAGTTATGAATAAAAAGCCACAAACAACAAAAAAGAAGAAAACAACAACAAAAGTTAGAAGAAGAAGTTACTTTATACCTATACTTTTTGGTGTTACCATAGCTTTTTCGTTAGGTTGCGCATACCTAGCCAACGAAATACTTGTAAATTCGAACAATCATCTTTTTAGTGAAAAGATAGATGTTATTCTTGAAGATTTTGTAGGGCTATCTGTTAGTGAGGTTGAAGATACACCGCAGTATGAACAGCTAGATATTATTTTTGAAGAAGAATACAATAGTTCAGTTTTATCAGGTACGGTCTATAAACAATCACCTGCTAGCGGACGTACAGTTAAAGAGGATCAACAAATAACTTTAACAATA
Organism: uncultured Faecalibacterium sp.; assembly: GCA_964370685.1. GTDB lineage: Bacteria > Bacillota > Clostridia > Oscillospirales > Ruminococcaceae > Faecalibacterium. The sequence goes on along the minus strand of CAYJKG010000001.1, from coordinate 111,486 downwards.
AGCTTGGGTGCAAAATACATCGAAATTGAAGATTATACTAACATGGACGCAGGAGATGTTGAACAGCATTTGCGCAATCAAGGCGCAGAGGTTTTGGTTATCCAAAGTGTTGAGCCATCAATTGCAGTAGGTGGAGTTATCCGAACAGAGCCAAGTGCAGGAAACACTATAGCGGCTGGTGAAACTGTTTATATTTACGTTAGCCGAACTGCCGTTCAAACAACCACAAGTGTTCCAGATGTATTGGGATTAACAATTGAGGATGCACGTACTTTATTTACACAAAAACGTATATTTGTTAGCTCAGTAACTGAGATATGGCATGGCGCTACAGCCGGAACAGTTGTTGAACAAAGTGTGGCAGCTGGTACAACAGTTAAAATAAATAGTGGAGTAGCTATAACTGTTTCAAAAGGACCAGAGCCAGCGCAACCAGTAGCAACACCAGTTCCTGCAACACCAGAACCATCACCTAGCGCAACCCCAACAACACCTGCAACATCAACACCAGCTCCGGCAACACCAACACCAGCGCCAGCAACGCCAGCTCCAGCAACACCAGAACCAGCAACGCCAGCGCCCGCAACACCAGCGCCAGCAACGCCAGCTCCAGCAACGCCAGAGCCAGCAACACCATAGGTGATAATATGAATGGTTATATAACAAAGGGCATAGGCGGTTTTTACTATGTAAAAACAGAAAATGATATTATAGAATGTAAAGCTAAAGGTATATTTCGCAAGCGTAATATAACACCTGTGGCTGGTGATGATGTGCGCATTGAAACAGAAAATGGAGGTAATATTATTGCCGAAATTTACCCTCGTAAAAATGTTTTTATACGTCCGCCAATTGCAAATTTAGATGTGCTTTTTATAGTTTCAAGTACTATACAACCAGTACCAAGCACTTTAGTTATTGATAAATTAACAGCTATTGCGGTGGATAAAAATGTTACACCTGTATTAATTTTTACAAAAGGGGATTTATCTTCAACTGATTTCTTAAAAAAATCATATGAGCTTTCTGCAATAAAAACAATAGAGGTTTGTTATGATACTGAAAAAGGCTTAGATGAAGTAAAAAATATGATTTCAGGTAAATTGACAGCCTTTTGTGGAAATTCGGGTGTAGGTAAATCTACATTGTTAAATGCGATTTGCCCTGAAATTTTACAAAAAACAGCGGAAATAAGCCAAAAACTAAAGAGAGGCAAGCACACAACAAGAGAAGTTGCTATTTTTGAAGCTTTTGGAGGGCGAATTGCTGATACACCAGGTTTTGCAACTATGGATACCGAAAAAGCTTGTTACATACCTAAAGAAAATTTAGCATTAGCTTTTCCAGATTTTGAACCATATCGAGAAAATTGCCGTTTTACAGGTTGTGCACACCGTAAAGAAAAAGGCTGTGCTGTAACGCAAGCCCTAGAAGAAGGTAAAATTTCGCCTAGCCGATATGCTAGTTATGCTACAATGTACGATGAAGTAAAAGATATTAAAGATTGGGATTTGCCTCGTAAATAATTTATAAGTCACATTTTTTTCAACTTTTGTATATATTAGAGTAAAGAAGCTAAATGTACATCAGAAAGGTGGGAGTTTATGCAAATTATCGTGGTAAAAAGTCCGAAATTTTTAGCGGGTATATTGCGTGCATTATTTGGAATAAAAAATAAAGGTTAAATTGGTTAAAAGCAGGTAATCCAAATGTGGATTATCTGCTTTCGCTTAGCTGATAACTTGTGATAAAGAAGAAAAAGAGATTTTTTATGCAAAAAAATTGGAAAAATAAAATATTGCTCATTTGGTTTGGGCAAAGCATATCGCAATTAACATCAGCGATATTTCAAATGTGTGTAGTTTGGTATTTAACTGAAAAAACAGGTTCTGCTATAGTGCTAACCTTTGCAGTTATTTCTGCATATGTACCACAGGCAATTATAGGTTTTTTTACAGGTGTTTTAGTAGATAGATTTGACAAGAAAAAAATTATTATAATATCTGATTTATTTGTTGCTGTAACAAGTTTGTATCTAGCAATAATAGCAACAACTGGTGAATTACCAGTTTATTTGATATACTTAGTTTTGGCATTGCGCTCAGTTGGTACTGCCTTACACGAGCCTGCAACAAAAGCTCTTACACCTACAATTGTTCCAGATGTTGAGCTTGTTAAATATGCAGGTTATGCCCAAACTTTTTCTGTAATATGCACATTAATATCACCTGGCGCAGCTTTACTTTTAAATAATTATTTTGATTTGAGCGCTGTAGTGTTTTTAGATGTTATAGGCGCTTTAATAGCAGTTGCAATTTTAATACCAATAAAATTACAAAAGCAAGCAATTAAAAAGAAGAAAATACACTTAATTAACGATTTTAAAGAAGGTTTTTTAGTTTTAAAAAGCATAAAAGGTTTATTATCGTTGTTAGTTGTTGCAGTACTATATTGCTTTGTTTATGCGCCAATAGGTACACTTTATCCGCATATAGCTATGGTGCATTTTGGCAGTGGCACGCAGGAGGCCGCAGCGGTTGAGATGCTCTCGGCAATTGGCTCACTTTTAGGCTCGTTACTATTAGGTTATTTTGGAGCAAAAATAAACAAATTTAGAGGGCTTTGGCTTGCGATATTAGGCTACGGCTTAGGGCTTTTTGCAATAGGTTTGCTGCCACGCACTGGTATTTGGTTTTTTGCAGTTATTTCATTTTTGATGGGGCTAACTATACCTGTTTATTATGGCATTAAAACTGCTATTTATCAGTTAAAAGTACCGGAAGAATATTTAGGACGAGCTTTTACATTATCTGAGGGTATGATTGATTTAACAATGCCAGTAGGATTATTGTTAGGCGGACAAGTTGCAGATTTGGTTGGTGTAGATGTGCTATGTTTAACTTTAGGTGGTGCGTGTATCGTTCTAGCATTTTGTACCTCAAAAATGAAATCCATTAAACAATGCTGTGAGGAATGATAAATAACGAAAAATTCATTTATTTATAAATATATTATTATTTCTAAACTCTTTAGGAGTGCAGTTTGCCTCATTTTTAAATACCTTTGTAAAATAGTTATAATCAAAAATTCCGACATGATTTGCGACTTCATTAATTTTGAGTGTTGTATTTATAAGTAAATCTTTGGCTTTGCTTATGCGAAGTTGTCGGATATGTTGCGTTATAGTTATACCATAGATTTTATTTGTAACTTTATAAAAATTAGTTTTTTTGTAGTTGAATTTTTGACACAACAGCTCTATGTTTAAATCTTCCTTTAAATTTTGTAGTATGTATTCATCAATTTTATTTTCTAGTGAGTTTTGTTCTTTATAAATAGTGCTTGCTTTGCAAATATGCTCAGCACATATTTCCATAAAATATTTTGTAGCATTTAACTTTGTTAGGTTTGTTTTTTCTGAGTAATTATACTCAGCAGATAGCTTTTGTATATCTAAGTTAAAATTTTTAAAATGCTTGCATATCATATCAAAATTGCTAAGATAAGAGTTATCACCATAAATTTGCCCAGCCATAAGATAACCAATAATTTCATTTTTTGAAAAAACAGGTACAATAATTTCATATAAACCTGCATGGCATGTGTATAAAATTGATGATTTGCTTTTTGCACATTGTTGAAAATGCTTTAAATCATCTTTTTTACAGTAATTGTTTAAAGTGTCATTTTCTCTAATAATTTTACAAAAGTTAGAAAATCTGCTAGGATATGAATAAATTTCACCAAAGCTTTCATTAAATAGAGCAACCCTAAAACCAGTTAATGTATAAAAATTTTCTAAAGTTTCTTTAATTGTGTTTATGTTATAAGTAGTATTCATTAAAATTTCCTCGTGAACAAATTTTCTATTTTTTGCAAGTTGATACCTATAATAATATACTTATTTGTTGTATAATTCAAGCAATAGAATAAAATTTTTATTTAAAGGAGTTTGCAATGACTAGAAGAGAACGTGTTATAGATGCATTAAATCATAAAAAAACCGATTTTGCACCGTATCATTTAGATTTTACACAACAGGCATTAGATAGGTTAATAGAGCACACTGGTGATGAGGACATAGGGCAGAAACTTGGCGCACATTTATACTATAAACAATATTGGGGTTGGCCAACAGAAATGTCAGAAAAGCCAGGTGTGTTTAAAGATGAATTTGGTGTTGAATGGGATAGAAATGGCGCTGATAAAGATATTGGTTTGCCATTTGAATATCAAATTGATGATTTAGAAGAGCATAGTTACGAATTTCCTGTTTGTGATGTTACAAGGTTACGCGCTGAAATGGAAGAAATGATGCAAATGAAAAAAGACGGTGATGACCGCTTTTTTATGTATGGTTTTGGCTTTTTGATGTTTGAACGTGCTTGGGCAATTGCTAGTATGGAAAATGTTTTAATGGGAATGGTTGCTTGCCCTGAAGAAACAGAAGAATTTTTTGAAAAAATAGGAAATTATTACGGGAAACTTGTTGATATAGCGCTTGAATATGATTTTGATGGTATTTATTTTGGGGATGATTGGGGACAGCAAAAAGGATTAATAATGGGCATTAATCATTGGCGTCATTACATAAAACCACAAATGGCAAAGCTATATAAAAAAGTTAAAGATAAGGGTTTGTTTGTATTGCAACATTCATGTGGTGATTGTCATGAACTTTTTGACGATTTAATAGAAATAGGTTTAGATTGTTACCAAACTTTTCAGCCTGAAGTATATGATATAAAAGATATAAAAACTAAGTATGGCGACAAGTTAGCATTTTGGGGTGGTATATCCACACAGCAGTGTTTACCGTATGCTACCCCAGCTGAAGTTAAAGCTGAAGTTAAACGCATATATGATGTACTTTATAAAGAGGGGGGCTATATTATTGCGCCAACACATGCGCTAGAGTTTGACGTACCACCTGAAAATATCTTAGCATTAGTAGAAGCGTGCAAAAATCAAGATAAATTATAAATTTATAAAAAGTATAAATAGTAAAATAAAAAAGGCGTGATGAAATTATCTCATCACGCCTTTTAAAATATTATTGTGTTTTGTAGTTATTTGCCCATATCTAAAGTTTTGGAAATCATACCTTTAACAACGGAAAGTGCTGTTAAATTTGCCTCATAAGCACTACTAGCAGCCATTAAATCAATCATTTCTTCTGTAGTATCTACATTTGGATATGCAACATAACCTTGTTCGTCTGCTAATGGGTGGTCAGGGTCAAATACCATTTTAAAATCTCTTTCACTTTCGATAACTTCGGAAATTTCTACGCCACCTGTCACATTATCTAAAGTTTCAGAGAAGGATAATTTGCGTTCCTCAAAAACAACTTGTTTTCTTTGGTAAGCATCACCGTCTTCGGTTACGGCTGTGGAGCTATTTGCAATATTTTGTGTAATAACATCTGTCCTAAAGCGCTGTGCTGTAAGTGCAGAACCGACAATATCAAGTGAAGACAAATATGTAGCCATAAATTTATACCTCCTTAAATATTGCTATTCAAAACAGTTTTAATGTTTGTAAACTGTCCGGACGCTTTATCAATTAGCATAGAATATTGTGTGTAAGCTTTATATAAACCTATATTTTCAATTTCGAGGTTTACATTGTTGCCATCAGGTCTTAAGCTAGTAGATTCGTCTGTGTGTATTTCAGCATGAATAGATTTGCCTTTTTCATCTGCCATAGCATTGGATAAGGCATCTTCAAAAACAACAAGGCTTTGTGATTTGTAACCTGGTGTTTCAAGGTTAGCAAGATTTTGTGTATGTATTTGTTGTTGTGTCCATGAAAGACTCAAACCAGCTTCAATAGATTTAAACGAAGATGTGTTAAAAAACATATTAAGCTCCTTTTTAAACAAAAAATATCTACGAATTATTTACCACCTGAACGTAAGTCTTTATCTGCTTGTACAAAACTTTTACGCAAATCATTAACCATTTCGATAACCTTTGGTATTTCTCCAACTTCTTTTTTCATGTTTGCTTGTACAGTTACATGTATAAAGTAATCGTATAATGCATTTAGATCTTTGGACATCTCAACTTTATCGTTTAGGGTATTCTGTAAGTAGTATAACATCTTTTGTGTTTTTTGTAAATGGGTATTTGCTTCAGCTATTTTTTTTTCTTCAATAGCTTTTTGAGAAAGCCCTAGTTCTTTTATTATCCCATCATAAAGAGCTACTAACATATCGCAAGCTGTCATCGTCATAATAGATTGCTGTTTATATGCTTGGTATGGATTTCCAATCATTTTTTTACCCCTTAAAATTAATAGCCTGTACCAAATTGTTGTGCAAGGTAGTTCATTTGTGAGCTATATTGAGAAAGCACAGTTTCCATGGCGTTAAATTGATTCCAATAACGAGTACTTTCAAGTTCATAGCGATTATTTAATGTTTCAATCATGCTTTCAATGGTGGATAATTGACGTGTAAGTTCGTTGTCGGTTTCTGTGGCCATGCCATCAACACCAGCCAAAGAAACAAGAGAGCCAGGGTTTGCAGAGCTTTTATTAGCAACACTTTCAACTATGTCAGTTATTTGTCTTGAAAGGCCATTGTTGACATTTGTAAAGAGGTCTGCAATAGCATCAGCATCGCTAGCTAGGGCATTTCGCAATACGTCTTCATCTAATTTTAAAGTACCAGAAACACTTTCGTCATCAAAGAAAGATGATGTTTCTATGCCTATTTGATACAAAGCAAGTGAAGAGTTATCAGGGCTAGTATAAACTAAAGAGCGCATAGCACTCAAGAAGCTTTCAATAGTGCTATCGTTATATAACAAACCAACTTGAGTTTTTTCTTCCCAAAGTTCTATCTCACGGTCTGTCATTTCGTCTTTTTGTGCATCTGTTAATGGTGGATAATCACGATATTCAGGGTCTGCATTAACAAGATCACCAAGTTTTGTGATTAACTCATTGTAATCTTCAACAAAGCTTTTGAAAGCTTCAATAATAACATCATCGTTTCGGGTAGTAGAAATTGTATTTTTATCACCCGCTTCAGTTACACTTGTTAGCTCTAAGCTTAAACCATCAAACGAAACAAGATTGCTACTTCTGGTGGTTTCAACACCATTTACTGTTATTTTTGCATCTTGCCCTTTGCTAATACTTGTTCCACCAACCAAACCATAGCCAAAACTATAACTAGTTGTTCCCATTAATTCTGCCATTTCGGAAGTAAAAGTTACTGTTCCAGAGCCAGAAATTTGCAAAGAACCATCACTAAAACTTGCATTATAGCCACCTACTGATGTAATATCAGCAAGAGTTGGTCCGCCTGTAACAGTAAGACTATCAAGACCATAAACATCACTTAATGCTGTATTTGCAGTTGCAACGTTTGAAGTATCCTTGTAATTAAATCCAAGTGCAAATGCAAGGTCGCTTTCTGTGGCATTTTTTGAGCTGTAGCTGTTTAGTGGGTCAGCACCATTTGCATCAAACTCAACCAAATAACCTTCGGCAATGTTTAAACTACCAGTTGCAGAATCATAAGTAATGTCACTGCTAAATTTACCATTTAACCAATCAGAAAACTCAGAAGTTACCTCTGCTGCAGTATAAGTTGCATCGTCTTTTTCGCTGAGGGTAAAGGTGTGTTGAACACCATTAACTGTCATTGAAAGCTCGGTTGATTTTGTTGTGTACTCCGAATCTAATACCTTACCTTGAATATTATTGCTTAGTAACTGTTCGCTAGAAACACTATTACCGGCTGAAGCTATATCCTCACCGAATAATTTGCCTAGTAAGTCACCACTAGTTTGAGTTATAGAAATAGTGTTTTTAGAACCAGAGTTAGTTGCTGTCATTGTCATTTTATCAGCAAATGTAGAGTATTGTAAAGTAACACCAGCGGAGCTTTTGTTGATTGTGTTTATCATGCTCGAAACAGTAGTGTCTGCACTGAAAGAAAAATCAACATCATTTATAGTAAACTGAAAGTTGCCACCAGTAGCAAGTTCAGAAAGCTTTTTGCTAGTGTTAAAAGTAGATGTAGAACCAGCGGATACGCCTATAATAGAAGCAGAAGAACCAGTTATTTTTAGTTCATGTCCAAGCTCAGTATTGCCAGATGAATCTTTGATATTGATATCAAATTTAAACGCACCCTCTGCGGTGAGGCTAGTTGTTATATAATCACCAAAAGCTTTTTTAAGTTCTTGATTAAGTGAGCTTACCACATTATCAGCAGTAATAGTATAGCCATCAATACCTTCTGTTCCAACTACATTGCCTAATGTTATAGTTTTTGTTACACCATCTAAGGTAACGTCTATTGATGGAGCTGCATTAAAGTTTATTGCAGTACCATGTAAAACGTTATCAGTTGTTGTAGCGTTGTTTAAGCCAGTAACTTCAAGGCCGATGTTAGAGGAGGCAGATTTATCAACAGTTATGTTTACACCAGCATTTGCTGTAAAGCGTAACTCACCCTCAAAAGTATCAACGGACACTCCGTGAGAGTAAAGTGCACTGTTAAGTCTATCAACGATTTTTTCTTCCGTATCTAAGCCGTTTAAGTTTACAGCAACAGTTGTACCGTTTACATCAAATGCAACAGTTTTTTCAAGTGCTTTATCAAGGTCGGCATCCGTTACAATTGTACCACCAATTATATTATTATCTCCACTTAACCTGCCAGAAGAGGTTAAGCTAGAGTGTGTTGCAAGTTGATTAACGATTATTTCGTAATCAGTTATAGAGGCATCATTTGATGTACTTAAAACTTTTAAGTTGTCACCAATAAGCTCAGAAACCATTGTGTTAAAGATATCACCGCTAAAAAAGTTTGTATCTAAGGTTGAATCAAATGCGCTATCAAAATATTTGTCATAAAAATTATTTATATCGCTTATAACATCACGGTATAAATCTTGTTTCCATTCAGTTTGCTGTTTTAAAGCTTCTTGGGCGTCTATTTTGCCTTGTGTGCCAGCAAGCATGGATTCAACCATGGCCTCAGTGTCCATACCAGACATTAAGCCAGATATACCACCTGAGCTACCTACACTGTATAAGCTTGAAGAACTAATACTACTCATTAAAGTTTCTCCTTATAAATATTTTTCTTTAAGTTTTGACCCACGCTTGTTTTGGCTAGGGTTTAATTGGCTTGTTTTATAATATCGATTTGCAGCTGCTGAACCACCAGTGTTCAGCTTTTTTATATCTGATAAAAGTTTTTCTTTTTCGCCTTCGAGGTGTCCTTTTATCATATCAGCGTTATTAGCTAATCTATTAGCAACAGATTTTATCTGTAAAGATTTATCAAACAATATTGTAAGCTCAGGTGATAAATTTTCACGCGGGCAAGCATTGTTTAATGCATCACGTAAAGCTCTGTTATTTTGGCAATGAAAACTTATTTCTTCATCAATTTGTGCGGATTCTTTTAACAATTCTGAACGCAATTTTGCACCTGTTAACATTTCTTCTGGTGTTTGTACAGGTATTGCATTGCTTAAGGTTTCAAGTTCGATGAAAATTTCGTTTTTTCTTTCTAATAAAGCTAGCGTTTGTTCGTTATTTGTGTTCATATAATCAACCCATATTAGTTGTTTGTTTATAAGCTGCCGCTGCACTACGAGGGAAGTATAAAGGTTCGCCTATATATTCTATATCAACATTGTGAGGCTCTAAAATCTTTAAGCTTACACTACCACGTGTAAAGGTAAACTCTACATTTTTTATGTCCCAGTTAAAATCAGTTTTTTGTGGTTGGTAATTTGTTTGAATAGCACCTTCGTCCCAAGAAATTTGAACGCCGCCTGCTTTTGGTAAAAATAAAGTAGTGGAAGGCGCGTGGTCAATCATTTTTTGGCGCATTAAAGCACCAATGGTTGCACCTGAAGTTAGATCACCTAAAGCACGACCTTGACTGATGGTATTTGAGATATAACTAGATATGTTTTTGCTTGCGTTATTTGTATTATAAGCAGCTATATCGCTCACATTCATGTGGCCTGTTCCTAAAGATTTACGCGCTTGATAACTATCTATGCGCACTTGTATGTGCTTTGTATCAAGTGATAGTTTTGATGGTGTTGTTTCCAAGTTTACTTGTGGGATGTGGTTACTTTTATATTCCAAACGTCCAGGATTAATTTCTAAATCGTATTTGCCTGGAGTTGTTGTTATCTGTATTAATTGCTCCATATCGGTGCGCCTCCTATTCTTATAAATTAAAAAACTATCTTAAAAAGCTCATCAGTGAATTTGGCAACGTACGAGAGCCCAATGCTTGTATAGCTTCAAGCACATATTCACTCAATGCTAAGGCTTGAACAGCTTCTTCATCGTTTGTACCCATAAGATCATCTATACGTATTTTGTATTGGTCTACGTTGCCCTCAAGCCTAGTTTCCATGTTTTCAAGGAAGTTAACTTTTGCACCCATATCTGCAAGTGTTGCTCTAAATTCATCAGCCATGGTAGAAATTTGTGTTGTGGCGGTTCCCATAAGTTCTTGGTCGTCACTTTCTACAGAGGCCTGTAAATCCTTAATAGCGTTGTAGATATTATTTGAAATACCAGTGGTAGGGTCAACACCAAATCCAAATGCATCAAGACCAGAGAAAGAGGCTAAAAACGCACTGTCGTCTGTAACGTTGCTACCTATCATCTCAAGGCCTATGCCTATATCTGCGTGTATAGTATCCTCAAGTGGGATACTAACTTCTGATGGAGGGGTGGTGGTATTATCCATGTAAAAATAGCTGCCATCAGCTTTTTTTTGTATATCGTTTACATTTACACCGTTATACAAAGCTTCTCCAGTAGCAGGGTCAACAGAAAAAGCGGGGTTAATGCTTGCATTTATGCCACCAAAAATAAATTGCCCGCCACTAGTTTTGCTATTGGCATAAATAATAAATTCATCAGCTAAAGCAGCAAGTTCTTGAGCAATGGCTGCTCGGCCAGCATCGCCTTGTGGGTCGTTGGCAGCTTTTATTCCAAGCTCGTTAACTCTAGTTAAAAGTTCGCTAACAGCATCCATAGAATTTTCAGCGAGTACAAGTGTATCAGAAACAGCCGCAATATTATTTAGCTGTGTTTCTGCAGAGGATAAATCCATACGCAAATTCATAACTTTTGTGGCAGCGGATACATCGTCAGACATAGCATTGAATCTATTGCCAGAAGAAATAGCTTCTAAATCATCTGCAAAGCTTGATTTTGCACTGTTTAGGTAATTCAAGTAATTTCTTGAAGTGTTGACATCAACAACACGCATATTTAACAACTCCTTTTCTTATCGGCCTACTGTGCCAGTTCCATTAATAATTGTATCTAGCATTTCGTCCATAACTGTCATTACTCTAGCAGCAGCTTCATAGGATTTTTGAAATCTTAGCAAATCTGCTGTTTCTTCATCGCTACTAACGCCTGATATGGAAGAACGCTGTTCCAAAAAGTCGTTTGCAACTTGTGCATAGGATTGTTGGCGACCATCGTTGAAACTAATATCCATGGCTAAAGTACCTAGTATGTCAACATGGAAATCAGCAAGACTTCCGTTGAAAGTTGAACCGTAACTTTGGAAATCAATTTCACCACCAACTAAAAAGTCAGCAATTTGTTGAGCGTAATCCTCAACATAATTTTCAGTGTCAAACATAAAGTATGTTGAACCTTCTTGTTTCCATTGTGTGCTTAAAGATATGTTTTCTGCTGTTATGCCATTTAAACTAACTGAGCCATCTGCGGCAGAAGCACCAAGTAGTTGTTTATAAATAATGTTACCATCAGCATCAACAGCAGCTTTACCAGTTGTAGGATCAAGCTCTGGTATAGTGGAATTTGCAATATCTGAAAATGCATTTGCAAATATATCTAGTTGGCTTTTATAGTATGGTATGCCTTTGTATGGTTCAGCGTTAGGTATAGTTGCATTGTTATCACTGCCATTTATGTAGTTTATACTAGCGCTTAATGAACCAGATGAAGTAACGCTGCTTACTGCCTCATTTGTGGAAACCCAACGTAAGTTGACAGTTTGGAAATCCTCGTTAACCTCCATTGTTACTTTATCACTATCATAACCATTTACAAAATCATGACCGAGGAATTTAACATCTATAGTGCCATCAGGAAACTCTGTTACTTCAATGTTACCATAACTGCTAAGTTCATCTAAAAGAACATTTCGTTGGTCAAGTAACTCGTTAGGTCCATAACGGTCATTATCTGCATTTGTTAATGTAGTGGAGTCCTCGCTTATAACTTTGTTTAAATATGCTATTTGTTCACCAAGCTCATTTATATGATCAACATCTACTTCTAAATCTTCGATGTATTGTGCTGCAACATTTTCTAAACCATTATTTAACTGGTGCATAATTTGAGTTATGTTTTCAAACCTTGACATAACGATGCTAGCGTTGCTCACACTAGTTGGTTCTAAAACAAAGTCGTTTAAAGCATCGTATAAAGATTGCAACGAGCCATATAACCCAGCCTCGTTTGTGATATCTGCACCATCGCCGAGTGCTGTTTGTATATCGTTTAATATTTCTTCAGTTTTGCCAAAGTACGAAGCGTTTGCGTATTCTTCTCTAAATTTGCTGTCTAAAAAACTATCACGTAGTTGTTCAACGCCTACGGATTCAACACCTTGGCCAAGCAGCGCAATGGTTGGTGAAACAGTTTTACTATTGGAAGAAAAAGGGTAGATTGTTTCGGTTTCAACACGTTGGCGAGTATAACCAACTGTATCGACATTAGCAAGGTTGTGACCAACTATATCTATCGATTTTTGTGAGGTGAATATTGCTGTTTTCATGGATTCAAAACCCATAAACGAAGGACGCATGCTCATATTTAACTCCTATCAAAATTTTTCTCTGAAAGTGGCTCTAGTGTAAGCACCACTAGATGGTTTTCCACTTGCGGTATATGTTGAAGAACTTTTATTTTGTGTGCCTTTTAAAATTTTAAGTTCTGTATTAACTATATTTAAAGAAATTTTGTTTAGCTCTTTTATCATTTGCGCACTTGAATTAAGTTTTTCAAAAATAGGCGCAAAAACATCTTTTTCTTCTGCAGAGGCTTGCTCTAGTATTTGAGAGGCTGTTAGTTCGCCAAAACCAGCTAACTTTTGTTGTTCTATTCTCTTATTTTCAGCATTGTTGAGTTTCATTATCATCGCCTGTTGCGATTTAAACACAACCTCTGTTTCAGTTAAATCTTGTTTTAACAAAGCTGAGCGTTTTTTCGTTTCTAATTCGTGCATGTCTTGCATTAACGTGCATAAATGTTTAAGTGTTTTAACAAAAGCCACTGTTTCGTTTTTCATCGTGTTAGTCCCTCTCTGGATTATTAGTTTTTGCTTATAAAAGTTTGTCTATCATAGCATTAGCGATGTCTAAAGAAGAAACTGGGCATTTATCGCCAGAATATGCGGCTTTTAAAGCCTCTAGTCTTTCACTAGAAACTGTTAAATCGGATTTAAGCTTTGCAGAGTATTGTTTAATTTCTTTAGCATGTGTGCTTTGGAATGAAGCAGTTGAGCTAATAGATATGGTATCTGCCTTTAAAGCATTAGCAGTTTTTCTTTCAGAAACACTACTTTCGGTAGTCTTCACGGAAGAAACACCGCTTTTGTGCGAAATATCTCCGAAAGAGTATCTATCATATAATGATTTAATTTCCATGTTTTTACCTCACAATTATTTATTTGTTTGCTATGCGTTAATATATATTTTTTAATAATACTTGTATAAAATTACCGCTATTTAAGTTATTCTATGCTTTTGTAAAAACGAAAGTAATTATTTATAATTAATATGGTATATTAAAATACGACAAAAAACTCTAAAAAATAATACGTATGTGTATAATTGTTTTAAAAAAATCGCCAAACTTATGTACAATGTTATAAAAATGCACAATCATCTTTACTTTACAAATAAAAGAGTGTAGAATTACAGTAGTGAAATAAATGTTGAAAAACATATAATATAATAAAAAATAGTCAATGTTGCACAAAATATAATATATTTAGTTTAAATTACTTAACTTTATCGTGGAAATTTTACGAACGAAAGAGGAGGCTAATTATGGGCAATTTTATAGTACCGATGAATTTTGATAGCGCTGTTAACAAAACTTTTTTTGATGTGGAAGCAAAAGCTAACACAGAGCAAGGAACTTCTTTACCTTTTCAGGACTTATTATCTGATTTAGTAAATGAAACATCAGAGCTTATGGAAGTAACTGAGCAAGATAACTATAATTTAGCCATAGGCAATACCGATAATTTAGCACAAATGCAACTAAACTCATTAAAAGCTAGCACTATGCTTGAAACCACTGTTCAACTAACAAGTAGAGTGGTAAATGCATACAAAGAAATAATGCAAATACAAATATAGGCAATATCATATATATACAAGTAAATGAATTGAATTTGAGTTTGAATTGGGAGAATTTCAGTGGATAAAATACAAAGTTCTTTTGTGCAAGTTAAAACTTACATCTCTGAAATGCCGCCAAAGCGTAAATACGCTGCAGGTGGTGTGATATTAGGGATTATTTTGTTTGCAATTTTAATTACTATTTTACTAAACTCTGCTAGTGGTAACTATACAGTTTTATATGCTGGTATGGAACCTTCAGAGGTTAGTGAGGTTTATGCTTCATTAAAAAATTATGGCGCTGACACAAAATTAAATGCAAATGGCGAAATTATGGTACCCACTGATGAATATGATACATGGCTTTTGCAAATGGCTGCAGAAGGGTACCCACGAACAGTGCCAACATATGACATAACAATTAATAATTCGGGCATGACATCCACAGAAACCGAAAGAGAGCAATTGTATAATTATCAACTACAAGAAAGAGCGCAAGTAACGCTAAAACGTATTGATGGTGTATCTGATGCAATTGTTACTATAAATATGCCTAAAGATAGTAGTTATATATGGGAAGAAGCAACTAACGAGAGCAAAGGCAGCGTTAGTGTTTTGTTGACTTTACAAAACGGTGTTACACTAGATGAAAGCCAAGTTGTAGCAATTAAAAATTTGGTTGCTTTTGGTTTGCCAAATATGTCACCTGAGGATGTTATAGTTGTTGATGCTGGAACATCTTTGGAACTTGGTGTTGCACAAGAAGATGCTGAATATGGCTATAGTGAAAATTTTGAGCTTGAAGCTATTGCGCAAAGACAATTAGAAAGCAATATTATCAGATTACTAGAACCACGTTATGGCGTTGGCGGTGTTGTAGCTACTGCAAAAGTAACTATTGATTTTGATAAAATGATGACCGAACAATTGCAATTACAAGAAAACCCAAGCACAGGCGAAGGTTTTGTAACTGATACAAGCGGTGAGTTTATTTTTGGTGAAAACGAAGAGGGTGACGTTGTAGGCGAGGAAAACAACACAGATATACCAGATTATAGCTATGTTGACCCAGACCTAGTTGATGATGCCTCAGAATATAGATGGGATACTCAAATTGATTATTCCTACATTAAAACACAAATTGAATCTGGTGATTATGAAATAGAACGTGCAACTATATCTGTGCTTGTCAACGAAGAAAACCTTACACAAGCAAGACAAGACGAACTTATTAGTTTAGTTTCTAATAGTGTTGATATTGAGCCAGATCTTATAACAGTAGCAGGTTTTTCACCTGTTAACCCATTTGAAGAAGATAGCGATGTACCAGCTGTTTCTGGTGATTTCTATATTGAAACGCCATTTGGTCAAATTTCACTTTGGTTAGTACTTGCAGTGTTATTAGCTTTATTCTTAATAATATTGATTATTATAGTAATAAAAGTAAAAAGTTACAAAAAACAAAGAGCAGAAGCAGAATCATTGCTTATTGATGAAAAAGAAGCTGAAATTGAAAAATACAAACAAGAGCTTGCTGAGGGTGCTAAAGACGAAGAACAAGAAAAGACAGATGCTGTTATTAAGGAAATTAGAGACCTATCTCGTGTAAACCCTGAATCAGTTGCTAATTTATTGCGCACATGGTTGAAGGAGGATCAATAATATGGAAGCTAATGAAAAAAGCACTTCAACTAGTAATCGCACATGGAGCTCTAAAGCAGCGGCAGTTATTGTTGCCTTAGGTTCAAATAATGCATCTAGTGTTTATAAGTATCTACGTAACGAAGAAGTTGAAAAACTTTCAGTGGAAGTTTCAAAGCTTGATAAATTACCACAAGATGAACTAAACGAAATTGTAGGCGAGTTTTACGGACTATGCATGACAGAGCGTTTAGTTTCAGAGGGCGGTTATATATACGCAAAAGAAATTTTAGAAAAAGCTTTTGGCGCACAATTGGCAACCACATATATGGATCGTGTTTCTAAAAACATGCATACTATGGCTATGGGCTTTATGCGTAAGGCAAATTTTAAAACAATATTAATGATGGTAAAAAATGAGCACCCTCAAACTATAGCATTTGTGCTTTCGTACGCTAAAGCGTCGCAAGCGTCGCAAGTTATTGCAGAGCTTCCAAAAGAATTGCAGCTAGATGTAGTTAAGCGTATAGCAACACTGGAGAGTGTTTTACCAGAAGTTGTTGATACAACAGAGAGAGTGTTAGAATCTAAGTTTGCGTCTGTATCTACAGAGGCTATGACAGAAATTGGCGGCGTAAATTACGTAGCTGATGTTATGAACAAAGCTGATAGAGCTACTGAAAAATACATCTTTGGCGAACTATCCAAAATTGATCCTGTGCTTTCTGATGAAATCAGGAAACTTATGTTCGTATTTGAAGATATTGTTAATCTTGATGAAATTTCTATCCAACGTATCTTGCGTGATGTTGACCAGCAAGATTTGGCTATTGCTATTAAAGGCTCTTCTGATGAAGTTAAGGAAATGTTGCTTGCTAACGTTTCTTCACGTTCACGTCAAACCATTATGGAAGATATGCAGTACCTCAAAAACTTGCGCATGAGAGACGTAGAAGAAGCTCAACAAAAAATTGTTGCCAGCATAAGGGAGCTTGAAGAAAGCGGAGAAATAGTGCTTTCTAAGGGAGGCGATGACGATGCTATCATCAGCTAATGTCTATAAAAGTAGTTATGTGGTGCAAACATCAAAAACAATTGAAATTCCCGATAAAATAATTTTAGAAGAAACAGAAGAAAATTTAGTTGGTGTTATAAAAGCAAGTGCAAATGAGCATGAAGAGGTTTTGTACACAAATGATTTTTCAAACGATGATGAGCAAAATACACAACCACATGCCAGACATTTAAACAGAAATTTTTCTGAAGTTGAAAATTGGCTGAATGATAATATTGCACATGAAAACAAAGAAGAATCATCTGAAAATAAAGACGAACAAAAAAATCTTGAAGAGCCACAAGAAGTTACAGTGGAACTTACAAGAGAAGAATTGATTGAACTTTATCAAGATGAAATAAAACAAATAGAAAAAACTGCTAGTGAACAAGCTTATGCAAAAGCATATGAGGATGCGTATAACCAAGCATATAAAGATGCTTTTAATAAAAGAAAAGGCGAGCTTGTGCAAGTTGTAAAACAAGTTGAGCATTGCCTAGAGGATTTAGAACAAGCTAACATAGAATACATTGATAGTTATTCAGAGGAACTTAAGTTTTTAGCTATAGAAATTGCTGAGAAGTTGATTTTACATAAAATTGAACTTGATGATACGGTTTTGTTAAAGCTAGTAAATAAAACAATGGAAACAGTGAAGAATTCTTCTTGGCTTGATGTGGAAATTTGTGAAAGGCTAGCAGACCTTGTTGAAGCAGTAAGAAAAGAAATTGAAACCTCAAATGCACAAAGCAAAATAACAATTTCACCGAAACCTGGTGAAATAGATATGTGCCGTGTTAACACTGATAAAGGTACAGTAGTTTCTGATATATCAAGACAAGCAGAAAAATTACGTAGTTTATTTAAAACAACAAATTAGGTGGTGATATCTTGAGTTGGGACAATCAAAAGTTATTGAATAATGAAAAATACTTGCGAGTGTTGCAACTTGCTGATTTAAAATCTTATGAAGGTAAAATTAGCAAAATACAAGGTATGACAATAGAGGCATCTGGCCTAACTTGTAGTATAGGTGATATATGCCATGTGATGCGTAGCAACAGCCCTGAGCCATTAGTTTGTGAAGTTGTAGGCGTTGCAGATGATAGAGCGCACCTTATGCCATACCAGGAAACAGATGATATTGGTTATGGTAATGCGGTTATTAACACTGGCGAAAAACTAAAAATACATGTTAGTGATGACATTATAGGCAGAACAGTAGATGCACTTGGTGTGCCTATAGATTCTGGTCCAAACTTAATAAACGGAACAAGTGTGGATATTAACGGTACGCCATATAATCCACTTGAAAGACCTCCTATATCCGAGGTAATGGAGCTTGGAATAAAAGCTATTGACGGCTTAATTACATTGGGTAAAGGTCAAAGGATAGGTATTTTTGCAGGTTCAGGCGTAGGTAAAAGTACGCTTATGGGTATGATAGCAAGAAATGTTAAAGCCGAAATGAACGTTATAGCTCTTGTTGGTGAACGCGGAAGAGAAGTTTTAGAGTTCATAGAGCGAGATTTAGGCCCAGAGGGCTTAAAGCGTTCGGTTTTAGTAGTTGCTACATCTGACCAACCAGCAATGATGCGTTTAAAATGTGCACAAACAGCAACAGCTATTGCAGAATATTTTCAAAAACAAGGTAAAGATGTGCTTTTAATGATGGATTCTCTCACACGATTTGCAATGACTCAAAGAGAGATTGGCTTAAACACAGGTGAAGCTCCAGTTGCTAGGGGTTATACACCATCAATATATTCTGCATTACCAAAATTATTAGAACGTTCAGGTAACTTTGAAAAAGGCTCTATAACAGGTATTTATACAGTGCTTGTGGAGGGTGATGACACAAACGAACCTGTAGCGGATACAGTTCGAAGCATAGTGGACGGGCATATCATACTATCTCGTTCAATAGCATCAAAAAACCGTTTCCCCGCCATTGATGTTCTTAATAGTGTTAGCCGTATTATGAAATCTATTGTTACAAGCGAACAAAGAGCAGTAGCGGATAAATTAAGAAATATGATGGCAATTTATAAAGAGAACGAGGACTTAATTTCAATAGGCGCATACAAAGCAGGCAGTAACCCACAATTAGATGTAGCTATAAGTCATATGAGTAAAATCAATGATTTTTTAAAGCAAGACACAGAAACTTCCTTTGGATTTGATTTAACACTTGAGGAAATGAAACGTGTTATTAGTTAAAAAAGAGGGCCTGACAAATGAAAGCTTATAACTTTTCGCTAGAGAAGATGTACAAATATAAAGAGCAAGTTTTCAAAAGAGAAAAAAGCCTACTTGCACAGTTGCAAAAAAAACGTGATGACATAATAAATAATATCGAAAACTTACAGCAAGAACAAATACAAGTAAGAGAAACCATGAATGAAAAATCATCACAGGGAATGACCGTTATGGAAATGCAACCTTACAAGTATATGATAGAAAGTGCTGTGCAAAAAATAAAAGATTTAAGGCGGCAATTAGTGCTAGCAGAACAGGAAGTTGAAAAGCAACTTGAAGTTGTGAAAGCAATTGCGATTGAAATATCTGGACTTGAAAAACTTGAGGAAAAACAACGTAGTAATTATGACGAAAAACTAGCAAAGGAGGGCAGGGAAGAACTACTTGAATTTGTTAGTTTGAAGTTACATAATAATAACGATGTAAATTTCGAAAGGAGGTGAAAGATGTGAACAATATAATACCTAAAATTGAAACTACACAAAATGCAAACTCCATGCAAAGACAAACTACCTCAGCGATAAACACAACAGGAACGGACCCGTTTTTAGCGATTATTAATCGTTTGGTTGAAAATATGCAACAAAATGGGGAAGATGGTGTAAAAAAGCAAACACAAGAACCTGAAACATTAGCTTTATTAGCTCAGTTTTTTGCACAGATGGGTAACGTAACACCTGAGCAAACGCAAGTTCAGCAAGAACAATTAAACGAGGCAAATATTGCAAACTTAGTTTTAGATTTTGAACAGCTGAAAAATTTTATGACACAAAACAATGTTCAAATACCACAAGTTTTGCAAGAGCTTACAACAATGCAAACAGCGCAACTTCAAAAAGAAGCTACACCGCTAACAAATAATTTGAACTTTGAAAATTTAGTAATAAATGAAGTGGTAAATACACAAGAACAAAATTCAAATATTGTTATGTTTAGCACTCCAAGTAGTAGTGCAAACGCAGCTGAAGATCAATTGTTTAGTGAACAGCATAGTTTTTTTAAATCTATAGAAGCAGTTAAAAAAGATATGAACCCACAAAGCACAATTGATATTGAGGCAATACTAGCTCAGCTTAACACACCACAAGAAGCTCAAAACACAGCTGCTAACACAGCAATTGTAGCTACAAACTTTGAATTACCAGTTAATAACCCAGAACTATTTAATCAATTACAAGTAGGTTTGCAAGATGGTGTTGACGCAGGTTTACCACAATTTACTTTAAAATTAAACCCGCAAGAACTCGGTGAAATTACGGTTAAATTGTTTAATGATGGCAGCAAACAAGTGCTTGAAATAGCAGTTGCAAATAGCAAAACTTCTCTTATGATTAACGATGATATTGACGCTTTAAGGCAGGCAATGGCTCCGTTACAAATAGAAGTTAAAGAAGCAGTTGTAACAAGCACAGCACAATCAGGACAATCTCAAATGCATGATTTTAACATGAATAGCGGCCAGTTTGCAAATAGAGAAAACCAATCACAGCAAACTGCACAAGGTTATTCCTACTCTGGTGAATTTTTAGCAGAAGAGGAACAAACTTTAGAACAAACTTTTGTAGATGATACACTTAATGTTTATATCTAAGGAAGGAGGATAAAATGTCTAATACAATAGACGGAGCAAGTAGCATATATTCAGATTACAGAGATGTAGTTGGCACTACTAGCTCAAACTATGATGTAGTTTTTGGCAACCCTGAGGATAACTCAACTTTAAGTTCAGATGACTTTATGAACTTATTCGTTACACAACTTCAAAATCAAGATTTTACAGAGCCGATGGATAACTCTGCTATGATGGAGCAAATAACCCAACTTTCTAACATGGAAATGATGCAAGAAATGGCTATGTACTCTAAAATGAACTATGTAATGACAATGGTTGGTAAAACTGTTACAGCAACACGTATGAGCGTTAGCGGCGAACTAGAAGAAACCACAGGTGTCGTTGATAAAGTATCAATTGTTGAAGATGAATATGTTGTACATATTGGTGATAAAATGTATTACCTAGAAGAAATTTCAGAAATAGGTATTACAGCTGCACCTGAAACTGAAGAGCCAGAAGCGCCACAAACAGAAGAAGGCGAAACTAGCGAAGGTGAAGACGATACAACAGTAGATTCCACACAAACAGGTGGTGAAACAGATGGATGATTTAAGGCTTAGATTTTATAATCCTCAAATTGGCCATAACTCACAAATAGGTTTAAATAGCTCCCATACTACTAATAATATAAAAAGTGGGGAAAACTCGGATTTTGCACAAATCTTGCAAGATAAACTTGAAACAAGCGACGTTAGTTTTTCTAAGCATGCTACAAAACGTGTTTTTGAAAGAAATATTGACGTTAGCGCTGAAAATTTAGAAAGATTAAACCAAGGCGTGAAAATGGCTGAGTCGAAAAATTTAGAAGATGCCCTTATCTTAGTGGGACAAACAGCTTTTATAGTTAATGTTCCGAGCAATACAGTAATAACTACCACAGATAGTGATAGTTTGAATGGTTCAGTTTTTACAAATATTAATGGCACCGTAATTATATAAACAGGACTTTCGAGATGTTTATCTAAATCCTGACTGACAGATGGATTTAGTGCGGTGAGAAAGTGGAGAAAAATGAATAATGCTATGTACTCTGGTGTGGCTGGTTTAACCACACATCAAACAAGAATGGACGTTATAGGTAACAATATCGCAAACGTTAACACTTATGGTTATAAAGCTCAACGTGCAGTTTTTAGCGATGTTTTTTATCAAACTATTCAAGGTGCTACAGAGGGCACTGCAAACCAAGGTGGTACAAGCCCATCAACAATTGGTTATGGTGTTACACTTTCTGGCATACAAGCTCAAATGTCAACCTCAAGCATGCAATCCACAGGTTTTGGCCTTGACGTTGCTATAACTGGTGAGGGTTTCTTACAAGTTATGGATGGCGATGGCAATATATTTTATACAAAAGCAGGTTTGCTAACATATGACACTAATGGTTATTTAGTTGATATCAACGGTAACTTTGTACTTGGCACAAGTGAGGTGGATGGTCAACCAGCTAGCCAAAAAATTAAAATAGATAATCTAGGCGTAGTTCCTCCATCTGCAGCAAATGGGGAGTTGACAATTAACAATATTAAATATACAATGAGCATGTCAGAGAATACTGAATATGGCAACACTGCCATTACATTTAGTGCTAATGATAAATTACCAGCAGGTTTACCAGCTCAGGCAACCATTACAAGCACAGGCGCAATTTTAATTGAAGTTAATGCATATGAAACATTTGCTGATATGGATGCTTTTAACACAGCAATTAACAATGCGATTTTAGAGGCAAATGGTGGCGTACCACATGCTGGTGGAACTGTAAAACTAACTAGCGATATAAATGCATTTCCAGCTGGCGGTTTAACAGGTGAGCAAATCACAGGAGCAGCAGGTGGCATTGATAAAGGTAGCATAACAGGCACTGCATCAAAAAATCTTTTTAGTGGCAAAATGGAAATTTTAGACGTTAGCTCTGATTTTGAAGGTGCAGGTAATGTATCATTAAGTGCTGATAAAAATGCAGCAGGTGATACATGGACAGTAACCTTAACAGCTGGTGGTAAAACATACACAGGTGATATTACAGCAACAACTGGTGCTTCTACAATGTTATTAAAAAGTGCCGATGGTGATTATGTTGAAGTTACAAACCCGGGGTTTGATGTGTTAAATAGCCAAGCTGGCGCAGCAACTAACTTAAACGCTATACCAGCAGGCGAAACATTAGATGCAACAGCGTCTGTTATGTCACCAAACTTAGGTTTAGGCGTGGATACTTTTGTGTTACAAAACGGTACAGCTGGTGGCCTTGTTGATATGAACCAAATCAGCGGTATTGTTATAGGCCAAAATGGTACAGTAAGTGTTACACATTCTTACTTTGGCACAGTGGCAGTTGGTAAAATTTCCTTGGCAACTTTCGCAAACCAAAACGGTTTACTAACAGAGGGTAGCAACTACTACTCACAAAGTTTAAACTCTGGTGAAGCTTTGCTTGCGGACCCAGGTACAGATGGTACAGGTACATTAAAAGCAGGCGCACTGGAAATGTCTAACGTTGATATATCAGAACAATTTGCTGATATGATAGTTACTCAACGTGGTTTCCAAGCAAACTCACGTATCATCACTGTATCAGATACAATGATGGAAGAAGTTATTAATATGAAACGATAATTAATCTTTCAAACTGAAAACTTCTTGTTTTACTAAATTTTTGTTATCATGGATAACAAACGAAATTGTTATCCATGATTTAAAAAATTAATAATAGGAGGTATAAGCTATGGTTATCTTAACAAAACTGGACGGAACACAGTTTGTTGTAAATGCAAAGCTTATCGAAACGGTTGAAGCCAAACCAGACACGACAATTAAAACAAGAGATAAAAACTATTATATTGTAAGAGAAACTATTTCTGAGGTTATTGATGCTGTAATTGCATATGATAGAAAAGCAAATGAGCTTTCTCGTTTGCGAATTGAACTTCAAGGAAACGAAGCTGATATCGAAATGGAAAAAAATAGAAAAAAATAAAAATTACAAGCCATTTTGATTTTTGATGTATAAATCGCAAAGACAGAGGAGGCAATGAGGATATGAAAAAACGCGGTTTTGATATTGCTACGTTAGTAGGTGGCATATTAGCATTTGGTCTGATTTTTTATAGTATTATAGCTACCGAAGACGGCATTGTTATGGATAACCTATTGCTATTCTTCGATCCTAACAGTATATATATTGTTATAGGTGGTACTTTGGGCGCATTATTAATGATGTTCCCTTTAGATGTAATTGGGCGCATGCCTAAACACTTGTTGCTTACAGTTATGCCCAAAAAATATAAACCTACTGATTATATAGACGAAATAGTAGAAGCTGCAAAAAAAGCAAGGCTTTCAGGTTTATTATCACTGGAAGAAACTGTTGGTCAAATGCAAGATTCCTTTATGCAAAAAAGCTTTCAGATGCTTGTTGACTCAATAGACCCAGATACCGTTAAAAAACAGATGGAATCTTGGCAAGAGGATATAGACCAGCGCCATGCGATAGATGCAGGTATTTATGATAAAGGTGCAGGCCTAGCGCCAGGTTTTGGTATGATAGGTACACTTATAGGCCTTGTTAACTTACTACAAAACCTTGATGATATAGCTGCTGTTGGCCCTGGTATGTCAGTTGCGCTTATTACAACTTTGTACGGTTCTCTCCTTGCGAATGCGTTTTTTATCCCAATAGCTACAAAACTACGTGCTAGGCACGATGAAGAAATGCTATGTTTAAGCCTAATAAGTGTTGGCGTTGAGGCTATACAAGAGGGTTTAAACCCAAATATTATCAGCGAAAGATTGCTACATATGTTACCTGAATACAAACGAAGCAAAGCAAGTAAAAAAATGGGCGCTGCAGCTGAAAGTGGAGCTGAAGGCTAATTTTGAGCGGAAAGTGAGAGTTGTATGAAAAAAAAGCAGAGAGAACAAGCGGACACTGGTGGGTGGCTTAATACTTATGCTGACATGGTTACATTATTGCTCTGTTTTTTTGCGGTTATGTTAAGTATGTCAAGCACAGACGAAGCGAAGTTTAACGCTTTTATTGAATCTTTCTCAAGTTTGCCACAAGAACAAATTGATGAAATTTTAGGCAATGCTGAAGATCCGAGCGATGCGGAAGATGCTACAATTGGCGTTGATGCAACTTTAGATACCTTATACAATGAACTTCAATCATTTATTGAGCTTGAAAATATGTCTGAGGACGTTGAAATTCAAATTGAAGAAGGCGTTATACATGTAAGATTTAATAACTCTATATTATTTTACCCTGATAAATATACACTTTTACCAGCTAGTGAACCTATACTTGCGGGAGTTGGTGAAATGTTAGTGGAAAATCAAGATGCGATTAGATGGGTAGATATTTTAGGTTTTACTGCTACAGTAGGCGAAAATGCTTCATACTGGGTATTATCAGCAGAGAGGGCTGGTGTAGTTGCAGAATATTTCGCAACCAGCGCTGGTTTCCCCGCTGATAAGATATTAGCTAGGGGTTATGCTAACAGATACCCAATTGGTGATAACAGCACAGAAGAAGGCCGTGCTGAAAACCGTAGGGTTGAGTTAATTATAGTTGGCATGGAAGTTGACGAAGATAAAAACTGGAATGATATTTTAGAAAGTTTTTATAGCGATGATGCTGATGTTGATACTGGCGATGCTGGTACGGTAGAAGTTACAACTCCAGGGCAAAGCACAGAAGAAGAAAGCCCAGCGGCTGAAAATGAAACCACTACCGCTGGCGAAACAGTGGATACGCAACCAACTACAGACAACACACAAGATAGCGAGTGAATTTGAAGATGTTTAATGACGAAAAAATAATAAGCGAAGAAGGAGGCGAATAAGTTGCCAGAAGTTTTATCACAAAGCCAGATAGACGAGCTTTTAAATAAAATGCAAAGCAGTGGCGTTGAGCAAGCTACTCCTGAGACGGTAAAAGTTAAAGAATACGACTTTACTTCACCGAGAAAGTTTACAAAGGACCAATTAAAATCGCTGAATTCTATTTACGAAAGTTTTTCTAGGGTGGTTTCCTCTTACTTTAGTAATGTGTTAAGAAACACATGTGAAATGGAAGTTTTGGGTATTGAGGAACAAAATTATTTCGAGTTTAGTAACGCTTTGCCAGATGCATGCCTTGCGATTATGATTACTTATGATGTGTTTGGTAAAGCTGATGAAACACAAACGCTTATTATGGAACTTCCGACAGCTTTTGGTTTTTTATTGGTTGAACGTTTAATGGGTGCCTCAGGTACACCTTTCTTGCCAGATAGAGATTATACCGAACTTGAGCATACATTATTGCGCAACGTATGTGTAAATATAACGCGGTTACTTGAAGAATCATGGGGCAATTCATTTGAAATTAAAGCTGAATTAAACCATATAGAAACAAATGGACGTATGGTACAAGTTTACTCGCAACAAGATGTAACAGTTATAACCTCTATTAAAGTTGAGGAAGAAAATTATTCAGGCTTAATTAATATATGTCTGCCAGCGGAAAATTTAGAATCTATAATAAATAGCTTTAGTACACAACATGCGGTTGGTGGTAAAGCTAAGCATAAGCATAAAAACAAAGAAAATCCAGAGCAGCAGGTGGTGTTCTCTTATCTAAAAGAATCTGAGCTAGTATTAGAAGCAGAGCTAGATGTGTTCCAAATTACTTTAAGTGACGTTGCTAATTTGCAACCCGGGGACGTTATAGCTTTAAATAAGCGTATTAACACAGATATTAATGTAAACGTTGAAGGTGTTGCATGGTGTACAGCTAAATTGGGTGAACATAAAAATATGAAAGCCATAAAAGTTACAGAAGTATTAGATAAAATTGAAGGAGGCAGAAGTTTTGGTTGATAATAAAATAGATTTGTTAAATGAATCAGATCTCGACATTATAGGCGAAGTAATGAATATGAGCATGGGCTCAGCAGCAACAGCTGTTTCTACTTTGCTAGACAGAATGGTAGATATTAGTACCCCAAGCATACAACAAAACACATTTGGTGAAGTTGATTGCGAAGGTATAGAGCCAAGCCTAGCAGTAAAAATTGATTATGTCGAAGGTATATCTGGTACTAACCTAACATTGCTCAAAAGGCAAGATGCTCAAATGATTGTTAATTTGCTCATGGGTGAAGAACCAGGCGAGTTTGATGAAAATTTTGAGTTTGATGACATGAGCATGAGCGCGGTCGGCGAAGTTATGAACCAAATGATGGGCTCGTCAGCCACGACAATGTCAGAATTGTTAGGAATGCCACTTAATATTTCCACCCCGCAAAGCTTTTTATTAAATTCAAAAAACGATTTAGACGAAACAATAACAGGTATGAAAAGCGATGAAGCTGTTGTTGCTATCTCGTTTACACTTAGCATTAAAGATGTTTTAACTACAAGTTTTATGTGTTTTTTAAACGTAGATCTTGCAAGAATGATTATTGAAAAAGTTAAAATATCAATGGGTGCAGAGGAAGAACCAATACCAGTTGCTGCACCGACAGCACCAATTGCTGCACCGCCAGCGCCGGTTGCTGCACCGCCAGCACCAGTTGCTGCGCCGCCAGCGCCAGTTGCTGCACCACCAGCGCCAATACCACAAGCACCGCCTGTGCAGTATCAACAACCAACACAATATTCACCAGCTGCTAGTGCGCAACCAGTTGCACAAACACAGATACAAAATCCAAGTTTCCCAGCATTTGCACAGCAAACCGCTGTAGTTCCTGCAAATTCTAACATGAATTTATTGATGGGTGTAAAATTAGATGTATCTGTAGTTATAGGCAGAGCAAAACAAAAAATCAAAGATGTTATTGATTTTGGTGCTGGTACTGTTATAGAGCTTGATAGGCAAACAGGTTCGCCTGCTGAAGTTATAGTTAATGGGCAACTGCTAGCTTATGGGGATGTAATTGTAGTAGGAGATAATTTTGGAGTTAGAATTACCGAGATCGTTGGCACAAAAGACTTACTAGAATCACTTGAAAACAATTTTTAATTATTGGGAGGATAAATAATTATGTACAAATTATTATTAGTAGACGACGCTGGTTTCATGAGAAAAATGGTTCAAACACATTTAAGCAAAGCTGGTTACACAGATTTCATCGAGGGCGAAGACGGCGCACAAGCTGTTACCCTTTATGAAGCACACAAACCAGACCTTGTAATAATGGATATCACAATGCCAAACAAAGATGGCATACAAGCATTAAAAGAAATTAAAACAGCTCACCCAGATGCTAAAATTGTTATGTGCTCTGCTATGGGTCAAGAAGCAATGGTTATGGAAGCTATAAAATTAGGCGCACTTGATTTTATCGTTAAACCATTTAAACAAGAAAGAATTGTGCAAACGGTTTCTAAAATTTTACCTTTATAATATTTTAAAACACTTCAAAACATATAAATGCGTGGTTTGGAGTGTTTGTTGTACAAAGTTAAGCTTGAAACACTATAAAGAGGATTTTTATGCCTGAAACATTAAGTGCTGTATTTTCAATGATAATTACATTAATTTTGGTTGTGGCTGTTTTTGTAGCGGCATATTTTACATCAAAATTTGTTGGTGGTCATTACCAAAAATTTAATTTTAGCGGAAATTCAAACCTCGAAATTTTAGAACGTCGTTCAATAGGCAAAGATCAATATTTGCTTATAGTTAAAAGTGGTGAAAAAACAATGCTACTTGGTGCAACTCCTCAGCAAATAACAAAAATTGATGATGTTGAAGTTGATTTTTCAAAATATGAGCAAAATGCAAATCAAAACACATCAGTAAATTTTGTAGATGTTTTAAAGGATATGATGAAAAGTAAAGGTTCAAGTGAAAAGTAAAAGGGGAAAGTTTTAATGGAAAAAGTAAAAAAGCAATCCTTTTTTAATGATGAGCGAAAAATCAAGTTTTTAAAGAGATTACTTTGCTTAATAACTGTTGTAACCATGCTGTTTATATTTATACCTGAGGTTTTCGCAGCAGAAGTTTCATTGGATTTTAGCACTGAAGAAACAGAAGGCAGTTTAGGCTCACTAGAACTTTTATTCTTGTTTACACTGTTATCATTAGCACCATCACTTTTAATAATGATGACAAGTTTTACACGAATTGTTATAGTATTTTCTTTTGTTAGAACAGCACTTGGTTTACAACAATCACCACCTAACCAAGTTTTAGTTGGTTTAGCGTTGTTTTTATCATTGTTTATTATGCAACCTGTTTTGGTGGAAATAAACGATACAGCATTAACACCTTTAATTGAAGGTGAGATGGAACAAGACCAGGCGCTTGAACTTATGCAAGACCCAATAAAAGAGTTTATGCTAAAGCAAACAAAAAGTGCGGATTTAAACATGTTTTTAAGCTTATCAGGCACTGATGTGCAAATGAGCGATTTAAGCGAAAATTCTCTTATGGATTTAGGTCTTGAAATAATAGTGCCATCTTTTATAACAAGCGAGCTGAGCAGAGCTTTTACTATAGGATTTTTACTGTTTTTGCCATTTTTAGTTATCGATATGATAGTGGCAAGTACCTTAATGTCCATGGGTATGGTTATGCTACCACCATCTATGATATCCTTGCCATTTAAACTAATGCTATTTGTAATTGTTGATGGCTGGCGATTAATTATAGAAATGCTTGCAAGTAGTTTTTATTAGCTTAAATGATATGACTTGAGGTGAGTTTATTGGATCAAACAACAGTGCTGGCTATTTTTACTGAAACAATATTTTTAATACTTAAACTTGCAGCACCTATGCTTTTGGTGAGTGTTTCTATTGGTTTGTTGGTTTCAATATTCCAAGCGGCAACACAAATAAATGAACAAACCTTAACTTTTGTACCTAAAATTACAGCCATAGCACTTATGCTAGTTGTTGCAGGTTCTTGGATTTTAACAAATCTAGTTGAATTTTTTAACAGCTTGGTTGAAATAATGATAGGTTTATAATATGAGCATAGATTTAAACATAGCTGGTTTAAGTATCTATATACTAGTTTTTTGTAGAGTTGCTGGTATGATTTTTTTCAATCCCTTACTTTCACGAAAAGCAATACCAACACAGTTTAAAGCTGCACTAGTATTAGGTTTAACATTATTAATTGCACCATTAGTAGGTGATGAAATACCTGTTGTTATGACAGATTTACATTTTATTATTTTAATGTTTTTAGAGCTAGGCGTTGGCTTTGCGTGTGGATTTTTATTCCAGATATTTTATTTTTTAATTTTTACAGCTGGTGATGTTATCGATTTAGGTTTTGGTCTTTCTATGGCAAAAACTTTTGATCCAGCAACAAATATACAATCATCACTATCTGGTAATATTTTAGAAATATTATTTGTGCTTTATATTTTTGTTACTAACTGTCACTTAGTTTTTATACGTATAATATTTTCCTCTTACAATGTGCTTTCTATAGGGGGTGCTAGTTTCGGCGTAAATATATCAGCCTTTTTCTTTGATTTATTTGCCGCTGTGTTTGTTATGATAATACAATTATCATTGCCTTTTATAGTTGCAACTTTTGTAGTGGAAATAGCTATTGGTTTATTAATGAAACTTGTGCCTCAAATAAATGTGTTTGTTGTGCATTTTCAGTTTAAAGTTTTATCTGGTTTTTTGTTGATGTTTCTTTTTGCAGGCGCAACATCAAACTTTATGTTAAATTATATTAATCAGTTGTTTATTAGCATGGGCGAAATGTTAACCGTGCTATAATTAACTTTTATTTCAAAGCGCGAAAAGGGGGGATATGGCATGGCGGGCGAAAAGACCGAGAAAGCCACCCCCAAGCGAAAGCAGGACGAACGGAAAAAGGGTAATGTTTTTATGAGCAAAGAGCTTGTATCTATTGCCACACTCATTGCTGTTTTTTCTGCATTAAGGTTTTTGTTGCCATCCTCAATTATTAGGCTAGAAGCTTTTATTGCAAAATATATATCACTTGGTAGCACTACTGAAACCTTATCTATGGAAAATTTAGCCCCGATTTATATTGATAGCATACTTGTTTATGTTTGGGTAGCTATACCAGTTTTACTAATTTCTATACTAGCGGTTGTTATTGCTACTATGGCACAAACAAAAATGATGTTTTCTCCAAAAGCATTTGAGTTTAAAGCTAGCAGAATAAACCCTATTGAAGGTTTTAAACGAATGTTTTCGTTAAGAAGTATAGTTGAGCTACTTAAAGCTGCAATAAAAATTATACTTCTTATATATATAATTTACTTGGTTTTATCAGATGTAATTTTAAACTTGCCAAATTTGATGAATATGCAACCTGTTCAAGCGCTAGCTGTGACAGGCTCAACCATATATGATATTGTTTTATATAGTGGCATTGTGTTTTTGTTTTTAGGTATTGCTGATTATATTTATCAATGGTGGCAATATGAAAAAAACCTACGTATGAGCAAGCAAGAAATTAAAGATGAATATAAGCAAATGGAGGGTAACCCACAGGTTAAATCTCAAATACGTTCTTTGCAACAACAAATGGCACGTAGGCGCATGATGCAAAAAGTGCCACAAGCGGATGTAGTAATAAGAAACCCTACACACTATGCTGTTGCAATTAAATATGACAACAAGAAAAATAACGCACCTATGGTTATAGCAAAAGGTGCAGACGAATTAGCTTTAAGGATTATACAAGTAGCTGAACAAAATGATGTTTATGTAACAGAAAACAGACCACTTGCAAGAGCATTATTTGAAACAGTCGAATTAGACCGCGAGATACCATCAGAGTTTTATCAGCCAGTGGCGGAAATTCTGGCGTTTATCTATAAGCTTAAAAAAGGGAATGTTAAGAAATGAAGTTTAAGTTTTTAAACAATTTAATAACTATAGTCGTTGTGCTAATTATAGCGTTTTTGATTATACCGCTAGAACCAGCATTGCTAGACTTCATGTTTATTTTTAACTTAACACTATCGCTTGTTATTCTGCTAATTACAATGTATATAAAAGAGGCTTTAGAATTTGCAATTTTTCCATCGCTTTTATTGATAACTACGCTTTTACGCCTAGTGTTGAACGTATCTTCAACACGTTCAATTCTCTCAAATGGTGGCTATGCTGGTGAGGTTGTTAAAACCTTTGGTGAGTTTGTTATAGGTGGCGATATAGTTGTTGGTTTAGTTGTATTTATTATAATTGTTTTAGTTCAATTTATAGTTATCGCAAAAGGCTCTGAACGTGTAGCTGAGGTTTCCGCTAGGTTTACACTTGACGCTATGCCTGGTAAACAAATGGCAATTGATGCTGATTTAAGTTCAGGACTTATTGATGAAAAAGGTGCTAGAGATAGGCGATTAAATATCCAAAGGGAAGCTGATTTTTTTGGTTCAATGGATGGTGCTTCAAAGTTTGTTAAAGGTGATGCGATAATTTCTATTGTAATTACTTTAATTAACTTAATCGGTGGCGTTGCAGTTGGTTTTTTAAATGGTGAGGGCGATATTAACTATGTTTTAAATACCTACGCAATTTCAACAGTTGGCGACGGCTTAATGAGCCAAATACCCGCACTTTTGATTTCTGTTGCTACTGGTATGATAGTAACACGATCTGCCTCTGATGCAAACTTAAACAGCGATGTTGTAAAACAATTTACCTCCCAACCTATTGTTTTAATCATAGCAGGTTTTGCACTACCGTTCTTGCTATTTATTGGTTTCCCTGTGCCACAGTTATTATTAATGTCAGCTATACTTTTAGGATTAGGGTTTTTATTACTGCGTAAAAACAGATTGGCTGCGCTTGCTGCAGTAAATGATTTACCAATGGCTAGGGAAGAAGTTACTAGCGAAGTTGAGTTTTACAAAAACATTGATAATATTTATGGATTATTAAGTGTTGACCCTATAAGTGTTAGCGTAGGCTACAGCCTATTACCCTTAGTTGATGAATCAAACGGCGGTTATTTTTTGGACCGTGTGGTTATGTTAAGGAAACAATATGCTGACACAATGGGCATGGTTATACCACCTTTAAGGTTAACAGATAGCTCAGAGCTTAACCCTAACCAATATGAAATAAAGCTTAGAGGCGATACAGTAGCAGCTGGTGAAGTGTTAGTAGATCATTACTTAGGCCTAGCACCAGAAGATTTGTTGAAATCAGATGAAATTGATGGCATCGATACTACAGACCCAGCTTTTGGTATACCAGCAAAATGGATTAGTGAGGATAAACGTGTAAAAGCAGAATCCGTTGGGTACACTTTAATAGACGCAACTTCTGTTATAATCACGCACCTATCTGAAATGATACGAGTGCACTCATACGAATTGTTGAACAGGCAAGAGGTAAAACGAATAGTTGATAACTTAAAACGTTATAACGAGGATATTGTTAAAGATACTATACCTGATATTGTTTCAATAAATGATTTACAACGTGTTTTAAAAGCATTGCTAAAAGAGGGTGTGCCTATAATAGACCTTGAAATAATTTTAGAAACATTAGCTGAATATATGCCAACTGTTAAAGATAATGATATGTTGATTGAATATGTACGACAAGCTTTGCGTAGAACAATTACAAAGCATTATTCGCAAGCAGGACAATTAAAAGTTGTTAGCCTTGATAACAGCGTTGAAGATGTTATTCTTAAAAATTTAAAACGTGTTGAGGGTGGCGCATATTTAAACTTGGACCCAACAACAATACAAAAAATAATGCAAAACACAAAAAAACAACTGGATAATGTTAAAAATTTAGTTCAAACACCAGTTATATTAACCTCGCCTTTTGTAAGGGTTTATTATAAAAAACTACTTGACCAATTTTACCCCGATATTACAGTGCTTTCACTAAATGATTTGGATACAAGAGTTCATATTCAATCTTTAGGTAACATTACGCTATAAACTACTTTTGTTTAAGCGCTGTATATTCGAGAAAGGAGGCCAATGGATGGATATGTCACGTGCGCCAGAGATCACAAGCGAAAAACTTGATGATCCACAAGCCACAATGCTCGAATATAAAAAAACTGGGGATGTTACCTTACGTAACCAGTTGGTTATGCACTATTTGCAATATGTTAGTGTAGCAATTTATAGTATGCGTTTTGTGCTTTTATCGAATATTCCTTTTGATGATTTTTTTAACCAAGGTACGATAGCATTAATTGAATGTATTGATCGTTACGACCCTATGAGGGGCGAGGCATCATTTGATACATATAGCTACACCGCAATTAGAGGATCAATATTAAAATATCTCCGCAAGCAAAATTGGCTTCCGAATAGGCTGTGGGAGGCTAGAAAAAAAATAATACAAACACAAACAAAATTAGAGCAAGAGCTTATGCGCGAGCCAAGCTATGCGGAAATTGCCTCAGATATGGAGCTAACAGAGGAAAAATTATCACATTTAATGTGCGAAATTTCTGTTGTTGATACTGTTTCGCTTGAAGAACTTTTAACAGAAAGTTTTGAAAAAAGTTTAGTTTCCTCGCGTGAGGATAGTCCAGATAAAAATATTTTGATGGAAGAAATGCGAAAGGCACTTGTAAAAGCAATAGATGCTTTGCCAATTAAGCAAAAGCAAATAATAAGTTTGTTTTATTATGAAAATTTAAATTTACGTGAAATAGGCGAAGTTGTTGATTTATCGCCACAAAGGGTTTCACAACTAAGAAAAAAAGCGTTAGATTTTTTAAAAGAAAGAATGCAAGATTTCACATAAAAAGGAGCGAAAATATGTTATCAGGTTTTTATACTGCTGCGTCAGGTATTTTAGCAAAACAAAGAGAAATAGATATCATAAGTAGCAATTTAACAAATATTAACACAACAGGATACCGTGGTGAAGATGTTGTAACTACTAGTTTTGAGCAAGCATTATTAACCAAAACAGATGGTACATCAAGCGAAACATTGATTGATAGTATGCAAACAACAGCTGTTGTAGATGAAGTTGTTAGCAATTTTAAAACTGGTCTTATAGACGAAACAGGTAGATTTCTTGATATGGCTATTAACGGCGAAGGTTTTTTTAATGTTATTGACGCAGAAGGTAATGTTAATCTGACTAGAAACGGTTCGTTTTTACTTGATGCTGAAGGATATTTGGTTATACCAGATGTTGGTCGTGTACAAGGTCTAGGTGGAGATATTTTAATAGGCGATGTAAATGATTTTAGGGTTCAGGATAATGGTTTTATTTATAAAAATTCTACAAATGAACTACTGGGAATGTTGGCAATTTCTGCACCGAACGAAGATACAGTTTTAGATAGATTAGAAAATGGTATGTTTACTGTTGCACAAGGAGCAGTTGCACAAAGCGAGGATTTTAATGTTGTACAAGGTGCGTTGGAACTTTCAAATGTTGATATGAATGCAGAATTAACAAGACTTATTGATGTTCAACGTACATTCCAAACTTGTAGCTCGGCTTTAAGCATATTAGATGATATGAACAGCAGAGCAGTTACAAAGCTTGGAAGTTTAACTTAATAAATAAGGAGGACATAAAACAATGAAAATGGCATTTTATGCAGGTGCTGCAGGTTTAATGGCACAGCAACAAGCTATGAACACCATAGGCAATAACATTGCAAACGTAAATACAAATGGTTATTTACCAAGTAATGTTAGCTTTTCTTCTTTGTTAAATAGCGAAATGTATGCTAACACTCCTAATGTAGCTTGGAGCGGCAACGGCGCAAGGGCTGTCGATATGGGTTTAATAACTAATCAAGGCAGTTATACTAATACAAGTATTCCCTATGATTTTGCTGTAGTAGGCGATGGTTTTTTTGCTGTTAATAACGGCGGAGAAATACAATACACACGCGATGGTGCATTTAACGTGGCTTTGCAGGGGGATGCTGCATATTTAAGTGATATACAAGGCAACTATGTTTTGGACGCGCAACAAAACCCTATACAGCTTGTATGGGACGCTGAAAAAGGTAGATATGGCTATGAGGGGCTAACAACTCAAATAGGTGTATTTAATTTTGCAAACCCTACACAGTTAACATCAGTTGCAGATAATAAATATTTACAAACAGCTGAATCCGGCCAAGCACAAGTTGCAACAAATCCTGAGATAATGCAAGGTGTATTGCGAGCTTCTGGCGTTTCGCTAACAGAAGAAATGGCACAAATGATATTAACACAAAGAGCATTTCAAATTAGTTCTAAGGTAGTGCAAACTGCAGACGAAAACGAACAACTTATAAATAACTTGAGAGGCTAATATCGATATGAAAGAAAAGTTTGAAGAGTTAAATGCAGAGCAAATAGATGCCCTGCGGGAAGTGGGAAATATAGGCGCTGGAAATAGTGGGATAACTTTATCAGAAATATCAAATGAAACAATTAACCTTGATAAGGTTGTTGTAAAAGCTTTAGATTACACTGAGCTTGTTGATAGCGTAGGCGGGCCTGAATCGATAATGGTAGGATTAATTTCCATGCTAACAGAAGAAGTTTCAGGTGTGTTGATGTTGTTAATGCCAGAAGATGGAGTTTCTACTATAGCAAATGAGTGGTTAGGTATGGAAATTAATAATGTAGCAGAGTTAGATGATACAACACGTTCAGTTGTAAAAGAATTAGCTAATATTATTAAAAGCTCCTATTTGAGTGCGATTTCTAATTTAACTGGTCTAAAAATGGGCATATCAGCACCTAGTGTATGCGTAGATATGATTGGTTCAATTTTAGATGTTCCTGAAAATTATTTTGCCGAAATGGGCGAAAAAATAATTACAATTGAAGATGATTTGAGCTCCGAGAAGTGGAAAAACTGTAAATTAATTTTAATGCTTGAAACAGAATCGCTAAGGAAATTAATGGAAAGTTTAGGGTTAATATAATGAATATATCTGTTGGTATAGGTGATTTCAAAATAGCAAAAAATGGTGACACATTAGTAACTTTTGCACTTGGCTCTTGTGTGGGTATTTGCTTATATGATGATTTAAGAAAAGTTGCTGGTCTTTCACATATTATGTTACCTTCAAGCCAAGGTCATGTTATAATGGATAATAAATATTATAAATATGCCGATATTGCCATACCAGCATTAGTTAAAGAAATGGAAAAACAAGGTGCTAGCCGCATTAGAATGACCGCTAAAATTGCTGGTGGAGCGCACATGTTTAAAGGCTTGCAAGGTTCGCATATAGGAGATATAGGCGAAAAAAATGTTGCAGCTACAGTAGCTATTTTAAATGCTTTAAGAATTAAAATATTGGTAAAAGATGTAGGTGAAAATTACGGTCGTACACAGTATTTTGATTCTTCAACAGGAATTATGAAAATAAAGAGCGTTTCACGCGGGGAAGCTTTTTATTAACACGCCTAGTTTTTTATTTTTTTTGCTGTAGTAACTTTGAGCTTAAGCTCAAAGCGCCACTGCAGTCGCAGCAACGCAAAAAAACTTACCTAGGTATGATTTTTATAATGTTTTTCTTCGTTTCGCTCTAAAAAATATTTAAAAATTTTTACAAAAAATTAAGCATCGGTTTTAACCGATGCTTTTATATTATGTATGAAGTATTAGCGTTTTGAACGTTTTTTTGCAACGTTACGTTCAAGTTCAAATATCGCTTTACAGAGTAAATCTGTAACTAACGGAGATAGATCAGATATGGTTGTTCTGTAAATAAAGCCATCAGTTGTTGGTATTTTATCAATAATTTTGCAATCTAATATAAACAATGGTAAAGTTGAAACTAGCATTAAATCTGAAGTTTTAACTGTGGAGCCAGGTTCGAAATTAGCTTGGGAGAAAAATTTAATACCAGTTAGGCTAATATCCATTAACCTAATATGATGAGATTCAGGTACAAAAAATTCTTCTTTTTCTTCAAGTTGTTCAGGCGTTAAAACTTCTGTAGCAAGTGCATTTATAGAGCTAGAAACCCTAAAATAGCGTCTGCGTTCCTTTTCTTGTATATTGGTAACATCTGTAATAGCGCACAGCTCTCTTGAAGAAGCATAAACATTACCACTGATAACAATGAATTTATTGTTTTTTCTTAAAACAATTTTTACACTAAGCCCATATTCAACTAACTGTAGCGCTTCGCCATCTTTTGGAGCAATTTTAATAATAACTTTATCGGTATAAGAAACGGAATTAACGACACCTGTAAATAAAAATATATCGTTCATTGTTTTGACAGTACAAGTTGAATTACTAAAGAAATCTAAAGATTCAGTTCTCATGTTTTGAACTCCTGTATTTTATCATTATGTAATAAATAAAATTTGCAGTTTTTACTATTGCAAAATTTGGCTGAATTTGGTATGATTAAAAGTATTGAGGGGAAAATACATAAGATTATAATATATAACTTATATATATTATAACAAAAAAAATGTTGCCATACAAGGTGTTTTAACGCTTAAAATATATATATATTAAA
The DNA here is from genome assembly GCA_964370685.1 of uncultured Faecalibacterium sp. Taxonomy (GTDB): domain Bacteria; phylum Bacillota; class Clostridia; order Oscillospirales; family Ruminococcaceae; genus Faecalibacterium. The sequence continues at coordinate 73,102 of CAYJKG010000001.1, read as the reverse complement.
AAATATACAAAGGAGTTAGTAAATGTCTAAAGTTATATCTCTTATTAATGAAAAAGGTGGAGTGGGTAAAACTACTTCAACAAACATTATTGCGTCAATTTTAAAGAGCAAAGGGTATAGTGTGCTATGCATTGATTTTGACCCTCAAGGACACCTCTCAGCTGGCTTTGGTGCAGATAATCAAAATGCATTTACTATTTATGATGTGATAAAACATAACACAAACCATAGGCTAGCAATTCAAAAAACAAATGTTACAGATATTATTCCGGCTAATGATATGCTCAAAAGTATTGAATCCGAGTTTACTGGTTATGGAAACGAAAGTATATTAAAGCAAGCAATAAAACCGTTAAAAAGTAAATATGATTACATATTAATAGATTCTCCACCAGAACTTGGAATTATATCAATAAATGTTTTAGTAGCCTCAGATGTTGTTTTAATACCTAGCTTGCCAGATGGATATAGCTTAACTGGCGCAATAAAAGTACACGAAACTATTACGAGGGTTAAACACGCTTTTAACAGGCCTTTAGTTGTTGGTGGCATACTATTAGTTAGATATTACCCAAGAGAAAGACTCAGCCGTTCTGCTTCAGAGGTTTTAGCTGAAGTTAGCGAAACATTAAACATACCTTACCTAGAAACAAAGATTGGTCACAGTAACTTAGTTTGTGATGCTACTAGCGTGCGTCAACTTGATGTTATGGAAAAAATTCCACGAAACAAAACAGTTAAAGATTACGTTAGCTTAGTGGATGAATTGATGGAAAAGGGGATAATTAAAAATGCAAAATAAAAACAACAATAACGACCAAGGCAAAGAGATATTGCTAAATAGATTGCTCCCTGCGCTTAGAAGTGATGTTTTTGCACAAACAAGCCAAGAGGAAATGCTTGAAAATATGCCAGAGGTGCAAAACAAAGATTTAGTTTTAAGCGCACTTAAAAGCCGACTTTTTGCAAGGGATGGAGCATATAAGCATAGCTCATTTGTTACTTTAAACATTATGGAAAGCATGGTTGATGCACATATAGAAGAGATAATAAGCAGATTTAATTCATGTAGTTGCGATAGATGCAAGTTTGATATAGCAGCCTTGGCATTAAATAATCTACCACCTAAATACATTGTAGTGGAAAAAAACGAAAATATAAGGTTTGAGGATAGAGTGGAAACAAAACAGGTGTTAAACGCTTTGGTAGCCGCTGTTATAAAGGTAAGAAATTCACCAAGGCATTAAATCTTTTTAGTAATTGCAATTTAATTTTCATCAAAACTTAGTATGTTAAAATAATAACTATTAATTAAAATAACCGCCAATAAAAATCTAACTTGGTTTTAAATGCCATATTATGATTTTTTATTGGCGGTGTTTTAAATTGTCAAATTTATTTTCGTTTTAACACAGCTGGTTGTAGCAAATCGTATTTAACAAGGTTTTTATCAACAAATTCGGAGTGACCAGTAAATAAGTATCCACCAGGCGCGGTGATATCGTAAAATCTGTTAATTAATTTGTGCGAAGTTGGTGAATCAAAATAAATCATAACATTTCTGCAAAAAATAATATCAAATGGTTTTTTTACCTCAAAAGGTTCCATTAAATTTGCTTGCCTGAAAACAACTTCCTCTCGTATTCTATCTATAACTTGATAATTTCTCTCATTTAATTTTCTAAAATATTTTGTTATCCATTCAGGCGGTAATTTTTCTATTGACTCAACGGTATAAACGCCTCGCCTAGCCTCTGCAAGCATATGTGTAGAAATATCTGACGCTAAAATAACGGTGTCCCAAAGGGATTTTTGCTCGCCAAAAAATTCTTCCATTACCATGGCTAGGTTGTACGCCTCTTGGCCAGAAGAACAACCAGCACTCCAAATCCTTAAAACTCCACCTCTTGTGCGCTTAAGTTCGGGTAATGCTTTTTGCATTAAATAGTTGAAGTGGTCATGCTCGCGGCCAAAGTAGGAGTAATGTGTAGTAACCTTATCAAGAAAAAATTGTAACTCTTCTGAGTTGCTTTCGCTTTTAAGTAAATCTATATAAGGCGCAAAACTTTTATAGCCTTTAGCTTTTAAAATAGAAGAAAATCTTCCCTCTAATAAATTTTTTTTTGTGCTGATATCAAGGCCATACTTGCCGCGAACTAAATTACTTAAATCAGCAAATTCGCTGTCAGTAAGTTTAATAATTAGATTAGATTCGTGCACAATGTTCCCCTTTACATGCGTATTGCAGATAAGTTATCAGCAAAAAATTTGTTGAAATCGATTAATAATGCAATGCGGTCCTCAAACTCAAAAACAGATGAAATATATTGTTTGCAAAAATCAAGATTTTTAGGTGGTTTACGTAGCTCAGAGTGTTTTACGGTGGCAACCTCGCAAACAGTATCAACTATTATGCCTATGTTTACCTCGCTAATAGTCATGATTATAATGCATGTTCGGTTATCGCTTTCTTTGGGTTCAGTGCCAAATTTTGTGCGTATATCGATAACAGGTACAACTTTACCACGTAAATTAATAACACCTTTTACAAATTTATCAGTACAAGGGATTTTTGTTATACGTTGATATTGTAAAATTTCAAGCACTTTTTCAAGTTCTAGCGAATAATAAACATCAGCAGATGAAAAAACAAAGTACTTACCGTCTAATTCATCTTGCTCAAAAATATCCATAGAGTTCAACTGTTGATCTATAATGTTTTGGTCTGTCATATTGAATGCTCCTTATTATTAATTAAGAGTTTAACAAATTGTTTGTATCCAAAATTAGAGTAATGCTACCATCACCTAATATGCTACACCCTGATAAACCATTTTCTTTAAGATTGTACTTGTTAAAGAATGTAGAGAAAGGTTTTACAACAACTTGGTATTCGCCCAATAAAACATCGGCAAATAAGCAAGCAGGAGTAGAAGAGCTTTCAATTTGTATAACTATACCATCTAAGATATCTTTTGTTTGAGTTTCTATATCAAAAATTTCATGTAAGCGTATAATAGGATAACACTCGCCTCTAATCATTACCATTTCAGAACCATCAGCATTTTGTGTAATTTGGTTGCGGTTAGTTGGTTTAAATGATTGGTGTATAGTTGAAATGGGTATAGTAAATGTTGTATCACCAACAGCTATGTTCATGCCATCAACTATGGCTAAAGTTAGAGGGATTTTTATTGTAAATGTAGTGCCTTTACCTAAAACACTCTTTATGGATATAGTGCCGCCAACTTGTTCTATATTTTTGCGAACAACGTCCATACCAACGCCACGGCCAGAAAACTCTGTTACTTCGGAATTTGTGGAAAAACCAGCTAACATTATTAACCCAAAGATTTCTTTTTCGGTGTAATCTTCTTCTGGCTTTGTTAAAGTACCGTTTTTTCTAGCCTTTGCAAGTAGTTTTTCTTTATCAAGGCCTTTGCCATCATCAGAAATTTCAATTAAAATTTCGCCACCTATGTTTTTAGCCGTTAGTCCAATGCGTCCAACAGGTGGTTTACCAGCGGCCTCACGCTCTTCAGGAGATTCAATAGCGTGATCCATAGAGTTTCTAATCATGTGCATAAATGGGTCAACTATTGCATCGTTAATTGATTTATCAATTTCTGTGTCGCCGCCCTCTGTAACAAGTTCAGCTTTTTTATCTAAACGTTTACACATATCTCTAACGATACGTTCCATTTTTAGAAAAGTGCCCGATAAAGGAACCATTCTTATTGACATAACTGTATCTTGCAATTCGTCAGTAAGTTTGCGCAATTCTCTGATGGATTTTGTAAAACTATCTAGTTTTAATCCTTCTAAATCTGGGTTTCTAACTACCATAGATTCAGTGGTAACAAGTTCACCAACTAAATCCATTAAATGGTCTAGTTTTTCCTGTTTAACACTTATGAGGCTTTGTTTGCTAGGCGCTGCTTTTGCTATTGTATCTGGTTTAGCTGCTGGTTTAGGTTTAGATGCAGCCTCTGCTTTAGCAACTGTATTTTGCTGAACAACTGGAGCAACTTCAGGCGATGGGGCTGGGTCGTTATCAAGAACTTCATAAGATTTTATATTTAAAAACTCTTCAACTGTTTTTAAAGCTTCATCGTTTGTATCTTCAAGAGGTTTACAATAAATTAACAAGCCGTTTTCAATGATAGTTTCGCTTAGCGAAGAATCGCTTTCAGGGTTTTCAGGGATTGTTAAAACTTCGCTGCAGCATGTTTTTAGTTGTGTTGCAAGCATAAACGCACGCATGTTTTCCATTTGGCAATCATCAGTGAAAAGTACTTTGATTTTTAACATGCCTGCGGTGCTTTTACCAGCAATATCATTAGATGTTGCTGTGGTAGTAGCAGCTGGTACAGCCTCACCTTTTAGTTTTTTTGCGAGTGCACGCAATTTACCCTTAACTACACTAACATCGGCTTGGTCGTATTCAGTGCTATTACGTATTTTGTCAAGTTCTTCCTTTAAGATATCAGAACCCTCAAGGATTAAATCAAAAAGTTCATCAAATACAAGCCCTAGTTTTTCAGGGTCATCACGAAGAACAAAGAAAACATCTTCCATCGCATGGGAAAGTTCAGACATAGAGTCAAAACTCATCATGGCGCCAGAACCTTTTATTGTGTGCGTTATTCTAAAGATATTATTGATGTTTTCGTCGCTTAAGCTTTGTTCTTTTTCAGAATCTAGCAAGATTTCATCCAATTGTTCTAACATTGTTTCAGTTTCATGGATAAAGGCTTCGAGCATAGCTTCCATACCAGGTGTTACAGTTTGCATTATTTGACCATTCCTTTCTCTTAAAGCAACTCAATGTTGGTAGAGCCAATTTTTGTCTGTAAATAAAGTTTTAAAAAATTAAGATTCTTAAAAACGAGTTATAAAAGTACACATTTTTAATAAGAAAATAATTTTATAAATTTTAAAAAATATGGGTTTGTTATAATGCTTATAATTTTAATTCTATTATACAAAAAAATGAGCAAAAAAGCAATTTATAAAAATGTTTTTTTAATAATCATTGACAAAGCTAACATACTATTGATAATATTATATAGCTATATATATATTATTCTATTTTTTTTTAAAAAAGCAAGTCTTAATTTGAAAAAACTTTCGTTTGAGGAAAATCATAGAATAAATATGTAGAGTAATGTTTGTCATAAATGTATATATGTTATAGTTAAGGATGTAAACAATTGCCTGATATTTTAAAAGTTACCACGCCCATAGTTAACAGAAATGAAATTGTCTTGCCAAAACAAGGCACAGATGCTATTAATGCATTTAGCATTACTGATCAACTAAAGGTTTTAAAAACACATAACCAAAGCGAGATTTTAAAACATAATACAAGTAACCAACAAAACAGTGATACACCAACTGTTTTATTAAACATGCTTAAAGACCCAGCGGTTGCTGTAACATATTTAAAAAACATTTTTTTATTGGAAGAGCTATACAAACTTTTGCCAGCTAATAATAAAACGGTTACAAATGAAATTGAACAAATTTTTAAAGATTTAATTATAGACGAATCAAACATAAAAAAAGAGCTTATGTCCCAGGAAAAATCATTTAGCCTGTTTAAGGGCGAGCTCTTTGATTTTTTGCGTAATATTAGCGATAAATATAAAGAATCACCAAATGTTCAAATACAAATTGCAAATTTATTGAAATCAATAAATAACATTGCAAATAGAAAAGATATTTTAGATTCGATACAAAATAGCCTTTTGTTTTTAAAAGAAAATGTAGGAGCTATTTCCTCATTTTCTCAAAGGATAGACGCTATCCTTGCAAATTTACAAAGTGAAGGTAAATATGCAAGTGTTTCAAGTTTGAAAGAAGAGGTTTTAGCGCTTGTTAAAGATATAGAAAATAGCCTTTTATTTACACAAAAAGTGAGCAAGGTTGTTTCCATAATGGTTTATAATCTTTCACGTTATAATGAAAACAACTCATATTTCAATGAATCCGTTTACAGATTGCGCCAAATGATAGGTGCAGATGAACAAAAAGAATTAGCACAATTAATAACAACTTTTAGTAAACAACTTAATTCTGGGGCATTTTTGAGCGGTTTAAATGAAAAAGGTATCGAAAACTCCAAGGTAATGGATGCTCTGATAAAGCTTGTATTTAACCAGTCAAATAGCGAAATATACTCTCCAGCTGAATCTGCAAGGATAGATTCAATATTACACAGCTTGTTATCCTCACCTTGTAATTTTACACCGCTTTTGCACTTTGTGTTACCAGTTATGTTTGAAAGTTCAAGAGCTTTTGCTGAAATATGGATAAACCCAGAGAGTGATGAAAAAGATATGCCAGAAGGTGCAGGTCCAGGCAAACACTTTTTACTAGTTATAGATATAGATAGCATGGGTAGATTTGAAGCAGAAATTTTTGTGCACAAGGACATCGTTGATTTTTACCTGTTTTGCCCTTCAGGTTATGAGGAAAAATTTCAGAATTTAATGTATGATGTATCAAAAGATTTAATAGGCATAAACTATAAGTTAGGAACAACTAGGTTAGAACCACTTGAACGTTCACGTTCTCTTATGGAAGTTTTTAAATCATTGCCGTATAAAAGGATGGGTGTAAATGTCAGGATATAATAAGCAAAACGATAAAGCTGTTGCTTTAAAATATAATATGGAACAAGATTTAGCCCCTGTAGTAATTGCATGTGGTTATGGTGACACTGCTGAAAGAATAATTGATATAGCTGAGCAAAGAGGAATACCTGTTTATAGAGATGATAGCGTTGCCTCAATGCTGTGTATGCTTGATATAGGTCAAAACATACCTGAGGATTTATACGAGATTGTAGCTACTATTTACGGCCGCATAATGAGAACAGCAGCCAAGGTTAAAGAAGAAAATTACTAAAGCGCAAATCTCTTAATTTTTATAAAAAAATATAAAAAATACAGATTTTTTTTTGTAAACACTTGATAGAGTTCGATTGTAGTGCTATATTAAATAGTGTAGATACTTTTGTTCATAACATGCAGTTTATGTATGTTACTATATAAATAGAAAATAATAAAAATAAAAAGGGAGGTTCTATGAGCAATATTTTAATGACTACAGGTACTGGTGAACTTGAAGTTATGGAATTTATCGTAGCTGGTGAATTTTATGGCATCAATGTATTAAAACTCAAAGGGATAGTTCAGCTAAGCCAAGTTGTACAAATGCCACAGCGCTCAAAGGTTATATTAGGTGTTTCAAATATACGCGATGCTATGGTACCTGTTGTAGATTTAAAATACGTTTTAAAACAGGAAAGCTCCACTATCAGTGAAAAAGCTCTAGCACTGCTATGTGAGTTTAATGGTATAAACGTTGCCTTTATCGTTGATAGCGTGGAAGGTATCAGAAGATTAAAATGGGACGAAATGCAACAAGATAGTTATCGTGATGATACAAAAATCACAACTGGTGGTTTCATCATTGATAATCGTATTTTGCTAATGCTTGATTTCGAATGTATAGTAATGGAAGCAGGGCTTGGCGAATCATACCTTGAGCTTGAAAATTCAGGTGCGGAGAAATATGTTATATCTAAAGATAAACATATTGTTTTTGCTGAAGATTCAGCACTTATTTCTGCAAAGGTAATTGATTTGTTAAAATCAGTCGGTTACGAAAATGTGCATTATTTCCCTAATGGCAGAGAAACTTTAGATTACTTGCTTGCAATAAAAGCCGAAAAAGGCGAAAACTTTATAGATTACGCTAACATACTTATAAGTGATATTGAAATGCCAATAATGGATGGTTATATGCTAACCAAATTTATAAAAGAAGACCCAGTGCTTAAAGTGTTGCCAGTTATTTTCTTCTCATCATTGATTAATGATGAATTAAGACATAAAGGTGAACTTGTAGGGGCACAAGCTCAAATATGTAAGCCATCATTGAAAGAATTAATTGAAACGATAGAAAAGTATGTTGGAGGTAAATAAAGAATGAAAGCTAAAAAAAGTTCTATGAAAAAAAGTTTATTAATACGTTTTGGAGTTGTGGGTTTATTTATTACTATTTTATTAGTTATAATTGCCTTAACAAATTATGCCATCACAGGTATAAATGATGCTTCAGCATCTATTAACAAAGAGGCAAATGTTTATTATGACACAGCACTAAGTTTAGATGAATTTAAAATTGCAGCACTTGAAGCTATAACTATACATGATTCTAGCACACTTAGCCAAAGTTTAAATGATTACGAATTAGCTATATACACACATGATATTATAGTTTCAAGCGGTTATACAGGTGATCAGTTTTTTGCTTATGTAGATGAAATTTCAGCTAATGTTGATGGTTTGCAAGATTTAGCAAATGAATTGATGTCTAAAAATGGCGAAAGCGCAAGAGTTAGTTACTATGTAGATACATTTGCACCTGCTGTTGATGAAGTTGTTAATTCGTTAAAAGCTAAAGAGGCTGATTCTGAAGCGAGAGCTTTAACTGCTGCAGCTACTATGGATATGATTACTATTGCAGCAATAGGTTCGTTTGCAGTTGTAATTGCTGGCATTTTTTTATCTTGCTTAAATATTTTGGCTTATATCAACAAAAACATAGTTGTGCCACTAAATGTAATTGAAACAAACTGTGAAAAATTTGCAAAAGGTGATCTTACTGCTAGTTTCGAAATACAAACAAGCTCTGCAGAGATGGAACACTTATCTATTGTTCTTGGTCAAACAATATCAGATTTAGCAAAACTAATTACAGAAATGACAGAAGGCATAGAAGAACTTGCCAAGAAAAACTTTACAGTGCGTCCAAGCATGAACTATCAAGGTGAGTTCTCAAAAATTGAAGGTTCTTTTGTTAACCTTGTTGAAGAAATTGCAAAAATTATTAATGAGATTAAATCCTCTGCAACTCAAGTTACCTATGGTTCACAACAAGTTGCTGCTGGCGCACAAGCTCTTGCAGAAGGTGCAACTGACCAGGCAATTAGCCTAGAGGAGCTTTCCACAACAATTGAAGAAATCTCAAGCCAAGTTTCTAAAACTGCTGAAAATGCACATGTTGCAAATAAATCTGGTGCAGTTGCAGGCGATGTTATATCAAAGAGCACAGACGAAATGAACCAACTGATGCTAGCTATACAAGAAATCAAACAATCTTCAACAGATATTGAAAAAATCATCAAAACAATCGAGGATATTGCTTTCCAAACAAATATACTTGCGCTTAATGCAGCTGTTGAAGCAGCACGTGCTGGCCAAGCAGGTAAAGGGTTTGCTGTTGTTGCTGATGAAGTTCGCAACCTTGCACAAAAATCTGCAGAAGCTGCTAAAAACACAACAGATCTTATCAAAAAATCTTTGGACGCTGTTACAAAAGGTACAAGGCTTGCTGATGACACATACAACGCCTTTGGCGAAGTTGAAGAAAACACAAAACTTGTTCTTGATACAGTTGCACAAATTGCACTTGCATCTGAAAAACAAGCAAAAGCCATTGAAGAAATACACAGAGGTATCAGCGATATCTCAGCTGTTGTTCAAACAAACTCAGCCACTGCTGAGGAAAGTGCCGCAGCTAGCGAGGAGCTAAGTAGCCGTGCATCATTGATGACATCTCTAGTTGCTGAGTTCAGAACATTAGATGAAGTTTATTCACAATCACCAGAGTTAGGCGCAGCAAAACCAGCTGAATTGCCAAGCCAACATAGTGACCAATATTTGTTAAAAATGAATAAGTATTGATAAACAAAGCATTAGTTACGGATTAAATATGCTTTAGCTAATGTAATTTATGATAATAAAAGACAGGTTTCATATTTTATGAAGCCTGTTTTTTTATAAAAAAGTTTTTAGAAAATACTGTTTATTGTGCTATAAATATAATAATTGTTTTGGAAATTAACCATATAAGTTGACATATATCATTGATATAAGCTATAATATGATAAGATGTATAAACTGTTAGAAATTACTTATTTTGTATTGCTTGTGTAACTATAAAGTTATAATAAATGTACTTACAACATAGAAAGGTTGTGCTGATTTTGAAAGTTGTAATTTTAGCTGGCGGATTAGGTACTAGAATTTCTGAGGAAAGTCATTTGCGTCCAAAACCTATGATAGAAATAGGTGAAAAACCAATTTTATGGCATATTATGAAATATTATTCACATTTTGGGTTTAATGATTTTATTATTTGTTGTGGTTATAAAGGCAACATGATAAAAGAATACTTTGCCAATTATTATTTATATGGTTCTGATGTTACTTTTGATTTTAGAAACAATGGCGAAATAGTTATACATAATAATGTTTCAGAACCATGGAAAGTTACAGTAATTGATACAGGGCTACACACACAAACAGGTGGCAGAATTAAGCGCATACAAAAATATATTGGCGATGAAGATTTTATGCTTACATATGGTGATGGTGTTAGCGATGTGGATTTGAACAATTTATTAAAAACACATACTAGTAGCGAAAATATTGTTACACTAACAACAGTGCGCCCTAGCGGCAGATATGGCATTTTAGACCTTGATGAAACTAAAAATATAGTTGTAGGTTTTAGGGAAAAAGCAATAGAAGATAGCAACTGGATAAATGCGGGTTTTATGGTGCTTTCACCAGAGATTTTTGATTATATTGATGAAGATAGCACAGTTTTTGAAAGAGAACCGTTAGAGCGAATTACGACAATAAACAAACTAGGTTTTTATAAACATTACGATTTTTGGCAGTGTATGGACACACAAAGAGATAAAGGCGCACTAGAGTGGCACATACAAAATAAAACCGCACCTTGGATGGTGTGGGATAAAAAATAATTATAGAAGTAGGTGACAATAGTGATTTCAGTTATAATGCTTACTTACAATAGAGAAAGTTTGGTTTCAAATGCAATTAATTCTGTTTTAAAGCAGACTTTTAAAGATTTTGAACTATTAATTATAGATAATGGCTCATTAGATAATAGTGGCAAAATTGCTGATGATTTTGCCTTAAAAGATAAGCGCATTAAAGTTATACATAAAGAAAAAGGTAATATAGGTAGCGGGAGAAATGCAGGGCTTGATGTAGCTTTAGGTGATTATATCGCATTTGTTGATGATGATGATACTTGTGAGCCAGACTTTTTAGAATTTTTATATAGTCTTGCACAGGAAAATTCAGCAGATGTTTCAATTTGTGGCGCAACCGATAAAGCTTTAGATGAAAAGATTGTAATGTCGCCACAACAAGCAATTATTGAACTTATGTGGAGAAAAAAATATAACATGGCTTTTCCTACAAAAATGTTTTCTAAAGAAATAGCAAATAAAATTAGATTTCCAGAAGATGGGGAGTATGATGATATTGCACTAATGTATAAAATGTTAGCATTTGCAAATAAAGTGGCATATCATGGATTACCCAAATACACTTTCAATCGACACGAAGGAAACAATTCTGCATGGACTACGAATCATTCTTTGCTAACTATAAGTACACTACAAGAGTATCTAGATGCTTATAGATTAAGAACACAGTGGTTAAGCGATAAGTTTCCAGAAAATGTTGAAGATTTTAAATATTTTGAGTGGTCGTTTATGATTTCCATGGTTGAAAAAATTTCAAGACTTAAACTGAAAGATTGTTATGAAAAAAGAGATGAATTAATTATTGCTTTAAAACAAAATAAAATCGATTTTTTAAATTCAAAACATATTTTAAATTTTGAAAAAGAATGGATGAGTGGGTATATTGATGAAAAATATAATTAACAACGATGAAACTGTTTATGAAAAATTTTTTAAAAATAGAGAGAAATATGAACCACTTGTTTTCTTTGGGGCAGGTGCGGGCGCTCACGACGCAATAGAAATGTTTGAAAGTGAAAATGCAAATTTACCTGTAGCAATTTGCGATAATGATAAAACTAAGTGGGGTGCATTTATAGGAAATATTCCGATTTTGTCGTTTGGTGAAATACAATCAAGATTTAATGATTGTTATATATTAGTTACGGCACCAGCAAATGCACATTACATTATACCACAGTTGGAAAAGCTAATTGATAAAGAGAAAATACTGTTTTTTACAAAGTACGAACAAAATGAAATTGAAAAGTTCAGAGAGTTTGTGAATAACAATACCGATAAGATTGAAGATGTTTATATTAATTTAAGTGATCAATTTTCAAGGGAAACCTTTGAGGCAGTGTTAAAAGCTAGAAATAGTGGTGAGTGTGAGTATTATAAAAGCATATTTCATGATACACAATATTTTGCCGATGATATTTTTACTTTAGAAAATGAAACTTTTTTAGATGTAGGCGCTTTTAATGGCGATACAATAAAAAAATTTATGCAAAAATCTCATTATAAGTATGATGGAATTGTAGGATTAGAACCTCACCCTGTATTGTTTGAAGAATTGCAAAAATTTACTGTTGAATATAGCAATGTGACAATTTTTAATGTAGCAGCGGGTAAAAAAACAGAAAAGTTGTTTATTGATACTGATGAAAGAGATTTTTCTAAGACTAATGTTTCAAATGTCGGAACGGTTGAAGTTAAAGTGGTGAAAATTGATGATATTATGAATCAGGATGTAACATTGATAAAGATGGACATAGAAGGTTTTGAAATGCAAGCTTTAGAAGGTGCTGTACAAACTATAAAAAGATGCAAACCAAAACTTGCAATTTGTCTTTATCATAAATACACAGATTTAGTGGACATACAAATGTTTTTAACAGATTTAAATTTAGGGTATAAGTTTTATATGAGGCACCATACATATTACATGGGTGAAACGGTGTTGTATGCAATTTGCAACTAAAACCAAATGGAGTGGGATATGAAAAAAAACCAGTTAATGAATTTAGCGTTAATTATAACGGAACGATGTACTTTGAGGTGTAAACTTTGTGCTACATTTTGCCCTAGTAAAACAGGTGAATTGTTTGATATGAGTCTCGAAGATTATTGTAATATAATTGATAATATATTTGCAGTTGTTGATGAAATTGATGAATTAGGTCTTACAGGAGGAGAAGCGCTTTTAAATAAAGATTTAAGTGAAATTTTAACTTATACTTTAAAATATAAAGATAGAATAAAAAGATTATCTCTTATTACAAATGGTACAATATTACCAATTCAAAAAGTTGTTGATGTCTTAAAAAATGGTTGGAGCGACAAATTGACATTTCATATTAGTGATTATGGTGAATTGTCTAATAAAATTACGGAAGTAGAAAAGATTATACAACAAAGTAATTTGAAATATAGAATATTGAATTTTAATGGTGAGGGTCAGCATAGCGGTGGTTGGGTAGATTTTACTGATCATAGTTTAAAATATATTTCTGATGAGGAAGTTGCAGGAAATGCTAAATATTGTAGAGATATACGAAACCCTAATTTTATTATTACTAAATCAGGAATGTATAAGTGCGCAAGAGCGGCAGAAAGAATGAGATTGGAAATAATACCTGCAAATAAAGAAGAGTATATTGATATAATTAATGAAAAATTAACCAAAGAGCAATTTAATAATCGAATTAACGCAATACTTGAAAAGGACTATTTTGAATCTTGCAGGTATTGCGTAGGTTTGAATCCAAAAGCAAAGAGGTATCCAGCTGCTGAGCAATTGTAATATAAGAGGAGAATGAACGATGAAAAAATGTTTATTGTTTGGACATGGAGGATGTTATGGGCATGGAAATGAAGCTATTTTTCTTTCTAGCATTGAAACATTTACAAGCAAGTTTGATAAAGTTTATTTGTCTACAAACTTTAAGAAGCAAGATTTGGAATTTGGTTTAGATAAATATGTGGATGAAATTATAGAAGCAAATTGGGATTTAATTTCAGAAGAAAGATCTAAACTAACTTTTGAAGAAAAAGAAATAGTGGATTTTGAAATATATAAAGAGGCATTAAATAAGATAGATAAATCAACAATTGTTGTGGGTTTAATTGGGGATTCATATTGCTATGGAAACCATCATAGATTTAGTGTTTTTTTAAAGAAGTCTAAAGAAGTTGGAGTGCCGTGTTTTCTTTGGGGGTGCTCTATTGAGCCAAGCATAATAGATGAGAGCATGGCAACTATATTAAAGCAACATGATCATATTTATGTTAGAGAAACTTTCACATTGAAAGCAATGGAAGAATTAGGTTTTGAAAATATAAGTTATAGACCGGATCCTGCTTTTATTTTAAAAGCAAAAGAAACATGGTTGCCAGAAGGCTTTAAACAAGGGCAAACTGTTGCTCTTAACGTTGCACCACTTTCTGTTAGATATAATGAAAATTTAATTGATTGCTTTGTAAAAGTAGCAAAAAATTTAATAGCAGAGGGTATTACTATTTTGTTGCTCTCTCATGTATCTGTAAAAGTTGATAATGATGAAGATGCTTTAGGTTTAGTATATGAAAAATTAGGAAAAGAAGAGAAGAAAAATGTTATAAGGACACAAAAAAACTTAAATGCTGAAGAGAGTAAATATATCATATCAAAATGTGAAATGGTGGTTTGTTGCAGAACGCATGTTTCAATTGCAGCATATTCTTCATGTGTGCCAACTCTTGTAGTTAGTCATTCTGTAAAATCAAGAGGAATAGGTTTTGATTTAGGTATGAGTGATTGGGTGGTTCCAGTAAGTGATACATTTGGATTGCACAATAAAGCGATGGATTTGTGGAAGGAAAGAATTGAAATACGTAGCAAGTTATGCAAAAAGATGCTAGATATGAAAAAAAGATGCAATGAAAACCCAGATTTCATATGTTAGATACAGTATATACGTCTTGCGTAGCGATTGTTATTATACAGGAGTAGTAAGTAATGAAGCAGGTGGTTGTATTTTCAAGGATATTTCGTTGGGATAATAAAGTGTTGAGTTCTATCAACTCAGTGATGTGTCAAACATACAGAAATTTTAAATACTATATAGAAGTGAATGATCAAACTTATGAAAAGTTAAAATGTTTAGAGAAATCACATGCAGAGCTAGAATTGATTAAATATAAAGATGGTGAAGATTTTGGTTTTAGGAAAAATGTACATGCAATAATTAAAGGGGCTGATTTTGTGTGTGATTTTGATGGTGATGACGTTTTAGCTTTAGATTTTCTTGAAACTCAAATTAATTTTATGGAACAAAATAATCTTGATATTTCTTGCTGTTCAGTTGATTTTATGAATTCAAAAGGTGAAAAAATTGGAGAAATGAGATTTTCTAATGAAGATATTGTGATAGATCAAAATGAATTTATAAATTACTTCAATTACTATTTCAAATTTATGCGTTCAATATGGGGTAAAGTGTTTAGGACATCGCTATTTACAGAAGAAATATGGGATACATTTCCGAAGTCAGAAACTTATGGTGGATATGGTGGAGATACAAAAACTTCATTAGAATTACTTAAAAAAGCGCACAAAATTGGAATTCATCCAAAAATAGGATATTATTATACAATTTGGCAACAAAGTGGATCTTATAAATTTACAAAAGGACGTGAATTTGCTGATGTTTTTTTACTAAATACAATTGTAGATTTTCATAGATTTTATTTAGAAAAGATACCATTTAAAAATTATGAATTTATTTGTCGTGTTTATTTGAATGGGTTGATCAATACAGTAAATCTTATTAGCTATGTTAAGATGACAGATATGCAAAAAGTAGAAAAATTATCTATATTGCTGAATAATTTGGAAACTAAGGCTATTATTAGTTTTATTCGAAAATTTATAAGTTTTGAGCAAAAAGAATTATCAGTATTAAAAAAAGTGTATAATGGTTTTATTTTAAATATGTGTAAGGGTGCTGAAAATATAGTGTATGAGCAAGACTATTATGAAATATTTAGAATGTTTTATCCGAAATATAGACATTTAAGTGATAGTGTAATTAATATTATATTTGAAAATTTAGAGCTTTTTAGAATACTAACAAACGAAGATGAAAACTTTAATGTGGAAAAAAATCTTTTTATGACTTGGAAAAACAATCCGAGTTCAAATTGCATTTTTTTAAAAATGTTTTCAATTATAAATGAAAATTTAATTTTTAAATATACTGTGAATAATGCTCCAAATAAAAGTTTTTTGATAAACAATAAAGATTTACTTGAAAAAATTGCTATCAATGATTCTTGTGGAATCATTGATATTGTGTCAAAAAAAATATCAAGTGATAGCGAGGACAGTTTGTTCTTAATTGAGATACTTATAAATTTATCAGTAGATATACAATCTCAAGATTTATTTATACAGTCGCATGTTATTAAAGCGAATTTACTAAAAAGCAGAGGTGATGAGATAGAATATATTAAAGTGCAAGAAGATTTGTTAGAAATGGGTGTTACTTTAGAAGAATAAAGATATATTGAAAAAAGCAAATGCCAAATTTACGGCACTTGCTTTTTAGTTTGTAATTAATTAACTAACGTATATTACTTTATAAAATTTATCTATCTCGTTATCATTAGGGTTAATTTTGCTATATTCATCTAAAATAGCTTTAGCAGTTGCAAAATCTTTAGCTGAAATTAGTGCATGAATTTGTGCTTTAATAGTTTTTGCAAGCATTGTAAATTCGTTGTGCTCGGTGCTTTCATTTTTAATTTGTTTTTCAACGTCTTTTAGTATCATTTCAATAGCTTTGAATAGATTAGGGCTAAATTTAAGTGCTTGTTTAATATATTTAATATATTTTAATTTATTTGATGTTTTGTATTCTCTCGCATTGAATAATGTTATAGCAGCGGAATATTCGCCTGGCAAGGTTGATAAATTATCTTTTATTTTAGTTAGGTCGTAAACGCTACATATTATTTTGTGGCTTACTACGGCATATATATCAATGATAAAATTTACATGTTCAAGAGTTATCCTCACAGCACTATGAACATTTTTAAGATTAGCTAAGTGTGCGTAAGTCAGGTTTTTAATAAAGTTGAGCATTTTAGCATCTGTTATTGCGCTTAAATCTAGACTTTCAAGGTATTCTTTAACAAAAATTGGGTGTTCGGCATAATTAGCATATACTTGTTTTATGTTTTCCATCATTTGTTCTATTGTACAATTTTCAATAAAAGCAAAATCATCACGCTTATTTATTAAGAGGCAATATAAATAATCAGAAAAAGCGGTGGATTCATATATAATTTTATCAGCTTTAACGATATCTGTTATAGATTTATCAAAATTTTCTAGTTTATAATCAGAGTAACGTAAAGCGACTAGGGCAATAAAACCATCGGTGATGTTGGAGCTAAATGCTGAATTAAGCTTTATAGCAGCCTGTAGATAGATTTTGGGGTTGATTAGATTTTCAAGTTGCTTTATTACAAGTGAGCGTTTTTCATTATCTTTTGAATACAAATCATAAAGTTCACGGATATTATCATATTTGTCAAGTTCATATAAAGTGTTTATGTATTTTGATAGCAAGGTTGTTTTCATATCTATGCTATAATCAGATGTGTAACATTTGTAAAGGGTCTCATAAGCTTTATTGTCATCTGATAAAAATTTATATGCGTTTGATAATGTAAAAAAACTAGAGATATATATTTCTTCTTTGTAGGCAGTTAGAAAAATAGAATTTTTCATTGCAATATCAGGGTTTGTTTTTAATTGGGTATACATGTCGTGATACTTGTTAAAATAATTAATTGCAGATAAAAAATCGCCTCTATTAAATTTGGATAAAGCTAAATAATATAAAACATCTAAATAAGGGTCAATAATAGAGGTTTTACTGTTGATATATTCTTCAGCAAAACTATCTAACTTGTGGTAAAGTTTTGCACAATAGTAATGCCTAGCAAGCGTTGCGATTAACACTAAATATTCATTTGTGGGTGGGTTATTATAATCATCAATGTGCGAAAGGCATTTTTCACATATTTCTATTTTTGTGGATATTTTTGATTCACTGGCGGCTAGGTGTAAGTAACTGCGTACATGTAGTGGGTCTTGCTGTATCTTATTTAGTAGTGGGGTTTTGTTTCTTGTGATTTTTTTTTGAAGATTTTTACCTATATAACCTGTATGATGTAAAATGGTTGTTGAATCATAAATTTCTATGTAACGCGGTAAATATTCATGTATTTTATCTGTAAAAAAAACTTTGCCACGCATAAAATTTGTGAAACGTGGTAAAACACAAGCGTCATAAGAGCTAAAATTAGTGTTTTTATAGTCATACCTTGATATATTTACAGTTCCATACTCGTTGTGCTTAGTGTCATTAAAAAAATTTATCAAATCGCTACAGTCGCTATCTAAAAACTCGTCGGCATCAAAATAAGTAAACCAACGTCCTTCAGCAACTGCAATACCAGTGTTGCGTGCTGCTGCAAAATCATCACACCATTCAAACTCTAAAAAAGTATCAGCAACTTGCCGTGCATACTCCTTAGTGCCATCTGTAGAGCCTGTATCTGTTATTATAAGTTGGCAATTTATAGCCTCTCTTAATTGCTGCAAGGAATCAACACAACGTGTTAATTCTTTAAGCTCATTTTTAACTATTATACCTATACTTAGCTCATATTTAAAGTTGTTTGGTGTAAATATTTCAGGTGCTAATGTAGTGCTTGGTTTAGTGTTAGTGTCTGGTGATTTTTGTAAACGGGCTTTCATATAATAGCTCCTTTTTATGTTATTAATTTACTAATAAGTATAAAATATTACTTTGATTATACACTTTTATATAAACTCTGTAAAGCATTTGTTTAAAGTTATGTATCACAAACAAATGCTGCGAAAATATTTTATAATTTTTTTATAAAAACACTTTCGTTTTGTTAAAAGCGTGGTATAAATTTAACAGGGAAGTTCATTCCTAGTAAAAGTTTCATTTGGTGTTAGTGGGCAAAGCGCTACTCATTCGCACCATGGGACACCAAAAGAAAAACGAACTATAAATGATTAAATTCACACATTCAAGGAGGACAAATTTATGTCTATGGTAGTAAGAACAAACGTTATGGCCATGAACTCTAACCGTGCACTTGGCGTTAACAACTCTACACTTTCAAAATCTATTGAAAAATTATCTTCTGGTTTCAGAATTAACCGTGCAGCTGATGATGCTTCTGGTCTTGCTATTTCTGAAAAAATGAAAAGCCAAATCAAAGGTTTAGAACAAGCTTCTACTAACTCTCAAGATGGTATCAGCTTAATCCAAACTGCTGAGGGTGCTACTACAGAAATCCACAACATGCTAAACCGCATGAAAGAGCTTGCTATTAAATCTGCTAACGGCACAATACAAGACGATGTTGACCGTGAAGCTATACAAGAAGAAATCACAGCTCTAAACGAAGAAATCACTCGTATCGCTGAATCTACAACATTTAATGGTATTCAATTACTTGATGGTACTATGAGTGGATTTGATGGTGAAATGCAACTTACTGCTGGTACTACTGGAGCTGCAGCTGCTTCACAAAGTTATGTTTTATCATTTACCAACATTGATTTTGAGAAATTACAAGCTGGCGATACAACAATACATGTTTCTGGACAGGCTATAGAAATTAGCTTGACAGACACAGAAGTTGATGCTGCTACTAGTGCAGATTTAGCTGCGAATTTACTTAGAACTAAAGTAATCGCTGAATTAGGTGGCGATTCAAAAATTGCAGATAGTTTTGGTGGTAACTACACAGCAGCTGCTGGTACAACTACTGGTTCAATAACATTAACAGCTTCAAAAGTTGGTGTTACTACTATCGAAGGCGAACTTTCAGTTAACAAAGAAGCAGTTGAAATGGACGGCGATCTATCTTTACAAGTTGGCGATACAGCTGATGCTTTCAACAAAGTTGACGTTAGCGTTGGTGACCTTTCTGCTGAAGGTCTACGCACAAATGTTGTTAACCTTGGCAACCAAGAAGATGCAGCACATTCTGTTTCTATCATCGAAAATGCTATCAACGTTGTTTCAACAAGCCGTGCTAACCTAGGTGCTATCCAAAACCGTCTAGAGTACACAATCAACAACCTTGATGTTACAGCTGAAAACATGTCTGCTGCAAACAGCCGTATCCGTGATACAGACATGGCTACAGAGATGATGGCTTACACACAAGCAAACGTTCTAACACAAGCTGCTCAAGCTATGTTGGCACAAGCAAACCAACAACCACAAGCTGTTCTACAATTACTACAATAATTTTAGTTCAAGTTTGGTTATACTTAAAACCAATAATGCAAGGGGCTTACGAAAAAATCGTAAGCCCCTTGTTTTTTATGCTTAAAAATAATTAATATAACATGTGTGTTAAAAACAAAATAGGTAAAATCAATTTTAATAAATAGAATGTGTAACTATCAAAAACGTTCTAACACAAAGCATACTTTCATATACTAAAACAAAGGCAGGTGAAATAATGAATAATATGGACGAGTTTTATAGTTTTGCAAACTATTTACCTTCGTGGCTTGCAAGTTTCGTGCACGAAGTTCCGCCACAAAAAGCAAACCTAGTGCAAGAAATACGCTTGCGCTCTGGTAGTAAAATAACATTAATGGTGGAGGGCAAAGCGCAAAATTTAAATCAAGTTTGCGAGGGTAAAAGCAAATTTGCAGATATTATTTTAACACAACGGCAAATAAAAGATGTGTTTTTTACCCTTTGTGATGGTTCGGTTCATGCTTTTGAAAACGAGCTTGCGCAAGGTTTTATAACGGTTCACGGGCACAGGGTTGGCATTGGGGGCAAATACATAAAAGATAACGAAAATAACCTTGTTCTGCAAAGAGTAAGCTCGCTGAATATACGCATAGCACGTGAGGTGAAAATTTTTTTGCCAGAAGATTTAAAAACAATTGTGCAAAAACCTTTTAAAAGTCTTGTAGTTTTGGGCGCACCTAGTAGCGGTAAAACGACAATTTTGCGCCATTTAGCGTGTGAAATAAGCAAAATTGGCAGAGTGGTTGTAGCAGTGGACGAGCGAGAAGAATTATTTTTACACAAAAGCAAAAATATGTCTGTTTGCGATACAATTTTGGGTGTCGAAAAAGGCCAAGGTGTGCAAATGGCGTTGCGCACACTTTCACCTGAAGTTATAGTGCTTGATGAAATTGGCGAATTAAGTGAACTGCAAGCGATAAAGCAAGGTTATTTTGCAGGCGTAGATTTTGCCGTAAGCATGCATGCAAAAAGTTTTACCGAGGCCGAAAAAAAACCGCAGTTTGAGTATATGCTCAAAAATGGTATGTTGCGCTATGTTTGCCTTTTGCAAGGGCGAGAGCACCCAGGGAAGGTTTTGCAGGTGAGAGAATATTGATAGCATTAAAAATATTAGCATTATTTTCTTTTTTAATTGCTGGTTGGTTTGGTGGCACTGTTATGTGTTATAGAATAATTGCACGCAAAGAGGCACTTTTAGAAACATGTTCGCTGTTAAAATTACTAGAAGAAGAAATTTCCTTGCGACATAGCAATTTAAAGGATTTATATGAAAGTTTGCTCGATGACAAATTTATGCATTTAATACTAGAAGAGAATAGTAGCTTTAGAAAATTATTACCTCCGCAAGAATTATCAAACAACGAAAAAGAGTGGTTTTTACAATGTTTTTCACGGCTTGGTACAGCAAATGCAAGCGAGGAATGTAAGCGTCTTGCATATTTTAGCGCAAGGTTTGAGCAAAGTTTAAATGAGGTGCTAAAGCAAGAACAAAAAGCACTGGTTTTGGATAGAAAAATAGGCCTTGCACTGGGTGGTGTTGTGGCGCTTGTATTATGGTAAGTTTACGAAAAATCTAAATTAATATTTAAATTTGCACGTTTTTAATATTTCAGAAAAGGTATTTAATATGGAAATGGATATAGATCTCGTTTTTAAAATAGCTGCTGTTGGTATAATTGTTGCAGTGTTAAACCAATTACTTGTGCGTTCAGGGAGAGAAGAACAAGCCATGATGACAACACTAGCGGGGCTTATAGTTGTGTTATCTATGCTAGTTAACGAAATTGGAAAACTTTTTACAACAATAAAAATGCTGTTTCAATTATGACATTAATTATACAATTAATTATGCTCGCATTATTTGCGGGTGTTTTGTTTCCGCTGATAAAAAAAGAATCACACGCAATGGCACAAGTTTTTGCTTTGGCAGTAGCAGTAGTATGCTTAGCACTATTTTTTTATGAAATTGAACCAGTGCTAGCATGGGCACAAAATATAGCAAACACTACAAGCGTTGATGCTTTTACAGCATTGTTAAAAGCATCTGGTATTATTATTTGCACAGATTACGCAAGAGATTTATGCAAAGATGCAGGTTCAGAATCCTTAGCTGGATGCATAAGTTTAGCAGGGCGATTTTTAGTTATTGCAACTGCTATGCCTTTGCTTGAAATGGTTTATACCACTATTTTGGAGTTAACCGCATGAAATGTACAGGCTTATTTTTACTTAGCTTAAAATATATATCAATACATAAACGTGTTTTGCAAAAAACAGTTATTAGTATATTTGTTGTAGCAATATGTTGTTTAACACCAATAAAAGCACATGCAACAGAGCTTGCGCAAAATTATATTGCAGATGCACCAATTAGCTTAGAGGAATTTGCAAATGACCCGTTAGGTAACCTTGCAGAATTATTTGCAGATGGATTTTTAGGACAAGTTCATGCTGTTTTTGCAAGTTATATCGAGCTTTTTGTGTTTTTGTTGCTGGGAGCAATTGCGTGTATATTACTAGTTAAAACAGAGTGGATTTCACTTATAGAATTATTAGTAGCGGCTGGTAGTTTTGTTATAATATCACCTATTTTACTAAATTTTACTCGCATTATTGCCGAACATATTTTACAGTGGCGAATGTTTTTACATGGTTTTATACCCGTTTTTGTAGGTGTAGTTGTAGCAAGTGGCGAAACGGTGTCTGCCTCGTTATATAGTGGTTTTTTTCTGGTTTGCATAAATATGTTAGCGTTTGTGATTGAAAGTTTTTTAGTTCCGCTAGTGGAGTGTTATTTGGCTTTATCAATAACATCTGCTTTTTGGCTAGGGGAGGAGCTACCACAAGCGTGCAAAACATTAGGTAAGTTATTACGTAAAATTGTTTCGTTAATTGGTGCAGTATTTACAATTGTTTTTGGTATACAGCGTGTGTTTTCAGCGGCGAGCGATGGAGTTTTGATCAATGCTGCAAAAACAGTTTCGGGAGCTGTGCCGATAGTGGGGCAAACTATGGCAAACACAGCTGGCACACTGCTTGCAAGTGTAAAAGTTTTAAAAACAGGTCTTGGTTTTGTAGCGGTTTCGGTTATAGCTTATGATTTTATACCGCTTTATATAGAGGGTTTTTTACACTTTTTACTTTTAAACTTATGCGCAATTTTAGCAAAACTTTTTAGCTTGGAGCGCTGTGGAAAATTTTTTGATTGCATTGCAATTGCAGTAGAATGTGTGTTGGCCATTTTAGCATTGTTTTTCTTTATGGTTTTAATAAGTACAGCGTTAATGGTTCTTGTAGGGGCAGGAGGTTAATTTTGCAAACGATAAAAGAATTAGTTTTTGTGATTTGCATAGCTTGCTTAACTGCTGGTGTAATATTACAAATTTTTGAAAAAGATTCAGCCAAAAGATGCATAAAAGCGGTGGCGGGGCTATATATTTTAGTAGCGGTCTTGCAAGGTTGCGGAGATTTTGAACAAAATATCCAAACATGGAGCACAGAGCAAACAGGTGCTTTAACCTTGCCTACCGAACAAGAAAGTGATTTCTCCACTAGTTTGCTAGAAGCATCTTCTATAGAACTTGCAAATCGTTATAAAAGTATCTTACTTACAAGAGGTATAGTTGCAGATGTAATAGTTATAATGAGCAAAGTTGATGAAGTAATAACTGTAAAAACGCTAGAAGTTTATAGTGAAAATGAACTTATTGAGGAGGATAAAAATTATTTTTCAGAATTGATAAAACAAGAACTCGCCTTTGATACTGTGCAGTATTATTTAAAAAATGCTGATGATATAAAAACACAGGAGGCGCAAGAATGATAGAAAAATTAAAAGAATACTTAAAATTAGATAACAAAAAAAAATCTGGTAAATTAGTTATTGCATTAGGCTTACTAGGTATGTTGATAATATTGTTATCAGAATTTATAACTATTTCGAATACACAAGATAATATGAGTGAGCAAGTTGAAAATGGCAATTTACAAGATATATTGATGTATAAAAAAACACTGGAAGATGAACTTACCCTGCTGATAGGGCAATTAGATGGAGCAGGGCAAACTGTTGTGATGGTTACGCTAGAAAGTGGAGAAGAAATCATATATGCAAAAGATGAAACACAGAACACAGCACAAAATACACAAACACATGTGATGCTCGAAAGTGGCTCAGCGTTAACACAAACAGTGCTTTTGCCAAATGTAGCTGGTGTTGCTGTGTTATGTGAGGGAGGGGGAGATATTGCCGTTGTGGTAAAGATAACCGAAATGCTATCGGCACTTTTTCGATTGCCTACAACTTATATAAGTGTCGAAAAATTAAACACATAGGAGGAAATATGAGAAAATCTGAAAAAACTACCCAAAGAATAACAGCAGCTACACTTGCACTGGCTTTAGTTGTGGCAGTGTATTTAAACTGGCAATATGGAGCAGTTGATCCTGAACTTGATGAAAGTTATGAAGCGACAAATGTTGAGGCCTCAGCAGATACAGAGCTTGGATATACAACAGATATGCTAATGACAGAGCAAGAAATTATTGAATCAGCTGGCAAGGTTTACGGTGAGGCACAACTAGTTAGCGTTGCAGGCGATAGCGGAACAGATTTTTTTGAACAAGCACGATTAAGTAGAACTAAATCTCACGATGCGGCACTGGAAATGATTAAAACAGCACTAGAGGACGCAAACTTAGAACAAGCGGAAAAAGATAAACTGACTACAGAACTAACAAATAGTCTTTCAAACATAACACTAGAAAACGAAATTGAAACTTTAGTTAAAGCAAAAGGCATGGCCGATTGTATATGCTTTTTAGAGGGCGAAAAGGCTAATTTGACAGTTATGACAAACAGCTCGCCGCTAACAGCACAGCAAGTTGCGCAAATAAGAGATATTGTGCTTTCAAAAACACAAATTACTGCAGAAAATATCACTGTGGTGGAAGTAAAATAATTAAAACTATTGTTAAACGTATTTAAAAATGCTATAATATAGTTTAAGGATAATTTTTAATATGAATTTATTTGCTTTACTTATTTGCTGGCTTTGTTAAATAGAATAATGTTAGTAAATCAAAGTAGAGGTAAATTGATATAAGTAAGATGATTAGATTCCACTTCGCTTTAAAAATGCGAAAAATTTATAGCTAATAAACGCCAAAAGCAGGAGGTTTATATAATGGAAATGAATAACACTAACCTAATAGGTGGAAATTTGCAAATTTCAACAGATGTAATTGCAAAAATTGCTAAATGTGCCGCACTAGAAATTGATGGTGTTTCAGCAGTTGCTTGTGGTGCACAAAACCGCAAAGTTAATGAGCTATTAGAGGCTGCAAGCATACGCCAAGCAGTAACAGTTGAAATGAAAGATGGCATAGCTGTTATTGGTATACAACTTGTAGTGAATTTTGGCACTAAGATACCAAGCATTGCAGAAAAAGTGCAAGAAAACGTTAAAAATGCAGTTCAAAACATGACAAGCGTTGCAGTTAGCCGTGTTAATGTAATTATCTCAGGTTTGGCTGCACCACAGCAGGAAATAAAAGACGAAACAGAAGAAGTTTAATTATGCGCCTTTATGTTGCGCAATGGAGCAAAAAATAATGAAAAAATCACTGCCTCGCAGAATAGCACGTGAAAACGCATTTTTACTAGCGTTTTCAAACACTTTTCAAGAATTACCTATAGACGAAGCTATTTTAAACAATGAAGAAGAAGACCATGCTATAGATGAATTCGGAAAAAAATTAATTTCGGCTTGCGACCACTACTATGCTGAAATAAATGATTTAATCAATGAGCGTTTACGTGGATGGACACTTTCTCGTATACCACGCGTATCGCTTGTGGTTTTGCGCCTTGCTATTGCAGAAATGTTATATAGTGGCGAAGAAAAACCAAATGTTGCTATAAACGAAGCAGTAGAACTTGTGAAGAAATATGGCGCGGATGAAGATTATCAGTTTGTAAATGGTTTACTTGGTAGCGTTGCAAGAGATTTAAACCTACCTGATGAAAAATCCAAATCAGGAGAAGAATAAGCTTATGGTCACTCTTGGCATAGACACAAGCAATTACGCAACCTCTTTGGCAATCTATGATTTTGCCAAGGGGGTTGTTCTTGCAAAAAAACGCTTTTTACCAGTGAAAAACGGCGCTTTAGGTTTGCGACAAAGCGATGCTCTTTTTCACCATACTTTGGCATTGCCACAAATGCTTGAGGAGCTTGCTAACGAGTTTGATTTAAGCCAAATTCAAGCTGTTGGTGTTTCGGCAAAACCTAGAGATGTTAAGGATAGCTATATGCCTTGCTTTTTAGCAGGGTTTAATGTTGCAAAAGCTTTTGCACTTGCAAAAAATATACCTTGCTATGAAACAAGTCATCAGCAAGGCCATGCAGCCGCTGCAATTTTTGCAACAGGAAAGACGAATTTTTTTGAAGAAGAAACTTTGCTTTTTCATATTTCTGGCGGTACAACAGATTTACTGCTGTGTAAGGGTGTGCAAAAATTAACGATGCTAGGTACAAGTATTGATTTATACGCTGGCCAAGCTGTTGATAGAATAGGTGTGAAACTTGGTTTTGAATTTCCGGCGGGTGTTGAGGTTTCACGATTGGCAAAAACCTGTGAGGAAGAAATTATACCCAAAGCAACTATTAAAGGCTTAAATTGTTGTCTTTCAGGGCTTGAAAATCAATGTGATATGTTGCTAAAGCAAGGTAAAAGTCCAGCTTATGTATGTAAATATTGTTTGCTTTGCATTGCAAAAGTAGTAGTTGAAATGTCAAAACATGCTCGCAAAGAATATCCGAAATTACCTGTGATTTGTGCTGGTGGTGTTATGAGTAGTGATATAATACGCCCTTATGTTGAAAAAATGCTGAACAATGTTTATTTTGTTCCAGCTGAATATGCAAGCGATAATGCCATAGGTGTAGCCGTTTTAGCAAGCAAAAAGGCGTTAGACTTAAAGGAAAAATGAAATGCAAGATATGTTAAGCGTTAGGGATTTAAACCGCTTTGTTAAACAGCTTTTAGATGCTAATGATATTTTGTTTGATATAGCAATTAAAGGCGAAATATCAAATTTTGTAAAAAATTCTCGCAGTGGTCACTGTTACTTTACACTAAAAGATGAAAACGCAAGTGTTAAAGCAGTTATGTTTAAGAGTGATGCTCAAAAATTAGGTTTTGCACCAGAAAATGGAATGCAAGTTGTTGTGCGATGTAGAGTAACTTTATACGAGCGTGATGGTGCGTATCAACTTTATGTAACAGATGTTTTTCCAGCTGGTATAGGTGCAGCGCAAATGGCATTTGAACAACTAAAAGCAAAACTTGAGGCCGAGGGACTTTTTGCAGGAGAGCGTAAAAAAACAATACCATATTGCCCTAAAACAATAGGTATTGTTACAAGCAAAACTGGTGCGGCTCTGCAAGATATTATTAATGTTTTAAGTAGGCGATGGCCTATGTTAAAAGTTGTTTTAGCACCAGTGCGTGTTCAGGGGTTTGAGGCAACTGCTGAAATTGCCCAGGCAATAACAAAATTGGATAAAAATGCAAATGTTGATACGATAATTGTTGCACGGGGTGGCGGCAGTAAAGAGGATTTATGGGTGTTTAATGCAGAAACAATTGCAAGAGCAGCAGCTGCATGCGAAACACCTTTGATTTCAGCAATTGGGCATGAGATAGATTTTACAATATTGGATTTTGTTGCAGATTTGCGAGCTCCTACACCATCTGCAGCAGCAGAACTTTGTGTGCCTGATGTTATAGAATTGAAAGAAAAAATATACAAAATAAAAGAAAATATTCAAAAAAATATGCAACTTCGTTTTCATTTGTGCTATAATATAATAAAAGCTCAAAAAAACACACTTGAACAAGGCAGTGCAAAGCGAAAATTTACGAAAAATGCAGAAAAACTTGCGAATATAGAAAAAACTTTGCAAAACTCAATGCAAAATTATATTTTAAATAAAAATAGGGCAATAGCACATAATGCAAAACTTACAGATAGCTTAAGTCCGTATCGTACCTTAGCACGTGGTTATGCTATGATAAAAGATGAAAATGATTTTGTTTGTGGTGTAGATAATTTGCAAGTTGGGCAAAATATCCAAGTTGTAGGTGGAGAAATAACAGCTAAGTGTCTTGTGCAAAAAGTGGAGAAAAACAATGAAAAAACCAAAGAATTTTGAAGAAGGTATGTTACGTTTGGATGAAATATTATTAAAAATTTCTGATGAAAACACCGCTTTAACAGAAGCTGTGAGTTTATATGCAGATGCAGCTAGTTTGCTTGCGTATTGCAACGAAACACTAAGCAGTGCAAAATTACAAATTGAGGAAATTGATAGTCGTTTAAACGCAACAAAGATAGAGGACGATATTTTATGATGAATTACAGCGAGCAATATGAAAAATACCTCTCGCTAGTTAACGATACCCTAGAAAACCTAGCACAAAAGCATTTGCCTGAAACATCACAAGTATGTCAAGCGGCTAGATATAGCCTTTTTAGCGGTGGAAAACGTATCAGGGCGATTTTAACATTAGCAGTTTGCGATATGTTAAATGGTGATTTAAACTTAGCTGGACAGGCAGCAAGCGCAGTTGAAATGTTACATTGTTATTCATTAATACATGATGATTTACCATGTATGGATAACGATGATTTCCGCAGGGGAAAACCCTCTTGCCACAAAACATTTGGAGAGGGTACGGCTGTGCTTGCAGGCGATTTGTTACTGACAGAAGCTTTTGCTGTACTTGCAAATATGCCTTGTGCTGAAACTGTTTGCGCAAAAGCAGTGCAAGCTTTGGCAAAAGGTGGCGGCTCACGGGGTATGATTTACGGTCAAGAATTAGATTTGTATTTTGAAACTGTAAAAGCAAATGAAATACAGTTGCAGGAAATACACAAAGCAAAAACAGGAGCACTAATAAATACTGCTGTACAGCTAGGTGCAATTTGTGCAAATGCTGATGAAAAATCTAAACAATCTTTAAGTGAATTTGCTTTTACACTCGGTTTGGTTTTTCAAATAGTTGACGACATACTTGATGAAACTAGCACATGGGAAGAGCTAGGTAAGCCAATAGGTAGTGATGCGCAAAACGGCAAAACTACTTTTGTGAGTTTATACGGAATAGAAGGTGCACGCAAACTAGCGCTAGATTATAATAGCGATTTGCTGCGAAATTTGATGGAGAATTTTGGTGATAAAGCGCAGTTTTTGTCGGATTTATCAGAAAAATTACTTGAAAGGCGCAATTGATTTTTGCGTTAGATATTTTGAGGTAAAAAATAATGGAAACTTTAAAAACTATTTTAATGTGGAACCCGCTTATTACAATTCCACTATTAACATCTATGATAGCGCAAATATTAAAATCATTAATAAACTTTGCGTTAATAGGTAAATATAGCACCGAACGCCTTTTTGGTGATGGTGGTATGCCTAGTGCACATAGTGCAACAGTGTGTTCGTTAGTTGTCGCTGTTGGTAGGTTAGAGGGCACGCATAGCGCTTTGTTCGCACTTGCTTTAGTGTTTGCAACAGTAACTATGCATGATGCAATGGGCGTGCGCAGAGAAACAGGCGAACAAGCTAAAATTTTAAATAAATTAATAAATACGTGGATGGAACACGGCTCGCATAACGTACCATTACTTGCGGACAAAAAGTTAAAAGAAATGGTAGGGCACACACCTATTGAGGTTATAAGCGGAGCTATACTAGGCACAGCGCTAGGTTTTGTTTTTCCAGTAATGTAGTAGTTTTGAATAATCGAAAGCGAATTTTTTATGCAGAAAAAATTTTTAGATAATATAAATAAGGTTGAGGATCTTAAAAAATTAAAACCTCAACAATTACCAATTTTATGCGAAGAAATAAGAGGGTTTTTATTAGATAGCGTTTCAAAAACAGGTGGACATTTAGCCTCAAATTTAGGTGTTATTGAGCTAACAGTTGCACTTCACTATGCTTTAAATTCTCCAGTTGATAAATTTGTTTTTGATGTTGGTCATCAATGTTACACGCATAAAATTTTAACAGGGCGCAAAAATTCCTTTGATACTTTACGCGCTTTTGGAGGGTTATCGGGTTTTCCTAAACCTAGCGAGAGCGAACATGATGCTTTTGTTGCAGGGCATGGCAACACTGCAATATCAGTTGCAATTGGTCTAGCATGGGCAAAAAAACTTAAAGGAGAAAAAGGTCAAGTTTTTGCAATTGTGGGTGATGGTGCTTTTACGGGTGGTATGGTTTACGAAGGTCTAAATAACATATCAACGCTTAATAATTTAGTGGTGATATTAAATGATAATGAGATGTCAATTTCTAAAAATGTAGGAGCAATGACAAATTATTTTACTACTTTAAGAACAACGCCAAAATATTTTAAATTAAAAGCAATGACGGAAAAAACTTTGGATGTTATACCATTAATTGGCGACCCTGTAAAAAAATTAATACAAGTGGGTAAGCAAAGTTTTAGACGCTCGCTTTATAAATCTACATGGTTTGAAACATTGGGTTTTCAATATGTTGGGCCTATTGATGGGCATGATGTTGAAAGATTAGTAACGTTATTTTTAAACTTGCGCCACCAAACAGCGCCACTTTTTATATACCTTGCAACACAAAAAGGTAAGGGATATAAACCAGCAGAAATTAACCCTGGTGAATTTCATGGTGTTTCATCTTTTAACCCAGAGAATTTAAAAGACCCTGACGATGCACAAAGTAAATCTTTTTCTACAAGTTTTGGCGAAACATTAAACGAACTTGCACGAGAAAACAAAAATATTTGTGCTATTACCGCTGCAATGAAATACGGCACAGGGTTACAATTTTTTTATAGAAGTTTTCCAGAAAGATTTTTTGATGTTGGTATGGCAGAACAACATGCTGTTACCTTTAGCGCGGGGCTTTCAGCTGGCGGAATGTCACCAGTGGTCTGCTTATATTCTACTTTTTTACAACGAGCATATGACCAAATAGTGCATGATGTAATGCTAACTAAAGAAAACGTGCTTTTTGCAATTGATAGAGCTGGTTTAGTGCCAGGCGATGGGGAAACGCATCAAGGTGTTTATGATCCAGTTTTTTTAAAGGAATTAGGCGTGCCTACGTATTCTCCATGTAATTATGCCGAGCTTTCATATTGGTTAAAAACTTTGTTAAGTGACAATAAATATCCACGTGCATTGCGTTACCCTCGCGGTGAGCAAGCTCAAATTTTAGAGCAAATTGGTTGCTCTGGTAACGTTTACGATTGGTATCAAAACGAGCAAAAAGCAAAAATAACTTTTGTGAGCTATGGTGCTCAAATGGAAGAAGTTCTTTTAGCTATGCAAGATTTGAAACAAGAGAACATTGTAATAAACGCATGCAAACTTTTGCAAATT
Source organism: uncultured Faecalibacterium sp. (assembly GCA_964370685.1). Classification (GTDB taxonomy): domain Bacteria; phylum Bacillota; class Clostridia; order Oscillospirales; family Ruminococcaceae; genus Faecalibacterium. The sequence goes on along the minus strand of CAYJKG010000001.1, from coordinate 41,436 downwards.
AACCCAATACCACAAAAATTAGTAGAAGAATTGTGCGAATATGAACACATAATTTTTATTGAAGATACCATGCAAAAAGGTGGTATAGGTGAGGCTTTGTGTTATGAGCTACATAATACTAAGTGGACGGGTGCTTTCCATAATAAGGCAATACAAACAACGAATATACCACATGGAAATATTAAACAATTGCGTGCAACTTTAGGTTTAGATGCAAAAGCACTAACAAAATTAGCAAGGGAGATTTTGCTGTGAAAATTAGGTTAGATCAATATCTAGTACAAAACGGACTTATACAAAGCAGGGAGCGTGCCAAAGCAATGATTATGGCAGGCGTGGTTTTTGTTAACGAGCAAAAAATAGATAAAGCTGGCGAAATGATACAAGCAGATGCAAAAGTTGAGGTTCGTGGCAAAGATATTGCGTATGTAAGCCGAGGTGGTTTGAAATTGGAAAAAGCTATGAAAGCATTTCCGTTAACACCAAGCGATAAAGTTTGCATGGATATAGGCGCTTCAACTGGCGGTTTTACAGATTGCATGTTGCAAAATGGTGCAAAAAAAGTATATGCTGTTGACGTTGGTTATGGGCAGCTTGCGTGGAGTTTGCGCACAGATGAACGTGTTATTAACATGGAACGCACAAATATAAGACACGTAACACTAGAAATGTTAAAGGAAGAAATTGCTTTTTTTAGCGTTGATGTTTCATTTATTTCGCTTTTTCATATTTTTCCTGTGGCGGCGGCAGTTACTACAGCAAATGCAACTGGTGTTTGCTTAATTAAGCCTCAATTTGAAGCAGGTAAAGAAAAAGTTGGTAAAAACGGTGTTGTTCGCGACCCTAAAACCCACAAAGAAGTTATTTTAAAAGCAATAGGTTTTGCAGTTGAAAACGGTTTTTCTGTTAAAGGTATAGATTTTAGCCCTGTTAAAGGGCCAGAGGGCAACATAGAATATTTGTTATTTGTAGAAAAAGCGAGTGAACCTGTGAGCTTAAGCGAGGAAGAAGTTAATGCTATCGTTGCGGCGTCACACGATACACTTGATAAATCCTAAAATGGAGCGTTGCAATGAAAGTTCATATTGAATCAAATATAAAAAAAGATCCAAATGCAAAAGTTGCTCTTATTACAGCAAAAGAATTGATAAAATATGGTGTTGAAGTGTTTTTTTCTAACGAACTTTGTTCTGTTTTAGAAGCTGATTTTTGTAAAAATATTGATGGTGTGCATATTTTACCCAAAATTGATTGTTATGATAATGCGGATGTGATTATCACTATAGGCGGAGATGGTACAATTTTGCGTGAGGCTATCTCGTATTTAGATTATCAAAAGCCAATTTTAGGCGTAAATTTAGGGCGTTGCGGGTTTTTAGCAACTTGTGAAACAGATGAATTAAGCGAAAAATTAATGCGCCTAGCAAAAAAAGATTATAAGTTAGATGAACGTGCACTTTTACATGTAGATATAAAAGAAAAAAAATGGAAAGCACATGCGTTAAATGATGTTGTTATTGCTAAAGGTAATTTTCAACAAACAATTGATTTAAAAATTGCTTGCGATGAAATTTCAGTGGAACAATATAGAGGCGATGGTGTTATAGTTGCAACACCTACAGGCTCAACAGCATACTCACTTGCAGCTGGTGGTCCAGTTGTGGATGTGCAGGCTAAAACTATGATTTTAACACCCGTATGTTCACATACTTTACATGTGCCTGCAATAGTTTTTGCGGCTAATCGTAGGCTTAGCATACAAGCAAAACAAGTCAGACACGAAGAAATTTACCTTAGTTGTGATGGTAGTAATGGTGTACTTTTAAGCAATGATGATCTTGTAGAAATTTACCTTTCAGAGCAAAAGGTTTCGTTAATAACTTTCGGCAAGGGTGATCAATTTCACGCAATTGACAATAAACTTAAATATCGTATATAGAAGTGCGGTGTTAAAAATAAAAAAATAAAAAAGGGGGATAGAAAATGGAAACAATAAGCGCCTCAGATAAAAAAAATAAACAGGCACGTTTACAAGCTATTTTACAACTTATAGAGGAGGTGCCTATACAAAGGCAAGAAGAACTTTTAGAGCACCTAGAGCAAAAAGGTTTTATAGTAACACAAGCCACGGTATCACGTGATATTAAAGAATTGTTTTTGGTTAAAACTTCAACAGAAAAAGGGTATAGATATACAGCAAGCCCACGTGAATTATTGCACGACCCTCAAAAAGAAGGCCGTTTTCGCACTATTTTTAAAGAATCTGTTTTAAAGGTTGACTATGCAGGGCATACTGTTTCGGTTAAATGTTACACGGGTATGGCAAATGCGGCTTGTGGCGTTTTTGATGCTTTGCAGTGGGATAATGTTGTTGGTACACTTTCTGGTGATGATACATTTTTTATACTTGCTAGAACAGAACGTGACGCAAGAATTATTTGTGCTGAACTTTCCCCTTTTATGAATGAAATATAAAAAAGGCATAATAAGCTTTTATATACTTTTTAATTTTAGAAATATTGAAGAAAAAACATATAAAGATGTTAACAAGGAGAGGGCAAACGAGATGTTGACAGGCTTACAAATAGAAAACGTTGCAGTTATTGAAAAAGCCGATGTGCGTTTTGAAAATGGTTTTAACGTGCTAACGGGTGAAACAGGTGCTGGTAAATCAATTTTAATTGATTCTATCAACGCTATATTAGGCAATCGTGCCTCTAGAGATTTAGTGCGTACAGGCGCACAAAAGGCAGTTATTCGCGCAGCTTTTGAGAATATTCCACATATAGTTTTGGATAAATTAGAGGATGCTGGTTATGCAAGGGAAGATGCTCTTTTGTTAACGCGTGAAATTTCAAAAGATGGTAAAAGCAGTTGCCGCATAAATGGCATGCCAGCAACTGCTACTATCTTACGTGAGATTTGCGATGGGCTAGTTGCAATACACGGCCAACATGATTCAGTAGGATTAACAAACCCTGCAAAGCACTTAGGAGTATTAGATACTTACGCACAAAATAGTGCTATACATGCAGAGTATTATGCGCTGTATCGTGAACTTATACGCATAAAAAGAGAGCTTGATTCCTTTGTTACAGATGAAACAGAAAAAGCACGTAAAATTGAACTGTTAACATATCAAGTAGAGGAAATAGACGATGCACGCCTCTCCCAAGAAGAGGAGGATTTTTTAGTTGCACGCAGTGCAGTTTTATCAAATGCGGCGGCTATACGTCAAAATATTGAGCGTAGTTACGGATTATTATCAGGCATGGAGGAAAGCACAATTTGTGATTTGCTAGGCGAGGCTTCAAGCGCGCTTGAAAATGCTGCTGATCTTGACCCAAGTTTGCAAGATAAAGCCAATAGGCTTTCTGAGTTATATTATACTGCAAAAGATATTGCCACTGAGCTAGCTGGCGATGCGCAACAATATGAGGGCGGAAATGGCGAACTTGATGAAATTGAAGAGCGATTAGATTTAATATACAAACTAAAACGCAAATATGGTGAGTCAGTTACACGTATTTTAGAATTTTGCGAAGAGGCACGTAATGAACTTTCACGTATGCAGTTTTCAGCAGAGCATATAGAGCAATTGCAAGAACAAAAGCAAAATTTATATGTAAAAGCTAGAGAAAAAGCAGAAAAATTAACGAAAACAAGGTTAAAAGCTTTTGCTGATTTGCAAGCTAAAATTGCTGATGCACTTGCATTTTTAAATATGCCAGGGGTGAATTTAAGCCTTGAGCATAAACGAGGCCCACTTGCAAGCGCAGGGCAAGATACTATTGAATTTTACATTTCAACAAACCCGGGTGAAGCACCAAAGCCTATGGCAAAAATAGCCTCTGGTGGTGAGTTAAGCCGTATTATGCTTGCAATAAAAAGTGCAATGGCTGATAAAGACGCTGTACCAACTATTATTTATGATGAAATTGACACAGGTGTTTCTGGCAAAGCGGCGGGTAAAATAGGCTTAGCTTTAAAACAAAACGCTAACAGCCACCAAATACTTTGCATAACGCATACCGCTCAAATTGCTGCACAAGCAAATTGTCATTTATTAATACAAAAAAATGTTGAAAACGAGCGCACATATACACAGATTAACCCCTTAAATGGTGAAGAACGTGTCACAGCTTTAGCTAGTTTAATATCTGGCGACAATATCAGCGAAACAGCACTTGCAAATGCAAGAGAAATGCTTAAGATATAATATATAAATTTAAGACGGTGTTTTAATAAAATTAATATTAAAGCACCGTTTAATTGTAAAGGAGTTTTTATGGGAAAATTACGTTATGCTGTTATTGGCACCAGTAAAATTACTGCACAATATATTTCGGCTGTAAAAACAACACAGCAATGGGAACTTTGCGCTGTTTTTTCTCGCACAGAGCAAACGGGTGCAACTTTTGCAAAAGAACAAAATATACCAAATGTTTTTACAAACTTAGAGCAATTTGCAAAGAGTGATTTATTTGATGCAGTATATATAGCAAGCCCTAACTTGTTGCACTATGGGCATTGCAAATTAATGCTTGAAAACGGCAAGCATGTTATTTGCGAAAAACCATTTACTAGTTATTTGTGGCAAATGCAAGAACTTTTTGAAATTGCAAAGCAAAAAAATTTAGTGCTTTTAGAAGCGATTATGTTTATGCATCAACCAGCTAAACTAGAACTGGAAAAAGCGATAGAGCAAATTGGCGATGTAAAAATGGTACTGTTTGATAATTGCCGACGTTCGCAACAATATGATAAGCTTTTAAATGGCGAAATACCTAATATATTTAATCCTATACTGCATACGGGTGCACTTATGGATATGGGTGTTTATTGTGTTTATCCTGCACTTGCGCTTTTTGGTCGACCACAATCAATTACAGCTAATGCGGTTTGTCATAAAGTTGGAACTGATATTTGTGGAGTTATAAGTTTACAATATCCTGAAAAAGTGGTAGAATTGCGTTACTCTAAATGTACCACTTCGGCCATAGGTTCGGAAATTTTGGGCGAAAATGGACATATTTCTATTGGTTCTATTTTGCACGTTAGCGATATTGTATTACACCAAAATGAAGATAAATCAAAAGTAATTTGGAGAGAAAACTCTAAGGATGAGCTTATGGCTAACGAAGCGATAAGATTTGCTGAGTTTATTTTAAATGCTGAGGAAAATAAATATTTATACGAAAATTGCAAACAAACAAGTTTGATGGTGTGTGAAGTTTTGCAAAGTATACGCAAAGAAATTGGCTTGGATTTTTAAAAAATATTGTAATGAACGACTATAAATATAATTAAATTAACAAATAAAAGGGCATAGTTATTATGAATAATTTAAACTCAATTATAAATAAAAAAGAAAAACTAGCAATAGGGCTTATGAGTGGAACATCTGCTGATGGCATAGATGCAGTGTTAGTAAAAATAACGGATAGCGGCATAAAAACAAAGGTAGAAACAGTAGCTTTTATTTCTAACGAATACGATAAAGTGTTTCAAAAACATATATTAAAAGTAGCAAAAGGCGATTTTGGCGGTACTAGCGAAATTTGTAAGTTAAGCTTTTGTTTAGGTAAAATGTTTGCAGATGCATGTGTAGAAGTTTGCAAAAAAGCAAATGTATCACTGGAAGAAATTGATTTTGTAGGCTCACACGGACACACTGTTTTTCATCAGCCTGTTTCGGAGGATTATTTTGGCGCACAGATAAAATCCACCTTGCAAATAGGCGAACCTTCCTTAATAAATGAAAAATTAAATTGTTTGGTAGTAAGTGATTTTAGAGTTAGAGATGTTGCGGCTGGTGGGCTTGGTGCACCACTTGTGCCATATACAGAGTTTGTGCTTTATGCTAGTGAAACACGTGACATTGCATTGCAAAATATAGGCGGTATAGGTAATATTACATATATACCTAAAAATAGTCGTCTTTGTGATGTTTCCGCTTTTGATACAGGCCCTGGTAATATGGTTATGGATGCAGTTTATACTATAATTACAAAGGGTGAGCATACTTATGATAAAAACGGAGATTTTGCAGCTAAGGGTAAAACTAGCGAAGAGTTATTGAGTTATCTGCTAAACGATGATTACTATACTGTGAAATTACCAAAGACAACAGGGCGTGAAAAATATGGGCAAGAATATGTAGATAACTTACTTAACTATGCAAAAAAAATAAATCTTAGTGATGAGGATATCATGGCGAGTGTAACTATGTTAACTGCAAAAACAATACAAATCGCACTCGGAAAAATATATAAAAAAATGCCCGATGAGTTAATAGTTGGTGGCGGTGGTGTTTATAACAAAACTCTCATGCGAATGATAAGTGATTGCTTGCCAGATTGTAGCGTAAAAACTCAAGAAGATATAGGTCTTGATAGTGGCGCAAAAGAAGCAATAGCATTTGCTATACTAGCAAATGAAACAATACATGGCATTTGCAACAATGCTCCGGGAGCAACAGGTGCAGAGCATCAAGTTGTAATGGGTAAAATTAGTTTTTAAATGTCAAGTTTTATAAGTTAATTATAAATAATGGTATTTCCGTCTTTCATAACTAAGATTACATCTTATATAATAAAATATTGCAAAAAATAACACTGTCGCGTGGTTGCAACAGTGTTATTTTTTATATATAGTTGACTTAATCCTAGTGGTCAGTTTGCTTCTTTATGGCCGTGCGTGTTTCAGTGCCTCCATAGCCAGATAAATGTAATCCGAACTATATTTATCTGGCTATGGATTTGTCAGTATAATTCTCTAGGACTTAAGTCAACCCTCCAGCTTAGTTGTAGGTCGTGATTTTTGTCCATAATAGGCATTCTCTCCATGTTTGCGTAAAAAATGTTTATCACAAATATGCTGTGGTATAGGCTTTACATCACTGTTTAACATCTCTGTGAAATATGCCATTGCTGCAATTTCTTCCAAAACTACGGCATTATGTACCGCCTCGCTTGCTGTTTTTCCCCATGTGAAAGGTCCGTGGTTTGCACAAATTACACCTGGGTTGTGCGTTACATCATAGTTGTTATTTTTAAAAGCTTCTATAATTACGTGCCCTGTGTTTGTTTCGTAGTCATCATTTACTTCTGTTTTAGTTAAACCCCTTGTGCACAAAATATCATTATAAAAATAATCGCTATGTGTTGTGTTGTAGTTTGGTATATTGCGCACCGCCGCCGCCCATGATACCGCCATTTTTGAGTGTGTATGCACAACACTGCCTATATTTTCATATGCTTTGTACAGTTCAATGTGTGTTTTAGTGTCCGAAGATGGATTATACTTGCCTTCTATTTTATTTCCGTTTAAGTCCATTATCACTATATCTTCAGGTGTGAGGTTTTCATATGCCACTCCGCTTGGTTTTATAGCAAGGTATCCTGTTTGCCTATCAATTACCGAAACATTACCCCATGTGAAAGTTACAAGTTTATATTTTTGTAAATCCATATTGGCTTTATACACTACTTGTTTTAGTTGTTCTAACATTTTTTACTCCGTTTTAATTTTAAATAAAAGTTCGTTTAAAGTTGTGTAAAGCATAGCCACACCCCTATAAAATTGTTGCAGTTTTATTTTAATTTCCAAGCTAAATCTGTTATAAATAAATCTTTTTCAAAGCTATCAATACTTGTATCTTTGTTTATATGCACAAACTCTATGTCTAAAATCCTTGCAAAATCATGCATTTGCTCGGCTGTTACATCGTAGCTTAAAACTGTGTGATGTGCACCACCTGCCATTATCCAACATTCAATGCCTATCTGCATGCTAGGCATAGGTTTCCACATAGCACGTGCCACAGGTAAATTTGGCATATCCATAATAGGTTTTACACACTCAATGTCTTGGCAAATAAGGCGCAAACGTCCACCCATATCAACAAGGCTTATAACAATTGCTTTTCCTTCGTGTCCCTCAAAAACAAGGCGTGCAGGTGGTTCTTTGCCACCTATTCCAAGTGGGCTTACCTCAATTTTAGGTTTTTTTGCTGCGATGCTAGGGCAAACTTCAAGCATATGTGCACCAAGGCTTAGTTCATTGCCTTGCTCTAAATGGTAGGTGTAATCTTCCATAAAAGATGTGCCACCATTTTTGCCCTCGCTCATAGCTTTTAAAATAGCTGTCATTGCACTAACTTTCCAATCGCCCTCGCCACCATAACCATAGCCTTGTGCCATTAAGTTTTGGCTTGCAAGCCCTGGAAGTTGCTTCATAGCGTAAAGATCTTGAAAAGTGTTACTAAAAGCTTTGCAACATTCGGTGTCAAGCAATTTTTTCATAGCAATTTCTTCACGTGCTTGATACCTTACGCTGTCTATATCGTTGGTATTCATTGTGTATTTTTCGTTATATTCAGCCATTTTTGCTTCTATTTCAGTTGCTGTAATAGTGCCCATTGTTTGCACAAGCAAACCAACAGGCCAAGTGTTTACTTGCCAGCCAAGTTTTGCTTGCACCTCTACTTTGTCACCCTCTGTAACAGCAACTTCACGCATGTTATCACCAAAGCGCATTACTTTAAGCTCTTTTGAAAAAGCAACACCGTAGGCAACACGCATCCAATCGCCTAAGCGTTTTTGCATCTGTGCATCTTGCCAATAGCCTGCAATAACCTTGCGAGCACTGCGTAGCCGTGCACCAATAAAACCATGTTCACGGTCGCCATGTGCAGCTTGGTTTAAGTTCATAAAATCCATGTCAATTTCGTCGTTTGGTATTTCTTTATTATATTGTGTGGCAAAGTGACACCATGGTTTTTGCAAACTAACAAGTCCATTAATCCACATTTTACTAGGGCTAAAAGTGTGGCACCAGGTAACAATTCCTATGCAATTATCGTTATAATTTGCTTGTTTTATAGTTTGAGTTATTTCAGCGTTTGTCTTTGCAGTAACTTTATAAACAAGTTTACAAGGCAAATTGCCACTTTTATTTAAAGCCTCGGCCATTTCTTCAGCACGGTTTGCAACGGTTGTTAAAACCTCGCCACCATACAAAAACTGGCTACCAACTATAAACCAAAACTCTTTATCTTTCATATTCATTAAAAAAACCTTTCCTTTTATAACAATTTTTAATTGTTATTAGTATTATTTTTTGCATGCAGTTATTATAAACTTTGCGCCATTTTCTCTACTGCAAGTCCTTTTTTATAATTTTCGATATATCTTTCAAAGCCTTTTACATCTTTTATGTCAGGCTCAACAACAAAACTTTTTATATTTGCAAATATATTATTTTTAAGGTAATTTTGCAAGTTCTCACCCTCTTTTTTATTTTGCATATATGCAGCTAAAAGTGCCATACCCCACGGACCGCCCTCACCAGCTGTTTCCATCACAGCAACAGGTACATTTAAAGCACCTGCCAGCATTTTTTGCCCTACTAGTGGTATTTTAAATAGCCCACCATGCCCAAGTAGCATTTCAAGTTTAACTTTTTCATCGTCAAATAAAATATCCATACCAATTTTTAGAGCAGATATTGTTGAATAAATTTGAGCACGTGCAAAGTTTGCAAACGTAAGCTCACTTTCCGCTTTGCGAACAAATATAGGAACGCCTTTTTCAATCCCCACAACGGGTTCTCCAGCGTAGTAGTTATAGTTTAAAAGTCCACCACAATCTGCATCACCCTCTAAAGCTCTTTTATAAAATAGCTCGTAAAGTTGAGTTTTTGTCAAATTACAATTCACACTTTTTAGCACTTCGTCTAACATTTTTATCCATGCATCAAGGTCAGATGTGCAGGTGTTGCAGTGCACCATTGCAACAGGGCTTGCGCATGGTGTTGTTACTATGTCAATTTCACGGTGTAACTTTTTAAGCTGTTTTTCAATAACGATCATTGCAAAAACGCTTGTACCTGCGCTGATATTTCCCGTTAGTTGCGCCACGCTATTTGTTGCTACCATACCAGTACCTGCATCGCCCTCAGGTGGGCACATAGGTGCGCCTGCTTTAAACTCACAGCTGGGGTCAATTAATTTCGCACCTTTTTCAGTTAGTATACCAGCATTATTGCCAGCGCTTAAAACTTTAGGCATGATATCTTTTAATGTAAAGCTGTAGCCACCTTTATTTAGTAGTTCGTCAAATTGTGCTATTTTTATTTTGTCATAATCGCAAATATCGCTATTAATAGGAAACATTCCAGAAGCATCGCCAACACCTAGCACTTTTTCGCCTGTGAGCTGCCAGTGAACATAACCTGCAAGTGTTGTTAAATAATCAATTTGTTTTACATGTGGTTCATTATCTAGCATAGCCTGATAGATATGTGCAACGCTCCACCTTTTTGGTATATTAAACTGCATGAGATTAGTTAGTTTTTCAGCGGCGATACTTGTATTTGTGTTTCGCCATGTTCTAAACGGTGTCAACAGTGCCTCGTTCTTATCAAAAGGTAAATAGCCATGCATCATTGCACTAACACCCATTGCACTCACACTTTTTAGTTTTTCACCAGTAGTTTCATGAATGTTATTTTGTAAGTTTGAAAAAGCACATTGTATACCTACCCAAACATTTTCTAGCGAATATGTCCAATATCCATTTTCAAAATTATTTTCCCAATCGTGTGATCCAATTGCTAAAACTTTACCTTTTATGTTCGTTAGCACTGCTTTTATTCTTGTTGAGCCAAGCTCAATTCCAAGGTATGTATTTTGCATTATTTTTTCGCCTTTCAAATTTAATGTGTTGAAAAATCTTATATTTAAGTGTAAAATAAACTATATAAATGTTTAGGAGGCAAGTTTTAATGAAAACTGTTTTTCGCACAGAAGAATTATCTGTTTTATTACAAGATTTTTATGAACTAACAGGGCTTCGTACTGTTGTATTTGATGCTTATGGTATTGACATTTTGTCTTACCCAACAGAACTGCCAGATTTTTGCAAATTGATACGCACATGTGAAAATGGTAAACTTGCTTGTTTTAAATGTGATCAAAATGCTTGCAAACGTGCAAAAGAGAGCAAAAAAACTATAATGTACGATTGCCATGCAGGGCTTATTGAAGTTATCGCACCTATTTACGTAAAAAATGCTATTGTAGGTTATTTGTTATTGAGTCATATTGTGCAAGGTGTTGATAAAATAGCTGAAACTCGGCTTGTAAAAAACAGATGCAAACAATATGCAATTTGCGAAAATAAATTGATGACTGCCTATAACAAGCTACAAAAAACAGAATATAAAAAAATTAAAGCTGCATCAAATTTACTATCAATGGCAGCAAGTGCAATTTATGAAACTAAGCTCGCTAACATTGTTAGCGGTAGTTTGCAAGATAAGCTGACAGATTATTTAAACAATAATTTGAGTAATGATCTTTCTAGCGAAACAATCTGTAACACCTTGCAAATTAGCCGTACAACGTTGTTTAATTTATCTAAAGAGATGTATGGTATGAGCATTGTTAAGCATATAACTAATTTGCGTATACAGAGAGCTATTGAACTGTTAACTGACAGCGATTTAAGTATCGCTCAAATTTGCACAGAAATTGGTATAAACGATTACAACTACTTTTTCAGAGTTTTTCAAAAACACACAGGGGTAAAACCTAGCGCTTATAAAAAACGTAATATTTAACTTGGTAGTTATTGTAATTTTGCAACTGAAAAAAATTTAATTCAGGCAAACTACTTATTTCTAATGTGCTTTTTAAGTTGTCCTTTTTACAGTTTCTTTATTTTAATTATATTGAAAAAAACGAATTTAAAATAGTAACAGACGTTTTATTTACTGGATTTTTGTTCTTTTTTTATAGCTTTTGCGATGCTGTCACCGCAGTGGCGCTTTGAGTCTATGTTTAAAGTTACTACAACAAAAATGATAAAAAACTGGGCGTATTAATAAAAATTACGATAATGAATGAAAACTAGCAAGCTGTTTTAATTTGTTGTAACTGAAGTTATAAATACTTAACTAACAAAAAAACTTGGCTGTTTTAAGTCTGTAAAATACAGGCTTAAACGCCAAGTTGTATAAAAAAAGCGATGTAACAGATAAAAATATCTGTAACATCGCTTTTTGCATTAAATCATCAAAAGAATATTAAAATTAACGCTCCAAAAGCTCTATCATGCTCATGTTAGGTAACATTAAAAAACAAATACGCTTTTTAAAATAAACGGATTGTTTTAGCGGCGAAATTACCTTTGCTCTGTTTAATAAAAATAAATCCATGGTTTTTTCAATATTATCTACGTAATATGCAGTGTGATATAATTTTTGGTTGTGCTCTAGCTGTTTATCCAATGTTGTACTGTCATTTAAATTTTCTAACAGTTCAAGGCATGGGTGGCCTTTTTTTGTTATAAATATTCCACGTATGCCTTGTGCTTCGTCATCAAAAAAATCACCCTCTTTTTTATAACCCATTAGTGTGTAAATGGCAAGCTCTTTATTGATGCTTTTTGTAGCAACACCTATGTGATGAAATGCTAATTCACCAATCGCAGTGGTAAGCACTGTTTCAAAAATCTCACTTGATATTTGTTCTAATACTTGTGATAGTGTTTTATCAAAATAAGTTTTATTTATAACATTATTTTCCCTTTGTGGCAATTCGGTTTTAATTTTATCTCTAAAAATATTATTTTCACCGGTATTATCAATACAAAAATCAATGGCGTTTAGCTCATTAAATGCTATTTTGCAAAGTAAAAATAAAGCCTCATCACATTCGTTTGGTGTATCGTTTAAGGTTAAAGTGTTTAGAGATATTACATTTAGTTTTGTGCATGTTAAAGTAAAAATAGCTACAATGTTTTTATCAATGCGGCTTTCGAGTGCAAAGTGATATATATCTTTTTGTGTTAAATCTACATGTAAATTTTGTGGTATATCAGCAGGTTTAACAGCACGTAATTTATAGCCATAACCTTCTAGCGAAAAGCGATGTTTCATTCGCCACTCCTTGCTAAAACACTGTCGCAAAGTGCCTGTGGGGTGGAAAGCTCTACTAGCTCATCACTAGCAAAAGTAACGTCAAATTCTTCCTCAATTGCAAACAGAATTTCCACACGTGTTAGCGAATCCCAAATTTCTTTTGTGTCGAAATTTTCTAAAAGTTTTTCCTCGGAAATTTTTAGTATATCCGCCATTAAAGTAACTATATCTTGTTTCATTTTAATATCCTCTTTATTTGTAAGTTAGTGTTATCAAACTTGTTGGTGTATCGTATTCAAAATTTGCTGTTTGTGTTAAAAATTTGCTTAAATATTTTTGAGCAAATTTTTCTGCTGGTTCATTACGAGCACCTTTTTGAAATTCAACTTTAACTAAGCTGTTATTAAAATGCTCTGTAATTGTTTTTATAGCTCCTAGTGCAATTATATCGTCTATGCCTCTGCCAAGTGCACGGCAACTAATAAAAAACTCCTCTATATTAATATGGTTTTCAGTTTTTTTGCCTACACAAACACCTATTAACCCACTGTCGGATAGTTTATCAGAAAGTGAAATTGAAACCACACAATAATCATTACTATTTAGCATGTTTTCAACATTTGCAAGTTCGTATCTAGCATAGTTAAAAATAAACTGATTGGTTTTATTTGCTAGTTCGTAAATGCGCTGTGCCTGTGATTTACTATTTACTGCAAAATCCAACTTTAATTCTAGTGAACGTATATAATCCTCAGTGGATAAACTTGTTTGCAATAAGGTTCTTTCAGCTTTTGCTTGAATATCCTTTGTGCGTAAAAAATCCTCGTTACCGACATTTAATTTTAAAAGTCCGGGATAATTTGCAAGTATATTGGCTGTAATTTCTGCGTTTTCGGTGGCGTGTATAGTTTTAATGCTAGGGTGAACCATGCTAACAGCAGTTAATTCGCCAATGTTATCATCAATAAAAATCATGCTGTCAGTGTGTATATTTAGGTAGCTTGCAATTTCTGTGATAGAATTTGCTTTTTCATCCCAAGAGGCACAAATTTTAGCAAAATCAGAATTTTTAAGAGGGAAATCACTGCGTTGTTCTAACATATCTTCAACATCTTGCAAGTTATTTTTAGATGCAATTGTAAGAAAAAACCCTGCCTCCCTAAGACGTTTCAATTCTTTTTGCAATGCAATATGCCCATCGGTTAACGTTATGCCACTTATACCATCTTCACCCAAAACACCGCTATAAAGAGTGTTGTCTAAATCTAGTACTAATGCTTTTTGTAAAGGTTTAAGCATAGCTGGTAAATATTTTAAGCCAAGATCTTTTGATATAGCCGTTAATGTGTTTGAGCTTAAAATTGTTCCAGTAACTTCTTTGGCACGTTCATCTAAAAATTTATCGCCGAGGGTGTTTTCTATGCTTTCAAGTGGATAAACAACAACTGTGTTTATATCACTTTTAAACTTAAAACCGTGAATAATTGCTAAAATTGGAGCTTTAAATTGCATGGATAAAAAGTTAAAACGTTCAGTTAAAAAAAATTGCACATCAATATTAGTGTATCGTGTAGCATCTACCCAAACAATTGCCATATTGGCACTATTATCAAGCTCAGTAAAAGAAAGGCTATCATCATAACCACTATAAATAAAATTAATACCCATGCTTGCGTAATCTAAAAAAGCACCTATGCTATGTTCTACCATTTCAAACGCATGGTTGCGAAAAATTTGCACTTTATAATTTTTTTCGTTTTTTGGCTCATACGTGCTTAATTTTCGGCGGGTTAATTTTTGCTCAAATATAAAAGATTGCAACTCAAGTTTGTTCATTGTTAATCCCTTTTTTGCACAGCTCAAAAAGCAAAATTGCTTGTTTTTAGCAGTACATTATTGTTGTAAAAACTATTTACTGTTATATTTTATTTTTTCAAAAAAATATAATCTTGTGCTAGTTTATTTTCACAAATGCTAAAATCTAAATCGTATTTCTGCCAATCGTAATCATACATAGTACGTGCTTTATTATAAATTATGTCAAGTGCAGTAACTTCGTATAAACCCTTAAAACTCATAGTGTGAAAAGGTACGTCGTTTATAATTTCAGTTTGGTATATATTAAGTGGTTTTAAAATTTCATCTAAACGGTCAGTAAACGTTAACTCATAATCTAAATTTCGCACATACATGCTTGCTGTAATAGGTCGTTCCACTCCGTTTTCATCTGTTATAACACCGCTAAATTCTTTTTCATACCTTAAAGGGCATTCAAGGCATTGCTCAGTGTAATGAACAAATGTACCAGCGATTGTTGGAGATATTCCAATTGTTAAAGATTGTCCATTTACCGTGTACAAATACGCAAAAGGGCTATCAGCACCAAAGCTAGTTTTTGCTTTTGCCTCATATAACATTTTTGCATCTTTGCCCCAAACAGCAAAAGAGTAAAGTGGGTGATGTGTGCGTTTAAAATCATCACGTAATAGTGCGTAATCTCCTAAAATACCAGCTTTAGATTTTGTGTTTTTAACATCAAATATACCTGTTTTACAAAAATCCCAGTTAAAACAGGGTATAAGCAAAGTACCGTTTTCACCAACTGCTTTTTGCAGTGAGTTTATAAAAACGTTAGGGTCAAAGCGTTCACCGTTTTTTCTACAATTAAAGGCGAGTGCGGTTATATCTGTTGTTACTAATACAGCAGAACCTTTTTTTATAAATTTCAAATTTTCTGCTAAATTATGCATAGAAACAAATTCCATTATTCCTCCAGTTATTTTATAATGCAATTAAAATCAGACGAACGTGTTTTATAGTAATATAAAATCAATCTTTAAGTTTTTTTAGTAAATTGTGCTCACTTAATTGTTTTATAATAGGTATTAAATCCCCAGCATATGCTTTTATTGTTTCAGATAATTGTAGCAAATCAAGCGTGCCGTCAGCATAGCCTAGCACATTCATCATATTGCGCAAATGCATTGCAGAACCTTTTATACTAGCTGTTGGGTAAAGTCCACGTTTACCAAGTTGTGGTTCACATAAGCACGTTACTATATATTTTTCATTATTCTCAAGTATGCTCACCATTTCGCAGTAAACTTCAAGTGTGCCAGCAAGGCCTTTTTGTGTTATTAGTTTTAAGTCATCAGCCGAGGTGTGATACTCAGGGTATGCCCCATATTTTGAGCGCATAACAGAACAAACGGGTAAATCAACCCCAGGCGCACCATATTGCCTTTCGTCGGATTGTCTATCTAAAAAGGTGTAATGTATATAATCAGGGTGCAAATGGTTTAAAACATGCTGCGCTACTTTATCCGCTAAAGTGTTACCCTTGCGGGATTCTAAATATGAATAAACACGTTCATCGCCCACACATGTAACAACAAAGCCTGCTTTAACTTTTTGTTTTAATTCTGCAAGGTTTTTTTGTAAATATGTAATTGCACCTATTGTTTCTGGTATAAATATCAAACGGTATGAGTATTTGCGGTTTGGTAAGTTTTGTAGATATTTAGCAAGTGCCGCTGTTACACAAACTCCTGAAAGTTCGTTGTTGCCCATAGATGGGTGGCAAATATAGGTGGAAAAAAATATTTCCTCTTCACTATCGCCTGGTATAAGCACCTCGCCATATGTTAGCGAACCTTCAAAAAGTTCACTTTTTATAACAACGTGATATTGCCCCTCAGGTAAGCTTTGCATTTGATTATGGCTCATGCAAAAACCACTGCGTTCTTTATAGTAGCTAGTTACGTAGGGTATCCAATCTGGTTGGTCGGGTAAAGTATAAAGCATAGCTTTTAACTCTGTTAATGATACAAATTTATCGATAGGCGCAGAGTAACCAAGCACATGCAAATTATTGTTTGCAAAATCAATTATACGTGTGCCTTGAGAATTTTCAATGTAAGCTTCGCTAATGCGCCATTCTTTTGGCACTACCCAATCAAAAACTTGTGTGCCAGTTGGCACTTCATACGTTTTTAAAGATGGGATTTCACGTTTTAATATATCAAAAGTTTTGCGCACGCCATCGCCTGTTAAACTGCGGCAAAGTGGAAAAAGCTCGCTTGCAAGTGCGTGCATGTCATAGTGAAATTCAGGCATGGTTTTCCTTTCGGTTAGTGTTGTTAAATGAGTAGTTTTTGTTTAGTTTTAAACTAATAAGCAATGTTTTTTCACGCTCATAAGTTTAACATAAAATATGCTTTTATTCAAGTATTAGGGTTAGTTTTAAAATTGTGGTTTTTGTTTTCATCTAAGCTTTTTTCAAGATAAGCCTTTGGAGAAAGTCCAAGCTCTTTATTAAAAGCACGTATAAAACTATTTGCACTATTAAAACCAACCAATACACCAAGCTCAGATATTTTTATTGCTGGATTATTTGTTAATAAATTACATGCTGTTTTTATTCGGTGTGAGTTTAAATATGCTTTAAATGTTATGCCGTTAAAGTTTTGTTTAAAAACAGTGCTACAGTAAGTGGGGGTAAGTTTGCAATATGTAGCTAAATCGTTTAGCATTATATCCTCTGAATAATGATTTTCAATAAAATCTTTCATTATAAAATGCAAACTATTTTTATTTTGCAAATCAGAGTGAAAAGCCTCTAACAGTTCGCTCATTGCAAGGCGTATTTGAGACCATATATTTGCATCTTTCCATGACAAGGCCAATTTTTCGCTTTCAAAAGGTTTGCCCAAAAATTCTTCAGGTGTTTGCTTAATTTCCTGAAACACACGAGAGATACTGTTTATAAGTGCCATGACAAAGTTCTTTAGTGTTTCGTCAGAAAATTCTTTGCCAAAATTATTTTGCCTAATTATTCTGTCATAAATAGAAAGTGCATGGCTATTACCATTTGCTAAAGCTGTTATTAAGTTGTTTTCTATAGTTAGCGGAAAATAGTAATAATTTTTTGCATCTTCTTCAATGTCTGTTGCAGTTAAAATTGTGTTTTGAGGCAAAATATAGCGGTATTCCAAAATTTTGCGTGTGTTGTCATATGCGTTATGTATTTGCATAACTGTGTTTTGCATTTCGCTTAGGGTTATATAAAGATCAAGCGTAAAGCCATGAATACTATCAGCCTTTTCTACTTTGTTTTTTATCAAAGGTAGTAAATCAGCTTGTAGTATTATTGTGTCAATCAAGTTTTCAACATGTATCAAATAAAAAATTTTATCGGCTTTTACATCTTGTTGTAAAAATTCATGTAATAAATTTCGCTGAAATAAAAATTCCACTTCGTTTTCAGTTATCAATTGGTCTTTTGAATGATATTCTATGGTCAATACATAATATGAACTGTTCATTTCATCAGCAGTTAAAGGGCAATCACGCTCAGGTATGCCCCAGAGCAAATCTCGGAAGTATGATTCTTTTTTAGCATTTTCCTTTTCGGTTTGCATCACAGATAACTCATGTCGAAGCAAAGTGGAATTTTGTGTGTTTTCTTTAATAATATTAAATTCATCAACTTTTGTTTGTTGTTTTTCAGTTGTAGTTTGTCTTGTATCATCAGAGTGCAAAATGTCTGTTATTATATTTGAAACTGGCTGATACAATGATTTTGAAAAATAAATAATTACTGGTAACATGAAAAATAAAAATAACGCAAATGGAAAAAACGCTATAAGCAAGATTTCAGTGTAATAATTATTTGTATAATTTTGTAATAAAACTAACGTAAAAGGAAAGTATTCATTTGACATTACTAATGAATGATTAAATGCACTTTCAACCACATAGCTCTCTTGTGTAGAATAGTAATGATTGTCCTTTTTTATGTTAGATATTGTATCATAAAGGGTATCGTCTATTGTATCAGAGTTACTATATATTGCATCAAGAGTTGTGTCTGAAGGTAAAATAGCATAGTTAGCACCATTTGATTTTGAAACTATATTTTCTATAGAAAACTCTATTAAACAAATAACACCATCATATTGTGCAAAGTTTGGATAAACACAAAGAATATTCTTTAAAATATTATCTTCGTAGTGGGGTATTATGTACGGAGTATTATTTGTTTCAAAGTGAGCAAGTGCAAGATACCAATCAGACACAGAATATCTATTTGAAAAATAATTGTTTTTGGTTAAGGTTGCACCAGGGGTTATTACAAAGTGTGTAGGGTTAGTTGTAGTAATAGATATATCAAAGTTTAAATTTGAAAAGTTAGTTTTGAATTGAGCTAATTCGTTTTTTGTTTTAATAGAATAAAAGTAATAGCTAGAATCATCGCTAGCATTAGCCCAATTAAGCAAATTTTCAGATTGTTCTAAATTTTCAATGTTTGAATAAATATATTGCCCTGATAATTGAAAAACATCTTCAGACATGCGTAATTGATTTTGGGATGAGCGGAAATTTTCATTTTTTTGTATTATTACTATTACAAAGGCGAACAATACTGTACTTACTGTTAATGCAAAAAGTGAAAACAGCAAAAAATGTTTAATAATCTTTTTTTTGTAAATCAAAATAAGGGCTCCTTTGTACAAATATGGCAATTAAAACAGATGTTTTTTAATTAAATTAATTGAAAAAATGGTATTTAATAATTTATATAATTAGTATATCACAATTATATTTTATGTAAATAGAAGTTAATGTGTAAAATGTGAAAATATAAGAGGTGGTGTGTTGATGTTTTTTATTTATTTGGTGTGGGTAATTGATATGTAAAGTGAAAAAAGAATATTATATATTGCGTTGTTATGTTTTATTTACTTTTGCAAATATAAAATCATAAAAAAAGAATATACATGATATATTGGTTATAATTATAGTCAAATAAACATGATTTGAAACGCTATATAATTTGAAATTAAGTTAGAAAGAAGCAATTTATATGAACAAATCGTATAAAATGCAAACTCAAAATTTATTGCCTATTTACTTTTTTTGGTGGTGCGTGTTATCATTTTAACATAAAGCAACAGCACAAAACGAAAGAGGAGGATTGCATTTTGAGTACACAAAAAGCAACAATGCAAAAAGTCAAAAAGGACAAACAAGCCGCACTAGCAGCGCCTAAAAGAAATTACTTTAGGGATCTTTTAAAAGATTGGGATTTATATCTACTACTATTACCAGGTTTGATTTGGTTTATAGTTTTTGCATATATACCTATGTTGGGCTTACGCACCGCATTTTACGATTACAGTTTATTTAGAGGTTTTGAGGGTAGTGAGTTTATAGGGTTAGAAAACTTTATTACATTTTTAGATAGCCCAGACTTTTTCAGAGTTGTTAAAAACACATTATCTATTGCATTTTGGCAAATAGTAATAGTTTTCCCAGCGGCTATTATTTTAGCTATATGTGTTACTGAGATGAAAAACAAATTTATAAGCCGCTTAACACAAACAGCAACATTTTTACCTTACTTTGTTTCAGTTGTTGTTGTGTGTGGTTTAGTAGTATCATTTACATCTCCATCAACAGGCATCATAAACCTAATGTTAAATAAATTAGGTTTTGAATCAATATACTTCATGGTTAAACCTGAATATTTCCAAGGTATTTATACTTTAATGACAACATGGCAAACAGCAGGTTTCAACGCTATCGTTTACATTGCAGCTATAGTTGGTATCGACCAACAATTATACGAGGCAGCTCGTGTTGATGGTGCAGGTAAATGGAAACGTATAGTACATATTACTCTACCAGGCATACTTCCAACGGTTGTTACTATGCTTGTTTTAAAAGTTGGTCAAATGGTTAAAGTTGGATACGAAGCGATTTTGCTTTTATACCAACCAACTACATACGAAACAGCAGACGTTATTGCGACATATGCTTACCGCATAGGTATGGAAATGAATGACTATGGTTTATCAACAGCAATAAGTTTATTTGAGGCTGTTATAGCGTTAATCATGGTTGTAGGCGCAAACAAATTAAGTAAAAAAATAACAGATTCAGGCGTTTGGTAAGGGGGAAGGTAATATGTTTAAAAAGAAAGAGCAACACCGCATCATTGAGGGTCGAGGGGAGCGTATATTTAATGTATGCATGAATATTTTTGGCGTTTTACTATCACTGTTAGTGCTTTACCCAATTTATTATACATTTATAGCATCGGTAAGTAATCCGTTTTTAGTAAGTAATGGCTCAGTTATGTTTTTACCACAAGGTTTTAGCCTTGAAAGCTACGCAAAAGCTTTTGAAAAAGAGTTTTTAGTTACATCATACTTAAATACAATTTATTACACAGTTGTTGGTTTAATTGTTAACATGGCTTTTACCACAACAATGGCTTATGCATTGTCAAAACAACGTTTAATTGCTCGTAAATTTTTTACACTATTTACCGTTTTTACAATGTGGTTTACAGCAGGTTTAATTCCAACATACTTAAACTTTAAAAACTTAGGCATGCTTGATACACGTACAGCAATCATTTTAGGTTTTGCAGTTAACACATATAACCTAATTATTATGAAAAGCTTTTTTGAACAAGTACCAGCAGAACTTGAAGAAGCATCATTTATGGATGGTGCAAACAATCTAATAATTTTCTGGAAAGTGTATATGCCACTTTCAAAACCAGCGCTTGCAACAGTTGGTATGTTCTATGCGATGTCACGTTGGAACTCATACTTCTGGGCGATGAACTTAATCACAAGTGATGAAAAACTACCATTGCAAGTTTACCTTAAAAAAATGTTAGTTGATCAATTTACAACAACTGATGAGGCCGCTATCGTTACAATGACAAGTACAACGTCACCAACAACTATAATTTATGCAACGATTATACTTGCTATTATCCCTATGTTAGTTGCATATCCATTTGTACAAAAATATTTTAAAACTGGTACAACCCTTGGCGCTGTTAAAGGTTAACGGCAACATTAATTTCGTTTATGGTGTGCATAGCAGTCAAAGATTATGCACAGTATGAAAATAAAACAAAGATATAAAAACAAGGAGAGAAAACTATGAAAAAAATATCACGTCGTAATTTTTTAAAAACTACTGGTGTTGTAGCAACAGCAGCAGGTCTTGCAGCTTGTGGCGAAACAGCTTCATCTGAAGTAACAAGCACAAGTACAAGTACAAGTTCAGAGGCAGGTACTGCACTAGAGGGCAACTTAATAAGTGCAGAACCAGTTACTTTTACAATTTTTGCAACTAAAAACGGTGTTCCTTTTGACAAAGAATTTCCAGTTTGGCAAGAATTAGGCAAAAACACAAACGTTTACTTTGATGGCATTTTATCTTCAGCTGACTCTGACGATGCAGCAGCTTGGAACCGTATGCTAGCAAGTGGCGAACTACCTGATGTTATTTCTTACAGAGTAACAGCTGAGCTTGAAAAACTTGCGAGCGAAGGCGGTTTGCTACCACTAAACGACCTTATCAAAGAGTATGGCCCTAATATACAAGCTGCTTTTGATAAATTTGAAGGTTTTGAAGCTGGTTGTACAGCACTAGATGGTAACATCTACGAAATACGCCGTGCTACTGAACTATATCCAGCTGAATATTGGTGGATACGTAAAGACTGGCTAGATGAGCTAGGTTTAGAAATACCTGTAACAGTTGATGATTGGCATGATGTTTTGCTCGCTTTCCGTGAAAAAGATCCAAACGGCAATGGTCAAACTGACGAAGTACCTCTATTTGACCGTGCTGGCTGGAAAATGCCTGACGAATACTTATGGTTATGGAACTCTTCAACAGAATTTTATGTTTTTGATGGCAAAATGGTTTTTGAACCACTAGAAGAAGATTTTAAAACCGCTGTTACAAACCTTGTACAATGGTGCGAAGAAAAACTTGTTGACCCAGAAATATTCACACGTGGCCCTACTAGCCGTGACGTATTACTAGGCGGTAACTTAGGTGGTGCAACACATGACTGGGCATCTACTGCTAACTATAACGACACCTTAGCGGCTGATATCCCTGGCATACACTTAATTGCAGTTGCACCACCAGCTGACCAACATGGTAACGTTTATGAGCGTACACGTCGTGGCGGTGGCGGTAACATTGGCTGGGCAATATCCTCAATGTGTAAAGACCCTGTAACATTGATTAAATTTATCGACTACATGTTTACAGAAGAAGCTCTAAATCTAACAAACTATGGTATTGAGGGCGACACTTACACAATGGACGCAGAAGGCAATGTAACATACACAGATAAAATCATGAACACTGATTCAACTCCTCTAAACGAATTGAACGCACTTGGTGTATCTTACCAAGCACCTGGTATTCAATACGCTGCTTATGAAATAGCTTTCATGAACCCTGAGGCTAAAAAAGCTACAGAGTTATACGATAGCCACCGTGAATGGTACCGTGAAGGTGAAGCACCATATGCTGATGGCCGCTTAAAATTAAGCTACTCACCAGAAGTTGCTGATGAATACACAAAAATCATGACACCTATCCGTACTTATGTTGACGAAAAACTACAAGGCTGGATGCTAGGTACTTCTAAATTTGAAGACGATTATGATGCATTTATCCAAGAGCTACAAGATAGAGATATCGAGCGTGCAATTGAAATTAACCAAATTGCATACGAAACATGGCTTGCAACACAATAATAACTGTGTTAATATCTAATTAAAATAGTTATTAAAAATCAAATATAAAATATGGGGCTATGGCACAAACTATTTGTTGAGCGCCATGGCCCTTTTATTATTGAGAGGATTTTTATATGAAAAAGCCTAATATAATTGTATTTGTGGCCGACCAATTAACGTGGAATGCTTTGCCATGCTACGGCAACACTTACGCAAAAACACCTAATATAGACACTCTTGCTGAAAGCGGGACATTTTTTGATAGTTGCTACACTCCTTGTCCGTTGTGCCAGCCAGCGCGTGCCTCGTTTTGGACAAGCAAATATCCGCACGAAATAGATGTTTTATCCAATGGTAAAAACTACCCAGTGAGTGAAGTTACTAACGAAACACCTACGCTTGGCGAGTGCTTTAATAACGCTGGTTACGACACAGTGCACTTTGGCAAAAAACATGACGCAGGTGCTTTGCGAGGTTTTACATGCGCAAGTGAAGATGAAATTGTTAAACCCTCTGAAAGCGGCATTTATGTAAACATGGATACGTATGCTGATTACTACACAACCGAAAAAACAGTAGAATATTTGCAAAACCGTAAAAGTGAAAAACCATTATTGTTAGTAACTGATTACGTTAATCCGCATACAATATGTGGCTGGATAGGTGATAATAAAGGTGAGCATACAGATAAACCATATAACGGAATTTTGCCAGAATTGCCAGATAACTTTGATTTTGATGATATAGCAAACCGCCCTTTACCAGTGCAATATATTTGTTGCTCGCATAATAGGCAAGCACAAACTGCAGGCTGGACTAGAGAAAATTTCCGCCATTATTTAGCCGCTTACTATGAATACATGGCAATGATGGATAAAGAAGTTGGTATTGTTTTAAAACAGTTAGAACAAAGCATAGATATGGAAAATACACTTGTAGTGTTCATGGCAGACCACGGCGATAGCATGACATCACGTGGGCGTGTTACAAAGCAAGTTGATTTTTATGAAGAAGTAACACGTGTGCCATTTATTTTTAGCGGTAAAGGCGTAAAAAATAGCAAAAAGCCAATTAAAGGTTTAACCTCACTTTTAGATTTATTCCCCACGCTTTGCGATTATGCAAATATAGAAATACCTAATGGTCTACGTGGTGAAAGTTTGTGTGCCTCAATAACAAAAGGTGAAGCACCAAAAGCTGAATACGTACTTTCGCAGTGGCATACAGAGTGGGGTTTTACTGTTTCACCAGGGCGCATGATTGTTAGTGATGGTTTTAAATATGTAAGATATTTAGAGCAAAATGGCGAAGAACTTTACGATTTAAAAAATGATCCTTACGAAAAAACAAATATTGCACAAAACGCAAACTACAAAACAAAACTTGAACATATGCAAACTTTGTTAAACGAAGCTATAAAACAAACGAACGACCCATTTGAAAACATGGAATATTATGCGGCTGAAAAATGGCGTAGTCATGAGCTTGGTTATCATAACCATAAAGGTGACGCTGCACCAATGCAACCATTTTCCAAAAAGTAAAACATTTGATATATAGACAAAGCAATTTAAATAAGTTATACTCAAAAAAGTTAAAAAATAGTGTAAAAAATGTTGATGCCGCAATAAAAGTATCCATTTCGCTCTAACAAATTACAAAAAAATTATATATTTAGGTTTGTTACTCGGAATTATTAGCGAGGTATTTAGATGAAAAAAAAGAATTTACTTTACATTTTTGCAGATCAATGGAGCGCAGACGCAGTTGGTTATTGTAACGAAAATTATATTACACCTAATTTTGATGCTTTCCACGCAGAAAGTTTCGATTTTAATAGCGCACTTAGTACATATCCACTTTGCTCGCCACATCGTGCGGCAATGCTAACTGGCAAGTATCCTTTTAGCTGTGGTTTTTGGACTAATAGCAAAATTGGTTTAGATGAAATTGTAATGTTAAAACCACAAGAAGTGACAATTACTGATGTTTTGCATGAGAAAGGCTACCATACAGCGTATCTTGGCAAATGGCATTTAGATGGTAGTGATTTAAATTTTAGTGAAAATCCAAGTAGTGGCTGTGTAGGTTGGGATGCATACACACCAGAGGGTGAACGCCGCCATCATATAGATTTTTGGTACTCATATGGTGCGATGGATAAACACATGAATCCACATTACTGGACAGGCTCTGATCCTGAGCGAATTACGCATACACAAAAATGGTCGCCAGAAGTTGAAACAGAAGTTGCACTGGACTTTTTGGAGAATACATGGGATAAAGAAAAACCATTTAACATGTTTATTTCTTGGAACCCACCACATAGCCCTTATGAGCAAGTGCCTGATAAATACTATGATAAAGTTAAAGATAGAAAGATTAAACTTAAAGAAAGTGTGCCAAAGGAATTTAAAAATAACCCTGATTACATAACAGAGCACAGGCAATATATAGCTGCTGTTGAAGGGTTAGATGATAACTTTGGCAAAATTATAGCGTATTTAAAAGAAAACGATTTGTATGACGACACCATAATAGTGCTTTCAGCTGATCATGGTGATTGTATGGGTGTGCATGGACTTTATGGCAAAAATTATTGTTACGAAGAAAGCATACGTATACCTTTTATTATTAAAGCGGGAACAACTGGTGAAAGTGATGCACTTTTTTCAAGCCAAGACCATATGCCAACATTGCTAGATTTGTTAGATATAGAAATACCAGATACAGTGCAAGGTATAAGTTTTGCAAACATAATACGTGGCAAGCAAATGCAAAACGAACCAGAAGATGCATTTATTTGTATGTTCCCAGGTATGCCAAACCTTGTAAACTCTTTTAGAGATAAAGGCTTATACAACAAATGCTTTGGTTGGCGAGGGATATGCACAAAAACACATACATTCCATGCATACAATGGTGTAAAATATGGTGAAAAATCAAGGCGTGAACTTTTTGATAATGTAAACGATCCTTGCCAATTGCATCCAATTGAACTTTCAGAAGATGAACTAGCAAATTGGAATAAAAAACTTGAAAAATATTTAAAGAAAACAAATGATCCATTTTTAGTAGATTTTTCGAACTAAAAATGCTAAATGTAATAGGAGTATACTATGGCACAAAGTATTGAAAAAATTATGAGCTACCCAACTTTAGAGCAAGGCGATGTTGCAAATGCAATAAAAGGTGCTACTAAAATCATAAGTGCAATTTTACCAGATTATACTGAAAAATTCCCTAAGTGTAACTCTGAGGGCGGCTTTTACCCCCAAGTTGAAAATGATGACTGGACAACTGGTTTTTGGACAGGCGAATTATGGCTTGCATATGAACTAACTGGCGATGAAAGCTACCGCAAAGCAGCAGAGGTTCAAGTGCAATCATTTTTGCACCGTATAGAAAACCGCATTGCTGTAAATAATCACGACATGGGCTTTTTATATAGCCTTTCTTGCGTGGCTGCGTATAAATTAACAGGTAGCGAAGATGCAAAAAAAGCGGCGATACTTGCAGCTGATAACCTAGCTTCTCGCTATCGTGACGTAGGTAATTTTTTGCAAGCATGGGGCACTTTAGGCGATCCAGCTGAGTATAGGTTAATCATTGATTGCTTATTAAACCTACCTTTGCTTTACTGGGCAAGTGAGGTTACAGGTGATACATCATATGCCGAAAAAGCAGAAAATCATATTAAAACAGCAATGAAATGCGTGTTACGTGAGGATAACTCTACTTATCATACGCACTATATTGATATGCAAACAGGTGAGCCAACTACTGGTATAACACGCCAAGGAAACCGCAACGACTCTGCTTGGTCCCGTGGCCAAGCATGGGGAATTTATGGCACAGCACTAAGCTATAAATACCTTAAAGATGAGCAATATATTGGTATGTTCCGCCGTGTAACAGATTACTTCTTAGAGCATTTACCAGAAGATTTAGTACCATACTGGGATTTTGACTTTGACACAGGTAGCGATGAACCACGTGATTCCTCCGCTAGTGCCATAGCTGTTTGTGGTATGTACGAAATGGCAAAATACTTAGAAAAAGATGAGGCAGAAAAATACATAAAACTTGCAGATCGTTTGCTAAAAGCGCTTATTACACACTGTGCAAATGACGATTTAGCCGTTTCAAACGGTTTGCTACTACATGGCACTTATGCACGTGCTTCTGAATTTAACCCATGCCGTAACCGAGGCGTTGACGAATGCAACACTTGGGGTGATTACTTCTATCTTGAAGCATTAACACGATTAACAATGGACTGGAACCTTTACTGGTAATTAAAATAAATAAGCTCCACTTGATGTTTTATAACATTAGGTGGAGCTGTTTATGTGGTTTAAAGCGTAACGTTTAACTTTGGTGCTTTTATAGTAGCATATTTGTTATGCTCAAAGTATTTCAAAACTAACTAATAAAATTAAAATCAGAAATAAAATATTATCATCTAATATAAACTGCGTTCGTTAAAAAGGAGTTAAAATGAATTATAAAAATCCAATAGTACCAGGATATTTCCCAGATCCTAGCATTTGCTGTGTAAACGATGATTTTTATATGGTACACAGCACTTTTGAGTATTTTCCAGCTGTGCCAATTATGCATAGTAAAAATTTAGTGAACTGGGAGCAAATAGGCTTTTGCATTACAGAGGAAAGCTACTTAGGATTAGAAGGTTGTAAAAACAGTGGTGGTATTTATGCACCAACAATACGTTACCACGAGGGTATTTTTTACATGACAACCACAGATATTTCAGGTATACGTAACTTTTATGTTACAGCAACGGATCCAAAAGGTCCGTGGTCAAAACCTATTTTAGTTGACTTTCCAGGAATAGACCCGAGTATTTTCTTTGATGATGACGGTAAAGTTTATTATATGTCTACATCAAAAATGGTAGAGGGGATACAAACCACTCTTATTGCGGAAATAGATATAAAAACAGGGGAGTGCTTAACGGAAAAGCGTGAACTTTGGGGTGGTATTGGCGGGCGTTTTCCAGAGGGGCCTCACATTTATAAAAAAGATGGCTGGTATTATGTATTACTTGCCGAGGGTGGCACAGCTATGGGGCATATGGTAACTATGGCGCGCAGTAAAGATATTTACGGCCCATATGAACCTGCACAACAAAACCCTATTTTTACGCATAGGGAAATAGTTAACACTAAAATACACGGCACAGGACATATGGATTTAGTAGAGGATAAAAATGGCAATTGGTGGGCAGTTTTTTTAGCGTTTAGGATAAGCGAAAATTATTTTCATCATTTAGGGCGAGAAACTTTCCTAGCACCTGTCACATGGAAAAAAGATGCTTTCCCCATAATTAATAACAGTGAAATTGTAACTGAAAATATGCAATGTAATAATTTGCCAGCATCAATAACAACTGTTACATGGAACTTTGAAGATAAATTTAATGCTGAAAATTTAGATTATAGATATATGTTTTTGCGCAATCGCTCGCTAGTGCCTTATTATTTAAATAATGCACTGTTTTTAAAAGGCAACGGTACAAACCTAGATACTATGGGTACGCCTAGTTTTATAGCATTTAGGCAAAATCAGTTTAAATGTGAGTGCAGTGCGAAGTTTTCAACTGAATTTAAAGATAATTCGCGTGTGGGTCTAAGCGTTTTATATGATAACACAAGACATTTTGATATTTACTATAACAGCAAAGCAGTAGAGGTATATAAGTGCTTTGATGATATGAAACATGTAGTTGCAAGTGTACCTTATGATAAAACAGATGTAGTGCTTGCAATATGGAGTGATGGTATTAAATACTATTTTGGTTTTGGTGAAACCACAGAAAAAGCAAAACAAAACCCTATTGCAAGTGGTTACACAAGGCATTTATCGTCGGAGGTAAGCGTCATGAGTTTCACAGGGGTTATGCTAGGCGTTTTTGTAGATGATGGTACACAGTCACAAACAAAAGTTACATCTTTGAAATATAAAGTAGAAGATGAAATATAAATAATAATTAAAAAAGGGAGATTTAATCATGGCAAAAACAAAACTAGCTATTGACGGTACAAGGTTTCGCATTAATGGGGATTTAATTTACTCCGAAATAGCAAATTGTAACCCTAAATATCATGGTATGCTTATGAATAGTCGCATGATACAAGGTATTTTTGATAGCAAAAACCGTGAACAATTTAACCGATACGCCAAAACATTTGACCCTGATACAAACACAAACGAGCTGATTGAGGCATTGCCACAATGGTATGCAAAGGGTTTGCGTGCAATAACGGTTGGTGTACAAGGTGGTGGTTCATGCTTTACTATTAAAGGGTGCAATTTGGTAAATAATCCATATTCTTCTGATGGTAAAAGTGTTGATAGCGCTTATTTAGAGCGTTTAGATAGATTAATTAATGCTTGTGATGAAATAGGCATAATTGTAATGGTTAGTTTTTTATATTGCGAAAATATCAAATTGATGGCCGGTGCACAGCCTGTAATAAATGCAGTAAAAACTATGTCTAGTTATTTAAAAGAAAAATCATATACCAATGTTATTATTGAGGTTGCAAATGAATATAACATAAAACCTTTTGAAAATTATCCTATAGTTCAAGAAGCACAAGGAATGGTTGCTTTAATTGATATTGCAAAAGAGTACTCTGGTGGGTTACCAGTTGGCTGTAGTCCAGGAGGTGGTAGTATTAACGAAGAAGTGTGCAAAGCTAGTGATGTTGTATTACTACACGGCAACGGACAAAGCCGAGGTAAATTATATAATTTGCTTAAAACAGCAAGGAGATTTTGCCCTGATAGCCCAATTGTCATAAATGAAGATTCACCAGCAATAGGGCAAATAACAGTTTGTGAGGAGCTTGCAGTATCATGGGGTTATTATAATAATATGACAAAGCAAGAACCCCCAACCTATTGGGAAATTACTAAAGGTGAGGACGAATTTTTTGCATATCGCATGGCAGAAATGCTAGGTATTGAGCAAGAAGAAATACCAGAAGAAAACCAATATTACCTACAGGGTATGGAAGAGCATATGCATTGCAATAATGAACGTTTTATAAGGGTTGCCTCCCTTTACCCTGAAAAAGTTGATTTTGTGCGTTTTTATTGCAACGGCGAACATGTTTACACTTGCTATGACGAAACATTTATGATGAATTACGAGTGCAACTGGCGACAAACAGGTGTGCAAACTAAAAATGGCGATGTTTGGAGCGCAGAAATAACATTGCGCGATGGAACAGTTAAAATTATTACTGAAACAGTTAAAAATATATAATTAAACATAACAAATCACTTAACATTTGCCATAAAACAGTGGCGATGTTAAGTGATTTGTTTTTTTTATTATTGCTTTGTCAAATATTAATTGTTGCCATTAATAAGTGTTTTTGATATAATATGAATATATTTAAGTGAAATTAATTTATAAAAATATTCATTAATTACAAAATATGTTGAAAGTTGTAGGTGTGTTATGAAACTAGTAATTGAAAACGTAGTTAAATCATATGATAAAAAATATGTAATAAATGGTGCGAATTTTACATTTGAAAAAGGTAAAATTTATGCACTGTTAGGCAGAAATGGTTCGGGTAAAACGACACTCTTTAACTGCATTAACGAGGATGTTGAAGTTGATTCAGGCTCTTTTTATTTGGGAGAAGATAATTTAAATGCACCACTGGCTATAGATGACGTAGGTTATGTTTTATCAACACCGTCAGTGCCAAGTTTTTTAACTGCACGGGAGTTTGTAAAATTTTTTGTTGATATTAATAAAGATAAGATAACACAGACTAAAACGGTAGATGAATATTTAGATATGATAGGCATTGAACAAGAAGATAAAGACAGGTTGTTAAAAGGTTTTTCACTGGGTATGAAAAACAAAATGCAGATGCTGGCAAATTTTATTACAAGGCCGAAAGTGCTTTTGCTAGATGAACCACTAACATCTTTTGATGTAGTTGTTGCAGATGAAATGAAGAAGTTTTTGATATCGATAAAAAAGGATCATATAATTATTTTCTCAACACATATTATGGAGCTTGCAATGGAGCTTTGCGATGAGGTTGTAATATTATCAGAAGGAGTGCTAACTAAAGTGCCAAAAAATAAAGAGAAGGTAATTGAAATATTAAAACGAGGTTCAGGCGATGAATAAAACTTTTAAAACGCTGTACTCAATACAAAACACATATAGAGCAAATAGTATAGTATATTATTTAAAACGCTTGCCTTTTATTGGTGTGCATATACCATATAGTTTATATTCAAACTCAACTTGGAAAAATCTTGTATCAGTGTTTAACATAGGCTATGAGATAGTAAGAATATTTTTGTTTAAGTTTGTTTATATTGCAGTTTTGTTGTGGCTGGTGCTAAATTTGTTAGATGTAAGCTGGGTTACTTTAAGTTCTAGCGAAGTTTTGTTAAACATGTTATTATGGTGCACTATTGCAGGTGGCATAACTAATTGTTTTGTGGTAGAGCCTAAAAAGGATTTGCAATATGCAATTATCTATTTGAAAATGAACGCAAATAAGGTGTTTTTTCAGTGCTTTTTTCAGTTTTTAGTGTCCTCTTTTATAGGTTTTTTGCCGATTTATTTGTTAATGCCTCAAATTAGGGCTTTGGGTGCTATAAAAATAATTTCATTGCTTGTTATTTTAATCTCGGTTAAATTAATAGGCGGAGCTTTAAAAATTTGCTTTAGGATAAAATCAGACAGCTATTATAAATTGAAATATAGCCATACCGAAGTTGCTATTGGTGCTGGTTTATGTGCAGTTGGTGCATTGTTAACATGTTTAAATATAGCATTTAACGCAGTGGTGGTTGCAATTATGGCACTTGCTTTTGCAGTTAGTGCAGTGTTTGCTTTTAAATATATTTTAAACTGTAAAGTATATTTAAAACTATACAGAGCAATGTATAAAGAGTACGATGCAATTATGGACGTTAATACAAGAGCAGCGCAAATTACTGTGCGCAAAAGCGCTGAAAAACATATTAAAGCAAATGTAAAAATAGATATTAATAAAAATGGTTATGCGCTACTTTCAGAGTGTTTTGTAAAACGTCACAAAGGTCTTTTAGCAGAAACCACAAAAAAATTTATAATAGGTGAGTGCTTAGCTATTATTATGGCGATAGTAGCATGTTTTATTTTGCCAGATTTTAACGCTATAATTAATGTGCTTATAGTGCCATTGCTACCAATGGTAGCATATATGATGTGTTTTTTAAACTGTGGTGAGCGCATTGTAGCTATGATGTTTACAAACTGCGATAGTGAAATGCTGTTGTTTCGCTTTTATCGTAAACCAAAAGCAATTTTAGCGATGTTTACACTTAGGTTAAAAACAGTTGTTTTTATGGATTGGATGCAAAGTATGCCTATTGCTGTAGGTTTGCCACTAGTTTTGTTTGCCTCAGGCGGTACAGAAAAAGTTTATGAATATGCATTGCTGTTTTTTACTGTTATGGCATTATCAACTTTTTTTAGTGTGCACAGCCTCGTGGTTTATTACTTGTTTCAGCCATACGATAAAGATATACAGATGAAAAATCCGGTTTATTCTATAATAAAAACGGTTACATATTTAGTTTGTTTTTTTGCAATGCGCAGCGATCCACCACCTTTAATTTTTGGTTTAGCTGTTAGTGCCTTTAGCGTTATTTATATTTTAATATCAATACCGATTGCGTATAAAGTTGCGCCTAAAACGTTTAAATTGCGTTAAATTTAAAAATAAAAACTATTGTATGTGATATTTTGCTCATAGGTAAAATATACCAAATTTTATGCTATAATTTTAACTTGCTTTGAGTTGTGGTTTGTGTTATAATATACATGTAAATGTTTAAAATATTTGTGTAAAAAGCGAGTTGTTCGCACTTGTTTATTATTAGAAAGTGAGGTATTTTATGTTAGAAGCTCAAACTTGGATAGTAATTGCTATTTTTGCTGTGTTAATTCTCCCTGTTGTATTTTCTGTTGGTAGAAACCTCAATTATAAACGCAAACACAGAAGGTGATGTTTATTTTTTGTGTACCTAACAGATAAATAAGTTTAAATAAAACAAGCTACCCTTGCTTAATGGCGAGGGTAGCTTGTTTATGTGTTACTTTAAAGTTATTTTACTTAGCTAAATTAGCCCATTAAAGAGCAAACGGCATCAGCGTAAGCAATAGGGTCATCTACAGGCAAGCCTTCAATAAGCTGCGCTTGTGCAAACAAAATTTGTGCATATTTTGAAACTTTATCTGTATCGCCGGATTCTTGTGCAGCTTTTAGCGTTGCAAAAACAGCGTGGTTTGTGTTAAGTTCAAGCACTTTTTCGCTTTTCATACCCATGTTTTCAGCACCTGGTTGTGAGGCAAGTATTTTTTCCATCTCTATGGAAAGAGCGCCTGCACTAGTTAGGCAAACAGGGTGATCCTTTAAA
Organism: uncultured Faecalibacterium sp.; assembly: GCA_964370685.1. Taxonomy (GTDB): domain Bacteria; phylum Bacillota; class Clostridia; order Oscillospirales; family Ruminococcaceae; genus Faecalibacterium. The sequence continues at coordinate 7,468 of CAYJKG010000001.1, read as the reverse complement.
CGAGATGAAACTTTAACAGCACTAACCTTACCATTTAAAGCTTCTTTCATAGCTTCAAATAAATCTTTGCTTTCTGTGGTTATTTCCTCGGCTGCTTTTTTCTCTTCTTCGCTTTCAAGGCCTAAATCACCGCTGTTGATGTTTTTAAACTCTTTTTCGTTATAAGCGCGCATTATTTGTAGGCAAAATTCATCTACATCATCAGTTAAAAGTAATAGGTCGTAGCCTTTTTCTTGCACTAATTCGGCGGCTGGTAGTTTTGCTAAACGCTCAGTGGAATCACCAGCTGCAAAGTATATTACTTTTTGTTCTTCTGGCATTGCGCAAACATATTCTTCAAGGGTAACAAGTTTTTTCTCTTTTGCGCTCCAGAATAGTAGCAAATCTTTTAAAAGGTCGGTGTGCATGCCGTAATCAGAGTAGCAACCAAATTTAATTTGACGGCCAAAAGCTTTCCAAAAAGCTTCATATTTTTCTCTATCATTATTTAATAAAGAACGTAACTCATTTTTTATTTTCTTTTCAAGTGCATTGTGGATTAATTTTAATTGATTATCTTGCTGCAACATTTCACGACTAATATTTAGGCTTAAATCTTGGCTATCAACTATGCCTTTAACAAAGCTGAAATAATCAGGCAATAAATCAGCACATTTTTCCATAATCATAACACCAGAGGCATAAAGAGCAAGCCCTTTTTCGTATTCTTTGGTGTAGTAGTCATATGGCTGATTTGATGGTATAAATAGCAACGCATTGTAGTTTGCTGTGCCTTCAGTGCGTGAAACAACTACGCGAGCAGGGTCTGTAAAATCGTGGAATTTATCTTTGTAAAAGTTATTATATTCTTCGTCAGAAACTTCGCTTTTAGATTTTTTCCAAATTGGTACCATGCTGTTTAGTGTTTCAAGTTCTTGGTAGCTTTCGTACTCAGGTTTTGCGTCCTCTGGTGCGTCTTGTGGCATATCTTTCATGCGGGATTTTGTACGCTCCATTTCAATAGGGTAGCGCACGTAATCACTGTATTTTTTAACAATTGCAACTATGCCATTTTCATCAACAAACTTATCGTAATTTTCGGTTTCTGTATTAGCCATTACATGTAAAATGATTTCAGTGCCTGCTGAGGCTTTTTCGGTTTGAGTAAGGGTATAACCCTCTGCGCCTTTGCTATCCCATTTCCACGCTTCGTTAGAGCCATAGGCTTTGCTTATAACAGTTACATGGTCTGCAACCATAAAGGCTGAGTAAAAACCAACACCAAATTGGCCTATGATATCAATATTTTCATCTTTGTTTTCTGTTTTAAAATCAAGACTACCAGATTTTGCAATAGTGCCAAGGTTGCTTTCTAGCTCTTCTTTTGTCATACCGATGCCGTTATCACAAAGTGTGATAATGCGGTTTTCTTTATCAAGAGCTAGACTTATTTTAAATTCTTCGCGGTTTAGGCCAACAGTTGTATCTGTTAAACTTTTAAAATAAAGTTTATCTAGTGCATCACTAGCGTTACTTATAAGCTCACGCAAGAAAATTTCTTTGTTTGTGTAAATGGAGTGAATCATTAAGTCAAGCAATTTTTTGCTTTCAGCTTTAAATTGTTTAATTGCCATGTTATAACCTCTCTTCGTTTCATGTTTTAATATTATTTAATTGTGCATGTGTGTAAATACTACATTAGCACTCAAATCTTACGACTGCTAATATAACGCTTTTTGAGCAAAAAATCAAGGGTTTTTAAATTTTTTAATAAAAAGTTTAAAAATAGAGGATAGCAAAGTGCTATCCTCTATAAGTTTTATTATGATATTAATGCTTTTTCTTTTGTGTTTTCTTCTTCGTGTGTTGGCAGTTTATCCAATACAGGTAGTTCTGTGGTCTGCGTTGTGGCATTTTGTGTAGGTAGTTTATCTAACTTTGGTAATTCATCTAAAACGGGCGTTTGCTCTGGTGTTTCTTGTGAATTAGTTGGCATTTTTAGCTTGGTTTGCGCCTTATTAGTTTGTGTACTATCTGAGTTTTCTTTTAATTCAGGCAGAGTTTCTGTTTTTTGGCTTTTTATGCTAACTTGTGATGGTTTTATCTCAACGTCTTGCACTGTACTCAATTTAGCTAGCTCAGTTTCGTTTTTGCTTTCGTTTTCTTCGGCAGTTGTGCTTTTTTCAGTTAAAATTGGTTTATCGTGTGATAGGTTTTCTTTAACTATTGTTGTGTTTTTGGCAAGTTCAGCTTTTTTTTGTTTTGATTCTTCAAAAAAGCTAATAACTTCCTCGGCCTCTGAAATAGCATCAACTACATAGTTAGATGTCATTTTCCATCTAGCGTTAGATGTAAATGTGTAAAATCTAAACCGGCTATCTTCAATTTTAAAATCAAAAGCAACATTTTTAGTTCCCGCAAAAACACCTACACCAGATTTAAAATCTCTAATTTTAAACTTACTGAAAACTTCAGGGGAAACAAATTGTAGTTTAGGATTAAAAAAGAAGAACATTGCAACTCTAGATGTATTTAAATCAATATATAAATTAGATGTTTTTTCGTTATAGGCAAAGTTTTGTATGAATCCCATATCATTAAGTTGCTTTTCGTTTGTATAACGTTGTATTTTTGATATTATTTTATATGCAAATAAATTGTATAGCAAAAACACTATACCACCTGCAATTAATAATTCTAATATCCAATAATACCACCCAGCAAAAATCATAGCACTATATATGATTAATGGTAAAAGTACGAAAAGAGAAAAATAAATGATATTAAATCTAGATACCTTTTGATTCATGATAACCTCTTTAGTTTATTTTGAGTTGTTTTGAGTTTGTAATTGTATAGCTATATTTTAATTTATGCAATCCCGCATTGATTAATAAGCATAAATCAATATTTGCATATATTATATCTACATTGTAATAATATATCACATTTTTAACATAAAGTCACTAAATAAATATAACTAAAAGTTAGATATTTTTATTTTACTAAAAATAATAATTAAAACAATATACATTTGTATAGTATTTCATAAAAACTCTGAAAAATTAATAAAAAAATTATTGTGCAGTTTTCACTTTTAGTGAAATAACTACACAATAAAAAAAGACAGCATAAGCTGTCTTTTTTTAGTTGCGCTGGTAGGAATCGAACCTACGATACAAGAGTCAAAGTCTAGTGCCTTACCATTTGGCGACAGCGCATTATTAAAGAGCGATGCATATACTTGCATAGATGATCGCTCTTGGTGGGGTGCCTTATGGGACTCGAACCCACGATCTTCAGAACCACAATCTGACGTGTTAACCAACTACACAAAAGGCACCATGAAAGGATGCGCCCAAAGGGACTCGAACCCCCGGCCTACTGCTTAGAAGGCAGTTGCTCTATCCAGCTGAGCTATAGGCGCACGTTTCTGAAATCCTTCGGGTTGCTGCGAGGGATATAATATCATATATATTCAGGCTTGTCAAGCATTTTGGAAAATTTTTTTTATTTTTTTTTAATGGTTTCATTTTTTATACTTTGTGAATACACTGACGTAAGACCTATTTTGATATAAAGGAGAGTGTATTATGTCCAAAGGAACTTTACGTATCCAAACTTTTGCTTCTCGATATTCAGCACCAATACCACATGCTACCGTTGTTATTACAGCGGGGGATTTTTTTCAGCAAGTTGTGACTGATAGCGAGGGAAACGCACCTATTATAGAAATTGACGCTCCAGATGTGCAGTATTCGCTAGATAAAAATAACGAAACTATTTTGCCATATGCAACTTGTAACATAACTGCATTTAAAGAGGGATATCGAACAGTAACAATTCAGCAAGTGCAAGTTTTTGCTTGCCAATTAACATTAGCACCGTTGCAAATGGTTATAGCAACGGATGACATTTTGCCAATTTTAGAAACGCCAACGGTTATACCAGTGCATAGTTTATTTTCAGGAGATAGCGGCAGCGCACCAGCGCCTATTGATGATGGTCTGGATACGCGCGTATTACAAAATGTAATTATACCAACTAATGTTATAGTTCACCTTGGCAAACCCTCAGCGACAGCTAGAGATGTAACTGTATCTTTTAGAGATTACATTGCAAACGTTGCCTCTAGTGAGGTATATCCAACATGGCCTGAGCAATCTTTGCGCGCAAATATACATTGCCAAATAAGTATTGTGTTAAATAGGGTGTATACCGAGTGGTATCCTAGCAAAGGTTACGATTACACCATTACAAACTCCACAAGCTATGACCAGTATTTTGTAGAGGGGCGCACACCATTTGAAATAATGGAAACACTAACTGATGATATTTTCAACACTTATATACGTCAAACGGGCACAGTTAACCCTTATTACTCTGAATATTGTGATGGCAAAAGTGTTTCGTGCCCAGGTTTAAAGCAGTGGGGGACAGTAGATCTTGCTGACGAAGGCAAAAACGCACTTGAAATACTAAAATTTTACTACGGAGATGATATAGAAATAGTTCGTACAAATAACATACAATCAATACCAGAAAGTTATCCAGGCACGCCACTGCAAGAGGGCGACACTGGCACGGCTGTGTACACATTACAGCGCCAGTTAAATCGCATTGCGAAAGATTACCCAGCATTTGGTACACAAACAACAGATGGCATTTTTGGCGCATCGCTAAAAAGTTCAGTGCAAAAGTTTCAAAGCCAATTTAACTTAACCGCTGATGGCATCGTTGGCCGACAAACTTGGTATAAAATAAGTTATATATATGTTTCAGTTAAAGATTTAGCCGAACTAACTAGTGAGGGCGAAACGGAATCAGGCGGAGATTTATCACCAGGAGATTGGGGTGGCACAGTTTTACGTGTTGGTTCAAGTGGCGCAGCAGTGGAACAAGTGCAATTTTGGCTAGATACGGTAGCACGATATTATAGCGATTTAACAGCACCTAGCGTTGATGGTGTTTTTGGCACAGGTACGCAAAATGCAGTTATAGCTTTTCAAAATAAATTTGGACTTGTTGCTGATGGTGTTGTTGGTGAAAACACTTGGAACAAACTTTATGAAGAATATGAGGATATTTTAAACGATAACGGCACAGCTAATGCCTACCCAGGCACACCTATACGCAATGGAGATAGCGGTGATGATGTAAAGCAAATTCAGTTTTGGTTGCGCATTGCAAAAACAAATTACTCTGCGCTTAATAACCTTAGTGTGGACGGCATTTTTGGCAATGGTACACAAAGCGCAGTAGAGGCTTTTCAGAGGTATTTCGGTTTAACAGATGATGGTGTTGTTGGCGCATTAACTTGGGATAAACTTTATAGTGTTTATGTGGATATAACAAACGACTTACTCTCACCAAATTCTCGCCCAGGGGATTTTCCAGGGACACTGCGTGAGGGTAGCACAGGCACCGCAGTGAAAGAGCTACAATATTATTTATTCATTATGGCAGCATATGAGCCTAGCATACCAACACTTAGCATTGATGGCAATTTTGGAGCTGGTACAGAGAGCTCTGTTATAGCGTTTCAACGTTTTGCGGGTTTAGTTGCAGATGGTATAGTTGGTACAGCAACATGGACAGCACTGTATGATGCAGCCGCACGTTTGAGGTTATCAGGGCCTACACGTAGCATAATAAATCTAGCATACCCAGGGCAAGAGCTTAAAAAAGGTGATATAGGCGATAATGTTGAATATTTTGCAGTTTTGTTAAGGCGCATTGCATTTTATTATGATAGCGTGTTTAAACCAAGCAAGAGTATTTTTTTTGATGTGGATTTAGAAAACGCAACTAAATCTTTTCAAGAGCTTGTTAGTTTAGAGCAAACAGGTGTTGTTGATGAGCTTACTTGGAATGCTGCAAATGATATAGGTTTGGCACTATTAGCGAATGCCGACCCAGCTGCAGAGGTTGACACAAACGACGAATATCCAGGTTTTGGCCTAAGTAAAACAAGTGCTGGCGCAATGGTGCGTAAAGTACAAGGTTGGATAAATGAATATGCAAAACTATATTTTGGTGAAACTTTTATAGAAGAAACAGGGGTTTACAGCGAAATTGAAGAAGCAATTATTGCTACTATTCAGTACTTGGCTGGTTTAAGTCCACATGGTGCAGTTGATAGAGAAACATGGAACGTGCTACGAGTTAGGGCAAGGGGAGGAAACAATGGCTAAATTATTATTATATGATAACTACAACAATCGCATTTTAACATATACTTTGGGTGAAGATGATGCAATGCCTTATAGTTATGGCACAACTTTAAAAGTGCGAGAATTTAGAGGTTCATCAGATAGCCCAACACTTTGGACTACTATTGCAACAATGGAGGCATGGAATTTAACACGGCGCAGTTATGGCAGTGGTATTTCAGTAGGCTATGCTTTTAAGCGTATTTGGGAAGGTGGGCACGGCACAAGTAGCCAGCATTATGCAGGTGTAGCCTTTGATGTAGGGCAAAGCCAAGGAAGCACTGCACGCAATGCAATTTATAATGCCGCAGTTAACAGTGGTGCATGGGGATATGTTGAGCCACAATCACTAACACCAACATGGGTGCACTTTGACAGGCGCTTAGGGCCATATGCCTGTGGAGGTACAAGTGGCTACCCAACCTTGCGCAGAGGTGCTAGAGGTGTGTACACTTTGGTATTGCAAGATGCACTTTCGGCGCTTGGATATCCTGTTGGTAACACTCTTGACGGCATTTTTGGTTCAAAGACTGAAACCTCCTTGCGTGGTTATCAAAGCAGAGTAGGTTTAAGTGTTGACGGAGTATGTGGATGCAATACCTGGAAAAAAATCACTTCGGCAGCATTAGATATAGGTAGAACAGCAACTGTTATAGATTAAATTGTCTGTTCATATTTAATTGGATTGCTTAATTTAGTATAGCAATAGCTTTCTTATACATGCTGTGCAGTATGGTGACATTAGAGTTTTTTGCTCTTGCATAGCTTTTAAATAGTTTTGTTCACGAATAAAAAAGCTATCTTTTAAATATGTTAAAAGCATGGTAAAGAAAATTGAATATAATAAAGTCAATGTCAATAAGTCGAAAAACTTTAAAATTAAACAAAAACAAAATTTGTAAAAGTATTGTAGATATGCAGTTGTTGATTTTTACTAATTTGTACTGTATACTAAAAAAAGAAAAGATTATAGATGTTGGCTTTCTTTAATTTGTATGACATATAATAATACAATAAATACCAGATATAACAAAAAATCGGAGATGTATTAATGAAATCAACCTTGTTTAAATATATTTTATCTTATATTGTTTTGTTTTTAATTTTTATTAGTAGCTGCTTTATTTTGTTTGAAGTACAAATAAAACCAGAGGTGCTTGAAAAAGATAATCAGCGTAGATTAGGTGAAATTGAGAGCGTTTTTGATATATTAGATACCCAGTTTACGCAACTGCAACTAGTTGCGAATAAGCTTACTTCAAAATGGGCACCATCAT